>NZ_JAFCUF010000007.1:0-305727 GCF_049896385.1 Hymenobacter sp. B1770
CCAACAACGCCCACGTGCGGTCACTGATTTCGTCTAATTGATTCACGAACGCAAAGCTAATTGTCCGTACAACCTAAAATAAGCGAACGAAGAAACGATAACAACGAACGAAGCTACAAGAAAGAATTATGGGGCTGGGTCGTGGCTACTTGCCAGGGGCTTTTCGTAGGCAATGGCGGCCACTTCTACCGTCTCCTCGGTCGGCCCGAGCTTGAGCTTGGCGGTTTTACCCAGCTTGGTGCCCAGCACCGCCCGGGCAATGGGCGCGATGAACGCCACTTTGCTTTCGGCGATATCGGCCTCGTCGACGCCCACGATGGTGAAGGTGCGCTCCTGCCCAACCTTGGCTGGCGCCGACCCTTGGTTGCCGCCGCTCACGGTGCGCAGCGTGACGGTGGCCCCAAAGCGCACTTCTTTGGGCGGCTGGGTGCGCGGGTCCACCACTTTTGCGCTGGCAATGCGCTCGGTGAGCAGGGCAATGCGACCGTTATAGAGGGAGAGGCGATGCGAGCGGTCGGTGTCGTTGTCGCGGTTGGCCTCGGCCTGGGCGCGCTCAGCTTCGAGGGTCGTGAGCTCGGTGCGGAGTTGCTCCAGGCCCGCCGGCGTGACGTAGTTGGGCGTACCAGCGGGCAGCGCCGCCCGCGGCGGGATGATGGGCGGCGTTTGGGCGTCGTCCTCTTTGGTAAATCCTCGGCTCATAGCTGCTTGAACGCAACCGCATCGCCTGGGTTCTGCCTCGTGCAGCCCCTTTACCGGTGGCGGCTGCCCAGCGCCGCCCCAAGGGCCTGTTCTTCAGCACTCCCGACCCGACCCAGCGCGATACCAGCAAGCCGGGCACCTTGGTGGGGCTAGTGGGCAGCGGCGACAAAGTACTCCTGCGCATCCGACTGACGCCCCACCCGCCACTTACCGCCCGCAACGGCCGTAGCACGCCCGGGCCTGCCTTAGCCGGCCCCAACGGCCTCGAAATCATGCACGAACAGCAGCGTATCGGCTACGTCGATTTTGCCGCTGTCAAGGCCTGCGTGTGGCCCCGCGACGACCTTCCGCCCGGGCTACGCTTCCTCACGGCCACCACCCTAAGCGCGCTTCTGCTAAAAAGCGTTTGGTAGTACAACAACTCCTCGGCTCCCAGCAGCTTAAACGCCGGTGCAGTCGCGGGTTTTGCCGCAAACGTAACTATCACCGGCTTTTTGCTGTTAGGCCAGACTGCGTTTGCGCCGCCCTTAGCATTGCCTGTTTGTTTTTTTATGAAAGAATCCCTTGTTGAGAATACCCTGTTATCCGTTCCAACCGCTTCCCCGCCTACTCTCCCCACCGACTCCCCTACCCCACATAAGCTCGACAACGCCCTAGTGTGGCTAATGGCCGTTACCTGCGGCCTTGTGGTGGCCAACATCTATTACAATCAACCCCTGCTAGCTGCCATTGGCCGCACCTTTCGCCTCTCCGATAGCAGCGCCAGCCTCGTAGCCACAGCCACCCAGATAGGCTATACCCTGGGCATGCTGTTTGTGGTACCGCTGGGTGACAAGCTCGAGCGCAAGCGCATGATACTGATTATGCTGCTCGGTGCCGCCGCGTGCATGGGCCTGGCGGCCGTAGCACCCAGCTTTGGGGTGCTGGCGGGCGCCAGTGTGGTGCTGGGCATCTTTTCGGCAGTTCCGCAGTTGCTGGTGCCCATGGCCGCGCACTTGGCCCCCGAAGAAAGCCGCGGCCGCATTGTGGGCCGCGTGATGAGCGGCTTGCTCATCGGCATTCTGCTCTCTCGTACGCTCAGCGGCTACGTGGGGCTGCACCTGGGTTGGCGCGCCATGTTCGAAATCGGGGCCGGGCTCATGCTGTTGCTCGGCGTACTGCTGGCCTGGAAACTGCCCACCGACCAGCCCACTTTCACCGGCTCCTACGCTTCGCTGATGCAGTCGCTGCTCACGCTCACCCGCGAGCAAGCTCCCCTGCGGCGGGCCGCGCTGATAGGCGCCAGCCTCTTTGCCGCTTTCAGCGTGTTCTGGACTACCCTTACTTTTTACCTCGAAAGCCCACCCTTCAACTACGGCAGCGACGTGGTCGGTTTTTTTGGGCTAATCGGAGCCTTTGGGGCGCTGGCCGCCCCGCTGGCCGGCAAGATGGCCGACACCAGAGGAACGGGCTATACCATCACGATGGGCATAGTAATGGCGCTGGTCGCATACCTTATTCTGGGTTTCGCCGGGGTCTACATAGCCGGCCTGGTCATCGGGGTTATTCTCCTGGATGTGGGCGTGCAGGCTACGCACATCTCCAACCAGTCGATGGTATTTTCGCTGGTGCCCGAGGCCCGCAGCCGCCTCAACACTGTGTATATGACGGCATATTTCATCGGCGGCTCGCTGGGCTCGGTGCTCGGCGGACTGGCCTGGGTGCACGGCGGCTGGCCGGGGGCCTGTGCCCTGGGCGGGACGCTTACTGCGGTGGCGCTATTGGCGAGCCGGCGGCAAGCTTAGCTAGTGTGGGTTATGAGCCTCAACTTTGGGAACCTCACCCCAGCCGCCCCAGGCACACCTGCAGGCTGTGCCGCCAATGCGGAATAGCCACCCCCAGCTGCGTTTTGGCCTTGGTCTTATCCATGACCGAAAAGGCGGGCCGGGTGGCTTTGGTTGGGTATTCGGCCGTCCGGATGGGCACAGTGCGGACCGGCGTTGCGCTCAGCTCAAAAATGGCCGTGGCGAAATCGTACCACGATGTGACGCCCTCGTTGCTGTAGTGGTAGGTGCCGAATTCCTGACTCTGGGTTTCGATAATGGTGAGGATGCAGCCGGCCAAGTCGATGGCATAGGTAGGCGTGCCGACCTGGTCCCAGATGATGCGCAGCTCTTCGCGCTCGCGGCCCAACTTCAGCATGGTTTTAACAAAGTTGTTCGCGTATTCAGAATAAAGCCAGCTGGTGCGGAGAATGAAAAACTTGCTCGTATGCTCTGGAATCACCTGTTCGCCCTCCAGCTTGGTGAGGCCGTAGACGCTGATGGGCTCGGCTTCGTCGGTTTCTACCAGGGGCTGGTTGCCGGCGCCGGCAAACACAAAATCCGTGGAAATCTGAATGAGGATGGTGCCGTGTTCGCCGCAGAGCCGGGCCAGGTTTTCCACGCCGTCGCGGTTCACTTTACGGGCCAGGTCTACCTCGTCCTCGGCCTTGTCCACGGCGGTGTAGGCGGCGCAGTTGATGCAGTAGCTGGGCTGGTGCTGGGCAAAAAGCGCAGCCAAACCCTCCGGGTTGAGGATGTTGGCCTGCTCCTCGGGCAGAAATAGTAAGTTGGGCGTGTTTCGTTCTTGCGCTACGTGCGCCAGACACTGTCCTAATTGGCCCGAGGCCCCAAAAACCAGTATGCTGCTCATGTGTATCGACGTCTTGATTTGCTGCTGTACTACAGGGTTGTGCGGTGCACATACGAAAGGGCTGGCTTTTTGCTAAGCTGCCCCATCGTTTTTTCACCGGCACATCACCTTTATTCGAGCCGCAAGTTAGGGTCACGGGGCGGGCGCTTGTTCCTGATGGGCTCAAAACGCATCTCGCGGGGCTGTTTTTCGCTTAGGTATTTCCAGTAGCGCAACGGTATGTGGCGGCGATGAAGCTTCAAATTTTTGCGCTCCGGAATGTTGACGTGGTCGAAATACGACTGCCAGAGCAGCTTAAACAACGGCTCCCGCTCGTCGAGCACGGTGGCAGAAACACTGGTGGACGTTTGCGCCGAGCTGTTCTCAAACTTCACCACGTCGGTATGCGTCAGGTCGTAATAGAGGCCGTAGTAGCGGCGCCGGTCATAAATCAGCCAGCGCTGGTCGGCGTAGCGCTTGGTGAAGTGCGCGGCAATGAGCGGCAGCACGTCAAAATCAGGGTCGATGGTAGCGTGAAATAGCTCGTCGGTGGATTTCTCGAAGCGCACGAAGGCTTCCATGCGGTGCTTCTCGCGAAACATCTGCTGGGCCAGACGCTGAATGCGGCGCACGTCGGCATTGGCGTAGTTCTCCGAGATGTCGCGGTCGGTGCGCAGGGCTAGGTCTATATAACGGAAGATGAGCAATTCGCGCTCCGGGTCCTCGCTCAAAAAGACATGATAGAGCCTAGCACGGGCTTCATGGTCCATGGTTTTCAACAAGCCGTCCCAGACGCGGGTGGCCAGGGCTTCGTCGGTTTCGCGGTGCGCGGGCTGGGCGAAAAGGCCGGTTTGGGCCGTAGCTTCGGGCTGAATGCTACTGGGCGCCGCCCGCCAGTCGTAGATGGTAAACAGCACCGTGAGCAAGCCCTCAAACGTGCCATCGTAAGTATAGTCGCGGGGCGCAGCCGTGAGCTCGGGAGCTGGTCGCCGGCCCGCAGCGGCTGGGGCAGCGGCATTGCCGGAGCTGCGGATGGGCGTTAGCTTCCTCATAAGCGTTGGTATACGGGACCGGTCTGTGTTCCTCTGGGTTGGGTATCTTGCTTCTGCTAAGCTGCCGCCTGTTGCGCTGCGCTCGTGCAGTGTTTTATCACCTTGAAACGGGTTTCTCACTTCGTGAGCATGGCGGCAATTCGAAGCTCCTCATTTTACAGCACCTAAAAACTCTAGTAGCAACTCGTTCACTTCCTCAGCTCTTTCGTGCTGCACCCAGTGGGTAGCCCGCAGATACGTGAGTTCTGCATCGTCGCAAAAAGCTAAACTTTCGCGGGCTAATTCAGCTTTTAAAAAAGCGTCCTTTTCGCCCCAGATAATGCGAACTGGCACCCCAATGCGCCCGACCTTGCTAAGCCGACGCGCAAACCGGCCTGCTGCCCGGTACCAGTTTATCATGCTGCGCATGGCCCGTGGCTGGGCCCAAGCCGCCCGATACAGGGCTAAATCATCGTCGCTGAACGTGCCCCGACGACTGGTGCCGCGCAACGCCTTCCGGCCCATCCACCACCCGCGCAGGCGCACCAACGCCTCCGGCACCCAGGGCAACTGAAAGAAAAAGACATACCAGCTTTTGAGCAACTGGCCAGGCTTGCGGCGCATCGCCCGGCTCAACACTTGCGGGTGCGGCACGTTCAAAATAATCGCCCGGCTGATGCGGTCGGGGTGGTGCGCGGCCAGATGCCAAACCACCGCAGCGCCCCAGTCGTGGCCCACAACGGCGGCGGTTTGCTCGCCAACTGCATCAATCAGCCCAATAATATCGGCGGCAAGCTGGTCGATGGTGTAGTCCCGCACGCGGCGAGGCTTGTCGCTAAGGTTGTAGCCGCGCTGGTCAGGCGCCCACACCCGAAAGCCGGCTGCAGCCAGGGCCGGAATTTGGTGTCGCCACGCGTACCAAAACTCCGGAAAGCCGTGCAGCACCACCACCAGCGGCCCGCGGGCAGGCCCGCACTGCACGACGTGCAGCCGGATGCCGTTGGTAGCTACCTCATGGTGTTCGAGGGGGTAGGCCATGCAAAGCTGTACCACCGCCGCGCACCAGAAGTTGCGTTAGGCGGCCTGCTGGGCGTCGTTGTCGGCCATGCGCGCCATGGCGCGGGCGCGGGCTTCGTCGTGCGCTTGGCGCACCAGCGGCATAAGCTCGCTGATGCGGCAGCAGCACGAAAGCCGGGCTACCTTATCGGACGAAGCAGTAGTGCGAAAGGGCACATTCTGGCGGTGTATAACTTTCATGACGGAGAAAAAAATGTCGTTTTGCACGCCGCCCAGGCTGCTTTTCTGCAGCGGAGATTGGCCGTTCGAAAAAAGAGCGTCGTAGTTCATAGCTATCAGGAAGCCTGAGCAAATAAGTCTAGTTGTTGGGTCACGAGAGCAGAGCGCACCGAAGCGCCTCCAAACAGAATTTGGCGTCGCACCTGCTGCTCGCTGAGCTCGCCGATAATCGGCTGGTGCTCGCCCTGGCAGGTGAGAAAGTACTTGGCGCGCTTCAACACTACGCCCAGTTGGCGCAGGGTTTCCATGTTGAGGCTGGCGAAGCGGCGAGCAGCCACAATTTTCTTAGCCGAGCGGGCGCCCACGCCGGGAATGCGCAGTATCATCTCGTACTCAGCCGTGTTCACGTCCACCGGAAACACGTGGCGGTTGCGCAGGGCCCAGGCCAGCTTGGGGTCAATCTCGAGGTCAAGGTGCGGGTGAGCGGGGTCCAGAATTTCATCGGCCTGAAAACCATAGAAGCGCATCAGCCAGTCGGTCTGGTACAGGCGGTGCTCCCGGATAACGGGCGGCTGCGTCACCTGCGGCAGGCGGGCGTCGTCGGTCACGGGGATGTAGCCGGAATAGTACACCCGCTTCAGTCCGTAGCCCTGGTAGAGCGAATCGGTGAGCTTGATGATTTCCAGGTCCGTCTCGGCGCTGGCCCCCACAATGAGCTGCGTGGTTTGGCCGGCCGTAGCGAAAGCAGGCACCTTTTTAAAAAGCGCCTTCTCCTCTTTATTCTGAATAATGCCGTCCCGAATCTGGCCCATGGGGGTCAGAATCTCCTGGTAGTTCTTCTCCGGCGCCAGCGTGGTCAAGGCCAGCTCCGAGGGCAGCTCAATGTTTACACTGAGGCGGTCGGCGTAGAGGCCAGCTTCCTGAATCAGTTCCTCCGAGGCGCCCGGAATGGTTTTGACGTGGATGTAGCCGTTGAACTTGTGCTCGGTGCGCAGTTTTTTCACGATGCGCACCAAACGCTCCATGGTATAGTCGGGGCTACTGAAAATGCCGGAGCTCAGAAACAGGCCTTCGATGTAGTTGCGGCGGTAGAAGTTAATGGTAAGGTCCACCACTTCGTCCACAGTGAAGGCGGCGCGCTTTACGTCGTTGGAACGGCGCGAAACGCAGTAGGCGCAGTCGAAAATGCAGTGATTGGTCAGCAGTATCTTCAACAAACTCACACAACGGCCGTCCTCGGTGTAACTGTGGCAAATGCCCATGCCCTCGGCGTTTCCGAGGCCTTTGTTCTCATTTTTGCGCTTGCCGCCGCTGCTGCTGCACGAAGCATCGTACTTCGCGGCATCGGCTAATATGCTTAGTTTCTCTTGAATGCGCTCGTTCATGAGGAGGGGCTTGCTATCGGGCTTAAAATTAGTAAACAGCGGCCAAATAGGCACAATGTATTAAGCTAATTTTTTTGGTATTAGTTTCTTTTTACTCAGAAGAAATCAGCCAATATTGCTTCCTATTACTAAATTCTGCACTCTTACCCCTGCCGCACGTTGGCGGTGCGTAGCCTCATGCACCGGCTTGCTAAAAAGCAGGTGTGTTGGTAGCGCACTGGCCAGCTTCCGCAGCTGCTGGCAGGGGGCGCAGGGCTTGCATACCGGGGCAGGCTCCTTTTCGTAATTTGCAGCGTTGCGCCCCAATATGAGCTTTCGTGGTTTCTTCCTGCTGCTGTTTGTGATGCTTGGCCCGCTGGCCCGGCCGGCCCAGGGGCAGGCATTTGACCCCCGCTCGGCCGTACCGCCCGATTCGCTGCAGGCCAGCAGAGATGTTCTGCCCCACCGCACCGATTCGCTGCGTCGCCGTTTCGACGAGCAGCGGGTAATCAATCGACTGAAAGCGTACTCGCGCCGCAAAACCATTGCCGGCCGGGCCGTATCGGGCTTACTGAGATTTACCAAGCGCGATGAAGAGCAAGCTGGCCTCGACGCCGTCTTGCTGGACCGGCAATTCGACAGCCACAACTTCAAGATTGTGCGCCGCATCGAAATCAAGACCTTGGACGCCTTCGGCTACAGCCTTGCTGACTCTACCAAGCGGCCGCGCAGCATCGTGGAGAAGTCGGGCAATGCGCTTCACATCAAAACGGCTCGTTCCCGCATTCGGCAGGTGCTGCTGTTCAGGCCCGGCCGCCCCCTAGAGCCCCAAGCGCTGTCCGAGTCGGAGCGACTGCTACGCCAAACACCCGAAATCCTGGACGCCCGCGTGCTGGTAAATGAACTGACTACCACAAGCGACAGTGTCGATATCCAAATTCTCACCACCGACGTGTTCAGCATTACCGCGGGCCTCGATTTGCGTTCGCCTACGACGGGCCGAGTCAGGTTCGGCGATGACAACTTCTTGGGGCAGGGGCATCAGTTGGAGAATTCCTACCGCTACGGCCTGGGCCTGAGCACCGATAACAACGAAAAGCCCCAGCAGTGGTCGTACGAGGGCAGCTACACGGCACCGTTCCGCCACTTTGTGCGCGCCCAAGCCCGCTACCGCAACGAGAACAACTTCCGCTCGACGGGGCTCTCGGTGCAGCGTGACTTTTATTCGCCCAGCGCCCGCTATGCTGGCTCCATCACCCTGAACAGCGTCAACCAGAACACCACCCTGGCCGTGCCTCCGCCCGGCCAGCCTTACCTCTATTTTCCACTGCGCTATACCGTGCAAGATGCCTGGCTGGGCCGGGCCCTGCGCCTGCGCTCCTACGACCTGGGCTACGAAAACCCCGGGCGCATCATCGTGTCGGGGCGGCTGTACAACGTCAACTACAGCGCCACTCCCCAACCCGACCCCAGCACCGGCCTCAAGGCTCCGGACTTCCGCGATGGCACGCTACTGCTCGGCACGGTTGGGTACTCGGTGCGGCGTTATTATAAGGACCGGTACTTGTTTGGATTTGGCCGTACCGAAGACGTGCCCACCGGTACCCTGGTGAGCCTGACAGCCGGCTACGACCTCAACGGCTCGATACCCCGCCGCTACGCAGGCGTGCGCCTGTCGGCAGCCGGCTACAGCCCCCGCAGCGGGTATTTGTACGCGGGCATCGATTTTGGCTCTTTCCAGTTGCTCACCTCGGAACGGAGGTGGCAGCAAGGCTTGCTCTCGTTCCAATTGACTTCGTTTACCAAGCTCTACAATACCGGCAACTGGCAGTATCGCCATTTCTTTAGCAGCCGGGCCGCCGTAGGCTTCAACCGCTTGCCGGGCGAGCAGCTCCAGGGCATTAGCAACGAACGCGGGATACGGGGCTTTTCCACGGCTCTGCCCATTTTTGCCACCAGCCGCTTCTCTCTCAATTACGAAACCACCCTATTTACCCCTCTCTCGCTGCTGGGCTTCCGGCTGGCGGGCATTGCCTTCGCCGACGCCGTTTGGATAACCGACCGGCCCCGCGGCGGCTCGCCCTTCGACGGGGCACCTTACAGCGGGTTTGGGCTGGGCCTACGTCTCCGCAACGAGTACACTGCCTTGCGCACCTTTCAGGTGCTGATCGGCTACTACCCACGCGGCTTCAGCGATGCCAGCGGCGTGCGCATGTTTGAGTCGCCTCGCGAAACGGTCACCTTCACCGATTTTGGCCTTGGGCAGCCCGGCACCGGGCTTTATCAGTAAGGCATCCCAACCGTGCCCGAATGTGGCCGAGGCACAAAAACGAGCGTCCGGACGGGCGCGGCCTCCGTTTCCTCATCGCACAGCTACCTGCGTGGGTAGCCGCGTTAGAAGGAAGCGGAGCCGCGCCCGTCCGGACGCTCGTTATAATAAGCAGTGGTGCTTGCCGGCTTAAAGCGGCTTACCGGTCAGTATTAAACGTAATGGGCACGGTGCAGGCCACGCGCACGGGCTGGCCATTTACCCGGGCGGGCTCCCAAGGTGGCATCAGCCACACCAGGCGCAGGGCCTCGTCATTGAGGCCGCTGCCGGGCCCGCTGATAACGTGGGCATCCTGCACCTTGCCTTCGGCGTTGAGCACGAAGTTGACCATTACCCGGCCCGAGATGCGGCGCTGCAGCGCCTGCGGGGGGTAGCGCAGAGACTTGCTCAGATACGCCGAGAAGGCTTTGTCGCCGCCGGCAAACTGCGGACGAACTTCTGGGTTGATATACACCGAGTCGGGGTACACCACCACGGGCGCAACGCTGGCCTGTGGGCCGCTCTGCACCGTAGCATTAGGACCAGACTGGGCGAGGCATTGGCCGGTGGCCAACAGGCCCAACAGGCTTACGAATGATAATAAAGGTAGAGAGTGTGCCACGTTGCAAAAGTTAAGAGTGAGAGAAGCAATCAGCGGTTAGGCGGGTGAGCTACTTGTCAGTAACGAAATAAATATACAGGATAATTTATCAAAATTGTCTTTTCTTCGGAAAATAAAATTATCACACATAATAATTTTATTGGTATGCATATGGCTTATCCATGAGGTGCATTTATTGCTACTTGGCGAAAGCCTCATAAAACACTTATTAAAGCATTTTTTATATCTTACTACTTATGCAAAGATAAATGTGTTTGGCACTTTAAATATGAATAGCGTCAGACTTTTACAAAAACATAATAAAACAATTTCAAGATTACCATGCAAACCGCTTGCACTCATCAGTTAACCTTTTACTTTTGCTATCGTTAATCGACAATAAACGAAATATCTCCATGGCAGCCCATAAACGCGAACAGTTCACTGCTGCTGAACAACAGATAGCCCTCATTGCGAAAGCTCTGGGGCACCCGGCGCGAGTGGCCATCCTGCAGCTCCTAGCGCAGCGCCAATCATGCGTGTGCGGCGAGCTGGTGACAGAACTTCCCATCTCGCAAAGCACCGTGTCGCAACATCTTAAGGAGCTAAAGGCGGCGGGCCTGGTGCAAGGCGAAGTCGACGGCCCCCGCGTCTGCTACTGCATCGACCAAGCCGGCTGGGACCGTGCCCGCCAACTCATGGCGGGCCTACTGGCAGAGCTGCCAGCTCCCGCCAGTAGGCCCGCCTGCTAGTATTCATTCACTTACTATTAAAGACAGAACAGTATGAAAATCTCTGAAATGAAGCAGCTCCTGCCAGAGCTGGACGCCATCAACTTTCGACTGCCAAACGGCACCTACCTCCCGGCTCACTTCCATGTGACGGAAGTAGGCTTGGTGACCAAGCACTTCATTGATTGCGGAGGCGTGGAGCGCCGCGAAACAGTGGCCAATTTTCAGCTGTGGGAAGCCGGCGACTACGACCATCGGCTGGCGCCCCAGAAATTCCTTCACATCCTCAACCTCTCGGAGAAAATCCTAGGCAGCGACGACCTGGACATCGAGGTGGAATATCAGCAGGACACCATTGGCAAGTATGGGCTCACGTTCGACGGCAAGAATTTCCAGCTAACCCCGAAACAGACGGCTTGCCTGGCGCAGGACGCATGCGGCATTCCCGACGCTGCTTTCTCGTTGCCCCAGTTGCAGGTAGCTGGCTGCAACCCGGGCGGCGGGTGTTGCTAATGTAACCGAACGGCGCTGCCTTCTGCGGGTGGCGCCGCTTGGTGTTGCTTGTTTCCTCCCTTCCCTTGCCATGACTATTGCTTTTTTTTCTGATGTGCACGGCAACCTGCCGGCCCTGGAAGCGGTGCTTGCCGATATTGACCGGCGCCGGCCCGACATGGTTTTCTGCCTGGGCGACCTGGTTGGCTACGCACCCTGGCCCAATGAGGTGGTGAACGAGGTGCGCCGCCGCGGGATTCCCACGCTGGCCGGTAACTACGACCAGGGCATAGGCCTGGCCAGCCCGGAATGCGGCTGCGCCTATAAAACGGACACCGAGAAGGACCTCGGCGCCCAAAGCATTGCCTTTACCAACTACGTGGTGGGGGCCGAGGAGCGCCGCTACCTGCGCCTGCTGCCCAAGCACATGCGGCTCGACTTTCAGGACGAGCCTTGCACACTAAGCCTTCTGATGGTGCACGGCTCGCCGCGTAAAATCAACGAGTACCTGTTTGAGGACCGGCCTGAGAAAAGCTTCCTGCGGGTGCTGGAAGAAGCCAACGCCAACGTTCTGCTCTTCGGCCACACCCACAAACCCTTCCACCGCACCTTCGCTTACGAGCACGAAAGTGGCGAAACCCGCTACCGCCACGCGCTGAACATCGGCTCAGTGGGCAAGCCCAAAGACGGCGACCCGCGCGCCGCATACCAACTGCTGCACCTCAACGAACAAACCACCCTCACCGACCCGGCCAGTGTGCGCTCGGAGCTGGTGCGCGTGGCTTACGACGTGGAACAGGCAGCCCACGCCGTGGAGGCCTCGCCCCTGCCCAACGAGTACGCCGACATGCTCCGCAAAGCTTACTAACCATCTTCTTCACACCCCATGACCCTCCAGCCCTTAACGGCTGCGCACTGGCCTCAGGTGCGAGCCATCTACGAGCAAGGCATTGCCACGGGCAACGCCACTTTTGCCACCAGTGCCCCCACCTGGGAAGCCTGGGACCGCGACCACCTCGCTCACAGCCGCCTGGTGACGGTCGATTCCGGGCAGGGCGGCAGCGACCAGGTGTTGGGCTGGGCGGCGCTGTCGCCGGTGTCGGGCCGCTGCGTATACGGCGGCGTGGCCGAGGTGAGCGTGTACGTGGCCAGCAGCGCCCGGGGGCGCGGCGTGGGCCGGCAGTTGCTGGCCGCTTTGGTCACCGAGTCCGAAGCTAACGGCATCTGGACCCTGCAGGCCGGCATTTTTCCCGAAAACACCTCCAGCCTCAGCATTCACGCCGGGGCTGGGTTTCGCGAAGTGGGCCGCCGCGAACGAATCGGCCAACTCCACGGCGTCTGGCGCGATACCGTGCTGCTGGAGCGCCGCAGCCAGGTGGTGGGCGCGGCCGAGCCTCAGCCCTTTGCCACTTCTAACCTTGCACCCACTACTATAAATGACAACGCTTAACCATTCTGCCCGGCGGAGTTCGCCGGCTCCGGCGGCCCTGGCCGAAAAGAAGCTCTCAGGCCTCGACCGCGGCCTCACGCTGTGGATATTCCTGGCCATGGCGCTGGGCGTGGGCCTGGGCTACTTGGTGCCCGGCGTGGAGCGCGTGGTAAACTACTTCTCGGTGGGCACCGTGAACGTGCCCCTGGCCCTGGGCCTCATCGTGATGATGTACCCGCCGCTGGCCAAGGTGAAATACGAGCAGCTGCCGCGGGTATTCAAAAACACGCGCATCATTGGGCTGTCGCTGTTTCTGAATTGGATAGTGGGCCCGTTGCTCATGTTTTTCCTGGCCATTTGGCTGCTGCCCGACAAGCCGGAATACATGATGGGGCTGATTTTGATTGGCATTGCCCGCTGCATTGCCATGGTGCTGGTGTGGAACGACCTGGCCGACGGCAGCCGCGAGTACGCCGCCGGCCTGGTGGCGCTGAACTCCATTTTTCAGGTGCTTTTCTACAGCTTACTGGCGTGGCTGTTCATCACTGTATTGCCGCCCTACTTTGGGCTGAAAGGCTACTCTGTGAACATTGGCATCTGGGACATTGCGCAGAGCGTACTGGTGTATTTGGGCATTCCGTTCGCGGCCGGGTTTCTGTCGCGGCTGGTGCTGCGCCGCCTCAAGGGCGACGCCTGGTACGACGGGGTGTTTATCCCAGCCATCAGCCCGCTCACCCTTATTGCCCTGCTGCTCACCATCGTGGTCATGTTTAGCCTGAAGGGCGAGTTGATTGTGCGCATTCCGCTGGATGTGCTGCGCGTGGCACTGCCGTTGGCGCTGTACTTCGGCATTATGTTCGTCGTCAGCTTTGCAGCCGGCAAGTGGCTGGGAGCCGACTATGCGGAGAATGCTTCGATTGCCTTTACGGCTACCGGCAACAACTTCGAGCTGGCAATTGCGGTGGCCATCGGGGTGTTTGGACTGAATTCGGGTCAGGCTTTTGCCGGGGTCATCGGGCCGCTGATTGAGGTGCCGGCACTGATTGCGCTGGTAAATGTGGCCTTCTGGTTCCGGCGGCGCTGGTATGGTGGGCGTACCACGGCAGACAGCAGTCTTTAAGGGGGTTAGAAACTTGGCGCGTCACGGCTGCATTTCCGCACCGTTGAAAAAATTGAGTGTGCAGGCTTTGATATCGAAGCACAAAACACAATGCCCCATTCAGGCAACGCCTAATATTGCTTCGTCCCTACCTATGTTAGCCCAAAAATGCATTGGTCGTCAACAGAGCACCGGGTCGGACGGGTTGATACCCCGTAGTTTTGTTACCTATTCGGTAATAATCCCCGACCTTAATCCTCGCGCAATATTTTGCCAGACACTAAGCCTTACTTCTCTATTGTCAGCCCAGTATACCGGGCCGAGCGCTTGCTCGATGAATTGGTGGGTCGCATTAAATCCGCCATTAGCCCGCTAACGGAGAACTACGAAATTATTTTAGTTGACGACCGTGGCCCTGATAACTCCTGGTCCCGCATTCAAGCCCTGGCCCTGCGAGACGCTCGGGTGCGTGGGGTACGCCTATCGAGGAACTTTGGCCAGCACAAAGCCATAACGGCTGGCCTAGAGCAAGCGCGAGGAGAGTGGATAGTGGTGATGGACTGTGATTTGCAAGACCAGCCCGAGGAAATCCCGGCGCTTTACAACCATGCAAAGGCAGGTAGTTATGACTTGGTATTCGCCCGCCGCGTTGTGCGGCAGGATTCTTGGTTGAAGCGGATGAGCTCGCGCGTGTTTTATCGGGTGCTATCTTACTTGACTGATACAAAGCAAGACCCAGCTATTGCAAATTTTGGTATCTACCATTGCAAAGTTGTTGATGCCGTACTCACGATGCGCGAGAGCATTCGTTACTTCCCCACCATGGTGCGCTGGGTTGGTTTCCGGGCGGGCAGTTTGACCGTGATTCATGCCGAACGTTCCGAAGGCACCAGCAGCTACAATTTCCGGGCGCTCGTTAACCTAGCCCTTGACATTATCCTGGCCTATTCCGACAAACCCTTGCGGTTAACTGTGAAGATGGGAATGGCAATTTCAGGACTGGCTTTTCTTATGGTGCTTGTTACACTGGGGCGCTACTTACTGGGTCACAGTTGGGAACCAGGGTACATCAGCATCATCACTTCCATCTGGTTCTTCGCGGGGCTGGTGCTTTCGGTGCTGGGTGTTGTGGGCTTATACATCGGAAAGACCTTCGAACAGGTGAAAAACCGCCCCATCTACGTGGTCGATGTGCGCACCGAAGAGTCTCATATTGTATGAAAAGCGCAACGCTGCCACTGCAGCATCTGCCTTGGGATAGCGAATTTTTAGGCTTTCCAGTGGCTCGACTCCTTGCGCAGGATTTGGCGCCACTCCAACTGGCTGCGGTGGCTACAGAAGCACGCCAGGCTGGCTATCACTTGGTGTATGTGATTGATAATCCAACGAACACAATTCATGCTGAGGCTATTGTTAGTGCCGGAGCGTGGCTTGCTGACCGAAAGGTTACTTTTTTGATGGACCTACCAGCGCCAGCTACAGTGACTGCGCAAACACCCAGCATTGAGTCGACTACAAAACTTACCACACAACTAGAGTCATTGGCTTGGCAGAGCGGCACGTTTTCCCGCTTTCGTTTAGATCCGCATTTTAGTCCTAAGGTTTTTCAGAACTTATACAGCGAATGGCTGCGTAATTCTCTGACCGGCGCCATTGCTCGGCGGGTCCTGGTTTGGTACGATGCTGAAGGTGTTGAGCGGGGCCTGTTAACACTCGGGAAAAAGAACGGGCGGGCCGACATTGGCCTATTGGCTGTCGATGAGGTTGTGCGCGGGCAGCAAGTAGGCCAGCAGCTGGTGGCCAGTGCTGCGGCCCAAGCATACGAATGGGGCTATCGGGAAATTCAGGTTGTAACGCAACGGGATAACCAACTAGCATGTCGCTTTTATAAAAAATGCGGTTTTCGGCTTGCGCACGAGGAGCACATATATCACCTGTGGCTAGGTTAGGGAATTATCACCTGTACTGTAAGCTACGAGCATACCTTTACAGCCTATAGAAATAAGCTTATGCTCCCTACAATACCCTTTAACAAACCATACTTTTCTGGCTCCGAGACCCGGTACATTGAAGAGTCTGTTCGTTCAGGAAAAATTTCAGGTGACGGTCTATTTACCAAGCTATGCCACCAGTTTTTTGAGCAGCAATTAGGGTTTCAGAAAGTGTTGTTGACCACTAGTTGCACCGATGCGCTAGAGATGGCAGCTATTCTGCTCGATTTGCAGCCCGGCGATGAAGTCATCGTCCCTTCGTACACCTTTGTGAGTACGCCAAACGCATTTGTCTTGCGAGGCGCCAAAATCGTGTTTATCGACAGCACCGCCGTAAACCCGAACATGGATGCGTCCCTGTTGGAGAGCTTAATTACCACGCGAACCCGAGCCATTGTTCCCGTGCACTACGCCGGCATCGCCTGCGACATGGATGCTATTCAGGCCACAGCCGACAAGCACGGAATTGCAGTAGTAGAAGACGCTGCCCAAGCCATCGACAGCTTTTATAAGAACCGCGCCCTAGGCACCATTGGAAAGCTGGCTGCTTTTTCGTTTCACGAAACCAAGAACATCATTTCGGGGGAGGGCGGAATGCTGGCCATTAACGACCCTGGGCTCATGCAGCGGGCCGAAATTATTCGGGAAAAAGGCACTAACCGCTCATCATTCTTTCGGGGCGAGGTAGACAAATACGGGTGGGTAGACTTGGGGTCCAGCTTCCTGCCATCCGACATTATTGCCGCGTTTCTATTCGCGCAACTAGAGAACTTGGCTGATATTCAAGCACGACGAAAAGCTATTTGGCGGGCATACTACGACGCCTTTTTTCCGTTGGCCGCCCAAGGAATAGGTCTGCCTATGCTGCCAGATTACGCTACCAACAACGGGCATCTGTTTTACCTCGTCTGCCGCAGCCTAGCTGAGCGCACAGCGCTTATTGAGCACCTAAAAGCATTGCATATCCTTCCGGTGTTTCATTACCTGTCGCTGCATACCAGTCCTTTCTATGCTAGCAAGCACGATGGGCGCGCCCTTCCCTGGGCTGACCATTACACCGATTGCCTTGTGCGTTTGCCCCTTTATTATGAGCTACACGCAGACTTGCAGCGTCGGGTAATTGACGGGGTGCTGGGCTTCTATCATAACATTTAAGCGAGTTGAGGGCCAACAGCCTTTCCGTGTTTCCTACAATTTCAGGCCGTGCGACCTTGCTACGCGCTCGCATCATTTGGGTGACACCTAATACAGCTTCTTCTCATGCCAACCCCCAAAAACGTACTGGTGCTCTGCACCGGAAATTCCTGCCGCAGCCAGCTGATGCACGGCTACCTCACCCAACTTCTCGGCGAGAAAGCTACCGTGTACAGCGCCGGCATCGAAACGCACGGCGTGAACCCCAAAGCCATCGCCGTGATGCAGGAAGACGGCATAGACATCGGCCACCACACCAGCAACCACGTAGACGAATACAGCCATGTCCACTTCGACTACGTTATTACCGTGTGCGACAACGCCAACGAGGCCTGCCCGGTATTTCCGTCGTCGGCCACGAAACTGCACCACAATTTCCCCGACCCAGCCAAAGCAATCGGCACGGCCGAGGAAGTAATGAGCCAGTTTCGGGCCGTGCGCGACCAGGTGAAGGCCTACGCCGCGAACTTCACCCGCCAGTACTTCGACTAAAACGCCCTCTGCCTGCACTATGAACACCCTTCTCGTCCTCACTGATTTCACGCCCGCCGCCGACAATGCCCTGCACTACGCCACCGGGCTGGCAGCTTCGCTTCAGGCTCACCTGCTGCTGCTGCACGTGCAACCCGGGCTTCTCAGCCCGGATGCGTTCACCGGCAAATATCCCAGCCGGAGCGAGAGCGAGCTACAGGCCCTGCTGGACGAGCGTTGCGCCCGCGCCGAAACCAGCGGCGTTGCTTGCGCCAGCGAGCTAGCCAGCGGCAGTGTGGGCGACACCGTAGCCAAGGCCGCTCGCCGACACCATGCCCTACTGGCTATTGCTGGCAAGCCCAATACCCAGGAAACACAGGACGAATTGGTGGACAGCGCCTCCTTGGACTTGGTGCGCGACACGCCCTGCCCTGTGCTGGTGGTGCCCGAATCGTATGCCTCTGCGCAACTGCCGGCCCGCCTGCTGCTGGCCACCGACCTCTCCGATATCGACTTCGGCAACAGTGTGGTGAATGCCAACGCCCTGCTCCGCCATTGGCAGCCCGCCGTGACGGTGGCCTATGTAGCCGACGCCGACAACCCAAACGAGTTGGCGGTCGGGGCCACACATCTGGCCCCATTGCTACGCGATGTAAGCCAGGTTCAGGTACAACACTTCCGCCATTCCGATGCTGAAGAAGGTCTGCTGGCCGCCGCCCAGTCCGTACAGGCCGATTGGCTGCTGCTCGTTGCCCGGCAGCGCAGCCGCCTGAGCCTCATGTTCAACAACAGCGTGACGGCGAAGGTGCTGCTGCACAGCCCTGTGCCCGTGCTGGTGGTGGCCGAAGCATAGCGTAAGCAACAAGCCGAAGGCCGGTGGCTTAAAATGGGTCACTAAGCCATTAAATCATAATCAGTTCGCGACCAGCACTGGGGCCGGAGCAGCCGGCTTTGTATTTAAGCGCAAAAACGGTTTTTCGACAAGAAACCAGCTAATTGCGGCACAAGGCATTACGATAACCATAGAGACTAGAAAGAGGCCGTATACTCCCATGCTGTGCCCCGCATAAAGCATCACAAGCTGTTGCACTGGCCAGCCGTATAAATAAATGCCGTAAGAAAAGTCTCCGTATTTAGCGAAGCGGTGTAACCTCACCTTTTGGTTGAACACAAAATAGAACAGCACGTACGCCCCGAAAACGGATTGGGCGATTTCAAAGAAATTGAGCCACCGCAAAGTCAGTACCAGAACGGCTATGGAGAAGGCCACCAAGTAAATGGACCGTGGTATGTACTGCCGATAGGTATAAAAGCACATGCCCGCCACAAAGGGCAATAGCAGGTGAATTAAAGTAAGCCATTTAGGAGAATACACCTGAAAATACTGAGGCATCAGGCCAAACCCTAAAGGAGCGTAAGGCCCGCGCAAATAGTACGCCTTGTAGTCCACGACATTAATTAATAGCACGACAAGGAATATCAATAGCACCCGCCCGCGCTGTTGAAAGGCGCCTACAAGCGCGCACACGGGAATTATTATATAGCATATAAATTCGTAAGATATTGACCACAATGAACCATTGATAGAGCCCGGGTACGGCAGGGTCTTGTAGGTTTCGGGCAATATGGGTTCTCGTAAAGTGAGCGTGCGCAAAGCGAAGTGCTTGAAGTCTATAGACGACCAGTACTCGGTGATGGTGGTAGGTAATGTCCGGCCCAGGGGAGCAAAAAGAAATGCACAGGCCAAACACACGAAAATAAACCCGGGGTAAATCCGCAAAAACCTCTTTTTAAGAAAATAAGGCAGGTTCCGGCTCCGGTCCCAACTCTGACTTATTAAGAACCCGCTGATAACAAAGAAGAAGTTAATAGCAAACGTACCGAGCGTTAACTGATGGTTTGATAAGCGCCACAAAGGCTCGCGAAGAAGGCTGCCATCGTATATCACATAACAGTGGCAGAACACCACAATGGTCGCGAGTACAACCCTGGAAAAATCGAAATTATTTTTATAATTGTTTTCGGAAGGATAGAGAGTTACCATAGACCCTAGCTAATTGATTGTTATTCATTTTTTAACCCCTAAGGAAGCAGCATGAGGCTACCAACTTTTAATTTGTATTTTGAAAATAATTAACAGGATTTAAATATTTCACAAAATTCATAAGCCAACTTAAGAAAAGACTTTTATTACAAATAATTAATTTAATAAAAACATGAAAATCATTGTATTAAAAAACAACAGACGTGTTTTCTGTATTTGATAAAAAGTAGTAATAGGAGATTATTGACGGGGTTATATGCGCAGGTGCATTCCTTACGCATGTGCTTGTTTGAGCATCGACCAGTTCTTGCCCATCCGGGCAGAATCACCTAATTGTTTCGTCTATCCATAGTCACTGTATTCCATCGGCTAGCCTATTAATACTACCGGGACTACATGATTAATGCAATAGTTTTTCCTGCTACAACGTTTATAAGAGATTGGATTTACCAGTTACGAACGGATATCAGCAGTTCTTCCCCGCTGCTTTACTATTGATAGGCGGTTAGGCCAAAAATGTCCGCTACAGGGCCGTGTTCTTGCACATCGCAGTGGCCACGGGCGTAATTGCCGCATTCTGTCATTGCCAGAGCGGCCTCAAATTCATGTTCCGGGCGCGACAGTGAGAAGGTATTCACTCTTGTATTCTTGAGTAATAGCCGTGGCGCAACCAGAGGCCTAGCGTCCGCAAACACATACCAAGTGGCAGGGATACCGTAAGTGGAAGTTCCTTATCGGCGCCGACCTTTGCGCCCCACCTTAACTATCCTTACTCCATGGCCAGCCTCCTCCTCGGCGATTACAACGACCTCGAAGTAGCCCGCGAAACCAGCGTCGGCCTGTACCTCACTTCCGACGACGGCGACCTGCTGCTTCCCAATAAGTACGTGGAGCCCGGCACCCGCGTGGGCGACATCCTACGCGTCTTCGTGTACCGCGACTCCGAAGACCGCCTCATTGCCACCAATCTGCGTCCCCTGGCCCTGGTCAACTCCTTCGCCGCCCTCACCGTGCGCGACCACAGCCCCGCCGGCGCCTTTCTCGACTGGGGCCTCGAAAAGGACCTGCTCCTCCCCTACCGCAACCAGCGCCGCGACCTGCGCACCGGCGAGCGCGTGCTCGTGTACGTGTACCTCGACGAAGAAAGCGACCGCCTCGTGGCCTCGGCCAAGTGGAAGCAGTTCCTCAGCAACGCCACCTTCCCCGGCGAGCCCGGTGATGCGGTGCGCCTGCTCGTGGCCGACGAAACCGAGCTGGGTTACCCCGTCATCGTGAACGGCACGCACCAAGGCCTGCTGTTTCACAACGAGGTGTTCCGCCCCCTGCGCCTGGGCGAACAGCTGCCTGGTTTTCTGCGCCAGGTGCGCGACGATGGCAAGCTTGACGTGCGCCTCCAAAAAGAAGGCTATGGCGAAGTAGAGTCGGCCACCGATACGCTGCTCAAAGCCATTCAGGCAGCACCGGGCGGGCGCCTTCCCCTCGGCGACAAAAGCCTGGCCGAAGACGTGTACCGCCGCGTGGGCATGAGCAAGAAAGTGTTTAAAAAAGCCCTCGGGGCTCTGTTCCGGCAGGGCCTGGTGCTACTCGAGCCTGAGGCCACGGTACTGAAGTAGAATAAAAAACTCCCCTTACCTAGGAGGGGACGCTAACTCGTGAGGCTTAGCTGGGGGTGGTTGTAGACGGTGAACGACGATTCAGGCTTTAGTCGATAGTGCCGTAGCCGGTTTTATATTGCCGGTCAACTCTGCGCCTGAATAGTCGTTCAACGAGTTCAACCACCTCCGTTTCCGCTTCGCGGGAACATCCCCTCCTTACCAAGGAGGGGAGTTTATCGTTCTTTCTCCTTCAACTATGCGCAAAACCGCTTTACTCGCCGGGGCTACGGGCCTCATTGGCTCGCAACTGTTGCCGCTGTTGCTGGAATCGGAGCGTTATTCCAAGGTAATTGTGGTGGGGCGCAAAACCTTGACGATGCAGCATCCCAAGCTAACGCAAGTGGTTACGGACCTCGACAAACTGGAAGACAAGCGCCTGCAGCTTATTGCCGACGATGTCTTCTGCTGCTTGGGCACTACCATGAAGCAAGCTGGCTCGAAGGAAGCCTTCCATAAGGTCGATTTGCTGTACGTTGTGAAGCTGGCGGCGCTAGCGGCCGGCAATTTTGCTTCGCAATTTATAGTGGTTTCCAGCCTCGGGGCCAACGCCGACTCGGGGGTTTACTACAGCAAGGTGAAAGGTGAAATGGAGGCGGCCGTGCGGCAGCTTTCGTTTCGTGCCATTCACATTTTCCGTCCTTCGCTGCTGTTGGGCGAGCGTGAGCAGCCCCGTTTAGGCGAACGGATTGGCGCAGCGGTACTGGGGGCACTCAAGCCACTGATGCGCGGGCCCTTTCAGAAGTTTAAGCCCATAACCGCGGCCACAGTAGCCACCGCCATGCTGCGGGCCGCCGAAGAGGACGGAGGCGGGGTTCGCGTGCACTTATCCAATGAAATTGCAGAAGAAGAGAGCAAGAGAGCGAAAGCTTAGCGCCCGTCGCTTAGTTTTGTCCAAATTCTTGTGTTCACTTTTTATCATTTCATGAAACGCTTACAGTTTACTCTACTTTTTATTCTTCTTGCACTACCGGGCTTCATGGCCCATGCTCAATCTAAAAAGAAAAGCGATGGTGGCAGCGGCGGAAGCAGTTCGGGCTATAATACCGGCATCGGCCTGCGCGGCGGGGGCTACTCTTCGGGCCTTACCATTAAGCACTTCTTGGGCAACAAAAACGGAGTAGCTCTCGAAGCTCTTCTCACGACAGAATACAAAGCTCGCGGTGCGCGTCTCACCTTGCTAGGCGAGAAGCACAAAACGGTAGCCGACGTGAAGGGGCTGCAGTTTTACTACGGCGCGGGCTTCCACGCTGGCTCTTACCAAGGCCGCCACTACTTTTCCGATACGCGCTACTATAAGGGCCGCAAGGGCGAGGTGTACTTTGATAATCGCACCTATATGCGAGACGAAGAGACCTACATCGCATTCGGCGCCGACCTGATTTTGGGTCTCGAATACAAAATAGAAGACCTGCCTTTCGTAATCGGGGTTGACTATAAGCCTTTCTTCGACGTTTTCAACGGCTACACCGGCTTCTACAATGATGCGGCCGTAAGCCTGCGCTTCACTTTCTAAGTCGCGCTGCAGCTCAGTCTTCTTGTCAGAGCAACCGCCTAACGGCAAAAAAGCCCCGTCAGTTACTGACGGGGCTTTTTTATTTATCTGGCAAGGCTATTATGTGGCAAGGCTACGAATGGTCGTTCAGGCGCTCCAGCAACGCCTCCACTTTGCGTTCCAGTGCTGCCACCCGCTCATCGAGTAGGGCCGGTGGGCGCAGATGGGTGGTAAATACGCCCTTCACTTCCCATATTTCCAGGGCTTGGCTTAGCTCAAGGTCCTGGCTGCCGTAGTCGGGGTTGTCGGCGCGCAGCTTGAGGATTTGGGAGTCGGGCAGGCGACCGGCGAGGCGGCGGATGAGGATTTTGCCTTGCGTAACGAAGACGTAGACACTACCCGATTTCAGGGTAGGGTTGGCTTTGTCGATGCGGCAGCACAGCACAATGTCCTGGTGGCGCAGGCCCTGACGGTGCAGCAGCATGTCGGCGCCCGATACCTCGAAGGCTCGGGTGGGCCCCGTGAGCTGATGCGGCAGCTGCAGCCACGGCAGCGAATCGATAAAAGCCGGGTCGTGGTGCTTTACAATGTATTCAAGGGCCCGGTTGCGGTACACGAGCGGGGTCACGTTCTGCTGGCGGTCGGCTTCGGCTATTTCCTCGGCTGTAGGCGTGGGCGGCTGTAGCTGCTCCTTGAAAATATCGAAGCCGTAGAGCTCATTTACGGTCAACTCTTTTGTAAGTAGCAAGTCTACCGATAAGCCAAAATGTTGAGCAATCTGAATCAGAGTTTCCATTTTTGGCTCAGAGCGACCTTCTTCGTAAGCCCCTACGCTTGGCCTTGCCAAACCAAATAATTCCGCGAAAGCTGCCTGACTCAGCTTCTTAACTGTGCGAAGCTTGCGGATATTCTTTCCAACATTCGACATGTTATCAAAAAATTATTTCGCTCAAACTTTGAGCATATTCAAAACTTTGCTTACTATTGTATCGTAAATCTACCACCAAGTCAGCGAAGAGCTTCCTAGCCTCGCTACTTTTTTGAGCACCCAGCTTTCCTCATCTCTTTTCTGCCCATGGCCAACCCCTACTTCGCTACCATCAAAGGCTACCTCCTCGAACTGGGCTTCGATATCTGCCACGCCGACGAGCAAGAAGGCGTGTTTGTGGTCGACAAGCCGGAACTGGCCATCCGGAACCTCGTCATCGGCTGCGGCGACCCGCTGCTGATTCTGGAGCAGTATCTGCTCGACCTGCCCGCCCCCTCGCTGGAAGTGTACCAGCGCCTGCTGCAAAAGAACCGCGACATCATCCACGGTGCTTTCGCGCTCGACGAATCCGGCTGCAAGCTCATCTTCCGCGACACCCTGCAAATAGACTCGCTGGACTTGGCCGAGCTTGACGCCTGCGTCAATTCGCTGGGCCTGCTGCTCAGCGAGTTTGCCGACGAGCTGATTCAGTTCTCGAAAGGATAGTACTTGCCCGACTGCCCTGCCCCCGCCGTCTGTCATGCTGAGCTTGCGAAGCATCCTCTCACGTCACAACCGGTCGTGCAAACGCGATAAGATACTTCGCAAGCACAGCATGACAGACGGCACCTCAACTTCATAAATCATTAGTCCCCAACGCCATGAACATCCTCAACCGCCTTTTCAAAATCGGCCAGTCGGAAGCCCACTCGGCCGTCAATCAACTCGAAGACCCCATCAAAATGACCGAGCAGGGCCTGCGCGACCTGCGCCAGGACCTCGACAAAAGCCTGCACGGCCTGGCCGAAGTAAAGGCCATGGTCATCCGGGCTCGCAACGAAGGCGAAAGCTTCCGCACCAAGGCCTCGGACTACGAAAGCAAGGCCGTGCAACTGCTCCAACGCGCCCACAAAGGCGACCTGGACGCCACCGAAGCCGACCGTCTCGCGGGCGAAGCCCTGCTAAAAAAAGCCGAAAACGAAGCCCAGGCCGCCCGCGCTGCCACCGACCAGCAAAAGTTCGAACTTTCGGCCGCCCAGTTGGACCAGAACGTGAGCACGCTTAAGTCGACCATCAGCCAGTGGGAGAACGAGCTAAAAACCCTCAAGGCCCGCGTGACGGTGAGCGCCGCCACCATCACCATCAACAAGCAACTGGCGCAGCTCGACTCGTCGGGCACGGTGAGTTTGCTGGAGCGCATGAAGGAGAAGATTGCTGTGCAGGAGGCCTTGGCGGAGTCTTACGGCGAAATCGCCCAGGCTGGCAAGAGCATCGACACCGAAATCGATAAGGCCTTGGGGGGCAGCGGGGGCAGCAAAGCCAGCGAAGACCTCAAGGCTCTGAAGGCGAAGCTGGGCTACACCGAATAGGCTTTGCCGCGCCGGGCTGGCTTTGGAATCATTGTAATACTCCTACCTTTAAGCTGCCCTAGATATGCCCATGACCGAACTTTTACAAGCGGCCGTTCTGCCGCCTAATCTGCTGCCCACGGCCCTGCTGGTGTTTGTGCTGCTGTACTGGCTTACGGTGGTGGCTGGCCTGCTGGATATGAAAACCGTGGACCTGGACCTCAGCGACCACGGCCACGCGCATTTCGACAGCGACGCGCCCCACGAGGGCATGGGCACGAGTTGGCTCAACGGCGCGCTGGCCTTCTTTAACCTGGGACGCATTCCACTGATGATATTCCTCAGCTTCGTGTTTTTGCCGCTGTGGGTGGGCAGCATTTTGCTCAACTATTACACCGGCAATACTTCCCTCCCGCTCGGCCTAGCGTTTTTCCTGCCGCTGTTCATTGGCAGCCTGTTCGTGGCCAAGTTTCTAACGCTGCCTTTCGTGAAGCTGTTCATGGCCATGGAGAAAGACCACGACGGGGGCGCGGTGGTCATCGGCAAGGTGTGCACCGTGCTGTTGCCCGCTACGACCGAGCACCTGGGCCAAGCCTCGGTGCGCATCGACGGAGCCCCGCTGATACTGAACGTGCGGAGCACGAATGCGCCGCTGGGCAAAGGCGAAACAGCGCTGGTCATTGATTTCGATGCGGCAAGAAAATGCTATCTGATTGAGCCGTTTGCCGGCTAACCCCACCCCTGCTGTAGAGACGCGACACTTCGCGTCTTGGCGTTGAACGACTGGCACAGCGCAATGCGGCACAGTCATAACAACATCAGCAACGACGAGACGCGAGGTGTCGCGTCTCTACACCTGCCAAAAACCTTCAAAACCTACCTATTTAACAACCCCTACTCACATGTTAGTCTCACTTTCCTGGGCCGTCCTGATTATCGTCGGCCTGTTTCTCCTTGGCTTCCTGGCCGTCATTGCCAAGATGTACAAGAAGGCGGTTCAGGGCGAGGCCCTGCTGCGCACCGGCATGGGCGATGCCAAGGTTTCATTCTCCGGCATCATCGTGGTGCCCATCCTCCACAAGCTGGAGGTGATGGACATCAAGCTGAAGGCCATTGTTATTGCTCGCTCAGGCCCCGAGGGTTTGGTGTGCAAAGACAACATGCGCGCCGACGTAAAGGTGAACTTCTTTGTGCGCGTCAACAAAACCCACGACGACGTGGTGAACGTGGCCCAGAGCATTGGCACGCACCGCGCCTCCGACCCCGTGGCCCTCGAAAGCCTGTTCGACGCCAAGTTTTCGGAAGCCTTGAAAACCGTGGGCAAGCAGTTCGATTTCATTGAGCTCTACAACTCCCGCGAGCAGTTCAAGCAGGAAATCCTGCGCATCATCGGCACCGACCTCAACGGCTACGTGCTTGACGACTGCGCCATTGACTACCTCGAGCAGACCCCGCTTTCTTCGCTGAACCAAGACAATATTCTGGACGCCGAGGGCATCAAGAAAATCATTGCCCTAACTTCAGAACAGAAGATTCAAGCCAACCAGATTCAGCGCGACCAGCAGAAGACCATCAAGAAGCAGGACGTGGAGGCGCAGGAAACCATTCTGCAGCTGGAGAAACAGCTGGCCGAAAACCAGGAAAAGCAGTACCGCGAAATTGCCAACATCAAGGCTCGGGAAGCTGCCGAAACCGAGAAAGTGCGCCACGAGGAGCGCATGAAAGGCGAGAAAGCCCGCATCACGGCCGATGAGGAAATCAAGATTTCGGAGCAAAACCGCGACCGGCAGATTCTGGTGGCCGAGCGCAACAAGCAACGCACTGACGCTGTGGAAACCGAGCGCGTAGAGCAGGCCCGGGCGCTGGAAGCCAACGAGCGGGAGCGCATCGTGGCCCTGGCTCAGATTGAAAAGGAAAAGGCGCTGGAAGAAGAGCGCAAGAACATCCAAGGCATCATCCGCGAGCGGATTACGGTGGAAAAAGCCACGGTGATTGAGGAAGAGCGCATCAAGGACACCCGCGCTCAGGCCCAGGCCGACCGGGAGAAACTGGTGGCCGTGACCAAAGCCCACCAGGAAACCGAGCAGGCCACCATTGCCATGGTTGGCAGCGCCGATATGGAGAAGCAGGCCGCAGAGTACCGCGCCAAGCAGGCGCTGATTGATGCTGAAGCCGAGAAGGCTTCGGCCGAATTCCGCTCCTCGGCTATCCGAGTGCTGGCCGAAGCCGAGGCCAGCAAAGCCAGCGCCGTGGGCCTGGCTGAAGCCCAGGTGATGCAAGCCAAAGCCATTGCCCGCCAGAAAGAAGGCGAGTCAGAAGCCAACGTGATGCAGCTCACGGCCTCGGCCGAAGCCCAGGCCATTCAAGTGAAAGCCACGGCCCAGGCCGAAGCCGACGAGAAGCTCGGCGTGGTTGCGGCCAAGGTGAGCCTCGAGAAAGGTCTCTCCGAAGCCAGCGTAATCGAAGCCAAAGCCGATGCCGACCAGAAGCGCGGCCTGGCCGAAGTGACGGTGAACGAGCAGCGCTTCGCGGTGGAAGCCAAGGGCATCGAAGCCAAGGCCGACGCTATGAAAAAACTGGACGGCGTGGGCAAAGACCACGAGGAATTCAAGCTGCGTCTCGACAAGGAGAAGTCAGTAGAGCTGGCGCAAATTAACATTCAGAAGGACATTGCCAGCGCTCAGGCCGGCGTGATTTCGGAAGCCTTGAAGTCGGCCAAAATCGACATTGTAGGCGGCGAGACCATGTTCTTCGACCAGATTATCGGCTCCATTACCAAGGGCAAGATGATAGACCGCGCTGTGCACAATTCCGAAGTGCTTGGCACCGTGAAAGACGCCTTCTTCTCCATGGATGGCAATGGCGGAGGCGACTTCAAGACCAACCTGCGCCGCTTCGTCGACAAGTTTGGTCTGAGCTCCGACGACATGAAGAACCTGAGTATCTCGGCCCTGCTGCTGCAGATGATGAACAAGGCGGGCGATGACGCTACCCGCAGCACCATTACGCAACTGGCCAGCACGGCCACTGCGCTGGGCATCGGCGAAAAGCAGGTGAAGACGCTGAACCTGAACTAAGGTCATCTGCAATAACCCCATCCCCCGGCCCCTTCCCCTCCAGGGGAAGGGGAGCCGAGGCGGCGCGGCAATCGGCATTTTTCAACCTACAGAAAACAGTAACGACAAAATGAATCCTGACGAAAACCTAGAAAAGAGGCGTCAGGCTCCCCTTCCCCCGGAGGGGAAGGGGCCGGGGATGGGGTGAATACGCCCCACCCTTTCGGCATGTACACCACCGACGCGAAGCGCTGGATGACCTCGCTAAAAGATTACGCCCGCGCTAACCGCAAGAACCCGACTCCTGCCGAAAATCACCTCTGGCAAGAGCTGCGTTGCAATAAACTCGGTGCTCCATTCCGCCGCCAGCACGCCATCGGTCCATTCATAGTTGACTTCGTGTGCCTCGCGGCCTGGCTCATAATTGAAGTGGATGGCAGTATCCACGGCGATATAAGTCAAGCGGAGTATGACGGTGGGCGCACGCACGAATTGCAGGAGAACGGATTTCTAGTAATCCGTTTCACCAATGAAGAAGTGCTGCACAGCACACCAAAAGTTTTACGGACAATCGCCGAGCACCTAATCGCGCTCTACCCAAACTATGAGCCCCGATAATAACACTGCTACAAAGAAAAAAAACTACGCCGCCGTGGCTCCTCTTCCCCCGAAGGGGAAGGGGTCGGGGGATGGGGTCAAACTAGAGGGCGGCACCTACGAAATCCTCCGCAACCGCCTGCAAAAAAGCGGCGCGGACCTGCGCACCCGCCTCACTACCCTCAACACCGAGCGCAAAGCCGTTTTCGGCGCCATCGACACCAAGCTGATTGGCACTGGACGCATCAACACTGAGCACAATTGTGTGCCGTGGGACATGGTGCCGGTGGGAGGCCAATTCCTATTCGGCTACAACGTCGTGCTGGGGTTGAAAACCGAGGTGGAATTGTCGGATGTGTTCGGGGCGTATTCTTATGCGGAACACGAGTTTCATCCGCTGCCGTTGGAGCTTATTTCCAACGCGCAATTCACCGAGGAATTTCGCAACCTCTACAAGTATTACAAGAACACGCAGTTCGTGAAGTTTGCGCAGCTTGGGACGCACCTGTTTATGGTGTTTCGGGTGGGCAAAAGCGCGAACGATATCAAGACGTTTAAGTGGCTGCTGCAAGGTGATACGCTCACGTACATCGACAATCGCAGCGACCACGAATACGTGTTTCCGCCGCAGCACGAGTTTACCTGGAAGCGCACCACGCGCGACATGCAGCGCAGCGGCAAACACCCACATATCAGCATCGAGGACAAGGTTTTTGTGGAAACCATCCACGGCGACCTCACCATCAAGATTGAAAATAACACCGAAAACGGGCGCGGCATTTATTCCGAGCCGGTGGCGGACAAAGACCAAACGCTCGACGATTCGGAGATTTATTACTCGGTAGTTGGCAATATTATTCTGCTGAAAATACGGCCGTATCAGGAGCAGGACTACCGGTATTTTATTTACAATTTGAAGCTGCAAACGGCGCAGCGTTTGGATGCGCTGGCGGAGGCTTGCGTGCTGTTGCCCGACAACCAAGGCCTGATATTCCCGCACGGGTTTTACCTGCAAACCGGCGAAGGAAAATTATTTGAAAAAGGGCTGCGCGATATGCTTTTTGAGAAGCGAATTGTGTCGCCCAACGGGGAAGATTTTCTGTACGTTTTCTTCAACAAGGAAAACGGCGCGTACCTGCTGCTCTCCTACAACATCATCGCGCAGCGGGTCGATAATCCCATTAGCTGCCACGGCTACGCGCTGTTTGAGAACGGCGAGCTGTGCTACTTCCGAAAGGACGACGAGCCCAAGAAGCACCACGCAGTGCAAATCTGGCAGACGCCTTATGTGGCGCCGAATTTTGAGCTGCCGGTCACTTCCGATTCCTATCTCTACAAGCTGGGAAACAAGGAAATTGTGCGGGCCATGTCGGAGGCGCAAGAAGTGCTCACGCTGCTGGGCAAGGACGATAGCTACGCCGGGCTCTACCTGGATTTGATTCGCCTCACGGGCACGCTCACCGACACCTACCACTGGCTGCGCGAGCCCGCTGCCCAGGCCCTTGCCGAGCCCCTGCACGACATTCAGCAAGCCTCCAACGCGGCAGTAGACGAGTTTGACAAGGTGCTGAGCATCCGCAAAAGCACGGGCGCCGAAACCCAGCGCGTGCTGGCCAAGGCCGATGAGCTGACCGGGCGCATCAAGCGCACCACGGCGACCGACGTGAACGAATACGTGCAGCTGCTGGCGGAGCTGCGCGGCGTGCGCGGCGAGGTTATTTCGCTTAAGGAGCTGCGCTACGTGGAGTTGCCCGCCGTGGAAAAAGCCGCCGCCGAACTGGAGCAAACCAGCAAGGAAGTGGCCGGCCAGACGGTGGATTTCCTGCTGAAAGACGATGCGCTGAAGCCCTACTCGGTACGCGTGCACGCCATTGCCGAAGCCATTGAGAGGGTACAGAAAGTAGCCGAAGCTAACGAGCTGGAAAAGCAGGCCAACGCGGTATCGGGCGAGCTGGAATTGCTGATTGAAGTGGTGAGCAACCTGCCGATGGAGGACCCCACGCAGACCACGCGCATCATCGACAACATCTCGACGATTTACGCCAGCTTCAACCAGATTCGGGCTGCCCTGAAGCGGCGGCGGCAGGCGCTGGCCGGTACCGAGGCGCAGGCCGAATTCACGGCGCAAATCAAGCTGCTCGACCAGGCGCTGGTGAACTACCTCGACCTGTGTGACGTGCCCAACAAGTGCGACGAGTACAGCACCAAGCTCATGGTGCAGCTGGAGGAACTGGAAGGCAAATTCCCGGAATTTGACCAGTTCCTGAACCAGCTCGCGGGCAAGCGGGAGGAAGTTTCCGAAGCGTTTGAGTCGCGCAAGGTGAGTTTGGTAGAAGCCCGCAACCAGCGCGCTTCTGCCCTCCTCCAATCGGCGGAGCGCATTCTGAAAGCGGTGCAAAACCGACTGGGCCGCTTCGAGACCGTGGCGGATATCAACGGCTACTTCGCCTCGGATATGATGGTGGAGAAGGTGCGCCAGACCGTGCAGGACCTTCTCAACCTCGGCGACCCGGTGAAGGCCGACGACATCCAGAGCCGCCTGAAAACGGTGAAGGAAGACGCCGTGCGCCAGCTGAAGGACCGCGCTGAACTGTTCACCGACGGCGGGCAGGCCCTGAAATTCGGTCCCTACGCCTTCACCGTGAACACCCAGCCGCTGGAGCTGACCGTGGTGCTGCGCGACGGCGACCTGCACTACCATCTCACGGGCACCAATTTCTTCCAGAAAATCACGGAGCCCGCTGTGCTAACCTCCCGCGCCGTGTGGGACCAAACGGTGGTGTCGGAAAATGCCGACGTATACCGTGCCGAATACTTGGCTTGGTTGATTTTACAAGCCGCCCAGCACCCCGCACCCGCTCTGGATGGCGCACCCGCCGTGCTGTCGGCGGCGGAACTCTCGCACCTCACCGTGGCCGAGCTGACCAAGCACGTGCAGCAATTCATGGCCCCGCGCTACGCCGAGGGCTACCTCAAAGGCGTGCACGACCACGACGCGGCCCTGCTGCTTGAAGCGCTGGTGCGCCTCACCCGCACCGCCGATTTGCTGCGCTACCCTACCGATGTGCGCGCCGCGGCCGCGCTCTACTGGTACGGCTTCACGGGGCGCAAGAAGAAAGCCACCTGGCAGCACCAGCTGCAAGGTATCGGCGTGCTGCTGCAGGTGTTTCCGGACTCGCGGGAGTTCGAGGTACTGAAGGCGGAACTGCAGCTGGCTATTGAAGAATTCGCGGCAGGCACGGGCTTGTTTCAGCCAACGCATCTGGCCGAGGCTGGTGACTATTTATTCTGCGAATTAACCCGCGGCGAAACCTTCGTGATTGCGGCTGAAGCAGCGGAATTGCTGCAGCTGTTTCAGCAGTCGCTGAAGGAGCGGAACGCCACTGCGCAGTACGAGACTTCGGTGGCCTTGCTGGCCGACCAGCCGGGCGCGCAGTTCCAATTGGTGCGGCAGTGGCTGCAGTCGTTTTTGCAGCAGTCGCCTGCGGTGCACCTCACTGAGTTTCGGGACGAGTGCGCAGTATTGCTGCTCACCAATTCCTTCGACCCGGCACGCATTGTGCGTACGCCGCTACGCGAAATGCTAGCGGGTCTGCAAGGCTCGCACGCCCGTATTCACGAGCGTAACTACCAACTAAATTTCCCGGAATTTCGGCGCCGGCTGCACCACTATGCTCACACGGTAGTGCCGCTGTTTGAGGCCTTCGGCGCGCTGAAAAAGGAGTTGCTGGCCCGCTTCAGCGAGGAGCTGCGACTGAATGAGTTCCGGCCCCGGGTCCTCTCCTCTTTCGTGCGCAACAAACTGATTGACGAAGTGTACCTGCCGCTCATCGGTGCCAACCTGGCCAAGCAAATCGGCACGGCAGGTGCCGACAAGCGCACCGACCTCATGGGCCTGCTGCTGCTGGTATCGCCGCCCGGCTACGGCAAAACTACGCTCATGGAGTACGTGGCCAACCGCTTGGGGCTGATTTTCATGAAAATAAACGGCCCGGCCATTGGCCACGCCGTGACCAGTGTCGACCCCGAACAGGCCCCCAACTCCGGCGCCCGCGAGGAACTGCTGAAGCTGAACCTGGCCTTCGAGATGGGCGACAACGTCATGATTTACCTCGACGACATTCAGCACTGCAACCCTGAGTTTCTACAGAAATTCATTTCGCTCTGCGATGCCCAGCGCAAGATTGAGGGCGTGTACCAGGGCCGCGCCCGCACCTACGACTTCCGCGGGCGCAAGGTGGCCGTGGTGATGGCCGGCAACCCTTACACCGAATCGGGCGAGCAGTTCCGCATCCCCGACATGCTGGCCAACCGTGCCGATATCTACAACCTCGGCGACATCATCGGCGACACGGCCAATACCTTCCTACTCAGCTATCTCGAAAACGCGCTGGTGGCCAACCCCGTCCTCAGCCGCCTCGCCGCCAAAAGCCAGGCCGACGTGTACCCGCTTATCAAGCTGGCCGAAACCGGCGACAGCGCCGGCCTCACCTTCGAAGCCAACCACTCGCCCGAGGAAATCAACGAGTACGTGGCTGTGCTGCAGAAGCTGCTGCGCATCCGCGACGTGGTGGCCCGCGTGAACGAGGAGTACATCCGCTCGGCGGCCCAGGCCAACGAGTACCGGACCGAGCCGCCCTTCAAGCTGCAGGGCTCCTACCGCAACATGGCCAAGCTGGCCGAAAAGGTGCGCCCCATCATGAACGACGAGGAAGTGCGCGCCCTGCTGGCTACGCACTACGATAACGAAGCCCAAACCCTTACCAGCGGCACCGAAGCCAACCTGCTCAAGCTGCGCGAGCTGCTGGGCTGGCTGCAGGAAACCGAAACCATCCGCTGGGCCGACATCAAAGCCACCTTCGCCCGCAACCTGCGCACCAGCAGCGGCGGGCAGTTGCAAAGCGTGCTCACGCAACTGGAGAATATTGCCGGCGGGCTGTGCGGGATAAAGGCGGTGCTGGAGAAGGAGTAGATAATTAAACTACCGTGGCTGTTGCAGAACTCCCGGCTTCGTGTTCAGCACCAGTTCGACGCGCGAGGGAGCGAAAATAAAGGCCGTCCCAGGGGCTTTCTAGCATGTTGACCCAACGCACTTCACCCTTTACGCGTTCTGAGAGGAGTTCTGCAACAGCCACTACCGTTTGGGTAAACTATCTCCCACTAGGTAGTTGGGCAATGAATCGGTTTTTTAGGCCATCCAACTCAACAAAAATGCAGTCGGCATCTCCGAAAACCAGCATAATCCCCGTCCCCCATCCCACGTTTGGAAGCACGTCGTTTAGGTCAAGGGTGAGGGTGTCAATGCTAATGTTCTCGCTGATGACGTAACAGGTATGCGAGGCGATGCCCAGTTGCTTGAGGGCTTGGCAGATGCTATACTCATCGCCTCCAGTGACTCGCTCAAGCATACGCTGCTCGTAAAAGCTGCCCCCGTGCAGGTCAGCGATAAACCTCTTCCGGTTCTTGGCTGAGGTCACAAATTGCAGATACCGTTCGCGTTTATTCTTCGCGCTGAACCGGTTGATGACTTTAACTTCTAACGCAAGGTTTTGAGGCATAGTGTAAACTTACCTTCCACTGCTTTCAAACTCTCCTTAATTTGAACGCAGCGCGTTTACCGTCGGACCGTGGCTGTTGCAGAACACGTGGGTGGCGCCTGAAATCATGGGAGATGGCGCGTTCGGAGGCAAATAAGCCTCATAAACGGCCGTTCTTGCGGTTGGTTCGGTGAAATAACTTGGGAGCGTTAGCTCGGTCACGGGTTCTGCAACAGCCACGACCGTTTTCGTGAACTGGGATGGCATTTGGTTCGGCCCCGTAGTCGCCCTTGCTCGGCCCGTGGCCCGGGGACCCGCTGTACCTTGTGCGGGTCTACGCCTCCCCTTTCCTCGCCCCATGTTTAACATCCTGTATGTCCTCTTGGCCCTGGACACCGTGCTGCTCGGGGGCTGGCTGCTGTGGGTGCGGCCCACCCCAGACGTGGCCATCATCGATGCCTTAATCATTCCTTTGCTGGCCGGGTTCAACGCCTTGGTGGCGGCCGGGTGCTGGCTGCGCAAACGCCCCGCGCTGGCCGGGGCCTTTTTGCTCAACGCCTTTTTCGCCGGGGGCATCTTTGAGCTGCTGCTGCAGAGCTGGTACGACTACGACCGCAAGGAGCGGTACGACCGCTATGCCTTTGCCCAAAACGCGAAGCAATACGAACTAACTCTTGTCAAGCAAGACCACGAGTTCTTGCTTTCAGAGGTCACCCACCAAAAAGACGGGTACACAACCGAGGTGGCGACGGGCGAGTACGTCGTGCGCCACGACACGCTGGTGTTGCGGGAGTCGAATGGAACGCGGCGGTACGTGCTGCATCAGCGCATGCTGAGTGGCTTTGAGGGCAGCGCCGCGCCCATCCCCCTTCGGGAACTAAAGTAATCCTCCTCTGCCGCTTGCAATAACGCTCCTTTCCTTAAACCCCTCTCAAAAGCCCTGCACCAAGTAGCTAATAAGCCCTTACCGTGTGGGCAGAGTTCAAGAAACTGGTTTACCAATCAAAGTTTACGAAACTGCGTTAACTGATGAGTTTCGTAAACTTCCTCAACATTACGAAAACCCCGCCAGAACCTGACGGGGTTTTCGTTGCTCGGGCTTTGAAATCTTACCTCAACTGGAGCGAGTTTAGAGCAGCGTAACTCGTGACCGGCTATAACGGAGAAGCTGTGCCTCCCCTGCCCCGCGAGCGGCAAGCCGGGGTCGCAGTCGTTCACGCACTTTGTTCTGCTGCGGCCCGGATGGCCAGCCCGGGTTGCACTGCGGTAAACTTGCGCTAGCTGCGCGGGTAGTGACGGCAACGGACTACAGATTACGGACGCCTGACCACTGAGAAGCTGCGGAGTTTGCGCTTCGGAACGGGAACGATTGCGCAAGTATCGGCTGGGATTTCCCCCTCCTGGTGCCAACTTCGCTGTCACAACCACTCCAATAACATCCTGACATGACCAAAATACCCGTAGCGAACCCCGTGGTAGAACTCGATGGCGACGAAATGACGCGCATCATTTGGAAGTTTATCAAAGACAAACTCATCACTCCGTATCTGGAACTAGACATCAAGTACTACGACCTTGGCATTGAGTACCGCGACGAAACCAACGACCAGGTAACCATCGACGCGGCCAACGCCATCAAGCAGTACGGCGTGGGCATCAAGTGCGCTACTATCACCCCCGACGAAGAGCGGGTGCAGGAGTTTGGCCTGAAGCAGATGTGGAAGTCGCCCAACGGCACCATCCGCAACATCCTCGATGGCACCGTATTCCGCGAGCCCATTGTGATGAGCAACGTGCCCCGCCTCGTGCCCAACTGGACGGCCCCCATTTGCATCGGCCGCCACGCTTTCGGCGACCAGTACCGCGCCACCGATTTCGTGACCAAGGGCAAGGGCAAGCTCACCATCAGCTTCCAGCCCGAAGACGGCGGCGAAGCGCAGTCGTTTGAGGTGTACAACTTCAAGAGCGATGGCGTGGCCCTGGCCATGTACAACACCGACGAGTCCATCCGCGGATTTGCCCACGCCTGCTTCAACCAGGCCCTGATGAAAGGCTGGCCGCTGTACCTGAGCACCAAAAACACCATCCTGAAAAAGTACGATGGCCGCTTCAAGGACATCTTCCAGGAGATTTACGAGCAGGACTACCTCGCCAAATTCAAGGACGCCGGTATCACCTACGAGCACCGTCTGATTGATGACATGGTGGCCTCAGCGCTGAAGTGGAACGGCAACTTTGTGTGGGCTTGCAAAAACTACGACGGCGACGTGCAGAGCGACACCGTAGCCCAGGGCTTCGGCTCGCTGGGCTTGATGACCTCGACACTGGTGACGCCCGACGGCACCGTGATGGAAGCCGAAGCCGCCCACGGCACCGTGACGCGCCACTACCGCGACCACCAGAAGGGCAAGCCTACGTCGACCAACCCCATTGCGTCCATCTTCGCCTGGACGCGCGGCCTGGAATTCCGCGGCAAGCTCGACGGCAACCAGCCTCTTATTGACTTTTGCCACGCCCTCGAAGCCGTGTGCATCGAAACCGTGGAAAGCGGCAAAATGACCAAAGATTTGGCAGTCTGCATCCACGGCAACAAGGTGGAGCACGGCCGCGACTACCTCTACACCGAGGAGTTCTTGGAAGCCCTCGACGAGAACCTGAAAAAGAAGCTTGGCGCCTAAGCCTGGCGTCTATTCACTACCAAAGCCCATCCGGTTTCCGGGTGGGCTTTTTTGTAACCATTTCGCAAGCCGGCCAAGCGGGGCTTGTCAAACCTAAGGACGCCGCAGCCAAGCTGGGCCTAAGCACAACAAATTGCCGCTATCAGGTGACTACAGAACAGTACTCCCTGGGAGAACGCGCTTCTTTGCTAAAGTCACCTTTTTCCCCGTCCTATGAAAATCATCATTGCGCTGCTGTCCGTCTGGTGGGCCGCTTTCTCGCTGCCTTTCCAGGCAAAAAACCACCCGAAAAAGGCTGCTGCACCCAAAGAATACGTCATCACCCAGTTCGGAGCCAGCACCGACAGCACCAAGCTGAACACGCTGGCCATTCAGAAGACCATCGACAAGGCCAGCGCCAGCGGCGGGGGCACCATAGTGATTCCGAAAGGGATTTTTCTGAGCGGGGCGTTGTTTTTCAAGCCCAACACCCACCTGCGTTTGCAGAAAGGCGCCAAGCTGAAAGGTTCTGATAATATTGCGGACTACCCCTTGGTTCCGTCGCGCATGGAGGGCCAGAACCTGGACTATTACGCGGCCCTCGTCAATGCAAAAAAGGTTGACAACTTCAGCATAACGGGCCCCGGCACCATCGATGGCAACGGGCTGCGGTTTTGGAAAGCCTTCTGGGCCCACCGCGACTCCATGCAGAAAGCCGGCAAACCGTCGACGAACCTGGAGGTGCACCGGCCCCGGCTGGTTTTCATCTGGGGCAGCAACAACGTGACCATCAAAAACACCAAGCTGCACAATGCCGGTTTCTGGACCACGCACTTGTACCAGTGCAACAACGTGCTCATCGACGGGTGCGATATTCGCTCGCCCTTCCGGCCGGTGAAGGCCCCCAGCACCGATGCCATCGACATCGACGTGTGCAAGAAGGTGACCGTGCGCAACTGCTACATCTCCGTGAACGACGACGGCGTGGTCATGAAGGGCGGCAAAGGCCCCAACGCCCACAAGCTGCCCGAAAATGGGCCGATAGAAGACGTGCTGGTGGAGAACTGCACCTTCGGCGAAGTGCACGCGGCCATGACCTGCGGCAGCGAATGCATCAACGCCAACCGCATTACGATGCGCAACTGCAAGGTGGAAAACGACCGGCCGCTCCTGCTGTTCAAGATGCGCCCCGACACCTACCAGGTGTACGAAAACATCACCATTGAAAACATAACCGGCCGTTGCGGCACCATCGTCACGCTCTCGCCCTGGACGCAGTTTTTCAACATGGCCGGCAGTACGGAAAAGCCTTTTGGCACCATCCGCAACATCACCATTTCCAACGTAAAGGTGAAAACCAAGCAGTTCGCGGTACTGGACGGCAACCCTACTGATAAGGTGTCGAACATCACCTTCAAAAATGTGGAAGCCACGGCCGAAACAGCAGCCTTCCCGAACAAGTATGCGGACGTGAAATTTGAGAACGTCACCCTCAACGGCGCGCCCCTGAAAGCCCAAGGGGTTCAGCAAGGCCAAGCCGTGAAACCCTTAAAGCCTGATTAAACCTGGAAGTACCCAACTACTACCAACAAAAAGCCCCGTCTCAGTAGGCGGGGCTTTTTGTTGCTGCTCCAGCTTAGGCGCAGGTTTGTGCGAGGCATTTCCGGCTTTTACAAACAGCAAGCCAACATGCTGGTACCCTCAGCCGCGGGCCCTGCTTTCTTGGGTACAACAAGATATAGACACCCATAGCGGAGCTTGCTTTTTTTAGGAACTACTCAATTATAGAAACAGAACAACCTTTCTGATATCCTAGCGAATAAAGTGTATGATTTCCAACACTGTAACCATAATTGCGACGCTGGTAGGAGGGCTGATTCTGGTATTAGGGCTGGCTTCTAAATGGCTGCAGAGCAATCCCGTTCCGCCCACGCTGCTGGCCTTGATTGCCGGAGTTTTGGTGGGCCCCCAGGTGGCCAACGTGTTCGACCCGATGGTACTAGGCGAGCAATCTGTTATTCTGGAAACCACCGCCCGCTTCACCCTGGGAATTGGCTTGGTGGGCGTGGCGCTTCGGATTCCTAAGCAATACCCAAGGCAGAACTGGCGGGGCGTGCTACTCCTGACTGGGGCAGGCATGCTGCTGATGTGGGCCATCAGCACGGGCTTGGTGTATTTTATCCTGGGCCTGCCCTTCTGGCTGGCCGCTCTTATTGGGGCTATTGTGGCTCCGACCGACCCCATTGCCGCCAGCCCCATCGTTACTGGCCCCGTGGCCGAGAAAAACCTGCCGGACCAAGTGCGGCACGCCATTTCGTTTGAGTCGGGCGCCAACGACGGGATTAGCTACTTGCTGGTTTTTCTGCCGCTGCTACTCCTAACCAAGCCCACTGATGAAGCCCTGTCGCACTGGCTGTTGCAAAGCCTGCTCTGGGAGGTGGGAGCGGCCACTGCCCTCGGGCTGGGGCTGGGCTATCTGGCAGGAAAGCTGCTGCAAGCGTCTGAAAGAAAGGACTTAATTCAGGAAGAGTGGCGCTTGGTGTATACGGTAGCGCTGGCCCTGCTGGCAGTAGGCGCGGGCAAGCTCATTCACAGCGACGAGGTACTGGTAGTGTTTGCGGCCGGGGTAACTTTTGTGCAAGTAGTGGGCGAAGACGAACGCGGGGAAGAAGAGAAAGGGCAGGAAGCGGTGAACCGGTTTTTCGCCATTCCCATTTTTGCCCTTCTTGGCACGGCCATCCCGTGGTCGGGCTGGGTAGAACTGGGCTGGCGCGGGCTGCTGCTGGCCGGGGCCGTGCTGCTGTTGCGGCGGCCGCCGGTGCTGTGGCTGCTCCGATATTTTCTTCCGGGCTTGCGCAGCAAAAAAGACGCCTTGTTTATGGGCTGGTTTGGGCCGATTGCCGTGGCCGCTATTTACTACGGCTCCCTGGCCGAACACCGGCTCCACAACCCGTTAATATGGGATGTGGTCAGCCTGCTCATCAGCGCCTCCGTGGTGGTGCACGGCCTGACGGCCGTGCCGTTTACCCGGCTGTATGGCCGTGGTGCTGGCAACAAAGAAGCCTCCAACGGCGAAAGCTAAGTGAGCTAATCGGGAGCAGGGCCTGGGCACTACCTTTCGGTGTCAGTCTGAACTCACAATCCCATTTCCTGCGAGTGCTTGAGCGCGTCGCAGCTGTGCTCAAAGTAGCACGTCTCCACCCCGGCCTGCCTGATATCGGCCAACGCAGCCTCTGCGGCCGGGCGGCCCCGGGCATGCACCTGCCGGATGTATACCGCCCGCACGCGCCCCGGAAAGCGCTTCACCACGGCCTCGTAAATGCCGGGGTCGTGCTGCGAGTCGTCGCCGAGCAGCACGAAGCGCATGCCGGGGCAAGCCGCGAAAATGCGCACAATGCGGTCAAGCTTGGTGGCGTGCTTGTTCTGGCCGGTTTGGCGCAGCTGGCTTAGGCGCTTGAGCTGACTGAGCTGAAACACGCCCTTGGGCATGCGATTGAGGTCGGCAAACTCCATGATGAAGTCGTAGAGGTTCCACTCGCTGCTGCTCACGTAGAAAAATGCGTTGGGGCGGGCGGGTGTGGCGGGGCCGGCCTGGGCCAGCCACTGGTAGTGGGCAGCCACGTCGGCAAAAGGCGCCCGGCTGCGAGCATTGCGGCTCAGCAGCACCCACAGCCGCTGCCAGCGCGTGGCCGAATGCGAGACCAAAAAGGTGTCATCGATGTCGGAAATGAAGGCGTAGGGCGTTTCGTAGGGCACGTGCACCTCGGCGGTGGCGTGGGCCAAGCGACCGCCGGTGCCAGCATCGAGCAGCTCGGCCAGGGCCGGGTGCCAGCCAGCCGGCAGCGGCGCGGGCAGCTCAAGCTCGAGGCGAAAGAAGCCATCAGCGTCGGTGCGGGCGCCGGCGGTTTGGCCAGCCACGGTCACGCGCACTGGCACATCGGCCCAGGGACGCACCAAAAACAGGCGCAGCAGGCCCCAGACGTTGGCCCAGAAATTCACCCGGTTGTAGCGGCGTGCAAGCGGACTTTGCTGGAAAGCGTGGCCCTGCACCACCACACAGTCGGGGCTGCCGAAGCCACGATATAGCTTCAGCGTGGGCTGCCGGGTGAGGCGAAGCCGGGACAGGAGTTTTTCAATCATTCGAACAAAGAAATATTCAGCCGTGAAAAGCTGAAAATCGTTACGGCGAACAAGACTGATTGGATGAATTGTTGCCTACTTCCTGCTCATTTGAACGGCCTCGGTTGAGCCTGACCAACTAGGCTAAAGGGAAAGACGCTATAACCGAAATACATTTCCAACGCTTATGCCCACGCCATCTGCTACCCTGCGTTTTCTCTTCGTGGTGAATCCTGCCTCGGGCAGTGCCAAGAAGACGGACTGGGCCGCCACCATCCGCGAATACTTCGAGCCACTCCCCCACCGCGCCGACCTCCTGGAGCTCACCGGCCAAGACGACGATGCAGCCTTGAAGGCCCGCATCGAAAAAGACCAGCCCGACCGCTTGGTGGCCGTGGGAGGCGATGGCACCGTGAAAATCGTAGCCGAGCAAGCCATTGCTGCCAACCTGCCGCTGGCCGTGCTCCCTGCGGGCTCGGCCAACGGCATGGCCAAGGAGCTAGACCTGCCACCCGACCCCACCGAAGCACTCGACATTGCGGTGAATGGTCACGAAAAAGCCGTCGACGTCATCTACCTTAACGGCACGGACCTGTGCTTGCACCTGAGCGACATTGGCCTGAATGCCCAGCTGGTGCGCCACGCCCAAAGCCACAACTGGCGCGGTATGCTGGGCTACGCCCGGGCCGCCTTCTGGTCGCTGCTGCGGCGGCGCCAGATGCGGGTGCGCATCCAGTGCGACAAAGAGGAAGTGGAGCGCACCGCCTTTATGGTAGTGCTGGCCAACGCCCGCGTTTACGGCACGGGCGCCACCATCAACCCCGACGGCGACGTGTCTGACGGCAAATTCGAAGTTGTGGTGCTGCGGCGCCTGGTGGGCCGCGAGCTGCTGAAGATGTTCTGGCGCTTCCGCCCCTTCGACCGCGGTGCGGTCGAAATATTTTGCACCACCGCCGTGACCCTGGATGTGAAGCGGCGGGTAGAGCTGCAGGTCGATGGCGAATATCGGGGCCGCACCAGCCACGTGGAGGCCGCCATAAAGCCAAGTGCCCTGCGGGTACTGGTAGCAGCTAATACGCAGAAGTAAAAAACTCCCCTCCTTGGATAAGGAGGGGATGTTGTCGCGCAGCGATGACGGGGGTGGTTGGATTCGTTGAACGACACCCGAACGAGACGGTTGCGAGTCTTTCCGCCATCGTCCAATGCCCACAACCACCCCCGTTCAGCCTGGCGGCTGAACATCCCCTCCTTGGTAAGGAGGGGAGCTTGACCGTCTGTTTGGCTACTTCTTATCCTTTAGCGGGTCGTGGCCCCAATTCATGAGGGAGAAGCGCCAGCGCGACTTTTCTATATCAGCCGCATCGTGCGGGCCTTGGGCCGAATGGCGGCTGACGTAGCTGTGCACCTTGTGCATGTGGGCTTCGTCGTCGGACGTGAGGTCGGCTTTTTTCTTGTGGAGAATGTCGATAATGCGCTCGCCGGAGTGGCGGCCGATGCTCGTGCCGTCGCCGCTGTCCTGGCCTACGGACTTGGACTCTTCGGTTTTCAGCCACTTTTCGATTTCAGAAGCCGTCATGTTGACGTCCTGTTTGAAAGTGGTGTAAATGTCGTCGGAATTGGATGCCGCTGCCATGCCTGATAAGGGTTTGATGGAAGGAAATGTGGATAGGCATAACCAGCAAACCGCCGCGTGGTTGCGTCCGGCACCGCTGTAGAGAGGCGACACTTCGCATCTCGGCGTCCGCGCCGTTAAGAGTTAGTTCATCGTTCGGGCATCGTTCAACGCCGAGACGCGAAGTGTCGCGTCTCTACAGTGGAACTACATTCTTACCGGACACTACGGATTGGTTACCTGCCCAATGAACAGTATAGCATTTGAGGCCTTCTCCCGGATGAGAAACAGAAAGGGCCGGTTCACCTCCACCACCTGTGGCAACGACGTGACTACTATACTTATGGAGGTCACGGCTGCGGCCTCGGTACCTTCCTCATTCACGTCTACGTACGCTTTGTGCTTCACAGCACTGATGGCCAAATTGCCGGAGTTGCCGGCCAGCATGCGGGTAAAGTTGGCTTGGTTGGAGAAGGCCACGCCCATGCCCATCTTGGTTAGCGCATCGTTGAGCTCCTGTTCGTATTCCAAGCGGAACTTGGGCAGGCGCAACTCCAGGCGTGATGTATCGGCCGCGGCCAGCCAAGTGCTGAGCTGAGCGCCGGTGAGGCGGCCGGCTACGTTAGCTAGCGTGGTGGTGCCCTGGGGCACCACCAGCGTCATGCTGTACTGGCGGTTGCCGTAGGGTAGGTCGATAACTTGCTGCTGGGCATCGGCGTAGCGCAGGTACTTGGCTTTGGTCAGGCTCATCATTTCTACGGTTTTGGGCTGGCCGCTTTCCAGCGTGAAAGGCGCAGGGCGCGTCTGCTGCGGGTCGAAGCGGTAGGTCCAGTTGCCTTTGAAGTACAGGGCATTTATCAGGTACATCACGTCATCGGCGTTGGTCTGCCTAACGATGGTGCTAATCTTGCCCTGGGTCTTGCTGCTTACCCAGTTGTTGATGGCGTCCTTGGCGGTGGTCGAGGTGAAATCAACGGCCTGCACCGTGGCTCCGAAGGAGGCTTGGTTCTGCTGTACAAACGGCGTGGCCAACGGGTACTGCTGCCCGTGCCAGATGGAGTTGGCCGTGGTGAAGGTCACCTTGTTGTCAATGCCTGTGAGCAGTTCAAACAACGACTTGTAGGAATCATTGATTTCGGCATCGGTATGGGTCGTGAAACCTAGTGTTTCCTTTATGGCGGCTTTGGTGCCACCGTCGGCCCCGTTGTAGGCCATGGTCAGGGCCGCCGACACGCTCAGAGGCGAAATGCAGATGTTCTCGGCAGCAGCCCCGCTACGAAGGGAAGAAAACGCTCGAAACCCGAAGTCATTGGCACTACTCACGGTGCTGCGCTCGGCGTTGGTGAGGGGGCGCAGGTCGGGGACGTTGGTAGCCGCGGGCTCGACAGCTTGTTTTTGGCAGCCTAGCAAGAGCAAGGCGCTGGCAGACAAACTCAGGAAAACGGAGGTAAGCTGAAAACGAAACATAACGCAGAGTGGAAAGGTGAAGAAAGGCGTTGATGAAGCTCTTGCCGCTGGTTTCGGCGTAGGGTGTGTGGACAATAGAGAAAAAGCAGTCATGCAGAGCGCAGCGAAGCACCTCTACCTCAGTAGTAATTATTGCTTAACGCAACGAAGCGGTAGAGATGCTTTGCTGCGCTCTGCACGCCCGTCCAATGGAATGATATAACCACCTAGTTGACCGGTGACGTTGGCCCATGGTTGCAACCGCCTGCTGCTGGCGCGTCTGAATTTCTGAAAGACCCGGCCGACTGCAACCAGCACTGCTGCTTCTTGCTTTTTAACTAACTCCAGCTGCCGCAGGGTAGCACGGCCGAGGCGCAAAGGCCCTCTTCCCCCTGCCCAAAGCCGTACCTTAGACTATTCTTACTGTTGCCCAATACCGATTATGTTTGCTGTTGTGACCGAAGTTGAACGCGCTTTTGATTTGCTGTCCGGCAAGATGCTGGGCTGGTTTCGCCAGCTGATAGTAATGCTACCCAACTTGGTGGTAGCCGCTGTTCTTCTGGCAATTACCTTGATAGGCGCCCGCATTGTGCGTCGGCTGGTGCGGCGGGTGCTGCCGCGGGTGTCGGCCAGCGACACCCTCAACAACCTGCTGACGACGATGCTCTACATCTTCACCCTGCTGGTGGGGACTTTCTTCGTGCTCACGGTCCTCAACCTCGACAAAACCGTGACTTCGCTCCTGGCCGGTGTCGGTATCATCGGTCTGGCGTTAGGTTTCGCGTTTCAGGACATCGCGGCCAACTTCATCAGCGGCGTCATCATTGCCGTGCAACGGCCCTTCAATGTGGGCGACGTTATTGAAACCGATAAGTTCTTCGGCACCATCGAGCGCATCAGCCTGCGCACGCTCAACATTCGCCAGACCACGGGCGAGCTGGTAATCATGCCCAACCGCAAGGTATTCGAAAACCCGCTCATCAACTTCACGCAGCAAACCATGCGCCGTGTGGACCTAGAATGCGGCGTGGCCTACAACTCCGACCTCGAGCTGGTGCAGCAGGTGGTGAAGCAGGCCGTGAGTGCCATACCGGAACTCGTGCCCGAACGACCGCTTGAAGTGATGTTTACGGCCTTTGCCGAAAGCGCCATCACCTTTCAAGTACGCTTTTGGGTGCCCTACCGCCGGCAGTTCGACTACGTGAGCGCCCGCAGCGAGGCCATCATTCGCATTAAGCGGGCGTTTGATGACAATGACATCTCCATTCCGTTCCCGATTCGCACCCTGCACCTGCACCCCGAAGCCACGGCTATGCTGGCCCCGGCGCTGGAAGCCAAACGCTCCGACGGCAATTAGTAAGCAGGCCGCCAGGGCGCCTCGCCCGGCTCAGCCGCAAAACCGAGGTGCACAGGGCGCTTCTAAACCATATCGGAAAGCGCCGCTGGGCTTTACTCGCGTTTCAACCCCAGGCGCTCCACGGTTTCACCCTCAAAGTCGAACTCGATGAGAATGGCGGGTTCGGTGCCCACTACCCAGCCGTCGTGGCCGGGCGCAATAGCCACGGCCTGAGGCGCCACAAACCGCTCGAGGGTGCCGTCGGCGTATTGCACATCAATCTGCCCGCTGGCCAGAAAGCCTACGTGTGCGTGCATGCACAGCTCGGTTCCGACAACTTCCTTGAGGTTTATCGACCAGCGAAAACCCTGCGGATACACAATGCGCTTGACCCGCGCGTTGCCGGTCTTCACCACATCAACTTGCACGCCGCCTACTTCACGGCGTGTGGCGCCCTTCAGCGGGCCCAGAAGCGTATTTGTATTCATGCCTCAACTTACAAATTAAAAATCAGATGCCTGCGTCCTTACTGCTTGGGCGGCAGGACGGAAAACGGTTAGCTACTCTGCAACAAAAGCCCCTGCTGTCGTAGTAGCCGGGTTTTTGTTGCTTTTGGCCGAATGGTGTCGAGCTATTTTTTAACTGTTTGGGGCTGAGAGCCAGCCACCACGGTGGTGTTGGCGGGTAGGGGAATTTCGCGGGAGGTTTCGAAAGTACCGGGCTCGGAAGCGGTTTCCTCCACGCGGCGCTGCACCACCCGGAGGCGGCGCTCGCCCACGCTTAGCACTGCCAGGTCGGAGCTGGTGCCGAAAGCAGCGTGGTAGCTGCGGAAGCCCATGAGCATGCCGGAGGGAAAGCCGGCTTGCCTGGCCTTGGCGGCGTCTACCACATCGGGACGGCCGGCAAACTTGCCCAGGTCGATGTCCATGGGCTTGGTACCCTGCAGCACGAGGTGCACACTGGTTTTGGGCTGGCTGGGGTTGTCAGGGTCCGGGGAGGGCTTGAAGCTGAAGGAAGCTTTCAGGGTTTCGGCCTGGGTCAGCGCGGGCGCTGGCGCGGTAGCCACTTTATCGGCAGGCGCAGCGGCCGAATCTATGTTAATGGGAGGCGGCACAGCTGAATCGGTGGTGGCAGTAGTGGCGGGTGCAGCGGTAGGCTGTTCCGTCGCGGGTGCGGTCTGGTTGCAGGCGGCCAGGAGCAGCGCAGCTCCGCCGAGGGCTAAGTAAAAAGGTTTCATGCAGGAAATTTGGAGGTTTTAAGCAGCAAGGTACACGGGGTTAAGGGCCTCTCGGCAAACGTCGCTTCTGGCGCGGCCAGCCCGTGAATGTGCTCGTAAACCGAATTAGCGGCAGGCAGCAAATAAGGGCCTTCGCACATTCATGCCTTATCTATGGATATTATGCTGTGGCTTGTTTAGCAGCCCGGCGGGTAGCCAGCAGCCCCAGCACCGGCCCGGGCACCAGCAACAAAAACAGATAGCGGGCCTCCACGTAGTGCTGCATACCGGCAAAAACCTGCAGGCTAACAATGGTGAGCGCAAACCCCAAACACGTAACCAGCGTGAGCGCCGTGCCCGTGGCCGCGGCCGGTGCCCGCTGCGCCACCAGCGCCGAAAACTGTGGCGAATCGGCCACTACGGCCATACCCCACACCAGCACCCCCACCCCAAAAGCCGACCGCGGCAGCCCCAGCAGAATTGGACTGAGCAGGCAACATGCTCCCGACACCGCCAGCGCCGCCCGGGCCGTGCCCAGACTGCCCCAGCGCCGGGCCAGGTAGCCGCCCGCCACGCAGGCCGGCGCCCCGGCCGCAATCAGTCCGAAGGCCCAACCCGGGCCTACCGGCCCGGCCTCGGGGTGCAACCTGGCGTGCGTAGCCAGCAGCAGCGGCACAAATGCCCAAAATGTGTAAAGCTCCCACATGTGCCCGAAGTAGCCCAGCGCCGCCTGCCGAAACGGCCGCTCGCGGAATACATCCCACGCCGCCGTCAGCTGCAGCCGGGCGCCCGGCCGCCGAAACGGCCCGTTGGGCACCAGCAGCCACAGCAGCAGCCCGCCCAGCAGCGCCAGGCCCGAGGTGGCCAGCACCACGGCCTGCCAGGCAAAATCAGCGGCCAGCAGCCGCAGCAGATGGGGCAGCGCCGTGCCCAGCACCAGCGCGCCCACCAGGTAGCCCAGGGCCCGGCCCAAGCCGTTTTCATAATAATCGGCCGCTATTTTCATGCCTACTGGGTAGATTCCCGCCAGGCACAGCCCCGTAGCAAAGCGCAGCCCCAGCACCGCAAGAGGCGTGGGCCCTGGCAGCAGCAGGGCCGCATTGGTGAGGCTGCCGGCCACGGCGCACAGCAAAAAAAGCCGTGCCGGCGGCACCCGGTCGGCCAGCCGGAGCAGGCCAAATACCAGCGTGCCCACAATAAACCCCAGCTGCACCGCCGACACCACCGCGCCCAGCGACGTATCCACGAGCCCGGCATCACGCAGCAAATCGGGTAGCACGGCATTTCCCGCAAACCACAGTGAGGTGCAGGCAAACTGCGCAAAAACGATGGTGGGCAGTACCCACCGGGGGCGCAAGCTGACGGAAGACGACAAGAAGAGGAGCGCGAAAAGGCGTGTGAGGTGCGGCAGAAAATCGGGATAAACCTACGCCAAAGCCCCGAAAAACAGTGTACCAGGCCCCAAGCATAGCGGTACAAATAGGCTGCTGTGTTGCCCACCTTCTCCCAATAGCCGTATGCAAATGGATGGCCTGATTACTCCGACACGGCTGCGCATGGAGCAGTTCTTACGACGGCGTATCCCGACTCCACCCCCGGCCCCACTCTTCTCTCGGAAGGAGCCGGGGGTGAAACCCATCATAGAAACTGTTCTCAAAAGCACAAGTCTACCGAACAAAAGAGCATACTTCTTCGCTCAAGACACTAAGAAAAGAAGCATGATAAAACCCATACGCCTGCTGACCCTGCTGTTGCTGCTGCTGTCTACGGCTTGTGTGAAGCGCATATACTACGGGCCCGAAGCCGGAAACTGGCGAAGCTCGGCGGCGCCGGACTCCACCAAGCTGGCTTACACGGTTTACCTGCTCGGCGATGCCGGTGCGCCCAAAACCGACCCGCCCGAGCCGGCCCTGCGCCTGCTGAAGTCCCAGCTCGATGCCGACCCCAACAGCACGCTGGTGGTGCTTGGCGACAACCTCTACCACAAGGGGCTCTCGGCCGAAGGTGACCCCGGCCGCGCCGAAGACGAGCGCCGCCTCAATGGGCAGCTGTACGTTGCCCAACAGTACAAGGGCCGTGTATTCTTTGTGCCCGGCAACCACGACTGGGACTATTCCGGACCGCAGGGCCTAGTAAAAGTCCGGCGGCAGGAGCAGTACATCGAGCAGAAGCTGAACCGCGGCAACACCTTCGTGCCCGACAATGGCTGCCCCGGCCCCTTCGTGGAGCAGGTAAGTGGCGAAGTGTTGTTTATCGGCCTCGACACCGAGTGGTGGCTGCACAAGCACGAAAAGCCTTACGGCCTCAACAGCACCTGCAGCGCCGCTACCGAGGAAGAATTTCTGCGCCAGCTTGACCAAGCCCTGGCCCGGAACCGGGGCAAGCACATTGTGGTATCGGCCCACCACCCGCTTATGACCAATAGCAACCACGGTGGCTACTACTCGGTGATGGACCACATGTTTCCATTGCGGCTGATTCGCGACGGCCTCTATGTGCCGCTGCCGGTGATTGGGTCGCTGTACCCGTACTTCCGGCAGTTGGGCGGGGTCGACCAAGACCTGCCCCACTACCGCTACAAGCTGCTTTCGGAGCGGCTACAGGCCATTTTCCGGCGCTATGACAACGTGGTGTACACGGCCGGGCACGACCATAACCTGCAGCTTCACCAAACCGAAGCCCTTACGCACATCGTGAGCGGCTCGGGCTGCAAAACCAATCATATTGCCGAAGGCAACAATGCCACCTTCGTACACCGCGAAAAGGGCTTTGTCAGCATTCGCTACTACCAGAATGGTGAGTCCTGGGCGGAATTCTGGGCCCCCAACGGCGACGGGGCCACCGGCACCATGCACTACCGCGGCCTGCTACACAACCGCAACCCCAAAACGCCGCCGCCCGCCTGCGACGCCCCCACGCCGTCCGCCGCGCAGCCCACGGCCCTGGCCGATGCCAGCCGCAAACCTTACCCCCTGGCCGGCACCCTGCTCAAAAGCAGCTACCGCCAGGCCTGGCTAACGCCCATCACCCTGCCCGTTCTCAATCTAACCACTGCCCAGGGGGGGCTTACGCCTTTCGGAATCAGCACCGAAGAGGATAGATTTCTGTTGCGCCTACGCAGCGGGGAGGGCCACGAATACAGCTTCCGGCCGTATCGGCGCAATGCGCTGGGCACCGCGCCCGAACGCTACGGCCGCGCCCTCAAGCTCTCGCTGCCCACCAAAGCAGAGCAAACTTGGCTGCCCTCGCAGCACCCCTACGCGCCGCTGGTGGTAGGGGCGCTGGAGCGGGCGGCCGGCCTGCTCAGCACCGCGCCCCAATTGCTGCGGCTGCCCGATGCCGAATGCCTCGAGCCCTACCGGCAGCAGTTTGGCGGGCAGCCCGGCTTTCTGGAACCCGATGCCCGCGAGTACCAGCAGGAAAAGCTGCCCGGCATCCCGGGCGTGATGCAGGAAATAAACTACACCAGCCTGATTCAGCAGCTCGAGCGCAGCCCCGCGCACCGCGTTGATGCGCGCGCCTTCGCCACCATGCGCCTGCTCGATATGCTGGTGGGCGACTGGGACCGCCACGAGCGGCAATACGAGTGGGTTATTTTTAAGCAGGGCGCGCAAACCATCTACCGCCCGCTGGCCAAAGACCGCGACAACGCCTTTTTCCTTTTCAATGGCCTGGTGCCCCGGCTGGTATCCAGCAGCTGGGGCATCCGCGAGCTGCAGCACTTCGGCCCCGAAATCCGCAACATCAAAAGCCTCAACTACGCTGCCCGGCAGCTCGACCGCCGCCTCCTCGGCAGCCTCCGCCCCGCCGACTGGAAAGCCTTGGCCGACAGCCTCCAGCAGCGCCTGCCCGACCCTGTGCTACAAGCCGCCCTGCGCCGCATGCCGCCCGAGGTATACGCCCTGCACGGGCCCGAAATCCTGGCCAAGCTTCAGGCCCGGCGCGCCCAGCTTTCGCAGGTGGCCGAAGCCTACGGCAAACTCCTGGCCCGCTACACCGACGTGTACGGCAGCAACCTGGCCGAGCGGTTTGAAGTCGAGCGCCGGGCCGATGGCAGCACCGTGGTGGCAGTGCACCTGGCCGGCGCCCCGGCCGGGCAGGCCCCCTTTTACTACCGCACCTTCCGGCCCGATGAAACCGACGAAATCCGGCTTTATGGCTTGCAGGGGCGCGATGTGTACAACATCAGCGGCACCGCGGGCAGTCGGATAAAAGTGCGCGTGGTAGCCTACCAGGAAAAGGGAAGCTACCAGTACGGCGACACCTCCCGCACCCGCAGCTACACCCTCGAAAACACCATTCAGGACAAGCGCATCCTCGACAACACCACCGACACCAACACCGACTTTGCCGCCGGCGACCTCATTAACAGCCCGGCGTCCGACCGCTTCGACTACACTAAGCTGAGTCCCTCTGTCGATGCCCAGTTTAACTCGGCCGATGGCTGGGTGGTGAGCGCCGGGGTGCGGTACATTCCCTACAAGTTTCGTAGCAGCCCCTACGGCGCTTCGCACCGCCTGCAGTACCAGCAGTTCTTCGGCAACAACGTGGGGCGCTTCTCCTACGATGGCGAAATCAAGAACGTGGCCTTCGACCTGGACTTTATCGGTCAGGCCTGGGCTTTCGCGCCGGTCTACAAAATGCCCTTCCGCGGCTACGGGCACCCGCCAGCGGGCGAAGCGGCCGCGCCGGCTACCCAGGCGGCCTTTGGCAACTCCTACGCTTCGGCAGCCCTACAAAAGCCGTTTGCCTCGTTTTTTGCCGTAGGCGGCGGCCTGCTCTACGAGCATTTTAATCTGCGCGAAACCCGCAACCCCGAACTACGCTCGCGCCTACCCGAAGGCCAGGGCGCCGGTTTCGGCCCCCGCAACTACCTCGGCGCGCTGCTCTACTTCCGCAGCAGCGTGAAAGACAACGAGCACAACCCCACGCGCGGCCTGGTGATGAATGCGCAGGGCAGCTGGCGCCAGGGTCTCAACAGCGAAACCGGCCGCTACGGCCGCTATCAGTACGAAGTGCGCTACTACATGAGCCCCGACCTGCCGCTGCAACTCACGTTTGCGGGCCGGCTGGGCGGCGGCCTCAACACCGGCCGCTACGCCTTCTACCAAAGCAACATGGTGGGCGGCGGCCTGCTGCCTGACTTCAGCCAGACCGTGCGCGGCTACGCTCACACCCGCCTGCTCGGCGACCGCAGCCTCTACGCCAACCTCGAAATGCGGGTGTCGCTGCTCACGTCCCGCCTCTACATTTTCCCCAGCCAGCTCGGGCTTCTCGGCCTCTACGACGCTGGCAACGTCTGGACGCGGCAGCAGCCCGGCCGAGGCCCCTGGCTTAGCGCCTATGGCGGCGGCGCCTGGCTGGCCCTGGCCAACCGACTGGTGCTTTCGGCCACGGTGGCCAGTTCGTCGGAGGGCCGTTACTACAACCTCCAACACGGCTTTTTCTTCTGAGGCCAGGCGACTGAGTTGCCCACTGCATCCGGCCGCCACCACGGCCTTGCCGTACACTTGAATTCGCTTATTTCTTGCTCTTGATATGATAATTGCCAAAATCGTCCGTCCACTGATTCGCCCGTTCGTTGAGTTTTTTCGCCTGTCGGCGGCGGGCGGCATAGTCCTGATGATAAGCGCCGTGTTGGCCCTCATCCTGGCCAACATCGACTGGGGGCCGGCCCGCTACTTCCCGGCTATCTGGAGCGAGCACCTGCGCCTCACTTTCTTCGGGGTAGACCTGGACGAGAGCTTGCTGCACTGGATAAACGACGGACTGATGGCCATCTTCTTTCTCATAGTGGGCCTGGAAATCAAGCGGGAAGTCACCAACGGGGAGCTGTCGTCGATGCGGCAGGCCGCCTTGCCCCTAGCCGGCGCCATCGGCGGCATGGTGGTGCCGGCTTTGCTGTATGTGCTCCTGAACCGGGGCACACCGACGGCCGGCGGCTGGGGCATTCCCATGGCCACCGACATCGCCTTCGCCCTGGCCGTGCTGCAGCTGCTGGGACCGCGCATCCCACTGGCGGTGAAGCTGTTTCTGACCGCGCTGGCCATTGTCGACGACCTGGGCGCGGTCATGGTCATTGCCGGTTTCTACACCCGCGAGCTGCACCTCAACTACCTCTACCTGGGTCTGGGCACCTGGGGTATTCTGCTGCTCTTCAACTGGATGGGGGCCCGCAGCTTGTGGGTGTACCTGCCGCTGGGCATCGTGCTGTGGTACTTCACCCTGGAGTCGGGCGTGCACGCCACGCTGGCGGGCGTGCTGTTGGCGGTTACCATTCCTGGCAACATCCGCTACAGCCGGCCCGAGCTGCTGACCATGATTGAAGAGCGACTGGCCTTGCTGAAAGCAGAGTTTAACACCACCGAAGGCGACCCGGCCACCATTGGCGAGGAGCTGGAGTTTTTATCGGAAGCCATTAGCTCCCCCGCTCAGAAGCTGGAGCAACGCCTGCACGGCGTGGTGGCATTCGGCATCATCCCCCTCTTCGCCTTTGCCAACACCAGCCTCGCCCTCGACGCTGCCGTATTTGGCGAGCTGGCCTCGCCGCTGGCGCTGGGCATCATTCTGGGATTGGTGGTGGGCAAGCCCCTGGGCGTCGGAGCGATGGCCTGGGGCGCCGTACGCCTGGGCTGGGCCTCCCTGCCCAAGGGCGTGCTGTGGCGGCACATCTGGGGGGCGGGCATGCTGTCGGGCATTGGCTTCACCATGTCACTGTTCATCACGCTGCTGGCGTTGGGCGAGAACTCGCCCGGCGAAGCCGTAGCCAAGCTGGCCATTCTGCTGGCATCGCTGGTAGCGGGCACGGCGGGGTACCTGCTTCTGCGCAGCACCCCCAAGCCCATTGAAGCCGAAGAAGAGGATGCCAAGGCCGAAGCGGCCACCGTTGTGCAGCACCCCTGAGCTTAGCCCGGGCGGTTGAGCCACTGGCGAAACGCCAGAGTGCCCAAGGCGTACGCCACCACATCGAACGGGTCGCCCACGGCCGTAGCCGAGAAATACGGCAGAATGGCTTCGAAGAAAACTGAAACGTAGGCCCAGGCAGCCAGCAGCCACAGGTCGGGCAGCACAAAGGCCCGCGACTTCGCCACCATGCGCCGTTGCGCGGCCAGGGCCAGGCTGAGCATGACGGGCATGGCCGCCAAGTCGCCCAGGTAGCTGGTGAGCAACGCGGGCATGGGCCAATGCAGCACGTACCGGTTGAGCTGGTAGGCCACGTACAAAAGCACGGAGACTACAAACAACGGATGTCGAAATTCGGGCCAGGGTTTACGCATACAATCTTATCCCGCTACCACGGCCACTACCCAAACAATAAAAGAAAGGATGGCGGCAAATGCCAGTTGTCCGCCCCGCACAATTGTCTTAAAAAAGCGTTTTATCGGGCCATCTTCCGGGTTGATTTCCATCAGCACCACGGAGGGCATTTTCTGATTGGCGAGCTTCTCCCGCGCCACGGCGCTTTTCTGTGCCTGTGGGTCGAGCAGTTCGCCGCAGTGCTCGCAGCGGTCGTTGGGACTCTGCTGCCAAATGGACCATTGATGGCAATTCGGGCACTTCTTCGAAGCAAGTGGAGGTGACTCTGACATACCATTAGGTACGTGCAATTGGGCCAGGTGTTCAAAATCTCACCACTTTACAAGGCCCCTAGCAGATGCAGTAAGCTACAGTTATATCTCCCATTCAGCATTTTAAACCAGTAGCACTTCTGCTATTGGCACAGCTTTGCACCAACAGCTTTCCCGCTATTTTCTCATAAAAAAAGCTCCGCTACCGGGTAGCAGAGCTTTTCAGAACTAACTGGTTTTTTAGCCTCACCAACGGCCAAAACGGCGACCCCGTGGACCATAGTAAGGCCGAGGAGGATAATAAGCCCGGGGCGCACAATACGGAGCGGGCACTACTACCACGGGCGGCGGCACGACATATACCACCCTGGGCCGAGGCGGGTAGTACTGGGGGCCATAATACAGCCGGGGCGGTGGGCCATAGTAGCCGCCGTGTACTACCACCACCTGCGCCCGGGCCACGCCCCGCCCCCCCAACGAAGCCAGAAGCAGCACGGCCAGCACCATCAGAAACGAGCGAGTTTTCATCGTAACAAGCTGATTAAGTGAAACCAAGGTTTTTACTGTTTCTGACAGCGCGAAGTTGCTCGGGTTTAATGAACGGTGCTTCCTCCTTCAGCCAGATGAGCCCGACTATGCACAACCGCTAGAGGCGGATACGATACATGACATCGGCCGCGCCGCCAAACAAGCCGTACCCGTTACGCACGTTGGAAACTAGCGGAGCAGGCTCGGCGAAGGGGTTTCCGTCGCTGTCGAAATAGCGGCGGCGCGACAGGTAGAAGTTGTAAGCATCGGCCGTGATGCTGACAATGTGCACCTCGATGAAGGCAGGCGAAGAGCAACTGCCTTGGAAGCAATGATTAAATAAGCGTACGTCGCTCCTCAGGGTAATGCGCTGCCCGCTTACATCGGTGTCGGCAAAGGGATAAATACTGTATTGCCCTTGCTGCCGTGGGCTCGAAAGCTGAAACTGTCCAATGGATGCGCCAATGTCGCTGTCGAAGTCTTCGTACACACCTGCCCCATTATCCCCGGGCCGCCCTTGCTGGTCGAGCACGTGGGCAAAGGCCAGGTAGTAGTTGGCCACGGCGGGGTCGTCGCGCAGCACCACGGTCAGGCGGCCGCGATTGTCGTTGGCGTTCCCGCCCGGCGCGGTGGTGCGGGGCGTGTAGGTGGCACTTTCCACCACCACTGGCGCGGGCATGGTGAGGGTGCTCTCAACGGTTTCCAGGCCGGGCAGGGCGGCGCGCAAGGTATAGGTTTGGCCAGGCTGGGGCTGGAAACCAAGCACGGGGCGGTAGTAACCCTGATAGTAACCAGTGCCTCTCACCCCGCTCAGGGGCCGGTAGCGCTCCACCACGCTGCCGCTGGTGTTGCGCAGCTCCACGGTGGCATCCTTGCGTCCGGTTAGCTCCCGGGTGTCGAACACGCGCTGGCTGTTGCTTATGTAGAGTTGGCGGCCGGAATACAACTCCTGAAAAGAAGAGTCTTGGGGGGCCGTGGTCAGGGTATAAAGCAGCGACACGCGCGGCGTGTGCGGCGGCTCGGGCAGGTCTACGGTGGTTTCGCAGCCGGCTAGGGCGGCGGCAGCCAGCAGCAGCGTTAAGGAGATGTACTTCATGCAAAGGGCGGGAATACCTGGAATGACTTTCGCCCGGAATTAAAACCGGAACGTCTTGCTAAAAGATGGCAGAATGGGAAACAGCGACACTTGCCGGTAGCTCAGTTCGTCGCTGCCCTGCCCCCGGCCCAGGTAAATGAAATAAGGATTGCGGCGGTTGTAGGCGTTGTACACGCTGAAGCTGTTCACGATTTCGCCCCAACGCTTTTTCTTGGTTTTGCTCAGGTCCAGGTCGAGGCGGTGGTAGGGGGCCATGCGGTAGCTGTTGCGCGAGCCGTAGTCCTCAAACGCCTCGAATGGCCCCAGCTGGTAGCGGCCCTGCGAGAGCGTGGTGGCGTTGCCGCTGCCGTACACGGCCGTGCCCGAGAGCGTGAGCGTGGGGCTGAACTCGTGAATGACCACCAGCTTGAGGTCGTGCCGCCGGTCGTACTTGTAGGGAAAGGTTTGGCCCTGGTTCAGCTCCGCGAAGCGGCGGGTGCTCCAGGCCAGCGTGTAGCCCAGCCAGCCGGTGGTGCGGCCCGATTTCTTCTGCACAAACACCTCACCGCCGTAGGCCAAGCCATTGCCGCTCGTGATTTTGCTTTCGTAGTTGTCGTCGGACGTCCCCACGAAATCAGCGCCCTCGCGGAACTCAATCAGGTTCTGCATGGGCTTGTAGTAGGTCTCGAAGCTCAGCTCGTAGTCCTCGTCCTTGAAGCGCAGGTTGCGGGCCACCCCGGCGCTCACTTGCTGGGCGCGCTGGGGCTTGATTTTGGCCGTGGCAGGCACCCACAGGTCGGTGGGCAGGCCAATGCCGCTGTTGGTGAGCAGGTGAATAAACTGCGTGGTGCGGGCGTAGGAGGCTTTCAGCGACCAGTCTTCCGTGAGTAAATAGCGTGCGGCCAGGCGCGGCTCCAGCGAGGGGTACAGCTTTTTATCAACCAGGAAGTTATTGAAGCGTGCCCCGATGTTCACCTTCAGGCGGTCTGTCACCTTAACGTCGTCCTCCCCGTAAATGCTGGCTTCGTCGGCGTAGATACGGCGGCCCAGCACCTGGTTTTGCGCAGGGTCGACGCTGCCACTCGTTTGCAAGGCGCCGGGCCGGAACAGGTGCCGGATGTATTGCCCCCCAAAACGTATGTAGTGGTTGGGATTGGGCAAGTAGTCGAAGTCTGACTTCACGCTCAAGTCCTGGATGTTGGACAGGTAAGTGAGGGCGTTCTTGTCGGTTTGCAACTGATTGTTGCTATTAAGAAACCGGTCTTCACTTTCGATGCCCACGCTGAACTGGTAGCGGGTGTAGGTGAAGTGGGTGTTCACGAACAGCCGGTCGTTTATCACGCGGTTCCAGCGCAGGGCGGCGGTGCGGTTGCCCCAGCCCAGGGCGCTGGTTTGCTTGTAGTATTGGCCCTGTTCGCGCTTGGTTTCGTCGTCGGCATAAAATTCATCGTAGCCGCTGTAGCCGCTCAGGTAGAGGCGGTCGCGGGCACTCACCTTCCAGTTCAGCTTGCCGTTGAGGTCGTAGAAATAGTAGCCGGCAGTTAATCCATCTGTCTGCGCCAGTATGAAAGGCCGGGCTAGAATGTCGATGTAGGTGCGGCGAGCCGAGAAGATGAACGAGGCCGTGTCCTTCTTGATGGGACCTTCCAGCGTGAGGCGCGACGCAATGATGCCAATGGCGCCCTCCCCGTGAAACTTCTGCATGTTGCCCTCCTTCATCGTGATGTCGACCACCGACGACAGCCGCCCGCCATACCGCGCCGGAAAGCCACCCTTAATCAGCTCCACATTCTTGATGGCGTCGGCGTTGAACACCGAGAAAAAGCCGAACAGGTGCGAGGCGTTGTATACCGGCGTGCCGTCGAGCAGCAGCAGGTTCTGGTCGGGCGAGCCGCCGCGCACATACAGGCCGCTTTGCCCCTCCCCGCCGGCTTGCACACCGGGCAGCAGCTGAAGCACCTTCAGCACATCGGTTTCGCCAAACAGCGCGGGCAGCAGCTTTATCTGAGCCACCGGTACGTTGATAGTGCCCATGCGGGTGCTTTCGGCCAGCTTTTCCTCGCGGGTTCCCACCACTTCCACGCCCGCCAGCTCGGCCGACGAGGCCTTCAGGCGGAAGTCGTGCGTGAAGCTGCGCTCGGCTTTTTGGGCCAGGCGCTGCCGCTCGTAGCCCAGCGACGACACCAGCAGGCGCACCGAGTCGGTGCTTACGGGCAGCGTGAGAGAATAAAACCCGAAAGGGTTGGTGGTGGTGCCCTGTCCACTGGCTGGGTGCACCACGGCCACGCCAGGCAGGCTTTCGCCGGTGGCACCATCGCGCACGTACCCGCTGATGGTGAAGCGACCGGTCGGCTGGGCTTGGGCAGCAGCAGGCTGTGCCAGCCACACGCAGCTGAGCAGGGCTATTCGTAAAGGTATTTTCATGCAGAAAGGATAGGCAGTAAAGCCACCGAAGCCGGATAGGCACAGGCATCGCCCCAACGTCAGAAGGGGATTTTATGGAAGAGGTAATTCCCTGGCGTATGGTTGTATGGACAGCATAAAAAAAGAACGTCATGCCGAGTAAAACACAGCATGACGTTCTTTAGACCTGACGTCTTTCTTACCTGGCGCTCAGCGCATCGAGCCCGTTATGGCTGCAAAAACTCCACAGGAGGCTTTGCTAACGGCTACTTCTTATACTCCGAATTCAGGTACGCCAGCACGGGCGTGGTAATATCGAGGTCCTTCTGGCCGTAGGCAATGGTGCCGCTGGGGGCAGCAATCAGAATCAGCTTGTAGCCCTTGGCTTTGCCATAGGCCTCCACCTTCTTGTTCACGCTTTCCAGCACTTTTTGGGTCAGCTTGGCTTCTTCCTCCTGGGCCTGGGCCTGGAGCTGCTGCTGCTTCTGGCCTACCTGCTGCTGCTGCTCCTGCAGCTTCTGCTCGGAGGCAGCGCGCTGCTCCGCCGACAGGGTCGGGGCTTGCTTCTGGTAGGCTTCCACGGCAGATTTGAAGCTGGTCAGCATAGCTTGGTTCTCGCGCTCCCAGCCACGGGCTTTGCTTTCAAACGCCTTGCGGGCGTCCTTCATGCCCTGGTAGCCGTCGAGCATCTTGCTCGACTCCACGTAGGCAATTTTGCCCTCCATGCTGGCCGCGGGGGCAGTGGCAACGGGCGCAGGGCTGGCCGCGGGGGAGGTGGTTACAGTCTCCTCGGTGGGGGCGGCAGTTTCGGCCGTGTTCAGGTCGGGCGAAGCCATAACGGCCATCGATTTATCAGTAGCAATGGCTGGCGCTACGGGCCGGTTGCTGAAATGCAGGAAGTACAGCACAGCCACAGCCAGCAGCAGCACAACATTAAAGGTTAACTGAACGGGGTTTTTCATTGACAAGTGAAGATGAGGAAAGGACAAAAGTAGGGAACGGCGCCGGGCCATGGATAGTACCTGCCATTTACCCTCGCGCAATTATTTATATTAACTACGGGAAGTCCGTCGCAGCCCCCACCTACTCTGGCACCGCAATATGCAGCAGCGCGTCGCCCTGGTTCACCACGGGCATGTGGTTGAGCCCAATAACGTAGCCGCTCACCGGCGACTCCAGCCGCACCGACTGCTGCCCGTAAGGGTCAGCCACTGAGCCGTAGATGTCGCCTTTCTTTAGGTACTGCCCGTTTTCGACCTGGGCCCGGAAGATGCCCGCAAAGCGCGCCCGCAGCCACGTGTGCCGCCGGCACACAATGCCCGGCCGCGACGGCACCGGCGCGGGCGGCCCCATGCCCAGGTGGTGCAGCACCCGCAGCGTGCCAGCCAGCGCGCCCTCTATTCCGGGCTCGTCGAGCCGCAAGCTTTCCCCGGTTTCGTATACAATGATGCGCTTGCCCAAGCTCTGCGCCGCCTCCCGCAGCGAACCCAGCCGCAGGGCCGCATGCAGCGTGAAAGGCGCTGCGAAGGCTTCGGCCATGGCGTCCACTTCCGGGTCCACGCCCAGCAGGCAGCGCACCTGCGGGAAGTTGGCCCGCGCCGCGCCGCCGGTATGAAAATCAATGCCGTAATCAATCAGGGGCATAATTTCGCGCATGAAACGGTGCGCTACCCGGCTGGCCAACGACCCGCGCGGAAACCCCGGAAACGAGCGGTTCACGTCCTTGCCATCGGGCACGTCGCGGCTGAAATTCAGAAATCCGTAAATATTAAGAATGGGAATGGCTATGATGCTGCCCCGCAGCGGCTGCAGCAGCTCGCGCCGTACCAGTCGCCGAATGGTTTCGATGCCGTTCACTTCGTCGCCATGCATACCGCCCATTAGCAGCAGCGTAGGGCCGGGCTCATTAGAGCGCATCACGTGCACCGGCACATCAATCACCGTGCCCGAGGGCAGCCGGGAAATCACAAGCCGCGTAAGCACTTGCTCGCCAGGCTGAATGGTGAGGCCGTTGAGATGAAACGGAGGAATAACTGGCGGCATGGGCCGGCAATGTTACGGGATAGTTATGAAACCGAAGTGGTATCGCCGTGCTCCGCTCAACGAACCATTCCCCTCCTCAGATGAGGAGGGGACGCTGGCGCGAAGCGTCAGCTGGGGTGGTTGAAGTCGTTGAACAATGCCTGAACGATTCTGCTGCGAGTCGTTCGGGTGTCGTGCACGAGTTCAACCACCCCCGTTCGAGCCAATGGCTCGAACATCCCCTCCTCTTCTGAGGAGGGGGAGTTTATCAAGCAGATATTTACTGCACGCCGGGCATATCCGACTGCACGTCGACTTGCTCGTGCTCCTTCTTGGCCTTGGGCTTTCTTTCTTTTTTGACTGCCAAGTGCGCCGTGTACTCGATGATGCGGCCGGCGATGTCCTGTTTGGTGGCTTTTTCGATGCCTTCCAGGCCAGGCGAGGAGTTTACTTCGAGCACCAGCGGGCCGCGCTTGCTTTGCAGCATGTCGACCCCCGCTATGCCCAGGCCCAGGGCTTTGGTGGCCAGCAGGGCCGCGGCTTTTTCGGCGCGGGTGAGCTTCACAAGGGTGCCGCTGCCGCCGCGGTGCAGGTTCGAGCGGAATTCGCCTTCCTTGCCCTGCCGCTTCATGGCGCCCACCACTTCGCCGTCGACCACGAAGGCACGGAGGTCGGCGCCCTTGCTTTCGGCAATAAATTCCTGCACAATGATGCGGGCCTTGAGGTTGTGGAACGCTTCAATCACCGACTGCGCCGCTTTGGCCGACTCGGCCAGTACCACGCCCAGGCCCTGCGTGCCTTCCAGCAGCTTGATGATGACGGGCGCGCCGCCCACCTGGTTTATCATGGCCGGCACGTCTTCGGAGTAGTTGGTGAAGGCAGTTTTGGGCATGCCCACACCGGCGCGGCTCAGAATCTGCATCGAGCGGAGCTTGTCGCGGGAGCGCACAATGGCCTGGCTTTCCACGGCGGTGCGCACCTTCATCATCTCAAACTGCCGCACCACGGCCGTGCCGTAGAAGGTGACCGAAGCCCCGATGCGCGGAATGATGGCGTCGAAGTCCTCAAGCCGTTGGCCCTTGTAAATGATGCCCGGCTTGCCTTTCTCCAGCACTAGGTTGCAGTGCAAATGGTCGACAACCATGGCTTCGTGGCCCCGCGCGGAGGCAGCTTCCACCAGCCGCTGGGTGGAGTACGATTTCGGCTCACGCGAAAGAATGGCCAGTTTCATCTGGTGGAGTAATGGAATGATGGGTAAAGCGGGGAGCGGGGTGTACGAGGATAGGCGGAGATAAGCCGAAGCGACGCGGTATTAAGCGAAAATGGCGGGCGCCCGGGGCACTCACCCTTTGCCTCGTCCCTGTAGCCGCGCCCTCAAAGCACCAAATTTAGTTAGCGGCGCGCACGGCGGGCAGCGGCACGAGCCAAAGTTTTATAAGAAAGATTACGTTTCGCTACGTCTACCACAAAGCGGCCTTGCCGCAACAGGCTGCGCCCCAGCAGCACAGGATACTTCATATCGGACCGGTCGGACAAGGAAAATTCAGCTTCAAAATCTTCCCCGTACAACTGCACCACCGTCCGGATGACGTACCGCTCCTGCACCTCGCCGTTGGACGAACGGATGTCGCGCAGCACAAAATCGGTAAACGTCAGGGGTTGGCCGTCGGTGCCTGCGTGGCCGGGGTCGAGTAGATGAACCACCAGCTTGGGCGGTTGTTCGGCGTTCTGTTGAATGTGGATGTTGCTGCAGTGAATGGCGCTGGTATAAGCCCCGGTGTCCACCTTGGCTTCCACGCTGCCCAGCGCGAAGGCGGGGAAGTCGACTAGTTCGCGGCGTCCGAGCACGCGCTTGGGCAGACGGGGTATGGGCATAGAGCGAAGTAGAGCAGAGCTTGGCCTGAGAAACAAATGTACCCCAAACCGCCGGTTACCTTTGCCCGCCCGATTTGCGCTTATTTTCATGACCCTGACCACTTCTCTGTTTACCGGGCGCCTACCCCGCTGGTTCTGGCCCGTGCTGCTGGGCCTCAACCTGGCCCTGCACGTGCCCTTCTTCCGGCTGCCGCCTAACAGCGCCCACGTGTGGCGGCAGTGCAACACCATGGCCGTGGCCCGCAACCTGTACGAAGAAGGCATGAACCCCCTGCGCCCCAGCGTAGACCGCCGTCTCGACACCAACGGCGTGACCGGCGCCAACTTCCCGTCGTACGAATGGCTGGTGGCCGGCAGCTACCGCCTGCTGGGCTTCGACGAAAGCCTGCCCCGAATAATCAACTGGTTCATTTACATGCTGGGCGTGTGGGCCTTTTATGCGCTGGTGCGGCGCATCAGCGGGGCCGACTGGCTGGGCGGCATTGCCGCTTGGTGCCTGGCCTGGAGCCCCGAAATGTACTTCCACGGCATCAATGCCTTGCCTGATGTGTTGGCCCTCACCGCCTCGCTGCTGGGGCTGTGGGCATTTGTGCGCTGGCGAGACACCCGCCGCCCCCTCCTGCTGGCCCTGAGCATGGTGGCCACGGCCCTGGGCGGCCTCACCAAGCTGCAGTTCCTGATTGTGGGCTTTCCAATGGCCGTGCTGGTGCTGCGCGATGCGCTGGAGCGGCGGCTTAGCCTGCGCGACTGGCTGCTGCTGGCGGGCTACGCCGCCGTCACGGTCACGCTGCCACTAGCTTGGTACGTCTATGCCGATTACCTCATCAAAACCAGCGGGCTCGCCGATTTTGGGCTGCTCATCCGCCCCGAAACCGACCCTGCCGTAGCCTTCCCCATCATCAAGCGCAACCTGATATCGGACTGGCCCGAGGTGCTGCTTGGCTACGGGGCGCTGGTGCTGCTGGTGGTGGGCCTGGTGCGCCTGGTGCGGCAGGCCCCCACCCGCCACCCCTGGTTTTTGCCGGGGCTGGCGTGGGCCGGGGCGCTGCTGGCCTACTACCTGCTGGAACTGCACCAAATGCAGTTTCACCTCTACTATCAGATTCCGCTGCTGCCGGTGCTGCTGCTACTGGCCACCTGGGGCGCCGCCTGGCTGGCCCGGCACCCCAAGGGCCGGCCGTGGCTGCTGCTGTTCCTGCTGGTGCAGCCGGTGTGGGCGTTTGTGCGCATCGGCTGGCTGCGCTGGGCCACCGGCGACCCGGACATCCCCACCGAGTTGTATGCGCCCGCCACCCGGGCGGCCCTCACAGCGGCCACGCCCGCCGGGGCCCTGTGCGTGGTGGGCCCCGATGAGTCAGGGTGCAAGATGTTTTACTTCCTCCACAAAAAAGGCTTTGGCTTTGATACTCCCCAGCAGCTGGCCGGCCCGGCGTCGGACAGTAGCACCCGCCCCTACCTCGACGCCTGCGTGGCCCGCGGCGCCCGCTTTCTCTACACCAACGACACCACCACGCTGAGCAGCCCCACGGTGCGGCCCTACCTCGGGCGGCAGGTAGCCCGCGTGGGCCAGTTCCAGGTGTGGGCGCTGCAGCCCGCCCAGCTGGATTAGCTAGCGGACACGGCGGGCGGGGTGATGTTGGTATCGGCCACGAGGTAGAGCGGCCGCTGGCGCACGTTGGCCGACAAGCGGGCTATGTACTCGCCTATGATGCCCACGGCAATGAGCTGCACGCCTCCCAAAAACAGAATGCTCACCATGAGCGAGGCCCAGCCCGGCTCGTAGTCATGCGACACAAAGCGCGAGTACAGCGTGTATAGCATCACCAAAAAGGCCACGCCCGACACCACAAAGCCACTTAGGGTAGCCGCTTTCAGGGGCGCGTCGGAAAAGCCGGTGATGCCGTCCAGGGCCAAGCGAATCATCTTGCGGTAGGTGTAGCCGGTTTCGCCGCCGGCCCGCTCGGCCCGGTCGTACTCCACGTAGGTCTGCCGGTAGCCTATCCAAGAAATCTGGCCTCGCAAAAACTTGTTTTGCTCCGGCATCATTTTCAATCCCTCCACCACTTTGCGCGAAATGATGCGAAAGTCGCCAGTATCCACCGGAATGGAGATATTGGTGATGCTGGCCAGGATGCGGTAGAACAGCCGGGCCGTAAATTTCTTGGCCGCGCTTTCGCCCTGCCGCGAGCGGCGCTTGGCATACACCACCTCGTAGCCGGTCAGCAGCTTGGCATGCAGGTCGTGAATAAGCTCGGGCGGGTCCTGCAGGTCGGCGTCGATGATGACTACGGCGTCGCCAGTGGCCGCGTCCAGGCCGGCCGTCACGGCAATTTGGTGGCCGAAGTTGCGGCTCAGGTCAATGTAGCGCACGTGCTGGTCGCGGTCGGCCAGGGCCAGCAGCAGGGCCAGCGACTGGTCGCGCGAGCCGTCGTTCACAAAAATCAACTCGTAGCTCACCGGCCGGGGCATGGTTTCCAGCACGTGGCGCAGGCGCTGGTGCAAGGCCCCGATGTTGGCTTCTTCGTTGTAGATGGGAATGACAACCGATATATCCACGGGCGAGACGGGTAGGTAAGAACTCAAAACCAACCGGCTTTGACTAAGCAAAAGTAGGGCGAACCATTCAACGCCAGGGCAGCACACCTACCTTTGCAGCCTCATTTTACTGCCCCTTCTGTGCCCAACTTTGCCCTCCGTCTCCGGACGTACCTGCTCAATCCTTACGTGCTGGGCGCGGTCTATGCCGTGCTCACCGTCATCATCTCGGTGCAGCACTACCTCAAAGGCCCGGGCTCCTACAACAACTACCTGATTTTCGTTAAGCCCTTCTTCAACCTGCTGGCCGAGAAAAACCTCTACCTCGAGTACCCCGATTACTATTACGACACCTACAAATACAGCCCCACCTTTGCCCTGTTCATGGGCCCGCTGGCGCTAATTCCGGCTTGGCTGGGTCTCATGATTTGGAACGTGGTGAACAGCGCGGTGTTCTACTTCGCCGCCCGCCGAATGTTTCCGGACACTCGCCGCCAAGCCATTTTCCTGCTGCTTGTATTCTTCGACGTGCTCACGGCCCTGCACAACTCGCAAGCCAACTGCCTGCTCGCCGGCCTGATGATGTGGACCTACGTGCACCTTAAAGACCAGCGCGCGGCACTGGCGGGCCTGTGCTTAGCTCTGGCGGCGTTCATCAAGGTATACGGCATTGCCGTGGGACTGCTGTTTCTGTTTTACCCTGGCTTTTGGCGCAACACGTTGTGGGCCGCTGCCTGGATGGTGGTGCTGGCCTTCATGCCGCTGCTGGTGGTTTCCTGGCCGGCCTTCCTCATGATTTACAAGGGCTGGTACGACATTGTGCGGGAATCGGCCACGGGCATTCAGCTCTCGGTTATCGGCATTCTGCAGAGCTGGTTTGGTTTCCCGCTGCAGTACAAAGGCATTGTGCAGGCGCTTGGCATGGGCCTGCTGCTGCTGCCTCTTGTGCGGTGGCGCTCCTGGTCCAAGCCCGACTACCAGCGTCTCTACTTGTGCTCGCTGCTCATCTTCGTGGTCATATTCAACCAGATGGCTGAGTCGCCCACGTTCATCATTGCCGTCACGGGCTTTATGCTCTGGTTTATATACTACGGTCGCTACATGCGGCTGGGCTGGCCGCTGTTCTGGTTTGCCTTCATCTTTACCTCAATCTCGTCAACCGACCTGATGCCTTCCTACATCCGGGAAACCTACCTGGACGTGTACAAGATGAAAGCGGTGCCGATGGTGGTGGCCTGGTTGGTTATTCAGGTCCAGTTGCTGCTGCTTGCCTGGCACCGGTCCCAGGTTAGCGAGGAGCTGACGGCATCGGACACGTCTTACTTGGCCAGCGAAGGCACGATGACGCGCTAGTAGCAGCCGCGTTTTGGGCAGTGCTTAAGTACGAGGCTCACTGGCCCCGCCTGCCTGCCCACGCAGCAGCCGCTCGTATTCCCGCTGAGTGCGTTGCTCGTAGTTGAAGCCTCCATAGGCCGCAACTCCGCGTCCTACCAACCCCATTCCCCAGAAAAACGACACAAATACCGGCCAGGGAAAGAACCGGTCGTAATGCGAAGAAATCAGGGCCCAGACGGTCCACAGTCCAGCATTCACCAAGTTGTACGTGAGCAAAGCGGCTTTGAATTTGGTGCGGGATTTTGCTTTCTGCCAAAGGAAGGGGTTGCGGTTCAGGGGTTCTATGAGCGTGGGGGTTAGTGGTTGTTTGAAGTTGATGGTCAAAACTACCTTCCTACCCAGGCGACCACAATTTGCTACTGCCGAAGCGTCATTTGACCAAGCCCGGGCAGCAATTGAGGCCGCTGAAACGTAAGTCTCGGGGCTCGCTTTTCTAGCTAAGCCCGTTCATAGGGGTATTTGCGACCATTTTTGTGGTCGTATCCTTCCCACCTCACACCTGCCATGCACCTTGCTATATCCTCCCGCATTCAAGTCGTTCAAGGCGATATCACCAAGCAGCAGGCCGACGCCATTGTCAACGCAGCCAACTCCAGCCTGCTCGGCGGTGGCGGAGTAGACGGGGCCATTCACCGCGCGGGTGGCCCCGCCATTTTGGAAGACTGCCAAAAAATCCGGGCCCGCCAAGGCGGGTGCAAAACGGGCGAGGCTGTCATCACCACCGGCGGGCGCCTGCTGGCAACCCACGTCATCCACACCGTTGGGCCCGTGTGGAACGGCGGCAACAAGGGCGAGCCCGAACTCTTAGCCGGTTGCTACCGCAATTGCCTAGCCTTAGCGTCCGAGCATCGGTTAGCTACGGTAGCTTTTCCGGGCATCAGCACCGGGATTTATGGCTACCCTAAAAAAAAGAAGCAGCAACTATTGCCATCCGCGAAGTGCAGCAATGGCTTGCGGAGCACGAGTTTCCTAAAAAAGCAGTTTTTGTGGCGTTTGATGGCGAAAGCCAGCGGCTGTACGAGCAGGAATTGTATTCGGAACCGCCGCGGTGACCTGTCAGGGTTTGGCTGTGGCGTTGGCCTGGCCCTCGTTGTAGGCCATCACCAAGGCTACCATGTCGCGGTAGCGAAGCTCCTGGTTGGTTAGGGCCGCCACTACCGCCGGCTCGTCCTTAAAATATTCTGTCAGCTGAGGGATGAAATTATTGCGCGACACCTCCACTAGTTCTCCTTGTCGGCGCAGGTACCAGTGCCGTTTCGGATACACGGTGTAACTGTTAGTGTACATGTTGGGGCCACTTTCCGAAATGCGTTTGGTTTTAGTGTAATTGAACAACTCCACGGGCCCGTTGACCAGCCGGGCGCCCAGAATGTGCTGCCGCTTGCCCTTCAACATCAGGTGTTCAAAGTAATAACCATTGGCTTGAATGGTCTGCACCTTGTCCACGCTGATGTTGAGCGGCACGCTTCCAAACTTATCGATGTCCTCCTTACGTCTAAAAAAGGGCAGCAAATCGGCAAATCCGGGCGAACTCAACGGAACATACACCTCGTGCGTTTTGCCGTCGGGGCCGGTGACGGTGGCTTTCGTAAACTCGAAGGTTTGCGTGAAATCATACCCCACGTTGAAGTCAACATCTTCCCAAACACCCGCTAAGCCGTGTTTGGCTGGTGACACCGTTTGAGCAGCTGCTGGCAGCCAATTACTGCCCAAAACTATCACAATACAAATGCTAATAAAGGTAACTTGGCGCATCTTTTCTGGCTAAATTTTCCAGCAAGATACCGCCTCTAATGACCTACTTAAAAAGGCCTTATTAGGCCACTACCCCCTGCACCCGCTCCGCTACCTGCTGCATCAGCCACAGCGGAGTGCTGGTGGCACCGCAAATCCCCACTGTTTCGGCCCCTACCAACCATTCATCGTCTATCTCTGATTCGTTTTCGATGAAATAGCTGCGCGGATTCACCGCATTTACGACCGAAAACAACGCCTTGCCATTCGAGCTCTTGCGGCCGCTCACAAACAGCACCACGTCGTACTCGGCGGCAAATTTATTGAGGGCCGGCTCGCGGTTGCTTACCTGCCGGCAAATGCTGTCGTTGGCATCGAAGCTGTCAAGCTCGCCGCCGGCCGCCGCGATGCGGGCTTCCATCAGGGCCTTCATCTTGTAAAAGCCGGCCGTGCTTTTGGTGGTTTGGCTAAAAAGCGTGACTGGGCGGGCAAAGTCAATCTGGTCCAGGTCGGCCTCGTTCATCACAATGATGGCGCGGTTGCCGGTCTGCCCGGTGAGGCCGGCTACTTCGGCGTGCCCGGGCTGGCCGTAAATCACAATTTGGCCGTTCTGGCGCTGGCTCAGGTCGAAGGCGTGCTTCACGCGGTTTTGCAGCTTCAGCACCACCGGGCAGCTGGCGTCAATCAGCTCCAGGTTGTTTTGCAAGGCTAGCTGATAAGTTTCCGGCGGCTCGCCGTGAGCCCGAATAAGCACCTTGCAGTCGTGCAGATTGGCCAGCTGTTCCCGGTCAATAATGCGCAGGCCCTGCTGATGCAGGCGCTCAACCTCCATGCGGTTGTGCACGATATCGCCCAGGCAGTAGAGTTGCTGACCCTGGGCCAATTCGTCTTCGGCCATCTGAATGGCGAATTCTACGCCGAAACAGTAGCCGGAATTTTTATCTATCGTGACGTTCATGCTGAGAGTATAACACGGCGCGGCGCCATGGGGTTCGCCGGGACAAAGGTACGGCCTTGCCGCAGCGCACTCAGCAAAAGGAAAGCCAATGTTCCTCTTTTTCGCTTCACGGCAGCAGGACTTTACAAGTCCTCTCCGCTGCCCGAAGTACATTTGCTACTTCGCTTAACTACTTATGAAAACTAAGCACGCGCTTATGCTATTGGCCGCCGGCACCGTGTTTGGTATGGTGGCATTAGTATTTAAAATAGCCCGCTGGGCGGGTGGCGACCAGCTCGTGTTTACGGCCTTAATTTTACTGGGGAGCGGCTTCGTATAGCACTGACAATAAAGCTATTATCTCATTTCCTAAACAAGTAAAAAGCTTAATTTTAAGCGCTTACACGTGCGGCGCAAACAACGCCGCCGACACGCGTTCCAACACAAAATCAACCTGCTCGTCAATCACAAGGTGGGTGGTGTCGAGCAGCACGGCGTCGGAGGCGCGGCGAAGGGGGCTTTCGGCGCGGGTCGAGTCGAGGTGGTCGCGCTTGCGCAGGTTCTCGATGATATCGTCGAGGGCTACTTGTTCGCCGCTGTCGGCCAGTTCAATTTGGCGGCGCTGGGCCCGCACTACTACGTCTGCCGTCATGAACACCTTCACCTCAGCATCCGGAAACACCGTGGTGCCAATATCGCGGCCATCCATCACCACGCCGCGCTTGCGGCCCATGCGCTGCTGCTGAGCCACCATGGCGTGCCGCACCATGGGAATTACCGACACCTCGCTTACGGAGTTAGAAATAACCATCTGGCGGATGTCGTCCTCACGGTTCACGCCATCCAGGAATACTTCGTTGCGCCCCGTGCGCCGGTTGCGGCGGAAGCTAACCTGCAAGGTGTGCAGGGCCTGCTCTACGCGTGCCAAATCATCGAAGGCAATCTGGTGCTCGAGCAGGTACAGCGTCACGGCGCGGTACATGGCCCCAGTGTCGACGTAGGCGTAATGCAGGGCCGAAGCCACAGCTTTCGCAGTAGTGCTTTTCCCGCAGGAAGAGTAACCATCAATGGCGATAACGAGTTGTTTCATAACGACGCGGGCGGCCATTGGCCCCGCAAGATTACGAAATCCAAGCCTTACGAACGGCGGGAGGGGTCTTCAGGCGGGCAGGAACCGAAGCAAAAAAAGCCGCTACCGAGGCGCTTTCTCCCTCATTCAGTTGAGCATCGACCAAATGAAAGGGGTTGAAAAAAAATCTTTCGCCCAAGCCCACGCCCGTTGTGCCGTCGCGGCCGGTGCCCCATTCGCCCCGGTACACCTGCACCAGGCAGTGCCCCAAAAAGCACCCCAGAGCCATAACTACCCCCGGGCGGTCGGCAGCGGGCAACACGCCGCGCTGCGCTTCAATAAAGTTGGCCAGGTGGGCCACGGCTTCGGCGTCGAAGGCTTTCAGGTTTAGCTGCGCACGTACTTGCTCGGCGGCAGCCTCAATGGAATCGAGGGGGGTGGGAATTGCTTTGTTCATCATTTTAAGCGGTATAACTTGGTGCGGCACTTCCTATAGCCACCGGCACTTGTCACTAATTGTTTTTCTAAATTTCACGAGTAGCAACGAGTTGGTCCTTTTTTTCCGGTCGGCGGCCAGCATTTGCTCGCTCAACAGTGGCCTGCTCTTCACGAATGGCCGCTCATCTCTCAATGCGGTTTGGGAGGCCGGCCATGGACTGACGTAGGCCTTTGGGAAAGCATCGTGCCACAGCCGCGGCACGCGGGCTGACTCCCCCGCAGGGTACTTGGCTAGCCAAAGCTTTCAGGAGAAACGAAATTGCAATTTAAAAACCTACCTGAATAAGAATGATAAAGCATCGGCAGCCATAAGCGCTGCAGCTAATGCCCGCAGGGGCATGGCACCGATTTGCCGCCGCTGTGATTTTTGTACCAGCTGGTTTTCTTCTGTTGCGCAGTGCGGCGGGCGCAGCTGCTCAGGGTGCTGGCCCCAAAACTTAGCAGCACCAGCAGCAGCAACAGAAACGACAGGGATTTCCTCATGGCAGGTATTTTACTCAAAGTTAAGGTTCTTTGCCAGCTGGGCCGCCCGGCTCGTCACTACTATTCGCTTCCCGCATGCCCTCCGCTGATTTTTCGCTCCTCGCCAACGTCGTCGACATCTTTGCTCGTTCCATTCAGCCTGCCACCATTGAGGTGGTAGGCGGCCGCATTGCCAGCATCACGCCCACGGGCGCCACCTCGCCCGATGCGGCCCTCCCCTACGCCCTGCCCGGCTTCGTGGATGCCCACGTGCACGTGGAAAGCTCGTTGCTGGTGCCAACGGAGTTTGCCCGCCTGGCGGTAACGCACGGCACGGTAGCTACCGTGTCCGACCCCCACGAAATCGGCAACGTGCTGGGAGTGGCCGGGGTGGAGTTCATGCTGGAAAATGCCAGCCATTCGCCGTTCAAGTTCTGCTTTGGGGCGCCCAGTTGCGTGCCGGCTACGCCATTTGAAACGGCCGGCGCCGAAATCACCGCCACCGACATTGCCCGGCTGTTCGAAAACCCCAAAATTGGCTACCTGGCCGAGATGATGAACTGGCCCGGCGTGTTGCACCGCGACGCCGATGTGATGGCTAAAATTGCCATTGCTCAGGCCGCTGGCCGCCCCGTCGACGGCCACGCCCCCGGCCTGCGCGCCGACGATGCCGCGCACTACGCCAGTGCCGGCATCAGCACGGACCACGAATGCTTTACCGCCGAAGAAGCCCGCGACAAGCTGGCCGTGGGCATGAAAGTCCTCATTCGCGAAGGCTCGGCCGCGCGCAACTTCGATGCCCTCATCGAGCTGCTGCCCGAGCACTACGCCAACCTGATGTTCTGCTCCGACGACAAGCACCCCGACACCCTCGTGCTTGGCCACATCAACCAGCTGGTGCAGCGCGCCGTGGCCCTCGGCCACGACGTGTTTCAGGTCCTGCGCGTGGCCTGCATCAACCCCGTGAAGCATTACAACCTGCCCGTAGGCCTGCTGGAAAAAGGCGACCCTGCCGACTTCATCACGGTAAGCAACTTGCAGGGCTTCGAGGTGCTCCAGACCTATCTGAATGGCGAGCTGGTGGCCGAAAACGGGCAGGCGCGGCTACCGGCCGTGCCCATTGCCGTGGTCAATAATTTCCACGCTCAGCCCGTGCGGGCCGAAGATTTTCAGCTGCCTGCCCCCGGCCCCGGGCAGCCCACGCTGCGCGTCATTCAGTGCTTCGACGGCCAGCTCATCACAGCGCGGGTCGACGTTCCGGCCCGGGTAGCAGGCGGCTTGGTAGTGCCCGAAGTAGCCACTGATGTGCTCAAGCTGGCAGTCATCAACCGCTACCTGCCGCAGGTGGCGCCGGCCCTGGCTTTCATCCGCGGGTTTGGCCTGAAGCACGGTGCCTTGGCCAGCAGCGTAGGCCACGACTCGCACAACATCACGGCCGTGGGCTGCGACGATGCCAGCCTGGCGCGGGCCGTCAACTTGGTGATTGCCGCCAAAGGCGGCTTGGCCGCGGTGGGCGCCGATGGTCAGGAAATTCTGGTGCCGCTGCCCGTGGCCGGCCTCATGTCGGACCAGGACGGCCCCGGCGTGGCCAGTGCCTACGCCGCCGTCGATGCGCTGGCCAAGCAGCTGGGCTCGCCGCTAGGCGCCCCGTTTATGACGCTGTCGTTCATGGCTCTGCTAGTGATTCCCAGCTTAAAGCTAAGCGACAAAGGCCTGTTCGATGGCCAACAATTCGCCTTCGTAGCTGCTGTAGAGTAAGCGTGGCCTTTTTGTTTTTACTGCCAAAAAGCAATTTTTGGTTGCTCTGCTACGTACTAGGTCGCCATGCCCGGCGGGCGGTTCATGCCAGCGCTCGGCCTGGCTTCGCTTAACGTTATCTAACTCTATGCTTTCGCTTTTCTCGTTTCAACGGCTTTGGCGTGCACTACCGAGGCTGGCCCTGCTCCTGGCGCTTGCTGTGGTGCAACCGGCCGTTGCGCAGAAGTACCGCACCGCTGCCGGCCTCCGTGCTGGCGGCGGCAGCTACGGCCTCACCGTGCAGCAGCTGGTGGTGCCCAAAACCACGCTGGAGGGCCTAGCCATGTTCTCGCCCCGCGAACGGAGCGCCACTGTGCTGGCCGAGCGCCACTTCGGCATCCTCGGCCCCAGCCTGAACTACTATTTCGGTGCCGGCGCACACGTGGGCAACCACCGCGACGAAGGCGCTTTTTGGGGTTTCGACGGCATAGTGGGCGCTGAATACAAAATCGCCTTTGTGCCCATTGTGCTTTCTCTTGACTTTAAGCCCACCATCGAGTTTGGGTCTGGCGACTGGAACCGGTTTCCGACTGCCTTCTCGGTGCGCTACATTTTAGTTAAGCAGAAGAATGAAGGAATCAGGGGAGTCTTCGACCGAATTAAGACTAAAATAAAAGGGCGCGACTCCGATTGAGTTGCGCCCTTTTAGCGGGCTCTGCGCAGCGGCAAATCTCCGAAGGGACTGGTTGTTGAAATTCAATTGACCCTGATTTTCAACAGTCCGCGCATTCTTTTCTTGCCTCAGAAAATCGGCTGGGCGTTATGTAGGGAGCACTGGGCCGCACTGTAGCATCGGCTTGGGTGGCTGTAAGCACAGCCTTTACCGTAAGCAAGTAGGCTATGGCCTTGCATTCCTACCAAAGGCGGCCGCTGCTTCTGCCGCTAATCTGGAGCGGGCAAACCGGCTGTTCTTTAGAATTTCGGCTAGGCAAGCGGGCGGATATGCGCTATTGGCAGGCGCCAGTGGCGAGGCATGTCTGCACGGCCGCCTGCGTTTTGACCTCTCACCTTTCACTGTACTGCAACGCATTCGTATGAGCACACCGCTGAATTCCTTCTCCTTAGGCATGATTGGGCTGGGCACCATGGGCCGCAACCTGCTGCTGAACCTCGCCGACCACGATTTTGCCGTGGCTGGCTACGACAAGGACGCCGAAAAAATCCAGCTGCTGGCCGAGGAAGGAGCCGGCAAACCCGTGCAGGGATTCACCGACATTGCTGAATTTGTGCAGCAGCTGCACACACCGCGGTCCATTATGCTGCTGGTGCCCGCGGGCCGGATTGTCGACAGCGTGATTGAGGAATTGCTGCCTTTGCTCACGCCCGGCGACATCCTCATCGATGGCGGCAACTCCTACTTTACCGATACCAACCGCCGCGCGGCCGCGCTGGCCGTTGCCGGCTTCCACTTCTTCGGCATGGGCATTTCGGGCGGCGAAGAAGGCGCCCGCTTCGGGCCCAGCATGATGCCCGGCGGTGACCAGCACGCCTACGCGGTGGTGCAGCCCATGTTCGAAGCCATTGCAGCCCGCGCCGACGACGGCCAGCCCTGCGTAACCTACATCGGGCCGGGCGCGTCCGGACACTTCGTAAAAATGGTGCACAACGGCATCGAATACGGCCTTATGCAGCTCATTGCCGAAACCTACGAGCTAATGAAGCGCGGCCTGGGCCTCGACAATGCCGCCATAGGCCAGGTCTTCGCGCAGTGGAACGCCGGCCGGCTGCAGTCCTTTTTGCTGGACATCACCAAGGACATTTTTGCCTTCCGCGCCCCCGGCACCGACCACTTGCTGCTCGACGACATCAAGGACGAGGCCCGCTCCAAGGGCACGGGCAAATGGACCTCGCAGGTGGCCATGGACCTGGAAGTGCCCCTGCCCACCATCGACACGGCCGTGGCCCTGCGCAACCTTTCGAAGGCCAAAGCCCTGCGCGAGCAGCTGGCCACGCTCTATGGCCCGGCCCCTGCGCCGCTGGCTTCCGACCCGGAAGCTTTCCTGACCAGTCTGGAAGAAGCTTTTTTCTTCAACATGGTCATCACCTATGCCCAGGGCATGCAGATGCTGGCGAAGGCCTCTGAGGAGTACGCCTACAACCTGCAGCTGGCCGATATCGCCAAAATATGGCGGGGCGGCTGCATCATCCGCTCCAGTTTTCTCAACGACATTTTCAATGCTTTTCAACAAGCCCCCGGACTGGAGCACTTGCTGCTCGATGAGCAGGTTTGCCAGCAAGTGAGCCAGGCCGTGCCCGGCGCGCGCACAGTGGTGGCAGCAGCCACGGCGGCCGGACTGGCCGTGCCGGCCTACGCGGCTTCGCTGGGCTATTTTGACAGCTTGCGCAGCGCCCGCATGCCCTCCAACCTGATTCAGGCGCAACGCGACTACTTCGGGGCTCACACCTATGAGCTGATTGGCCACGAGGGCGTGTTTCACTCGCAGTGGACGCCTGCCCACGAGGACGCGGCCAACAAAACAACCACCACGCAGACGGGGCCCGCCGCCACTACCGAGCAGCCCGTTATTCCGAACAAGTAGGCGGCCCGCCGCTTGTTTTCCTTCTGCAAGACCCGCCTTTCCATGAGCACTACTAAAAAGATTCCGCCGACCATTTTCGTGATTTTCGGCGGCACTGGAGATTTGAATGCCCGTAAGCTGGCACCAGCCCTTTATCACCTGTTTCTGGGTGGATGGCTGCCCGAGCAGTTCGCCCTCATCGGCACAGGCCGCACTGAGCTGTCGGATGAAGAATTCCGGGGGCGGATGCTGGACGGCATCAACGAGTTTTCGCGCACCGGCAAAGCCGCCAAATCCGAGTGGAACAAATTTTCGGAGCACATGGTGTATCAGGTGGCTGATGTCAAGAACGCGGCCACTTACAAGGAGTTTGGCAAGCGCATCGCAGCATATGAGCAGGAGTGGCAAGTACAGGCCAACGTCATTTTCTACCTGGCCGTGGCGCCGGAGTTTTTCCCCATCATCGCCTCGAACCTAGCCAAAAGCAACCTGGCCGACGACACGGACCGCACGCGCATTGTGGTGGAGAAGCCCTTTGGCCACGACCTGGATTCGTCGCGCGAACTGAACCGCCTGCTGGCTGAGATTTTCGATGAGTGCCAGATATACCGCATCGACCACTACCTGGGCAAGGAAACGGTGCAGAACATCATGGCCTTCCGCTTTGCCAATGCCTTGCTCGAACCGCTGTGGAATCGCAACTACATAGAGCACGTGCAGATTTCGGTGACCGAGCAGCTCGGCGTGGGCGACCGCAGCGGCTACTACGACGGCGCTGGCGCCATGCGCGACATGATTCAGAACCACCTGCTGCAACTGCTGTGCCTGGTGGCCATGGAACCGCCCGTTAACTTCAACGCCGACGAAGTGCGCAACCGCAAGGTGGACGTGTTGCGCGCCATGCGCCGTTTTTCCGCCGAAGACGTGCGGGAGTCGGCCGTGCGCGGGCAGTACGGCCCGGGCTGGATGGAAGGCCAACAAGTGCCCGGCTACCGCGAGGAAGCGGGCGCCAACCCCCAATCGAACACGGAAACCTTCGCTGCGGTGAAGTTTTTCGTGGACAACTGGCGCTGGCAGGGCGTGCCATTCTACGTGCGCACCGGCAAGCGCATGCACCGCTCGGCGTCCATCATTGCCATTCAGTTCAAGGATGCGCCGCACTACATCTTCCCGCCCGAAACGGCCGAGAGCTGGCAGCAAAACCGCCTCATCATTAGCATTCAGCCCGAAATGAGCATCCGGCTGCAGGTGCAGGCCAAGCGCCCCGGGCTCGACATGATGCTCAACACCGTGGACATGGTGTTTGACTACAAAGGCACCTACACCAACCAGGCCCCCGAAGCCTACGAAACGCTGCTGCTCGACACCATGCTCGGCGACCAGACGCTTTTCATGCGCGGCGACCAGGTAGAGGCGGCCTGGGACCTCATCATGCCCATTCTGAAATCGTGGGAAGGCCGTACCAGCCAAAGTTTCCCCAACTACTCCGCCGACTCGTGGGGTCCGGAACTGGCCGAGGCCCTGATTGCCCGCGACGGCTTCCACTGGTTCACGCTTCCCCTCAACGGTAACAAATAGCCCATGCCGCTCCACATTCACCCCACCGCCGACGAAGTACTGCACCATTTGGCCAATTATTTCTGTGAGCTGGCCGGCCAGGCCATTACGGCCCGGGGCCGGTTTGTGGTAGCGCTCTCGGGCGGCAGCTCTCCCCGCAAGCTGTATGAGCTGCTGGCCTCGGCTGCCTTCCGCGACAGCGTGAGCTGGGGGCAGGTTTATTTCTTCTTCGGCGATGAGCGCTACGTGCCGCCCACCGACGCCGAGAGCAACTACCTGATGGCTAGAACGGCGCTATTGGCTCCACTAGGCATTTTGCCTGAACAGGTATTTGCCGTCGATACTTCGCTGCCCCCGGCGGCGGCAGCACAGGCCTACACCCGCAGCCTGGAGCAGTTCTTTTTCGGCGCCGGCGCCCAATTTGACCTGGTCTTGCTTGGCCTGGGCGATGATGCGCACACGGCTTCGCTTTTTCCGCACACGCCCGTGCTGCAGGAAACACAGGCGGCCGCCAGGGAGGTGTTTCTGGAAGACAAGCAAGTGTACCGAATAACGCTGACCGCACCGCTCCTAAATCAGGCGAGGGCCGTGGCTTTCCTGGTATACGGGGCCGGCAAAGCAAGCGCAGTCGAGCGGGTGCTGAACGGAACTCACGACCCTGCACGCTTCCCTGCCCAGCTAATAACGCCCGTCGGCGAGCTGCATTGGTTCCTGGATGACGCAGCAGCATCTCTCCTCTCCGAAGCCTGATTTTTCGAAGCAGCCAGTCCCTTACAGCGGTATGCTGAAGCTTGCGGCGGCCACGGGCTCCTTTCCGGGCTGCAGCACCAGCACTTCGGCCCCGCGGGCCACCACAGCGGCCTGCGCCAATCCTAGAAACAAGCCGTGCTCCACGATGCCGGGAATGCCCTGCAGGTGAAGGGCGAGCCGTTCGGGTTCCGGCACGGCCTCAAAGTGGCAATCCACCAGAAAGTTATTTTGGTCGGAGCGTGCTGCTTCCATAGAGTCGTTTTTCATTGACCGCAACACCGGAGCGCCGCCCAAAGCCGCCACGGCGTCCAGTACCCAAGGCAGCGCAAAAGGCACCACTTCCAGGGGCAGAGGGAACCGGCCAAGTTGCGTCACCACTTTCGAAGAGTCAGCGACGATGAGCAGGTAATCGGAAGCAGTAGCCAACACCTTTTCGCGGAGCAGCGCCCCGCCTCCGCCTTTCACTAGCCTCAGCTGCGCATCGAGCTCATCGGCGCCATCCACGGTAAGATCGAAACGCAATCCGCGCCGGGGTTCCACAAGGGGAATGCCAGCCTGTTGGGCTAGGGCTTCGCTGGCCAGGGAAGTGGCTGTGGCCTGCACCTGCAAGTCGCTCTGGCGGATGGATTCGCCTAGCGCGGCGATAAAAAAAGCCGCAGTGCTGCCACTGCCCAGCCCCACTAACATGCCGCTGCGCACCCAGCGCAGGGCTGCCCGGGCCGCTAGTCGTTTTTCTTGTTCTGGCTGGGCAGTTTGTTGTGGCGTAATCATATGGCGAGCGGCTGGGAACAATAAAAATAGGGCAATTTGGCTACCGCATAAAAAAAGCCCCGACCACTTGGTCGGGGCTTCTTCTATGACTTGGGAAAACCAGCAACGCAGCTTGGTTTTGATTCAGAAGCTGCTTGGCTTGCGAGATTCCAGCAAGCGTTGCCAGCGCTTACTGAAAGCGCTTCTCCAGCAGTTTGCGCATCTTTTCCTCGGTAAGAGGTTTGGTCAGGTATTCGACATTGGGGTACTTAGCCACGCGGGCCGTATCGGCGCCGTGCATGGAGGTGGTGAGCACGGCCATCACCGTTTTGTCCTGTACAGGCTGAGGAAGAGCATTATACAGCTCCAGGAACTCAAAGCCGGAGATACCGGGCATCTTCAGGTCCACGAACACCAAGTCGGGTGCGGGAGTCGAACTGTCGCCCGTAGTGTCGCCCCACAGCTGCTCGAAGGCCTCATCGGCGCGCGAGAAGGTGCTCACGTGGTCGGCAACTGCCAAACGACCCAACAGGCGATTGTTTAGAAAGCTGGTGGTCTCGTTATCGTCTACCAGTACAATGTGATTCAAATTAGCAGACATGTATAGTGATTGATTTCTAGCTTTTACGAAGATAGCAACCTTGGCGCACTCCCACAATAGTCGGGCCGTTTATAGCCAGCCCTGCGCCCGCATCCAGTCGTCGTTGTAGATTTTTCCAAGGTAGCGAGTGCCGTGGTCGGGCAACACAATAACCATGGTATCGTCTTCCTTCAAGTGCTCACGGGCATACTCCAGGGCGCCGTACACGGCCGAGCCGCACGACCAGCCCACGAACAAGCCTTCCTCTTTGGCCAAGCGGCGCGTCATGACGGCAGCGTCTTGGTCGGTCACTTTTATGAATAAATCAATCAGGTCAAAATTCACATTCTTGGGCAGAATGTCTTCGCCGATGCCTTCAGTTTTGTAAGGATAGATTTCGTTCTCGTCGAAAATCCCGGTTTCCTTGTATTTCTTGAAAACCGAGCCGTAGGTATCGAGGCCAATGGTGACCACGGCGGGGTTCTGCTCTTTCAGGTACTTGCTAGCGCCGCAAATAGTACCGCCCGTGCCCACACCGCAGGCGTAGTGTGTGATTTGGCCCTCGGTGCCGTTCCAAATTTCCGGGCCGGTGCTGTCGTAGTGCGCAGCAGCGTTCGACAGATTGTCGTACTGGTTGGGATAGAAAGAATTGGGCGTTTCCTGACTCAAGCGCTTGGCTACGGAATAATAGCTGCGTGGGTCTTCAGGGGCCACGTCGACGGGGCACACCACTACTTCGGCGCCCACGGCGCGCAGGATGTCCTGCTTTTCCTTGCTCTGCTTGTCGCTCATGACAAACACCGTTTTGTAGCCTTTGGCAATGGCGGCCAAAGCCAGGCCCATGCCGGTGTTGCCGCTGGTGCCCTCGATGATGGTGCCGCCGGGCTGAATGAGGCCAGCCTTTTCGGCATCCTCAATCATGCGGATGGCCATGCGGTCTTTCACCGAGTTGCCGGGGTTGAAATACTCTACTTTGGCTAAAATAGTGCCTTTGATACCGTCGGTTACCTTGTTGAGCTTAACGAGTGGAGTATGGCCAACGGCCTCGATGACGTGGTTAAAATACATTGATTAACTTGGGTGGGGCTAAGTCTTAATTAAGGAGCAAAGGTACAAATTCCGGCGGGGAGGCGCAGGCAAACCACATGCTTATTGGTATTATGCGGCCTGCTGCTTTCTCTCTTCGTGGAAGCAGCAGGCCGCGCCATCCTTGCGGTTTGGCAGCTTTACTAATCCTTAGTAAGCTGAATCAGTTCCCCGGCTCCGACCGACTCAGCTACTCACCCGCCCATATTTGGCAGGGGGCGCAGGGCCTGAGTTTGTTCAATGAAAATGAAGGCGTCGTAGCGGTGCGGCAGGTTGGTGGGCACGTAATTGCCGCTTTCACTCGCGGGGTTGTACACCACACCGATGGCGCGGTTGCCGCGGCGTTGGTTCAGCTGGTCGTTACCGCGCCAAGAGTCCAGCAGGAACAGGTTGTTGCCAGGCCGCTGCTCATGAATGACAGCTTCCCAAGAGCCGCTTTTAGCTGCTGGCACGGGCATGGTCGTCACAGGTCCGCCCCACCGCGGCGCTGCAGTTACAGTGCCGGCATAGGTGCCAAAGCCCACGATATACACACCCGCCGACGCGTGTTGTTCGCGCATGAGCTGACCCACGTTCACTTCGCCGCGGTTGGCCATGTCGGTGTGGCGGGCGTCGCCCACGTGGGTGTTGTGCTCCCACACGGCAATCTTGGCATTTGACCCATGGAAACTCATTAACCGATCAATGGTCTCAGCCATGTGCTGGTCGCGGATGTTCCAGGAGGTGCTGCTGCTGCGCACGGCCGCGCGGTTGTAGCGCTCAGCGTTCACGGCGACCAAGGCATTTTGTTCAGCATTGAAAGCCCCTTCGTGGCCGGGCGGCAGGGTTTTCATGCGGTTGCGCACGGCAGTGAGCACATTGGCTACCGCCTCGGCGCAACTGGCGCCGCCCATGGTGGCGCGGCCGTAGGCCTCGTCGCTTTGGTTGTAGGGGCCAAGGCAGTCCAGAGCGGCATCAACGGCTTGGCGCGTGGCTGGGTCAGCCTCCGGAAAATTAGAGCGAATGCTTTGCAACGACTCCCATAGGCTATAGACGTCGAGGCCGTAGAAGCCCACTTTGCGGGCAGCTGGCTGGGTGCTGTTGTACGTCCGCAGCCATTCGGCTAGGTCGGCAATTTCGGTATTAGCCCACATCCAGGTGGGCCAGCGGGTGAGGCGCTGCAGCACGGCCGTCGCCGACGTGCCGTTGTTAGCCCCTTTCACGTAGCGGTTGAGCTCGTACATATCCGGCCAGTCGCCCTCAACTCCAATAAGGGTGTAGCCTTTCTCCTGAATCAGGCGCTTGGTGATGGCGCTGCGCCAGGCATAAAACTCGGTGGTACCGTGCGAGGCTTCGCCCAGCAGGGCGTAGCGAGCCGTGCCCAGTTGGTTGAGCAGGGGGTCGAGGTCCCGGGGCGTTTCCAGGCGCGACATGCCCTGCTCGGGAATCGTTATCGCGGTGCTCGGAAAGGCGGAGCCGTCTTTATTAGTGCAACTGGTGAAGAACAAGCACCAGCTTAGTAGCAAGGCGAAAGGGAAGTGTTTCACTGCTGATATCTCCTAACAAAATAGATTAGATAAAGCGAATTCGTCTGATACTTTGGCCATATTGCCACCGTAGCACAGCCCTAGTAAAGTCGATGGTCACAGGCATCTGCTTTGCATCTGCACGTCCGTGAGCAAGTCAAAATGGAAGCACAGCGACTAACAGTCGATATAAAAACGATTCCGCTCGCGCCAGGATTCGCAACACCCACCTAATTCCGTAGTAATACCGTTGTTCGGCCATCGTACGCACTCCTCAGTCTTTCAACGTAGACGTGCCTTGCCGCGCCCCTAAAAAGCCCTACTTTTGCAGCACCATTGCCCGTCCGGGCTTTCCTTCTCACTCCATCAATTTCCCAAAAAACACCTACGAATGAGCGTTCTGGTTAATAAAAACTCCAAGGTTATCGTGCAGGGCTTTACGGGCTCCGAAGGTTCGTTCCATGCCCAGCAGATGATGGACTACGGTACCAACGTGGTGGGCGGCGTAACGCCCGGCAAAGGCGGTTCTGAGCACCTGGGCCGTCCCGTATTCAACACCGTGGCCGAAGCCGTGGAGAAAGCCGGCGCCGACACCAGCATTATTTTCGTGCCCCCGGCTTTCGCCGCCGACGCCATCATGGAAGCGGCCGATGCGGGCATCAAGGTCATCATCACCATCACCGAGGGCATTCCCACCAAGGACATGATTGCCGTGAAGCACTACCTGAAAGACCGGGAAGGCATCACGATGATTGGACCGAACTGCCCCGGCGTAATGACCGCCGGCGAGTGCAAAGTGGGCATCATGCCCGGCTTCATCTTCACCAAAGGCAAAATCGGCATCGTTTCCAAGTCAGGTACCCTGACCTACGAAGCCGTTGACCAGCTCACCAAAGCCGGCTTGGGCCAGACCACGGCCATCGGCATCGGCGGCGACCCCATCATCGGCACCACCACCAAGCAGGCGGTTGAATTGCTGATGAATGACCCCGAGACCGAAGGCATCGTGATGATAGGCGAAATCGGTGGCGGCATGGAAGCCGAAGCTGCTCGCTGGATTAAAGAAACTGGCAACAAGAAGCCCGTAGTAGGCTTCATCGCCGGCCAGACGGCCCCTCCCGGCCGCCGCATGGGCCACGCCGGTGCCATCGTAGGCGGTGCCGATGACACGGCTGCTGCTAAAATGGCCATCATGCGCGAGTGCGGCATCCACGTGGTGGATTCGCCCGCTGAGATTGGCGACACCATGCTGCGCGTGCTGGGCGGCAAGTAATACCCGCTTGGTGCAGCGATGCATTCAATTACAAAAAAGCCTCAGCAGAAGCTGAGGCTTTTTTGTTGCTATAACAATCTGGCGCTGGTTAACACTGCAAATTTTTGCTTCACAAAAAGTTAACTACTCGCCCATAAATCCCTTGGGGTCCAGATTAACGACAATTCCTATCTGAAACACCGAGTTAGCGGCCTTGAGAAACTTGTTGTTCCGGAAGCCAAAAATCTGGCCGCTCATTATCTGCAGTTGCACGGGCCCCGCAATCTGGGTGCGGGTGAAAGTGATGGGCTCAAAAAACACGTTGTTCTCACCGGGGGCAACCTGGCCGTCGATGCGAAAGTTATTGAGCTGCATGTAGCTCATGCGCAGGGCAGCGCCGTAGGTCAAGGGGAAATCGCGCTTGAACAGGCGGAGGTTGTCGCTTTTCTTGCGGGCGTAGTTTACCTGAGTGAAAATTTTGGACAGGCTGCCGTCCAGCGTGCGGGAGGTAACTTTCTCAGCGTCGCGCTCGACGCGCTGGGTGCTGCCGCCCCCGGCTCCGACGTACACTTCCAGCACGCGCTTGTCGGGCAGGCGGGTGAAATAGCCTACGCTGAGCTCGCCAAAACCGAGGTTCTCTGTTTTACGAGTCCGGTCGCGATTGAGCGATGAAAACGTGCCAGCAACGCCCAGATGGTCAGTGACTGCGTAGGCGCCTTGCAAGGCGAAATTATTTTGGAGGTTGGTGCTGATAGAACCGTAGGCCTCTCCCTGGTGTGTGAGCAACGGCGCGTGAGGCGGAGGCGGAAAATACAGTGAGGCACAGCTGGTGAGGCCGGTTAGGAAGGGTAAATAGGCAAAGCGCAACAGGTGCTTCATGGGATATGGCAAAGCAGGAAAAAGGCAAAACAACGCCTGATACGGCAATTTCGCGTTTTCGCCGGACTTTCCCGCTTATTTCTGGATGAGCTCAGAGTGCGAAGGTCAAAGAACAGTATTTTGGGATGCTTGTGTTGTAGGCATAATGTGATGCAGGACGCAGCCTCATGTATGAGGTTCCAAGATGGGAGCGAGATGCTTCTACAAGCCTCAACGACTAACTAACTTCTCTTTTTCCGATAAGCTCTCGGTTACATTGGCAAGCGGAACCGTATGTATGGCATATCCCACTGCTTACCATACCTGCTAATGCCTGCTACTGCTTTCGACGCCATCATTATCGGTTCTGGCCAAGCTGGAAATCCCCTGGCCACCTCGCTTGCCAACGCGGGCCGCCAAGTGGCAATGGTTGAGGAAAACCGGCTGGGCGGCTCCTGCATCAACTACGGCTGCTCGCCCACCAAAACCCTCCTGGCTACCGCCGACCGCCTGCACCATATTCGCACCGCCGCCCAGGTAGCGGCCCCTGAAACAACCAGCGCCACCGACCTCCGCGTCGACCTGGCCGCCGCCGTGGCCCGCAAAGACGGTGTGGTTGCTGCTATGCGCGACGGCATCCGTGCCAGCCTCACCAAGAAGCAAGACAACATTACCCTGCTCGAAGGCCATGCGGCCTTCACGGCGGCGCATTCCCTGCACGTAAGCCTAGCCAACGGCCGCACGCAGGACATTATGGCCCCGCTCATCTTCATCAATACCGGCACCCGCGCCGCCATCCCCGACGTGGATGGGCTGGCCGATACCGGCTACCTGACCACCACCCAGCTGCTTGACCTCAAGGAGCTGCCCGAGCACCTCCTCATCCTGGGAGGCGGCTACATCGGCCTGGAGTTTAGTCAGATGTTTCGCCGCTTCGGCAGCCGCGTCACCGTGATAGAAGCTGGCCCCCAACTACTAGAGCGCGAAGACGACGACGTGTGCCAAGGCCTGCAGGAAGCTCTGAGTAAAGAGGGCATTGACTTTGTGATGGGCGCGCGAGCCCACAGCGTAAGTCGCAGTGCCAGTGGCAACATTACGGTAGCAGCCCAAACCAAACAGGGCGAGCGACGCCTGCGCGGCTCTCACTTGCTGGTAGCCACCGGCCGCCGCCCCAACTCCGACAAACTAGGCCTGGAATTAGCCGGCATCAAAACCGACGAAAAAGGCTACATCCTGGTCAATAACAACCTGCAAACCAACGTAAAGGGCGTGTACGCGCTGGGCGACGTTCACCCCGGCCCGCAGTTCACGCACTTGGCCTACGACGACTACCGCATTGTGCGCGACGCCCTGCTGCACGGCCGCAAACGCTCAGCCCGCGAGCGCCCCCTCCCCTACGTGGTTTTCACCGACCCGCCCATGGCCCGCATCGGCCCCAGCGAAGGCCAAGCCCAGGAAGAAAAAATTCCCTACCGCGTGGCCACCATGCCCATCCGCACCATTGGCCGGGCCCAGCACACTAACAAGTCGTTAGGATTCTGGAAGGTGCTCGTCGGCAAAGACGACCGGCTGCTCGGAGCCACCCTACTCGGCCCCGAAGCCGGTGAAATCATGGCCGTCATCCAGGTCGCTATGGCCGGGCGGCTGAAGTACCAGCAGCTTCAGGATATGATTTTCGCGCATCCCATCTGGGCGGAAGGGCTGAATAATGTATTTCGGGATTTGAAGACAGGTGGGAAGTAGTGGCTGCAATGGGATTGCCCTGGCTTTACCTTGGCGCGAGTTAAGCTGCGATGAATTCGCGCCAGGCGCGGGTTTTATTCGATTCGTTGCTATAAAAAAGAGCCAATACGTCAACGCGGAGGATGACGAGCATTATTAAGGTTATTTAAATAAAACTTGGTTTCTCATCCATTCTTGTTGTGATCCCCAGAAAGAAATAGCAGGAAGCATAATAATGAGGAACACGCCGAATCTGACCATGGCATTAGGCCAGATATGCCAACGCAACATCCAAAGCAGTAACGCATACGACATTAGAAGCATTGACAGTAACATAAATGGCATAATAAATTGTCCAGCAAACCCAAAGCTTGCTGGTCCATCATTGTCCCACTCCGTCCCCAAAATCCTTTTCCTGTTTACCCCTATAACCAACAAGCTTAAAACAGAAATGGAGGAGAGAAGCGAGGCGCTAGTTATCAGGAGCAAGTTCTTGCTTACCGCATTCATAGTTTCCAAAAACTAAACCCCCGCGCCAGCCAAAGCCGACGCGGGGGTTTCTGTTGTTGCTTAGGCAGCAGCCAAGCTACTACATATTGTTCACAATCTCTTGACCGAATTCGCTCGTTTTCAGCAGGGTGGCGCCTTCCATCTGGCGTTCGAAGTCGTAGGTGACGCGCTTGCTGGCGATGGCGGCTTCGAGGCCTTTGTTGATGAGGGCAGCGGCTTCTTTCCAGCCCAGGTGCTCCAGCATCATCACGCCGGACAGGATAACCGAACCGGGGTTCACCTTGTCCTGGTTGGCGTACTTGGGCGCGGTGCCGTGGGTCGCTTCGAAGATGGCGTGGCCGGTCAGGTAGTTGATGTTGGCGCCGGGCGCGATGCCGATGCCGCCCACGATGGCTGCCAAGGCGTCGGAGATGTAGTCACCGTTCAGGTTCAGGGTGGCCACTACCGAGTACTCGGCGGGGCGCAACAGAATCTGCTGCAGGAAAGCATCGGCGATGCTGTCCTTGATGATGAGCTTGCCTTGCTCCTGGGCCTGCTTCTGCAGGGCGTCGGCCACGGCCACACCTTGCTTGGCCACGATTTTGTCGTACTGCGCCCAGGTAAACACCTTGCTGCCGAATTCCTTCTCGGCCAACTCGTAGCCCCAGGTCTTGAAGGCACCCTCGGTGAACTTCATGATGTTGCCCTTGTGCACGATGGTCACCGAAGGCTTCTTGTGCAGCAGCGCGTAGTTGATGGCCGCGCGCACGAGGCGCTCGGTACCTTCCTTGCTCACCGGCTTGATGCCGAACGAGGACGACTCGGGGAAACGAATCTTCTTCACGCCCATCTCATCCTGGAGGAATTCCAGCATTTTCTGAGCCTGAGGCGTGCCGTTCATGTACTCGATGCCGGCGTAGATGTCTTCGGTGTTTTCGCGGAAGATGACCATATCGGTCAGCTCGGGCTGGCGCACGGGCGAGGGCACGCCGTCGTAGTAGCGCACGGGGCGCACGCAGGCGTACAGGTCCAGCTCCTGGCGCAGGGCGACGTTCAGCGAGCGGATTCCTCCCCCCACGGGCGTAGTCAGGGGGCCTTTGATGCCCACCAAGTATTCGCGGAATGCGTCGAGGGTTTCGTTGGGCAGCCAGTTATTGGTTTGCTTGTAGGCTTTCTCACCGGCCAGCACTTCCTTCCACATCAACTGCTTTTTGCCCCCATAGGCCTTCTCAACGGCTGCATCGAATACAAGCTTGGAAGCCGCCCAAATGTCTGGACCCGTACCATCGCCCTCAATGAAGGGAATGGTTGGCTTGTCTGGTACATTCAGTTTGCCGTTTTTGATGGTGATTTTTTGCTCTGCCATGTGGGGTCGTGTGTTATTTAAATCGGGGTCATCCTGAGCGCAGCGAAGGGCCTTATCGCGCTAGGCTTTCGTAGTAAAATTCAACTGAGCGCATGCGGGATAAGGTGCTTCGCTGCGCTCAGCATGACAATTGTGGGCTAGTACCCGAAAATCTCCTTCAGAGTGAGCTGTTGCACCGTCCCGTACTTGGCTAGCTCCTTAAAATTCAGCCGGTCTTTCGAGCCAATAACCAGAATCACCTGGTTTTGTCCTTTAATCTTGGCTTCCTGAAACTTCTTCAACTCTTCGAAAGTCATGTTCTGCGTGCCGGTATACACGTCGCGGCGCAGGTCATAGTCGAGGCCGAGGCGGCGGGCGCGCTCATAGCTCAACAGTACGTTGCCTTTGGTAATGCGCTCGGTGCTGATGCTGTTGCGAATGGAGTTCTTGGCGATTTCCAGGTTGGCCTCAGCCACGGGCATGTCCGTTAGCAACGCCTCCATACCAGCCATGGCCTCGGGCAGCTTGTCGCTCTGCGTGCCGATGTAGCTCATGTTATAGTTGGAGCGGCCCACCTTGTCGGCGTTGGCGTATCGCGACGACGCGGAGTAAGCCAGGGCCTTGCTCTCGCGCAAGTCCTGGAATACAATGCTGCCCATGCCCCCACCGAAGTATTCGTTGTAGAGGGCCACAGTGGGTACCATTCCCTTGTTGTACACATCGCCCTTGGTCAGGAAGATGATTTCGGCCTGTACCATGTTGTAGTCAACCCAATAGACTTTTTTGTCTTTCAAGGGTTGCTCAACAAAATCTTTAGCGGCCGGCACAGAGGCGAGCTTGGCGGGGGTGCGGTGCTCGGCTTTCAGCAGCGCTACGGTCCCTTCCTGGGGGCGCGGACCATAGTACAGCACGCGGTGCTGATACGTCGGCAGCTTCTTAATAAGGGCCGTGAGCTGCTCGGGCTTCACTGCCTTCAGCTCCTTCTCGCTCATCACATTGGTAAAGGGGTTTTTCGGCCCGTACTTCACGTAATTCACCATGGCCGCATTCAGAATCACGCCCTTGTTGAGCTTGGCATCCTGACGGGCTTTGAGCGTGCCAGCCACCATGTTTTTCAGGGCTGCGGCGTCGGGCTTGGGCGCGTTCAACAGTTGTTCAAACAGTTTGAGGGCGGGCTCCAAATTGGTATCGAGACCGTTCAGGGTCACAAAAATCCGGTCGGTGCCGCTGCTCACGTTAAAAGAGCAGCCCAGCTTGTAGAACTCCTGCTGCAGCTGTGCGGCGGAATAGTTGCCAGCACCGAGGTACTGCAGGTAATCGGTGGCTAAGCCCCAGCGTGGGTCATTGTTCGTGCCCAGGTCCAGAATGTAATACAGGTTGAACAAGCCATTTTCGCTGTTCTTGGTGTAGTACAGCGGCAGGCCCGGCTTGATGGCTATTTCCTGAATGTCCTTCTTGTAATCGACAAATACGGGCTGCAGCTCCGAGCTGGGCATGGCCGTCAGCTGCTTGTAGTAAGCTGAAGCCACCTCGCGGTTGGCGGGCACGGGCGTGATGGCGGGCTTCACCACCTTCACCTTGTTGGGGTCGGTGCCGGTGCGCTTGTATACGGTCACGAAGTTTTCGCCGTAGTTGTCGTTGGCGAATTTCACGATTTCCTCTTTCGTGATGGAAGCAAATGTCTCGTGCTGCTCCAGGTAGTCTTTCCAGTCGACGCGCTGAATAAACGCCTCGTACATGGCGCTGGCGCGGGCCTGATTACTCTCGTAGCTCTTGGTGCGCTCCAGCTTGTCGTTGTTGATGATGGCCGGAATCAGCCAATCGGGGAAATTGCCGGCTTTCACCTTAGCCAGTTCGCCCAGCATCAGGCTCTTCACCTCGTCCAGCTTTTGGCCTTGGCGCGGGTTGCCGTAGATGACGTGGGTGGAATAATCGGCATTGAGGTCAGTGAACGACGTGGCCTGCAACACTTTCTGCTGTTGGTTCAGGTTGAGGTCAATCAGACCGGCTTGGCCGTTAGTCAGGATTTTATCCAGCATCCGGAGGCGAACGCCGTCGCGGGTAGCTTTGCCGGGCAGGCGGAAGCCCAGCATCACATTTTCAGCTTGCGGACCTACCACTTCGCGCACCATCGGCGCGGTCAGCGGCTTCTCTACCGGCGGGTTGAAAGCAGGAACCGACTTGGCTGGCAATGCGCCAAAGTATTTGTCGATAAGCCGAATGGTGGCGTCGTAGTCCAGGTCGCCACTCAGGCACAGGGCCACGTTGCCCGGCACGTAGTATTGACCGAAGTACTTTTTGATTTCGGTGATGGACGGGTTCTGCAGGTGCTCAATCGTGCCAATGGTCGTCTGCGTGCCGTAGGGGTGCGTCGGATAGAGCGCGGCATTCAGAGCCTCGTACTGCTTGCGGAAGTCGCTGTCCAGGCCCCGGTTCTTCTCTTCATACACCGCTTCTAGCTCTGTATGGAACAGGCGCGGCACCATCTCCTGCATCCGTTCGGCCTGAATGGCCGTCCACTTTTCCAGCTGGTTGCTGGGGATGTCTTCTTGATACACCGTCTCCTCGCTCGAAGTGTGCGCGTTAGAGCCTTTGGCTCCGATGGCGCCCATCACCTTGTCGTACTCGTTCGGCACGGCGTACTTGGCAGCTACTCCCGAGATAGAGTCAATCTGATGGTAAGTACGCTTGCGAGCGGCAGGGTCGTTGCGCTGGCTGCGGTACACTTCGTAGAGCGCTTCAATCTTGTCGAGCTCTACTTTTTCCTTGGCCCAGTCCTGCGTTCCCAGCTTCGACGTGCCTTTGAACACCATGTGCTCAAGGTAATGCGCCAGGCCGGTGGCGTCGGCTGGGTCGTTCTTCGAACCGGCCCGCACGGCCACGTACGTTTGGATGCGCGGAGCATCTTTGTAGTCCGACAGGTAAACGGTCAGCCCGTTGTCTAATTTATAGATACGAACCTGCAGTGGGTCGCCGGGCACGGTTTCGTAGCGGTATTCCTTTTGGGCAGCAGGCGTAGTGGCAGGCGCAGCAGCAGTTGTCGAAGCACTAGTAACTGGCTTGCTCGATTGGCACTGTGTGGCAAGACCTAGCGCTACCAGGGCGGGAAACAGCAGCAAAAAGTTTTTTTTCACGAAAGGCGCGGAAGGATAGCCGAAAGGATTCAAAAAACAAAGGTAGCTGGCTGATAGGGGAATAAAAAACGAATTTTGCAGCTACCTTGCCGGTTTGTTCGGCGCTGAAGAATCCGGGTACTGGTGAGGTTGGTAGCAACCCAAACGTTTGCGGGAAAACCTCACCCCCGGCCCCCCTCTCTCGTGGAGAGGAGGAGCCACGGCACAAGGACAATCAATTTTTAAGAAGCAGAAAGCCGCATTGCTCTTCAGCAATGCGGCTTTCTGCTTCTCGTTCTATCGTCAGGTCCCCCATCTCCACGGGAGAGGGGGGCCGGGGGTGAGGTTCCCGTAAGGCTGGTATTGGGTCCACCTCGCAAAACTGTGCGCTTAAAACTCCGCTTCCAGCCCGAGCCGTTGCTTGGCCTCGCGCAGAGCTGGGAACCGCTCGGCGAGGTACTCGAACTTATCGGTGGCGGTGTACAGCTTGCGACCAGTAGGTGCAGCCGTGGTTACCACAACCTGCACCGAGAGGCGCGGGTGGCCGGTGCGGCGGCGCAAGTCTGCCAGAAACTCCACCCGCATGTCGTTGAACTGGTCCACCTGAATGGGGTTGTCGACAGCCAGCTCAATCATGTGCTCGTCGTTGGCGGCTACCGGCCGGTTCAGCACCCAAAATTCGCTCATGCGGTCTTGAGCGCGGCGCTCCTCGGCAAGCTCTTTCCACACGCGTTGCAGTAAAGCCGGGTCGATGGGTGCGACTGGACCACTGGTGAACTGGGGCTCGGCTACCACAGATGCAGCAGCAGGACCAGCGGCGAGCTTGCTGCTTAGGTCCTTCAAGCTCGGAATTTTATTACCCAAGCTGGGAATCTTGGCAAAAGCGGCAGCCGGCGTAGGCCTTGGGGTGGGCTCAATGCCCTCGAAGCTGGGCACGCCGATTTCGACGTGCGGCAGGGTGTCGCGCATCTGGTGGCGCTCAGTGATGGCCGCTTCCGGCTCCGGCTCGATGCTCGGGGTGTCGTGCAGCTCCTCTACCCCGCTTTCTACCGGCAGTGGTTCGGGGCCGTCGGCAGGGGGCGCCACCCGGCCAGTGGGCAGAGGCTCAAATTCGGGTAAAGCGGCGGCGGGCACCGTGGGTGCTACCGGTACTGGGGCTGGAACAGCCGACACGGTAGCGGCTGGGGTTATAGCGGCTGGCGAGGCAATGGGAGCATACTGCGCGTGGCCATTGCCGTTACTGCTCGGTGCAGGCACTGCTGGAGCGTCAGCGGCGTTGTTTAGGCCACTAGTTTTTTTTTTAGCCTCGCCATTTCCGGCAGGGCTCAACTCGCGAACAAACTGAACGGCCCCGTTCAGATAAGCCAGCTTCATGAGGGCCAGCTCGACGTGAAGGCGCTGGTTTTTGGCTTGCTTGAACTCGCGGTCGCACTGGCTGATGAGGTTGAGGGCAGAAAGCAGGAAGGCCAACGGCGCGGCCTGGGCCTGCTGCACGTACTTCTGTTTGATGCCTTCGGACACCTCCAGCAGCTGCACGGTCACGGCATCTTTGCACACGAGCAGGCCGCGCAGGTGCTCGGCGGTGCCCACCACGAAGTTGTGGAGGTCGAAACCGTTCTGCATCACCTCATCGAGCAAGAGTAGCGCGGCGGAGAGGTTTTCGGTCAGCAGGCTGTCAATCAGCCGGAAATAATAGTCGTAGTCGAGGATGTGCAGGTTCTGCACCACCTCTTTGTAGGTGAGGTTGTTGCCGCCGAAGGTGACCATTTGGTCGAACATCGACAGAGCGTCGCGCAGGCCGCCGTCGGCCTTTTGGGCCAGCAGGTGCAGGGCGTCGTCTTCAGCTGAGATGCCTTCCTGGGTGGCCACGTAGCGCAGGTGGCTGCGCATGTCCTCCACTTTGATACGGCTGAAGTCGAAAATCTGGCAGCGCGACAGGATGGTGGGGATAATCTTGTGCCGCTCGGTGGTGGCGAGGATGAAAATGGCGTAGCTCGGCGGCTCCTCCAGCGTCTTCAGGAAGGCGTTGAAAGCCGCGTTCGAGAGCATGTGCACCTCGTCGATGATGTAGATTTTGTACTTGCCGGCCTGCGGGGCGTAGCGTACCTGCTCCACCAGCGAGCGTATATCTTCGACAGAGTTATTGGAAGCGGCGTCCAGCTCGTGCACGTTGAACGAGGCATTATCCTGGAAGGCCACGCACGACGGGCAGGTGCCGCACGCCTCGGTCTCGGCCGAAAGGTTGGTGCAGTTGATGGTTTTGGCCAGAATGCGGGCGCAAGTGGTTTTGCCTACCCCACGGGGGCCGCAAAACAGGAACGCCTGGGCCAGGTGCTGGCTCTGAATGGCATTCTGCAGCGTGGTGGTGACGTGCTGCTGCCCCACCACGCTGCGAAAGGTGGAAGGACGGTACTTGCGGGCCGAAACGACGAAATTATCCATAAGTTCTGTCTACAAAGTTACCCAAAAAAGGGCGGCTTTGGAAGGGGAAATCAGGTCGCGTTTGGCTTATCAAACTGTTACCAGCCCGTCATGCTGAGCTTGTCGAAGCATCTCTACCGCGTAACTAACTCAATTGCTGCAACGAAGCGGTAGAGATGCTTCGACAAGCTAAGCATGACGTTCTTTTTGTCCTTTAGACCACGGTTTACTCTTTCCACAAACCTCCATCTTGCAGGAAACCTTCCCTCCTCCCCCGGCGTTTCTATTTCAGCGCGTACCTTCGCGGCCCGCTTACCCTTTCGAGGCGACTGCGGGAATCGTTCTTTACCATTTGGGGATGACCGGAATTGACAGCTTGCGCAAATTGCGGGTAAGCGTGCCAGGAGTTGATGGAAGCTCTCCTGTAAAAAAATCTATCGAAAAACAACCGGCGACTATTCGTACGCCATGGCTGCCTAATTTAGAATTAGGTAATGTCATCGTTCCGCCTGGGTAAGTTTCTACACCTGGGAGTTCGGAGCGTCGTAAGTAGAAAATAGTCTTCGAGGAGCTGTGACTCGGAGGCGAAACTCAATTGCAGCTAGGGGAATTTCAAGGGCCTGACTGACGCCTGAAATTCCATGAAAATTCAAGTCTGGATACGCACGTAGAAAGCACGTTGATTTCCTTGTCTGGACCAGGGTTCGAATCCCTGCATCTCCACAGAAAAGCCCGCCTGCAAATTGCAGGCGGGCTTTTTTCGTTTTCAACAGTTCTGTTTGCTTTAATTGGCCCTCAGGTTATTTACAGGGTTGGCGGTGGCGGCCCGCACCGCCTGGTACCCCACCGTGAGGAAGGCTACCACCGCCGCCGTTAAGCCAGCGGCCAAGAAAGCCCACAGCGGCATGTCGATGCGGTAGGCGAAGTCCTGCAGCCATCGGCTCATGGCCAGCCAGGCGGCGGGAAAAGCGATGACGGCCGCCACCAGCACCAGCACGAGGAATTCCTTCGACAAGAGCGACACGATGTTGCCCACGCTTGCCCCGAGCACTTTCCGAATGCCGATTTCCTTCTTGCGGCGCTCGGCTGCGTAGGTGGCCAGGCCAAACAGCCCAAGGCAGCCCACAAAAATGGCAATGCCGGTAAATATCCAGAGCAAGGACTTGAGCTTGTCTTCGGCCTTGTACATCTCGTCAAAGTTCTGGTCGAGAAACTTGTACTCAATGGGGCTCTCGGGGCTGAATTTGTCCCAGACTTGCTTCACGCCATCCACGGAGCTGCTGATGTTGTCGCCCTTGAGCTTGACGGCCACTTTCCAATATGCACCGGGGAATATTTGCAGCACGGCTGGCTCCAGCTTGTCGTACAGGCTTTTGTAATGAAAGTCCTTTACGACGCCGATAATCTTTCCGATTTTCAGGGAATCGGGATTTTTGTCGCTCCATACCTGCCAGTGCACGGTCTGCCCCAGGGCTTTCTCCGGCGTGCCGAAGCCGTATTCTTTCACGGCCGTTTCGTTGATGATAAAGGCCTGGTCTATGTCGGTTTTTCGGTCTTTGGAAAAGTCGCGGCCCGCCACCAGCTCCAGGCCCAGGGTTTTGATGTAGTCGTAGTCCACCATCAGCTGCGTGGCGCCGTAGCGCTTCTGTTCGCCGTTGGTGGGCACAATGATGCCGTCGCCGGCCACTTGGTCGCCGGGAAAGCCGTAGCCAACGCTGGCCGACACCACGCCGGGCACCTGCGCCAGCTCGTTTTTGAAGGTATCGTAGTGCTTGGTCATGTTTTGGCCCCGCATGGGGAAGAACATGATTTGGTCGCGGTTGAAGCCCAGGTCCTTGTTGTGTAGGTAGCTCACCTGCCGAAACACCACAATGGCACAAATGATGAGGAACACCGAGAGCGCAAACTGCACCACAATCAGCCCGTGGCGCAGCCATTGCACCCGGCCAACAATGCCGTCGGTGACCACGGCGCTTTTCAGCACTTTCACCGGTTGGAAGCTCGACAGCACCAGAGCTGGGTAGAAGCCCGCTACCAAGCCCACCACCACCGTCAGGGCCGCCAGCAGGCCCAGCAGTGCAGGGCTGCGGAGCAGGTCAAAGGCCATGGTTTTGCCCGTGAAGGCATTGAGCGACGGCAGTAGCAACGCTGTTAGCACCACGGCCAGCACCACGCTCACCAGCGTGAGCAGCACCGTTTCGCTCAAGAACTGCAGCATGAGCTGCTCGCGGCTGGCGCCAATGGTTTTGCGGATGCCCACTTCCTTGGCTCGCTGCATGGACTTGGCCGTGGCCAGATTCACGAAGTTGAAGCCGGCAATCAGCAGAATGAACGCCGCGATAAAGCTCAGCGCCTTCACGTAGGTGATGTTGCCCTTGACAGATAAATCGTATTTGAAGCTGGACGAATACAAGTGAATGGCCTGCAGGGGCTGCAAAAACGGCCTGTCCGTTATCTTCTCCTCCAGCTGCGTCGGCGCCACCTTCTGCAGGATATAGTTCTGCAGCTTGGCTTCGGCTTCTTTGTAATCGGTGCCGGGCTTCAACTTCACGTAGGTGAAAAATTGGTGCCAGCCCCACCGTTTCATGCGCGCAGGTGGTAATTGTGCTGCCGATAGCGGGATGAGGAAATTGACTTTCAAGTGAAATTTCGACAAGTCGTTGTGCAGCACGCCTTTCACTACGAAAGGCGATTTATTCATTTTTATCTCCTTGCCCACAGGATTTTCGTCGCCGAAAAAGCTCTTGGCTACGTCCTCGGTCAACACAATTGACGTGGGCGCGTCCAGTGCTTGGATTGGCGAGCCGTATTTAAAGGGCAGCGGGAAAACGCTAAAAAAGGTAGAATCTGTAATCAGGCCGTCTTCGACGTAGATTTTCTTATCGCCTACTTCCAGCAAGTTGGTGGTCGCTTGCATTAGAATGCGCATGGTTTGCTCCACTTCCGGAAACTCCTGTTTCAGGGTGGTCGCGTACATGGGCGACACGGGGCTGTAGGTTTCCGGCGTTTCTTTTTCCATTTGCTCGGTGTAGAGCCGGTACACCCGCTCGCCCTGCGGGAGGAATTTGTCGAATTGCAGTTCGTCGTACACGAACAGGCCAATCAGTAGGCAGGCCGTGAGGCCCAGGGCCAGGCCAGCAATGTTGAGAAAGGAAAAGCCTTTGTGCCGGATGAGATTGCGGTAGGCAACGAAAAAATAGTTCTTAAACATGGCGAAAAGCGGCTAGGCAGCGCAGAAAAAGGCGAGAAGGTGACTTAGGCCGTGAAGGCTTGGTGCATGTTTTCGAGCACTACCTGCCCGTCCAGCAGGCGCACCACGCGGTGGGCGTAGCGGGCATCGTGCTCGGAATGGGTGACCATGATGATGGTGGTGCCGGCTTCGTTCAGCTCCGTGAGCAGCTCCATTACCTCGTTGCCGTTGCTGGAGTCAAGGTTGCCGGTGGGTTCGTCGGCCAGTATCAGGCTCGGGCTGTTGACCACAGCGCGGGCCACGGCTACGCGCTGCTGCTGCCCGCCCGAGAGCTGCTGTGGAAAGTGGTTGCGGCGGTGCATAATCTGCATTTTCTCCAGCACTCTGGATACTTTTTCCTTGCGCTGGGCCGCTCCTACGCCCAGGTAGATGAGAGGCAACTCCACGTTTTCGGCCACCGTCAGCTCCTCAATCAGGTTGAAGCTCTGGAACACGAAGCCGATGTGCTTTTTGCGCAGTTCGGCGCGGCGGCGCTCCGGCGCGTGGGTCACTTCGGTACCGGCGAAGGTGAAACAGCCGCCATCAGGCTCGTCGAGCAGGCCCAGGATGTTGAGCAGGGTGGACTTGCCGCAGCCCGACGGCCCCATGATGGCCACAAACTCGCCTTCGTTCACGGCCAGCGACACGTTGTTGAGGGCTTTGGTCTGCACTTCTTCGGTGCGGTAAATCTTCTCGAGGTTTTCGATTTTAATCATGGGAGTGGGCTGGTTAGAAGGGCTGGTACTTTTTTGCAGAAGGTGAGAAAAGCAGTGTGGTGCGGTGTGTAGTTAGGAGAAAAAGGCTGTCATGCTGGGCGCAGCCGAAGCATCTCTACTGCTTCGTTGCAGCGAATCGAGCACATTCACCATTGATTTTACTCTCATGGTAGAGATGCTTCGGCTGCGCTCAGCATGACAGCCTTTTTTCATTTCAGGCGTAAGCGTTATTGAGACTTTGCTTTGAGCTCCAGCTCGCCCATCTTCTCGTAGCCTTCGTAACTGGAGGTGATGACCCGGTCGCCGGGCTTGAGGCCGTCGAGCACTTCGTAGTATTCCGGGTTTTGGCGGCCCAGGCGGATGTCGCTTTTGTAGGCTTTAGTGCCGTCGGCGCTCACCTTGAAAATCCAGTTGCCGCCGGTTTTCTGATTAAAGCCGCCTTTGGGCACGCGCAGAGCCGTGGTTTGGTCGCTCAGGGCCAGGCGCACAGGCACAGTCTGGCCGCGGCGGAGGTCAGGCGGCGGGGAGCCGGCAAACTCCAGGTCGACCTGCACGCCCTGGGTCACCTGCGTGAAAATTTTCTTCACGCTTAGTTCGTAGGGCTTGTCGTTCACGGTTATCATGCCTTTCTGGCCCGGAAAAATGCGCGAGATGTAGTACTGGTCCAGCGTGGCGCGCACCTTGAGGCCGGTGAGCATGTCGAGCTGGCCGATGCGCTGGCCCCTGGTTTTCAGTTCCCCGATTTCGGCGTTGAGCGAGGTGATGCGACCGGCCGTCGGTGCCTTGATGGTGAGGTCGTCGAGCTTGCGGCGCATCAGCGCAAGGTTGTTTTGCATGCGGCCCACCGACTGCTGCATCTGGTTGATTTGCTCGCGCATGGCCGTGGAATCCTGCCGCAGGGCTTGGCGGCTCAGCTGCTTGCGGCGCAGCTGGTAATCGTAGGCATTTTTGGTTTGTTGGTATTCCTGGCGGGCAATTACCTTTTGGTCATACAAGCTCTTGTTGAGGTCGAACAGGCGCTTGGCTTCGCGCAGCTGGTTCTCGATTTCGGCCTGCTGGTTGAGCTGCTGGATACGGTTTTGCTGGAGCAGGTTGCGCGTGTGCTGCAGGTTGTTCATCAGGTCAAACACGGCCGTTTCGCGGTTCACCATTTCCAGCTGCAAATCGGTGTTGGCCAGCTCAATAATGGGCTGACCAGCGGCGAGCGTGGCTCCGTCTTCCACCAGAATGCGCTGCACCGTGCCACCCTCGGGCGCGTCGAGGTAAATGGTTTTGATGGGCATCACGATGCCATCCACGGGCACAAACTCCTGGAACGGCCCGCGGGTGACCGGGCTGATGGTCAGCCGCTCGGGGTCAACGTTGAGCTTGGCTGGGCCGGCTGATGTGAGCAGCATGGCCGCTACGGCCACCACCAGCAGCACCAGCGCGCCCAACAGCATCAGTCGAGCCGGGGTCCAGGTTTTCTTTTTGATAATGACATCCATGTCCTTGGCAGCGTTTGATTTGCCTTCCGAAGAGGCAGTTGTGGACAGCAGACGAAGAACGATGCCAACTTAATAAAATATTGATTTACAATAGATTGCATAGAATTCGCACCTCGTTAGCCTGAAAACCGTTCGATTTTGATACACCTGTCGTTCGGTTGTGATACACTGCCTGGACCCGACGCTGTATAAAAGGGCCCGCGGAAGCTCAGAAGAAGGTTTTTAGAAACTAGTACAATTGTGGCTAGTATTTCGGTGCTTAGCACCCAAGATGGGACGCGGGCTCCTGTTTTGATTTGTTTGGTACGCACCATGGTCTTGAAGAAAGCGCGTGTTTTGGTGGTTGACGACGACACAGACGTACTGTTCGCCGTGCGCATGCTCCTCAAGCCCGAAGTGCAGGAAGTAGTGACCGAGAAGAACCCCGAGCTGCTGCTCTCGCTGCTGAGCAAGCAGCGCTTCGACGTCATTTTCCTGGACATGAACTACAAAAGCACCCTCGGCACCGGCAACGAAGGGCTGTACTGGCTGGGCCGCATCCGCGAAAAAGACCCCACTGCTACGGTCATTATGATTACCGCCCACGGGGAAATCAGCACCGCCGTGCGCTCGCTCAAGGCCGGGGCTACCGATTTTATTGTAAAGCCCTGGCACAACGCCCAGCTGCTGGAAACCCTGGCCGCGGCCGTCGAGACTAAGGAAGCGGGCCGCGCGTCAGGTGTGCCCGTGGCTCCCCGGCGGGCAGCTTCGTTTGCCGAGTTTGCGCTGCTGGGCGAGTCGGAAGCTATGCAGGAGGTGTTTCACAAGGTCGAGAAAGTGGCGCCGACTGAGGCGAACATCCTCCTACTGGGCGAGAACGGCACTGGCAAAGAATTGGTGGCCAAGGCCCTCCACCAAAAGTCCTTCCGGGCAGCCGAGCCGTTTGTGACGGCTGACCTGGCGGCCATGAGCGAAGGCATCTTTGAGAGCGAACTGTTTGGGCACAAGAAGGGCGCGTTTACCGATGCCCGGGAGGACCGCATCGGGCGCTTTGCCGCAGCTTCGGGCGGCACGTTGTTTTTAGATGAAATCGGCAACATTTCCCTGGCTCAGCAGGCCAAGCTGCTCACTGCGCTGCAAAATCGGCAAATTATCCCGGTGGGCAGCAACGCACCGGTGCCCATTGATATTCGGCTGATTTCGGCCACCAACGCGCCGCTGTATGCGCTGGCGGCCCAGCAGCAGTTTCGCAAAGACTTGATTTACCGCCTCAACACCGTCGAAATCACGCTCCCGCCCCTGCGGGCTCGTGGCGACGACGTGCTGCTGCTGGCCCGCCACTTTGCCGGCATCTACGCCGCCCGCAACCGCAAGACCACCCCAGGCTTTGAGCCTGCCACCCTGCAGAAGATGCAGCAGCACAGCTGGCCCGGCAACGTGCGTGAGCTGCAGCACACCGTGGAGCGAGCCGTGATTCTGGCTGAGGGCGACACACTGCGGCCACAGGATTTTCACTTCTCGGCCATGGAAACGGTAGCTCCCCGCACCGCTGGGCCACAGCCCGCCGATGGCCCCTTGCAGTTGAGTGAGATAGAGAAAAGCACCATCCTGCGCGTGATAGAGCGCCATAATGGCAACATCACCAAGGCCGCCAAGGAGCTTGGCATTACCCGCACCGCCCTCTACCGCCGCCTCGAAAAACATGACCTTTAAGCGGCTGAAATTTGGCATAGTGCTGCGGCTGCTTGTGCTGCTCGGGCTGCTATATGCGGCCGAGCGGGCCTGGGAGCACGGCAAATACGCGCTGCTGGGCTTGGCGGCGCTGCTGCTGGGCTTAGCGGTGTGGGAACTGGGCCGGCACGTCACACGCGGTAACCAAGCCCTGGCCGATTTCCTTGCGGCGGTGCAGTACCGCGACTTTTCGCAACACTTCAACGAGGCCCACCCCAACCGTGCCCTGCGGCCGCTGCATGCGGCGTTCAATCAGCTCAGTGTTACGTTCCGACAGCTTAGCGCCGAGCGTGAGGCGCAGTTCACTTACCTGCAAACGGTGCTGCAGCTCATCGATACGGGCATTATTTCCTACGATGCATCCGGCACGGTGGAGTCCATCAACGAGTCATTTAAGCAAACGCTGGAACTGCCTTACCTCAAGAGCATGGCCACGCTGCAAAAGCGGCTGCCGGTGCTGCACGAGGTCATTGGTCAGTTGCAGCCGGGGGCTTCCACGGTTGTAAAGCTCACGGTGGGCAGCAAAACCATGCAGCTGCTGCTTTCGGCTACGACGTTCCGGCTGCAGGGCCGCGAGTTTACGCTGGTAGCCTTCAAAAACGTGAGCCATGCCCTCGACGAAACCGAAACCGAAGCCTGGCAAAAGCTGCTGCGTGTGATGACCCACGAAATCATGAATTCGGTGGCGCCCATTGCCTCACTGGCCGACACGCTACGGCGCGACCTGCGCCGGGAACTGGATGCCGCGGCTCCGCCCGTGCAGGCCCTGCTGGGCGATGTGGTGGAAGGCATCGGCATCATTCAAAACCGCAGCGAAGGACTACTGCGGTTTTCGCAGGTCTACCGCGACTTTAGCACCATCAGCACGCCGCAGCTGACCACCGTGTATTTGCAGGAATTGTTCCGCAGCATCCGTGGCCTAATGACTCCGCAACTGGCCGAAACCAGTATCGAGCTGTTGACCTCGGTGGAACCAGTTGACCTGTGCATGCAAGCCGATTCGCGCCTCATGGAGCAGGTGCTCATCAACTTGGTGCTAAATGCCGCTTACGCTGTGCGCGAACGGCCACAGCCGCGCATCGAGCTTCGGGCGCAGCAGCAAGAAGATGGTCGCGTTGTCCTCGATGTGGGTGACAACGGGACGGGCATCACGCCCGACGTGCTGGATAGCATTTTCATCCCTTTTTTCACAACCCGAAGAGGCGGCACTGGCATTGGGCTTAGCCTGGCCAAGCAAATCATGCACTTGCACAAAGGCAGCATCAAGGTGCAGTCAGTGCCGGGTCAAGGGACTGATTTCCGATTGGAATTCTAATAAACGATGTAGAGACGCCACACTTCGCGTCTCGGCGTCCGCGCCGTAAGAAGTTTATCGTTCGCGCATCGTTCAACGACGAGAGACGAAGTGTCGCGTCTCTACATCGTTTTGTTATACAGCATAGTATTTTATTCGACCAGCTGAGTGTAAAGGCGGGCTAGCGTTTCGCTGGCATCGGCGCAGAGGCCGGGGTGCACGGGCGAGGTTTGGACCACAGTGCTACGCGTGGCGGTGAGCCAGCGGAACCGCTCGGCAATGGGCAGCTGGCCGATGGTGCCGCCGGTAGCGCGTCCCTGGCAAATGCGCGCAAAGGCTTGTAGGCGGGCGGTTATCTCTTCCAAGTCGAGGCCGGGTGCGAAGGCTAGTAGCCGGGCTTCGGGCAGCTCGAAACGGGTTTCGAGGAAGCCTTGCGAACGGCAGTACACGATAACGCCCACGTTGAGGAATTCTTCGCGCTCGACGCGGGGCACCACGCGGAGCACGGCGTATTCAAATAATAGCATTGCGGGCATCCTGGGCTTCCTGAACAAAGGTTTCTGATGCCGCTAAGCGGGTTTCCAGGAAGCGGACGTAGTCGTCGCGCTGCTCCTGAGGCGGGGCGTCGCCGTTGGTCAGCCATTCGTCGGGCACCAGGGCCACAATGGCGCGAATGCGCTCGGGCGTGAGCTGGGCGCGGCTTTCGGTGTCGACTTCGGTTAGCTCGCTGGCGCGGGGCAGCAGCACGTGGTCTTTCACCTGGGGGAAGGGGCGCGGGCGCGGCTTGGCCCACTCGGGGCCGGCGTGGTGGGCGTAGAGAGCGGCGCCGTGGTCGATGAGCCACAATTCCTTATGCCACATGAGCAGGTTGGTATTGCGGGCGGTACGGTCTACGTTCAGCGTGAGGCAGTCGAGCCACACGATTTGAGAGGCCAGCCGTGGCTCGATGTTCGTGACCAGGGCATCAAAGGTGATGGCGCCGGAGAGGTAGTGCAGCGCCAGGTTGCGGCCGGTGCTGGCGCGCAGCAAATCCTGGATTTCCTCGTCGGGCTCGGTGCGCCCAAAGGCTTCGTCGAGCTCACAAAACACCAATTCCGGCACGCGCAGGCCAAGCGTGCGGGCCATTTCGCCCACGATGAGCTCGGCGATGAGGGCCTTCACGCCCTGGCCTGCACCGCGGAATTTCAGGACGTAGAGGAAGTTGTCATCGGCTTCGACCAAGGCGGGGAGGGAGCCGCCTTCCCGTAGGGGGGTCACGTAGCGGGTTACGGCTACGGTTCGAAGTTCTGGAGCACTGGTTGCCGGCATGCTGCGGGGTATGGTGGAAAAGGCCGTGCAAAGGACGGATAAACGTGGTTAACCTCACCCCCTACCGGGCACGGCCCCTCTCCCGCTGAGAGGGGGAGCCAGAGTGGCGCGCCTGTCATTGCGGGGGCGCAGCCCGTGGCAATGACAGGCGCGCCACTCTGGCTCTCTACCTTTTCGGCCGCAACGCCAGATAATCCAGGAAATAAAGCACCTTCACCGACACCGAGTTATTGTGCGGGGTGTTGATGGTATTATTGAAATTGTTGAAGTACTGCGGCGTGGCTTCTTCGGCCTGCAGGTAGGTGGTGCCGGCGTTTTTCCAAACCACGCTAATCTGCGAGCCGGGAGCGAACCACCAGGAATACACCGCGTCCACGTTGAAGGCGTTGTAGGTATTGTCGCGGTTGCGGCGGTAGTCGACCAGCTGCTCCTCCCCATTTTTGCCGAGGGCAGAGAAGCCGTTGTAGTGCACGTTGCTGGTGTAGTGGCGCACGCGCAACGTGAAAGCCATGCGGTTGGTGAAGGTGTAGGCCGCGGACACGACATTGGACACCGTCGATACATCACGCAGGCCGAGCATGATTTGGCCCATGAAAGGACGGTCGAGGAGTTCATTGCTATCCATCCCGCCGTTAACGTAGCCGATTTGATTCGCGCGCAGGCTCCAGTCGATGCTGTAGCGGAGGGTGAAGTGGTCGTTGAAGCGGAAGCGCGGGTAGGCGCCGAAGCTGTAGCCTGTGCGGCGGGGCCGGGGCAGGCGCTCGTCGCGGTTGTAGTGCTGCAAGCCAGCGTTCAGGCCATAGGCGAATTTCTTGCGCGAGTCCGAATTGAGGAAACATTCGATGCGGGCATTGCCGGGCACCCGCACGTAATGGCTGCCCAGGGGATAAGTGCGGGGCTCAAAATAATCGTGCGTAACAGGGTCGTAGTTGAAGTCGAATCCGATTTGGTTGAAGCTTTTGGTGAAGGTGGTGTTTGAGCCCAGGTAAAAGTTGACCGCCCGATACAGCGTGGGCTTGTAGAGTAGCGTGTGGCTGGCTACCCCAAAGATGGCGAAGTTGTTGACCTTCCAGAACGGCTTGAACTTGCGGTACACCAGCTGAGCCGACTGCGAGATGTTGTTATTGCCGAACAGGATTCCCAGGTCGTTGGGGTTGTAGGTGTTGGACTCAATGCCGTGGTCGACCTGCCACGTGAAGTTGCCGCTCACCTTACCAAAGTTGACGTAGTACTTGTAGCCGTCGCGGTCACTGATTTGTTGTTCGGAGTTGAAGCCCGTGCCCCGGCGCCGCGAGTACACCACGCGGCCTTCGGTGGCGTAGGAGTTCTGCTTGTTCGCGAAGCGGAACAGGCCGCCGGTCACGTTGGCGTCGTAGGTGCTGCCGGCCCGCGTCACGTTGGTATTGATGAGGCTGACGTAGGAGTTGTTTTTCAGGCTTTGGTCAAGCACCGCAATATTGTAGTTGCTGAAGGGCTGCGTGAGCACCTCCCGCTCCTGCCCGGTTTCCTTGTTGCGAATGATGGCATACACATTGTTGCTCAAAGCATTGAAAATACCGACCCCCAGCCCTTTGCTCGTACGGCCCGATATTTTGGTGGCGTTCAGGAGCGGCGTTTCGGACGGGTTACGCACGATGCGCTCGTTGGGGCCGGCCAAGGTGCTGTAGAAGCCGATGGGCGTGGCGCCCACCCGGCGCGAGTAAAACAAGTTGCCTTTGTTGAACAGCTCGGTGCCTTCGGTGAAGAACTGGCGGTTCTCGTTGAACTGCACTTCGAAGGGCGAGAGGTTAAGCACCTGGTTGTCGCTCTGCACCTGCCCGAAGTCGGGCACGAGCGTGGCGTCGAGCGTGAAGCTTTCGTTGATGCCCCACTTCACGTCGGCCCCGCCGTTGAAGCTGGTGGCGGTGCGGCGCGTGCCCTCAGCGTTCAGGGGGTTGTGGTTGAGGTAGCTCGACACGTAAGGCGTGAGCGAGAGGCGCAGCGGCGGCTTGAGGTCGCGCAGGCCTGTAAGCACACCCCATTGGTTCACAAAGCCATCGACACCGGGCTTTACCTCATTCCAGAAAAACATCTGGTTGTCGCGTTTGCGCTGCCGCATAAAGTTCAGGCCCCATTGCTGCACGGCGGCCGTGCTGAAGCGCAGGGCCGAGTAAGGAATGCGCATTTCGGCTACCCAGTCGGTGCCTTGCAGCGACGTGCGGCTTTCCCAAACGGCGTTCCAGTTGAAATCTTCGCCACTGGCCGGCGAGTAGCGGGCGTCCATCTGCACGCCGCCGGTGGTCACGAAGAAGGCATACCCGTTGAGTTTGTCCTCGTAGGTATCGAGGAAAATTGCGATAAAGTCGGTGTTGCCGAACCGGTCGCGGTCAGTGAGCTCGCGCGGAATGGAATCCGGCGACACGTCGTGCATGATGGCGCCCACATAAATGGCCGCATCATCGTACAGAATACGCACCTCGGTGGGATGCTTTTCGTGCGGGCCGGGGTTGGGCCGGTTCTGAATAAAATCGGTGGCGATGGCCGCCTCGCGCCACACGGCCTCGTCGAGAATGCCGTCGAGCTTCACCGGCTGACTAATGCGCAGGGCGGCCAACTGGCGCTTGGGCGCCACGGTAGCATCGGTAGTTGCTTGGGCGTCGGCCACCGGTGCCTGAGCCAACGCCCTTAATAAGCAACTATGTATTAGACAAGCAATAAAAAAAACAGCGCGCAGAGAAAAGGTGGAGGCCATTGTGGAGACTAGTTTGCAGAAGGTGAGGAGAGCAGAAGGTGCGGAAAGACGAATCCGAAGAGGCTTGGCTGCATACTTATCGACCAAAAACTCTATCTAACAAGGCGGAGCCGAACGACCGATGGCGTGTCACTCACCATGCGTCAGCCAGCGTCCTTACCATCGGAGGCCGGGTTGCAGCCCTTGCTCGGCGTGGCGCCCCAACCCCGTTGTTTAGTATCCCTTGGCCACCCACGTGGCCGGGGCAATGCGTTACTGAAAAGCTACTTTTGAGGCAGCGGCAAGCCCAATGACAGCTATGTAAAGCCTCATTTCGCGTGGAAACTCCCGTTGTTTTGAATGGTTACTTCCGTTTGCGGAAATACACATCGTTGCTGATAGACTCGAGCTTCACGATGGGGCCGCTGCCCTGCAGGGTGCCCTTGAGCAGGTAGCCCACGATGGGATTACTCTTGCGATTACTGAAGGCAATGTCCTGGTCGGTATATACTTCCCCCGTTATGGTTTTGAGGGAAAGCTCGGCGCCTTTGTTGGCTGGCCAGGCCACGTCCACGAAGCCGCTCAGCGACTTGGCCTCAATGGCCCCGCTCAGGCCCGCAATGTCGATGTTGCCGCTAAGGGTGCTCACGCGCAAGGCTACGTTGGCGGGCACGGTGATTTCGTAGTCGATGAGGGCGCACACCTGGTTCACGGTACGGCCTTCGCGGTCATGCCCGCCGATGACTTTGCCATTCACGATGGTGGTGTTGTAAGTATCGCCGTAGTAAGAGCCGCCGTTGGGGCAGTCGCCGGGCTGGGCATTGCGTAGCATTTCCTTGTCGAACTCAGAGCTCAATTTGACTTCTTCGCCGGTCTGCTCTATCTTGAGGAGCAAGGCGTCGTTGAGCTTGTTTTGGTTGATGCTCACGGCAGCCTTCACCGTCATTTTGCCACTGGCGCCGCTCCGTATACGGATATTGCTGGCCTGCTTCAGGTTGAGGTAAACGCGCTGTCCGGCACGCAGGTCTGCGCTTTTTTCGATGATTTTCTGGGCCGAGGCCGACTGGATGCCACTTGCAGCAAGAACCAGCATAAGGAGAAACAGGCAGTAGCGCATGATTGCAGAGAAATAAGGTGAAAGGCTGAATTGGAAGTGTCATTGAGCTAAAAAAGAACGTCATGCTTCGGCTGCGCTCAGCATGACGTTCTTTTTAAGGATATCCTCTTAAGGGTATCCTTTTTACTTAGCCATCCTACTTGGCTTTGCGAACGAAAATGTCACCGCTCACCGTTTTGAGCGACAGAGTGTTGCCACCGCCACCGTTGATGCTACCGTCGACCACTTGGCCGCCGATGTGCCGCATGCTGTTGTCGTCTTTGCCCAGGTTCATGTCGAAATCGGTGTAGACCTCGCCCGACACAGAGCGGAGCTTGAGGGTGGCTTTGGTATTGGCGGGCATGCTCACGTCGACGTCGCCGCTCACGGTGGAGATGGAGGTAGGCCCCTGGCGCAGGGGCGCAAACCGCACCTGAATGTCGCCGCTCACGGTGTTGGCCACTACGGGGCCGGTCACGTTGGTGAGCTTAATGTCGCCGTTCTTCACGTTAATTTCCAGGTCGCCGCTCACGTTGGTAAGCTGGATGTCGCCGCCGTTCCAGTTCGTTTGGTTGTACTGCACGGCCGAATTGCGCGGCACCCGAATGGTGTATTTGGTGTCTTTGCGCGAAGCCTTCGCAATGCGCACCGTATTATCCTGCTGCGTTACCGAAAGGCCGATTTTGGTATTGTCGACCGCCGCGTTGTAGACGGGCCGCAGGCCTTCGGCGCGCTTGTTGGGCTCTTCGTAGCCGTTGCCGGTTATCACGAGGTCGTTGCCGTCGATGCCTTCCACCGTCACGTCGCTGCCTTGCATGTCGATGAGGATTTTGCGGTCTTTGCCGCCGAGTTTGGTCTTGTATTCCTGCGCCTGCCCGGTGTGGGCGGCCAGCACTCCCGCCAAAGCGAGTAAAATGAGCTTATTCATATTGAAAAAATTTGACAAGTGAGGTCCTAGTGCGGCGCCGGTGGGTGCCAGCGCCGCGTGCAGAAAAGAGGTGAGAAAAGGGTGAAAAATGGGTGGGTTAAATCAGTTTGCCAATGCCGGCCTCGGCCTGGGCCCGCACCACGGGCAAGGCATCAGCGCGCTTAGACAGGCGTTCGAGCTGAGGCACGGCGCGGCGCACGCGCATCGCCACAACCATGTCAATCAGGGTGATTTGCACGTTGGGGTCGGTTTGGATGGCGAGCGAATTCACCAAGCCTTCCCGCACTCGTTGGTCGTCGCGCAGGCGGTAGAGGGCCTCGCAGGCGGCCAAGCGCACGTTGGGGCTGGGGTCAAAGTTGAGGGTGTTGAGGAGCACCTGCACGGTGGGGTCGCCGGGTTCGGTTTCCCTGGCCGAATTGGTCACCAGCTTGATGCGGTCGCTGGCCGACACCCGGTTCCGACCGGCGTTCAGGGCCTCGTTCAACGAATTGCGGGAGGAAGCATCAGCCGTGGTGGCGGCCAGGCTGTCGTTGGCCCGGTTGCCCCAGGGCAGCTGGCGACCCAGGAATACGCCAGCGGCAATGAGGACAATGCTAGCGGCGATGCGCATCCAGTTGTTGGCTACTGCGGTGGGCCACATCGATACCACTTTGGCCTCGGGCGCGGCGGCAACGGGCGCCTGGGGTTGCAGGAGGGCCTTTTGCTGCTCCAGCATGGCCATGAAGTTGGCGCGGAGCGCGGTGCGGGGCACCTCGGGCAGGGCCGCGTCGAGGTCGTCGGTGAGGGCGCGGAGCTGGATTACCTGGAGCTGGCAGCTGGAGCAGGTGGCCAAGTGGACGGCCACGCGCTCGGCCTCGGCGGCAGGCAGGCTGCGCTCGGCATAGGCCGGGAGCAGCGCTTCCATCTCGTGGCAGGCAGAAAGGTCAGGCGTTTTCATTGGCTTAGTTGGCGAAATAGATTTTGCGCAGCGCTTGCAGGGCGCGGTGGGCCTTCACGCGGGCCGCTTCGGCGGTGCAGCCCAGCAGCTTCCCAATTTCCTCATAGCCGAAGCCCTGGAAGCGGTTCAGCACCAGAATTTCGCGCTGCGGGGTCGGCAGCAGGGCGAGGGCTTCGTGGAGGTCGTCGTGGTGGCTGCTGACGCGCATTTGGGAGAATGCCGCGCCGCGCAGGCCGCCGGTGCGCTCCACTTCCTCTACATCGGCGGCACGCAGCTTTTCCTTGCGCTGCCAGTAGTCGGCGTGCACGTTGCGGGCCATCTGGTACACCCAGGCTTTGAAGGGCTGGGTGGGCTGGTAGCTGCTACGGTATTTGAGGATGCGCTCGAACACGGTTTGGGTGAGGTCTTCGCTAGTCTCGCGGTCGTTGGTGAGGCGGGTGAGGTAGTTAAACAAGGGCCCGTGGTAGCGCTCGAACAAGGGCACGAGCTGGTCGAGGTCATCGGCCTTCACGGCGGCCATTAGTTCTTCGTCGCTCGTACTCGTGGTGGTCACGGGTGGGAATTTGGGGGTGAATTGAAAGGAGTACCGGACTTTGGTCTAATCGTTACAGCGGGTCGAAAATAATTTTTCAGTTTCTGCTAACTGCAAGTAAAGGTCCTGTTGTCGGGCGTGCCTGAGGGCAGTTGTAACCTACCATAGTACTGGCGCAGCTTCCTGTTAGGGAAATTGCCAACGCAATTCGATAACAAGCTTGTAATGTTGGGCTAATGGCCTCCCGATAGCTTTGGCCCGTTGTTTCACCAGGCCATTTTCTATGCTCCTATACTCTTACTTTTCCCATTTTTCTTGTGTATTGATAGTAGTCCTGGCCGCGGCTGGCACGGCGGCTCACGCCCAGGCCGTACCTGACCTGGGCTTCACCGGCACCACCAGCATCGTGGCTGAAAACGCTGGCACGGTGGTGCTGCCGCTCAGCATTCGCAACGCTAATGCCACGGCCAGCACCGTGCAGGCCGTAGTGGTGCCGCTGGGCACGGCCACGGCCGGGGCCGACTTCACCTTTGCTACTACCCAAACCATCACCTTCGCGCCGGGCAGCACTACGGCCACGCTCACGCTGCCCATTGTTGACGATGCCACTGCCGAACCGGCCGAATACTTCACCGTGCGCCTCCAAAACCCCACCAATGCCACGCTCACAGTGGGCTCCACGGAGTTCTTGGTGTTCATCAAAGACAACGACACCCATGCCCCAGCGCGCGACCGCAACCTGCGCCTGAACCTGCTAGGCAGCTACCAAAACGGCGTGAGTGGCACCAACTCGGCCGAAATTGTGGCCCACGACCCCAGCACGCAGCGCCTGTACGTGGCTAATTCCATTGGAAACAAGCTCGACATTCTCAACTTCGCCACGCCCGGCATGCTTACCTCAGTAGCATCCATCAACATTGCCACTTACGGAGGCATCAATTCGGTGAGCGTACGCAACGGACTGGTGGCCTGTGCCATGGAGAATGCGAACCCGCAGCAAAACGGCAGCATCGTGTTTTTCGACCAAAACGGCACGTTCATTAAGCAGGTAACGGCCGGCGCCCTGCCTGACATGATAACCTTCTCGCCCGATGGCCGCTACGTCATCACCGCCAACGAAGGCGAGCCCAGCACCACCTATACCAACGACCCGCTCGGCTCCGTGACCGTGGTGGACCTGACCGGCGGCATCGCGGCCCTCACCCAGGCCAATGTGACGACCGTCGATTTCAGCACCTATAACGCCCAGGCAGCGGCATTGCGCACGGCTGGCATCCGCCTCTATGGTGGGGCGGCCGGAACGCCCAGCACCGTGGCCCAGGACCTGGAACCGGAATACGTGACCGTCTCGGCCGATTCGCGCACGGCCTACGTGGCCATGCAGGAAAACAACGCCATGGCCACGCTCGACCTCGCCACCCTGCAGTTCACCGCCCTACGGCCCATTGGCTACCAAGACCATAGCCAGCCCGGTTTCAGCTTCGATGCCTCGGACCAGGCCGCCGATATCCTGATGGCCAACTGGCCCGTGCGCGGCATGCGCCAGCCTGATGCCATTGCTGCCTTTGACCTGCCTGCCACGCTCGGCGGGGGCCGCTACATTCTCACAGCCAACGAGGGCGACGCCCGCGAATACAATGCCCTGGAGGAAGTAGTGCGCGTGGGCGCCGCCAGCTACGTGCTCGACCCCACGGCCTTCCCCCAGGCCGCGCTGCTGAAAAACAATAGCGCCCTGGGACGCCTCAATGTGACGAACCGCCTCGGTGACACCGACGGCGACGGCGACTTTGATGAGATTTATGCCTTTGGCGGCCGCTCGTTCAGCATTCTCAACGCCAACACCGGCGCGCTGGTGCACGACAGCGGCGACCTTATGGAGCGCATGACCAGCACCGACGCCAGCTTCGGCGCCATTTTCAATGCCAGCAACACCACGGGCGTCCCCACCCGTAAAAACCGCTCCGACGACAAAGGCCCCGAGCCCGAAGGTGCCGCCATCGGCATGATTCGCGACACCACCTACGCCTTCGTGAGCCTGGAGCGCACCGGCGGGGTGATGATACTGAACGTGAACGACCCCGCCAACCCGCGCTTGGTAGACTACGTGAACAACCGCAGCCTAACGGCCGGCAACGGCGACCTGGGCCCCGAAGGCCTCGTGTTCGTATCGGCCGCCGACAGCCCCACGGGCCTGCCCCTACTATTGCTGGCCAACGAAGTGAGCAGCACCGTATCGGTGTACCAAATTGGCCTGCGCGGCGTGGTCACCAGCGCCAAAAACGGCCGGCCAGCGCCGGTTGCCCTGTACTGCTACCCCAACCCCGCGGCCTCCGGCGCTTCTGTGCGCCTGAGCCGCCCCGTGGCCGGCACCCTGCTCGATGGCTTGGGCCGCGCCGTACGCACCCTGCCCACCGCTACCGACCTGCTTGACGTGCGCGGGCTGCCGGCCGGCTTGTATCTGCTGCACGCTACTGATGGCGCTACTAGCCGCCTGGTGGTGAAGTAAGCACCGGCAAGGCTTTATCTGATAGTCACCAAAAGGAGTTGTGCCGCATTTAGCGACACAACTCCTTTTGGTGTTCAAGTAAGAACGTCATGCTTCGGCAAGCTCAGCATGACGTTCTTTTAGAAAGTTGACGGTCAATCAGGGTACTATAAAACCTTATTTAGCTTTTCGCAGGTAGATGTTGCCGTTGAAGGTTTTCATCATCACTTCGGCGCCGCCGCCGTTCACTTTGCCGTAGGTCCAATCATCGGTGCTGATGCGGTAGAGGCCATCTTGGTTGGTGCGGGTCACTTTGGGCCTGTTTTTATCTACCTCTACGTCGAAATCACTGTAGACCTCGCCGCGCTCCGATTTCATTTTGAGGGCCGCTTTGGCGTTGTTGGGAAAGGTCACGTCGACCTTGCCGTTGAGGGTAGAGAAGGCCATCGGCACACCGGACTTCACACTCTTGAAGGTGGCCAGCAAGTTTCCATTCACGGTATTGGCCAGGGCCGAGCCCGATACTTGGTTGAGAGTAATGGAACCGTTTACGTTGGTCACTTCAATCTCTCCCGCTACGTTTTCGACCGTGATGTTGCCGTTGTTGACGGTGCTAATCTTAAGCGAAAAGTTCTGAGGCACTTTGATGTTCAGGTCGATGGCCCGGGCGTGCGACTCGGTGGAAATCTCGACGCGGTTGTTTTTCTCCTCCGCCGTCAGGTTGAGGCTGGTGCCAGCCGAGAGGCGGCGCATGCCATTAGGGGCTGGCTGGTCGGCGTGGCGGCCGCTTTTCCGCGGGCGGGCGGTGGCGTCAATCACCACGTCCTTGCCGTTGTAGCCGGTCACTTGGATGGAGCCGTTCACCAAGCCCACTTCGAGCGAACCGGGTTTGTTGGGAGAGCTAAGGGCCACTACCAGCTGTTCTTTCACTTCTTTGGTGTCGTCCTGGGCGAAAGCGGGCAGCGTGCTGCTGAGTAACAAAAGGGCGAGGGCAGCCAGGCGCACGGGGTGCGCATGGGCCATTTGAATGGAATTGCTCATTGTAACGGGTTGATATCTAAAGTTTGCTCACGGTCACGTTGCCGTTGAGAGTTTCGAAGCGGAAGTCAGGTCCGCCTTTGCCAATGCGGACGGCGGTTTCCTTGGTGATTTTATACACGGTGCCACCGCCCCGGCCCTCCTTGTTTTTGGTGACTTGCGTAGGCAGCATTTCGGCGTTGGCAAAGTCGGTATAGAATGCGCCGTTCATGCTCTTGAAGTGCATGTCGGCGCCCAGGCTGGAGGGGTATTTCACCCGAATCTGGCCGTTGATGGTGTTGTAAGTAGAGGCACCGGCCGGATTGGCCGCGTAGGTCGCCTCCACGTTGCCGTTCACGGTGCGGGCTTTGGTGGTGCCTTTCACGTTGTTGAGGGTAATGGAGCCGTTCACGTTGTAGACCTGCAAGGGGCCCGTCACGTTCTCCACCAGCACACTTCCTTTATTCACTGTTGAGAGGTGGAGGTTGAGCTCGTAGGGCACCTTCACCACGAATTCGAACTGGTAGCGATAATCAATTTCCCTTTGGTTGCAGCAGTCGTTGTTATTGCGGTAGTTGCGGCGGGGCCGCGAGTCGTAGGGAGCAGCCATGTACACCAGCACCGTATCGTTGCGCTGCACGAAGTCGAGCTTCGCCTCGCTCTTGCCCACTTCCAGGATTTTGTCGTTGCTGGCCCAAATGGTTTTAGTGGCTTCAACTACCACCTTGTTGCCAGCGTAGCCTTGCACCGTGATGGAGCCGTGGACGTTGTACAAGGCCAGCGTGCTGCGGCTGGCATCGGCCGTGAGCGAAAACTCCTTGTTTATCTGCTCTTTTGATACCTTGGTCTGGGCCCAGCAAGTACTGCTAGACAGCAACAAAAGCAGCGCGCTGAGGCTGGGGAGAAACGAGAGTCTGGTCATTGGATTGAAGAGTTGAGGGCGCGGCGGGCCGGCCGTTAGACAAGGTTTGAATGCTTTGTTCGATTTTGCTTTTCACCGATTCGTCGAGGTTGTCCTGCTTCAGCAGCTCGCGCAGCGGCTTCACCGACCGGGGGTCTTGCAGCTGCACCATGGCATCGGCCAGGGCCGTTTGCACCAGCGGCGAATCCTGATACCGGAGGGCCCGCACCAGACCGAGGCGAACGGTGGGGTCCTGAGCCAGCGGCGTGAGGGCTTCCAGAGTGGCCAGACGCACGTTCACGTTGGGGTCGTTGTTCAGGGTGTTCAACAGAGCCTCCACCACCCGGGTCGTGGGAGCCTCTAGCTCCTTGGTGTAGTTCACGGCCTTTAGGCGCTTGGTGGCCGAGGGGTTTTCTATGAGGGCCAGCATCATCACCTGGCGCATCTGGTTGACCTGGGCCGCCAGGGCAGCCACTTCCTGTTGGTCAGCAGATTGGGTAGTAGTGCGTTGGCCGCTTAGCCAATACCCGCCAATCAGGCCCACGCCCACCAGGCAGGCGCTGTACACCAGCCGCAGCACCGGCAGCGGAATCTGCAGCTCCAGCCACCACTGCCACAGGCCCTTGAGCGAGTAGTCGGGCGCGGGCTTGGCCGATTCACGGAAGGTGCCGAGCATGGCGTAGAAGTCGGTGCGGATGTGCTCGCTGGGCTCGGGCACGCGCACTTTGCCCAGCGTTTGCCACACGCCCTGCACGGCTTGCAACTCTTCGCGGCAGTTGGCGCACTCAGCCAGGTGGGCCTGCAGGGCCGCCTGCTCCACGTCCGAGAGTTGACTGCTCAGGTAGTCTACTAATTGTTCTTTGGTGCGTTCACAGTTCATAGCGTAGCTTAATTTTCGATGCGTAGGTAGGCAGTCTTCAATTCGTTCATGGCGCGGTGCACGCGCACCTTCACGGCGCCTTCTGTGGTGTTGAGCACCTGGGCAATCCGGGCGTATTTCATCTCCTGAAACCGGCTCAGCACCAGCACTTCGCGGTTCTCGGGACTCAGCTTGGCGAGGGCCTGGTGTAGCAGGGCCACGTCCTGGGCTTGTTCGAGGCCAGCATCAGCGGGGCTGCCGCCGCCGAGGTGGTCGGCCATGGCGGCCACGTCGGTGTGGTGGGCGGCGTGGCGGTTCTTCTTGATGTAATCTGCCAGTACGTTGCGGGCCAGGTGGTACATCCAGGTGCGGAACTCGCCGTCGCCCGTGAAGGTGTGGCGGTACTTCAGCATGCGGTAGAACACGTTTTGCACGAGGTCCTCGCTGGCGTCGGCCCGGCCCAGCATGTGGTAGAGAAAGCCAAAGAGCTGCCGATGGTAGCGCTCAAAGAGCAGTCCCATGCGGTCCACGTCGCCGGCTTTCACCCGCAGCATTAATGCATTATCCGATAGCGAGTCCAACCTGATGCGATGGTTTTAGGATATTTGATTGTGGACACCGTGCTAATTCGGGAAGGTTACAGAAATATGGCATTTTCTTCGAAGAAGCCACCAAGCAGCCCAACAATTTTGCTGACTTCGGCCTGTAGTAGAGTTATATCAATCGTTACAAACACTTGATTTAATAGATATTACAAAGGACTCTCATCCTTCTTTTGCCAACACAATTGAAGTCAGCATCGTACAAGCAGCCGGTGTTGCCGCCTCGCTGGCAGCAAGCACCATCATCCATTCTATATACAGCCCACCCCTTCCTTTCCACATTTCTAACCAGCAGAACATGAAAACGACCAAAATCCTAATCGCCGCATTGTTGACCATGGGCCTGAGCACTGCTGCTTTCGCTCAAACCACTACTTCGGGCACCACCAGCGGTACTACCTCGGGGACGATGGGTACCACCAGCGGCACTACGTCGGGCACCATGGGTACTACCTCGGGTAGCACAAGCGGCACTATGGGCACCACCTCGGGCTCTACCAGCGGCACTATGGGCACCACTTCCGGTACCATGGGCACTACCAGCGGCACTACGGGAACTACCAGCGGTACCATGGGCACCACCTCGGGTACCACCAGCGGCACCACCTCCGGTACGATGGGTACTACTTCGGGCTCGATGGGCACCACTAGCGGCACTACGTCGGGCACGATGGGTACTACCAGCGGCACTACGTCGGGCACCAACAGCCGCTCCAGAAGCTCGGAAACCGGCACTATGCGGAGCAGCGGCAGCAACTCGCGCAGCAGCACCGCCCCCGGTCGCACCAAGACCAAAACGAAGAAGACCAACACCCGCAGCTCTTCGCGCAGCTCTTCCAACAACCAGTAACTTTTTGCGGCTCAGGGCCGTAAGCATTTCTAAGCCGGCTGTTTCTTTTGAAGCAGCCGGCTTTTTGGCTTTACACTTATTTACTACCGATTTTTATGAAAACGCACTTATTACTCGCGGCCCTGTTCCTGACCGCTTCGGCACAAGCCCAAACGGTGCCTTTCGACCCTTCGGCCCCGGTGCGCGGGGGCAGCCAGGGCCAGACGACCATTCCCCCCGTCAACCCGGCCCTCAACCAAAGCACCATTCAGGGCCCTTCCCAAGTGCAGCGCACCGCCACTAACCGCGATGCCCAACCCAGCCGCCAGGCCTCTGACCAGGGCGCTTACACGCCAGCTGCCACGCCGGAGCTGTCGCCCACAGCCCGGCCCGACATCCGCGAGCAACCCATCATCAAGGACAACCGCCCGCGGCAGTCCACCGAGGTAGTGCCAACCCGCTCGCGCCGGAGTAGCAGCAGCAACGGGCAGCAGCGCCCGTAGGGTGGTTTCTGTGGGAGCATTTGATGTTTCGCTTGCGCAGCCCCACCCACTAGAACGCACAGAAAAGCCCTGCCTAATACTTAGGCAGGGCTTTTCTGTATCTGATTAATTCAGAGCTCTTCGAAAACTACCGCTGTCCTTTTTCAGCGTGGGCTAGCAGGTCGCTGCCGTGGCGGCGCAACAAATCGGCCAGTTCGGTGAGGGGCTTTTTGGCATCATCAGATGCCTGCGCACTCGCCTGGGCGACCTGGTTGCCGAGTATGGTGAGGGAGTTGCCGATGTCGGTGGCGCCCAACGCCCCGCTGGTCAGGATGGATTGCAGGTTGCCGAGCTCGCGGCCGATGTCTTGCAGGCCAGGCTCGCCGCTTTGCATGAATTGCTGCTGCCAAGTCTCAACATTGTCGATGGCCGAGCCCAGGGGCAGGCTAGTGAGCCCGTTTCTGAGGGCGCTGACGGTGGCGTGAAGGTGGTCGAAAGGCATAGGAGGGGAAAGGAAATAATGTAGAAGATGATGGAATGAGCCGGGTCATTCAGCCTCGGCAGCTATTCAGGGCGCTTACAGTTCCTCGGGCTTGGCTGATACCTCTTTCTTAGCGCGCTTGGCTTTGGGAGGCACGTTGGGGTCGGGCGGCAGGGTGAGCGGCGGGGTAGGGATGTTAGGCGCGGGGGCGCTCAGGCCCAGCTCGCGCAGAATGGCCACGGCGCGCAGGGCGCTGGCTTCTTTGTTTTTAATTTCCAACATCAGGTCCATGTCCAGGCCGTGCAGGTTGGTGAGGAACTCACGGAAACGCTCGTCCACGAGGTCGTCGGTGTGCTTGCCTTTGCGCTCGCCCAGGGCTTGCGAGCTGTAGTCCATCATGGGCACGCCGTCGCGGGTAGGGTGCCAGGTGCCGGCAGCCAGGCGCAGGGCCTCGGCCATGGGCTCGCCGTGGTTGAGGCATTCGTGGTGGAAATTATCGAAGAGAATGGGCACGCCGGTGAGCTCGTGTAGCTGCAGACAGTCACGCAGCGGAAACAGCCGGTCGTCGTTTTCCACCACCACGCGGGCTTTCACGGCCTCGGGCAGCGTGGCGTGCACGGCCGCAAACCGGCTGATGGCCGTTTCGCGGTCGCCATACAGCCCACCCACGTGAATCTGCAGCTTGGCGGTGCCATCCAAGCCCATCAGGTCCAGCATCGAGCCCTGGTACACCAGCTCTTGAATGCTGCGCCGCACAATGTCCGGGGTGGGCGAGTTCAGCACCACAAACTGGTCGGGGTGAAAGCTGACGCGCAGGTCGTTGGCCTTGATGTAGTCGCCAATGCTTTTGAAGTCAGCCGCGAAATGCGTCTGCCAAGGAAAGGTGTTAATTTCGTGCGAGCCGAAGGGCACAATGCCCGAGCCCATCCGGAAAAAGAGCAGGCCCTGGGCCACGTTCCATTCCAGCATGCGGCGCAGGCAGGTGAGGTTGGCCGTCACGGCGGCCAGCAGCCGCTCCTCTGAGTAAGAGGCCAGCCGGAAGGTATTGGCGGCGCTGCAATCCATCGCCTCATTCACGCAGGGATACCCGATTTTCATACCCTGAGCTTACGCGAAAGAAGTGTTGGCAGTTATTCAAGGGCTGGTTTCTGCAGTTAGGGCGGCTTCTGTGTGGTGTGAAGGCTTATAGTGCAGCCTCACCAAGGCCGGGCGAGGGTGAAGCTCTCCGTATGATGCTACTTACCGTTCGTACCCCCGATTGTCTTTAAAAGCCTTGTTGTATTGCGCTTTGGCCTTTCTAGCCTTCTCAGCTTTTTGTTGGGCCTCAATTTCCGCCATCTTCTTTCGCTGCTTGCCCTCCCGCGAAAACTGCTCATAAATCAAGCTTACGGGGCTGGCAATGGTGGGCACCGGAGCCTTGGGCGCCGTGGAGTCTACGGCGAAGAGAGGCTTGGGCTTGGGGGGGCGCTTGGCCCCACTTACCACCGGCGGAGCGGGCCGCTTAATGTTGCGCAGCGCCCGGTTGATATCTGCCCGGTCGGCGCGGTCACTGGTCACCTGCACTTCGCCCAGGCGCACGCTGTCGCGCACCAGCTGGATGCGTACAATAAGCTGCGAGAGGCCTGTATTACTCAGCATCAGCCGCTGCGGCTTGAAGCCCAGCGCCCGAATAAGCACAGTGTCGGTGGGCAAGGCATCCACGGCAAAATCGCCGCTAGCACCGGTTACCACGCCGCGGCGCGTGCGTTGCACCTGCACCGTGGCACCGGGCATGGGCTGGCGCGTATCAGCGGCCGATACCGTGCCGCTCACCCGCACCTGATGCTGGGCCTGGGCTGTGCCCAACGTGCCCAACCACAGCAATGCCGCAGCCAGCAGCCACCGCCTTTTGCTCCCTTTACCGGTCATTCCTGTATTCAATACGCCTTGACTTATCACTACCGACTAACACAAATCAACAACAAAGTTGTGCACCAGGAAGACAAAAAAAGCCCGCACCGTTGCAGGCGCGGGCTCTAGAGGCTTGGCAGCAAGCCGCCGAACCTTACTTAATCTTGGTTTTTGAGCCGTCTTCGGTCTTCATTTTCAAGGTGCCGTCGTCGCCGTCAACCTTGGTTTTGTTGCCTTGGGCGTCCTTGATTTTGATGTCGCCGTCGGAGCTCATCTTGATTTTCTCGCCCTTGTTGGCCGACATCGAACCCGTGCCGCTCGCGCTGGCGTCCATGTCCGAGCTCATGTCGGCCGAAGACGACATGGCTGGCTCCGCGCGCTCCATTTCGTAGTAAGTGGGGCGGCTAGCTTCGTAGGCCTGGTACTGGCTAGGGCTAGTAAAGATGGTTTTTAGCTCTTCGTCGGTGGCCATGTTGGCCTCGCGCATGGACGAGGCCATGCCGGTGGTGTCGGTGGTGTAGCGGCTTTGCAGGTCGCCCATCTGGCGGTAGCGGTTCACGTACACGGTGCGGATTTTGGTTTTGGTGGCCTCGTCCGTAATTTTCATGTCGGCCACCATTTTGTCGGCAATGCGCTGCGCACGGGCTTCAATCTGGTCTTCCGACATGGAAGATGTTGTGGTCGTGGTCATGCCTTCGCCACCGGCAACGGTGGAGTCGGTGGTTTTTTCCTGCGAACAGGAAGCCAGCGAAAGGGCAGCAGCGCCCGCGAGAATCAAAAGGGAATTTTTCATGGCTTAAGAATTAAAGGGAAACAACCGGTATGGTTGAGTTGTTAAGCGTCCTTTACGGCGAGTTCGTTGCGGATGTTGCTTCAGCTATATATCCCTTGCCTCTTATTTCCCTCGGCCTCTTCTCTGGTTAAGCTCGCCGCAATTCAAAGAGGGTAATTTCCGGCAGGAAGCCTACCCGCCCCGGGTAGCCCAGATAGCCCAGGCCCGTGTTCACGTACAGCTTTTGGCGGCCCTGCTCATACAGACCGGCCCATTGCTTGTACACGTATTGCACGGGGCTCCATTTTAGGCCGGGCAGGTTCACGCCGAACTGCATGCCGTGGGTATGGCCGCTTAGCGTGAGGTCGATGTCGGGGTAATCCAGCACCTGGGCTTCCCAGTGGGAGGGGTCGTGCGAGAGCAGGATTTTGAAGGGCGCGTCGCCGCTGGCGGCGTGGGCCCGGGGCAGGTTGCCGTGCTTGGGAAAGTTGGCGTGACTGCTCCAGTTCTGCACGCCCAGCACGGCTATTTTGTCGGTGCCGCGCGTGATGGTGTGGCTGGTGTCGTTAAGCAGTGTCCAGCCCATGCTGGCGTGGTTGCGCTTGAGGCGTTCGAGGTTTTCGCGCTTGTGGTTGATGCTTTCCCACTGCACATAGTCGCCGTAGTCGTGGTTGCCAAGGCTGGAGAAGATGGGCAGCTCCGACTTAAGCTGCTGCAAGGCCGGAATGTGCGGCTCAACTTCGGTGGCGCGGTTGTTCACCAAGTCGCCAGTCATAAGAATAAGGTCAGCGCCCTGCTTGTTAATCATGGCCACCGCCCGCTGCAGCGGCTCAGTCGAGCTAAAGCTGCCGGTGTGCAAGTCGGAAATCTGCACCACCTTAAAGCCATCGAAGGCCGGCGGCAGGTTGGGAAAGCGCAGTGTGACGCGGCGTACCTGGTAGTCGGTGGCGCCCCTCACCATGCCCCAGAGCAGCGCCACAAACGGAATGGCGCCAATGCCCAGGGCCAGCTTGGCCAGAAACTCGCTGCGCGGAATGGCATCGCCCTCCATGCCTGCGGGCCGGGTAGCCGAGCTCACGGCCCAGCGCGCTAGGCGGGTTAGGTCTTCGAGCAGCAGCGGAACAAAGATGAGCAGCTTGCCGGCCAGCAGCAGCAGCGGCAGGCTCATGAGGTAGCTTTTCATCACCGTGTTGCCGGATTGGCGCGTGTTACCGGCCCAGAAAGCCAGGCCCCATACGCTCAGGGATATGACCCAGTAAGCCGCCGCAATGCCGCGCCGCGCCCCCGGCGACAAATGCTGCGACACGGTGCGCACCGCCTGATACCCATACCATTCGGCCAGCAGAATAGCGGCCAGAAACAACCAAAACACAATTGGATTTCGCATAATCAGAAAAAAAGCGGCCCGTGCCGCCGGTGTTTAACGCCAAAGGAGGCCGGGTGTTTAAACGCGGCCGGCCCGCTTTTGCTTTACATTTAGTTCACATTTCCCCTCTACCAACCCCGTGCCGCATGGAAGCCCCTGACAGCCTGACCGAACCCTTCGCGCTCCCGAATGCCACGTCTCCCCTACCGGGTACGCCCCTACCGGGCACGGCCCCACCCTACGCGCCGCCCGGCGCCCTGGGCATCAAGAGTTGGGCCGAGGAAGACCGGCCCCGCGAAAAGCTGATGGCCAAAGGCCGCGCCGCGCTGTCCGATGCTGAACTCATCGCCATCCTGCTGGGTTCCGGCACCACCAAGCTCACCGCCGTCGATGTGGCCAAGCTTATGCTCCAAGGCGTGGGCAACGACCTAAATGCGTTGGCCAGGGAAAGCGTGAAGCAGCTCTGCCGCCACCCTGGCATCGGCGAGGCCAAGGCCATTACGGTGGTGGCCGCCCTGGAGCTGGGCCGCCGCCGCAAGGAAGCCGACGCCGCCCCACGCACCACCATCACCTGTTCACGCGACATTTACAACCTGATACGTCCCCACCTGATGGACCTACCCCACGAGGAGTTCTGGGTGATTCTTCTCAACCGCGCCAACGTGGTGATGCGCAAAACCGCCATCAGCCGCGGCGGCGTGGCCGGCACCGTTGCCGACCCCAAAATGATTTTCAAAGAAGCCCTGGAGCAGCTGGCCAGCAGCATCATTCTAGTACACAACCACCCCAGCGGCAACCGCAACCCCAGCGCCGCCGATATCCAGCTCACCAAGAAGCTGAAGGAAGCCGGCCAGTTCCTGGACTTGCCGATACTTGACCACCTGATTTATTCCGACCAAGGCTATTACAGCTTCGCGGATGAGGGGATGCTATAGTGAGTGGCAAAACGACCGTGGGTGCAGCAGAATGTGGCCTATCCTTGAATGTGAAAAAGTCTCACAAACCGAATTGAGCCAAAGAGGCTATCCAACGGGCCTTTTACACGTGCTGAGTAGCTCGATAATGTCGTTCATTCCCGCGTTGCCAATTTAATTCTACAACAGCCACGACCCTTTGCGCAAACTCAACTCAATAAGATAAGCCTACCGGCCGCACCCCTGACCAGAATAGGCTTGGTCACTTTTCTGAAACTTATAGCCCACTTTCACCTGCTTCACCACCCATCCACCTTGCTTAACAACGAAGGTTAAGACACGGCGCTCCCCGTATACCTCGTCATCGAGCAGCCCCTCTTCCGTGATTGTGACGGTTCTTGACCCATTCACGTGACGGGTTTGCTGAAAGGTAAAGAGGTCGCCTCCTTCGTCGGATTCAGGTTCGAACAGGTGCTGTATAATTTGGCGCGGCGTCGCGGTCCAGGCTTGCCGTTGGCGCTGACCCCGCTCAATTTTCTGGTTGTACGGCGTGGGGTTTTCGTCGCGAAACCCAGCAGTTTCATCACCGCGCGCACACCCCGTGCCAGCTACTTGGAGAAATAGCAGCATCATGATAAAAGAACGGTTGACGAGCATGGAGTTTATGAGCCCACCTTCACGGCAGCGTATTAGCGTAGTCGACCAAGAAAGCCAAATCCCGGAGGTTGTCGTTGTAGTTCAGCCCGTTTTGCCGGGCGTATGCGCGTAGTGCGGCTGCGTGCCGGGAAAAATGGTGAAGCACGTCCCTGGGTTTGCGCAGCGCAACCGGCGGGCCAATGGATGTAGTCCAACGACGGGTTCAAGGTAAGAATTAAACCGTAGCGCGTTGCGGCGCGGGTGCCCTTGCAACGGCCGCGAGCCCCCATACCACTTGACTCAGCCCCTAAACGTTGCTTTCGCTGTTCGGGCCGTTTCGGTAAACCATCTAATTACGCGCCGCAATCCGTTACCCAGCCTACCCGCCGCATCGGCTGCACGTGCGGCACGCGGGGAAGAAAACATGCCCAGCAAAGGCGCCCGGTGCGCGCACCGCGAAGCTGGGGGCCGCCTACCGTTGGGCCACCGGTGGCGACGCCGCGCAGGCGCAGCACCAGAGACCAAGCACGCGGCCGTGTCCGGTAAAATCACACCGATAAGGGCACGTTAATCCTGCGTCCGAAGGATGCACGAAACCCATCTACAAGGCAGGTTTTCTCTACTTATCTCTAAATAAACCAGTTAATCAAACTAAATCTGGACTGGGGAAGAAGTGTGCAGGGCTGCAGGCGCACAGAGGGGCAGTTCAGGCAAACCAAGGGTTCGCTTTTGTTATCCCACTGGGGTCAGTAACTGCGCCTTAGCTAATTGGGTGTTTTTTGTTAGCAGCACCAGCTTTTCCTCCAGTTCGCGGGCTGCCAGGGCACATACGGTTTCAATTTTCGCGAACAGCGTATGGATGCGGGCTAAGTTTTCATCGCTGGCCCAATCGCCGGTATCCTTCAAAATAAGCATCACGGCCAAGGCCTGAATGGCCTTGGCAATGTCCTCGTATTGCGAGTCCATGCCCATGGTGGCAAAGGTGGGGATGATGGAATGCGTCGCCATTTTCAACGCAATCCAGTTCCGCTCGCCTATGCTAAGTTTCATGGTGTGCACGAGTTGCGGTATTTCCTGCAGGTACAAGCGAATCATTTCGGCCATGCGCGCCTCGCTTTTGGTGATGCGTTTCAGGTAGTCGAAGTTCACGCAGGTGAAAGCTGAGGGCTGCAAGTCTCCGGCCAACGCCCCGGCCTCGAGCGCGCCGCTGCTTGGATTTTTCAGAAACTTGATGATTTTACTGTAGAGCAGCTTGTCGTCGATGGGTTTGGAGATGTAGTCGTTCATGCCCACGGCCTTGCATTTTTCCACGTCCACGGTCGTCACATCGGCTGTCAGGGCAATGATAGGCACCTTCAGGTGGAGCTCGTTACGGATGTACTCCGTGGCCTCAAAGCCGTTCATGACCGGCATCTGTAGGTCCATCAGCACAATGTCGTACGGGGTTGTGCGCAGCATCTCGATGGCGATTTTGCCGTTGCCGGCCACCTCCATTTCAAAGCCGAAGTCCTCGAGCAGCGTTTTCATCAGCAGTTGGTTGAGGGCAATGTCTTCAACTACCAGCACCTTCACGTTTTTGAAACCCGTTTCGAGGTCGATGTGCAGGCCGAGGTCGGCGGCTGCTTTTTCGGTGGTTTTGGGGAAGCTCAAAATGAAGCTAAACGTGGAGCCTTTACCTACTGTGCTGCGCACGTTGACCGTGCCGCCCTGGGGCTCCACCAGATTTTTCACAATGGCCAGGCCCAGGCCCGTGCCCCCGTACAAGCGGCTGGTGCCGCTGGTAGCCTGCTGAAAATTGTCGAATACAGTGTCTAGCTTCGATTCCTCGATGCCGATGCCGGTGTCCGTCACGGCAAACTCCAGGATGACCTTCTCCTTGTCCTGCACCAGCAGGCGCACGCCCACAATGATGCTGCCCTCGCTCGTAAACTTCACGGCGTTGCTCACCAGGTTCAGAATAATCTGGTGCAGCCGCACGGGGTCGCCCATGAGCACCTCCGGAATACGGGTGTCGTAGTCCATCACCAGAGCCAGATTTTTCTCCTGAATTTTGGTTTCGAACAGGTGCACCATGGCCGTCACCGAGGCCGCGAGCTTAAAGGGCACCTGCTCGAAGGTCATCTTGCCGGCGTCTACCTTGGCCAGGTCCAGAATGTCGTTGATGAGCACAATCAGCGTGTCGCCGCTGAGCTTGATGGCCGTCAGGTATTCTTTCTGCTTGTCGCTGAGCTCGGTTTTCAGCACCACCTTCGTGAAACCAATGATGGCGTTCATGGGCGTGCGTATTTCGTGGCTCATGTTACTCAGAAACTGCTGCTTGGCCTTCACCGCGTCTTCGGCTTTGGCCTGGGCTTCTTCGGCCAGCACGGTGGCCAGCTCCGCGGCAATTTTGGCTTCGGTGAGCTCGGTGGCAATGCGCTTCTGGTCGGTTACGTCGCGCGCCACCACCACCACGCCCAGCACTTCGCCCTCGTCGTTTTTGTACACCGAGCCGTTGAACAGCACGTCGGTGAGCTTGCCGTCTTTGTGCCGCAGGGTGAGCGGCGAATCGGCCACGGTGCCCTTGGCAAAGACCTCCTGGTATACCTCGCGCGCCATCTGCGGGTCGGTGAAGTACACGAAGAAGTCGGAGCCGCTCAGCTGCGTGCGGTCCAGGCCGGTGATGTTCACGGTGGCCTGGTTCATGTCCGTGATTTTGCCTTCCGGGCTGATGGTCACCAGCGGGTCGCGGCTGGCTTCAATCAGGCCCCGGGCGTAGTTGGCAATGCGCAGCTCGGCGGCCCGCTTCACCTTCTCGTCGTTCTGAAACGCCAGCTCCTTGTTGGCCAACACCAGCTCGGCGGCCCGCTTCTCTTTCTCGTCGTTCTGAAACGCCAGCTCAATGTTGGCAATGCCAAGCTCGGCAGCTCGCTTTTCCTTTTCGTCGTTCTGGAAAGCCAGCTCGGTGTTGGCAATGCTCAGTTCTTCCGCCCGTTTCTCTTTTTCATTATTCTGAAAGGCCAGTTCTGCGTTGGCCACGCTCAGCTCCTGTGCGCGCTTCTCCTTTTCGTCGTTTTGAAAGGCCAGTTCGGTGTTCGCAATGCTTAGCTCAGCGGCCCGCTTTTCCTTTTCATCGTTTTGAAAGGCCAGCTCGGTATTGGCAACACTCAATTCCTGCGCGCGTTTTTCCTTTTCATCGTTCTGGAAAGCGAGTTCCTTGTTGGCCACGCTCAATTCCTGAGCCCGCTTCTCTTTCTCGTCGTTCTGAAACGCCAACTCTTCGTTGGCCACGCTCAACTCTTGGGCCCGCTTTTCTTTCTCGTCGTTCTGAAAAGCCAGCTCCTCGTTGGCAATGCTGAGCTCATCGGCCCGCTTGGCTTTTTCGTGGTGCTGGAAGGCCAACTCCTTGTTGGCAATGCCCAACTCCGTGGCCCACTTCTTCTCCGCGATTTCCCGGGCCACTATGACCGCGCCCAGCAGCTCGCCTTCGTCGCCCTTATACACCGAGCCGTCGAGTAGCACCTCCGTGAGCGTGCCGTTGGTGTGCCGCAGCGTGAAGGGCACGTTGCTCACGTCCCCGGTGGCCACCACGTCCCGGTATACTTCCCGCACCTGCTCCGGCTCCGTGAAGTAGCAGAAGAAGTCCGAGCCCATTAAGGTCTCGCGGTCGACGCCCGTCATTTTCACGGCCGCCTCATTGGTGTCGATGACGTGGCCTTGCAGACTCACGGTGACCAGCAAGTCCTGACTGGCTTCAATCAGGCGCCGGTATCTCTTTTCACTTTCCTTCATGGGGGCTGCCGTGACGACCGGCAATGCTTCAGATAATTAATAGAATTACTTCGCGAATGGCAACGCCAAGCATGCAGCCTGTCCATCCGCAAAAGACTGACAAAACTTATTTTAATACAAATAAATCAGACCATTGCATTCTATATATGACTGACTTACACGCAAGGTACGCTTTTTATACCCCAAAAAAGTTCTATCAAGAACTTAAACCCAGTTTCCCCACTTTTCGTTAAGGCCGAGTTTATTGCTATTCGGCTGGTTTCCGGCACCGTAGCTGGCTCCAAAATGATTTCAGAGAGCACTGGAGCGGCTGGCCAGAGGCCCCCAGCGTCGTCGATATCTACTCATCAAGAAGCTGAAGGAGGCGGGTCCTAATTTGCCCGTAGTCGACCACCTTATTTAATCCGACTGCTGACTGAGCGGAGCACACGATAAGAAGTAGCCCTGCACTTATGCGACCAGCTTCGCTTGAGCCTCCTGCTTGCGGCGGTAGCCTTGGTGGGTGCGCTCGAAGATGAGCGGGAAAATAAACAGCGTGAGGATGGTCGACGTCACCAAGCCACCAATCACCACAATGGCCAGTGGCTTCTGAGTCTGGGAGCCGATGCCGGTGCTGATGGCCGCTGGGAGCAGGCCGATAGCTGCCATCATGGCCGTCATCAGCACGGGGCGGATGCGGCTGGTGACGCCTTCGTAGATGGCTGCGTCCAAGGGCATCTTTTTCAAGAGGTTTTGCTTGAAAACGGTGATGAGAATCACGCCATCCTGAATACAGATACCAAACAAGGCAATGAAACCGATACCGGCCGAGATGCTGAAGTTAGTGCCCGTGAGCAGCAGGGCCGCAATGCCGCCGGTGATGGCAAAGGGCACGTTTAGCAGCACCAGTCCGGCATCCTTCATGGTGCCGAAGAGGACGAACAGGATAAAGAAAATCAGCAGCAGCGAGATGGGCACTACCTGCGCCAGACGGTCGGTGGCGCGCTGCTGGTTTTCGAAATCACCGGCCCAGGCTGTGGAGTAGCCCTTGGGCAGGGGCACCGCATCTGTCACCTTGCGTTGGGCTTCCTCGATGGTGCTGCCCATGTCGCGGCCCCGTACGGAAAACTTAATGGCGATGAAGCGCTCCGTGTTGTCGCGGAAGATGAGCGAGGGACCGGTGAGGGTGGTGAGGGTGGCAATTTCGCGCAGCGGAATCTTGGCCCCGTTCAGGGTGGGCACCATCAGGCGGGCAATTTCCTCCTCGCCTTTGCGGAACTCGGGCAGGTAGCGCACTCGGATGCTGAAGCGCCGCTCGCCGTCGTAAAACTGCGTGGCTTCCTTGCCGCCGATGGCCATTTCCACCACGGCGTTGGCATCGGCGGGGCTCACGCCGTAGCGGGCCATGCGCCGCTCGCTCAGGTCGATGCGTAGCTCGGGCTGGCCCACGGCGTGCACAATGCCCAGGTCGGCAATACCCTCCACGGTTTGCAGCTGCTTGAATACGGCATCGGCTTTCTGCTCCAGAAAGTTGAGGTCCTCGCCGTACACTTTCACGGCAATGGAGCCCTTCACGCCCGACACGGCCTCCTCCACGTTGTCTTGAATGGGCTGCGAGAAGTTGAAAATTACGCTCGGAAACACGTTCAGCTTCTGCTGCATGCTGTCGATGAGGGCTTGGCGGTACACCGGGTCTTTCATCTCGGGCGTGTGATGGGTATCCACGTGAAATTCCACGTTGTAGAAGCCCGTAGGGTCGGTGCCGTCGTTGGGGCGGCCCGTCTGGCTCATCATCTGCTTTACCTGCTTGAATGAGAGCAGCGACTCGCGCATCTGGTTGCTCATGGCCACCGACTTATCCAGCGAAATGCTCATGGGCAGCGAGGCCCGTACGTAGAGGGAGCCTTCGTCGAGCTGAGGCAAAAATTCAGTACCCAGCAGCTTAAACGCGCCGATGCCCACCACCAGCCACACGCCCGCCACCACCAAGCTCAGGGCCTTGCGGCGGTATATGCGCCGGAAGATGGACAGCGACCCGCGCGTGACGAAGTCCACGAAGTAGTTGTGCTTTTCGCGCACGTTCTTTTTCAGCATGATGCTGGCCAGCACCGGCACAAGCGTGAGCGTGAAGATGAGGGCACCGAGCAGGGCGAAGCCCAGCGTCCAGGCCAGGGGCGAGAACATCTTGCCCTCCACTTTCTCGAAGGAGAAGATGGGCAGCAAGGCCGTGATGATGATGAGCTTGGCCGTGAAGATGGTCTTGCCCATCTCGGTGCCCGTTTTGCGGATGAGGCCGAGCTTGGAGAGCTTGTTGAACTTCTCCATGCCCACCTTGTGGGCTTTGCTGTCGAGGGTCACGAAGAGGCCCTCCACCATCACCACGGCGCCATCCACAATAATACCGAAGTCGATGGCGCCCATGCTCAGCAGATTGGCGCTCATGCCCTTCAGCCGCAGGCAGATGAAGGCAAATAGCAAAGCCAGCGGAATCACCACCGATACAATGACCGTGGTGCGCCAGTCGGCCATGAACAGGAACACAACCACCGTTACCAGGAAAATGCCTTCGAGCAGGTTGTGCAGCACGGTGGTGGTGGCGTGTTCAATGAGCACCTCCCGGTCGTAGAAAAGCTTGATTTTGACGTCGCCGGGCAGGATTTTCTCGTTCAGCTCGGTGATTTTGGCTTTGATGAGGGTAATGACTTCGGAGGGGTTTTCGCCCTTGCGCATCACCACGATGCCTTCCACCACGTCGCTGTTGTGGTCGAGGCCCACCTGGCCCAGGCGGGGCAGGGCCGACTCGTGCACCTCGGCCACGTTGCGCACCAGCAGCGGCGTGCCGTTCACATTCTTAATGATGATGTCGTTGATGTCGTCGAGCTTGGTGAGCAGGCTGATGCCGCGCACCACGTAAGCAGCGCCGTTTTTCTCAATCACATCGCCGCCCACGTTGATGTTGGAGCGCGACACGGCTTCGTACACGTCCAGGGGCGTGATGTCGTAGGCCTCCAGGCGGCGCGGGTTGATGCTCAGCTCGTAGCTTTTCACTTCGCCGCCGAAGCTGTTCACGTCGGCCACGCCGGCCACGGCTTTCAGGCGGCGCTCAATCACCCAGTCCTGCAGGGTTTTGAGCTCGCGCACGTTGCGGGTTTTGCTTTCCAGCGTGTACCGGAAAATCTCGCCCGTGGGGCCATAGGGTGGCTGCACTTCCGGCTCAACGCCGTCGGGCAGGGCGGCGCCCGGCAGCAGGTTGTTGACCTGCACGCGGGCGTAGGCATCGTCCACTTCGTCGTCGAAAATCACCTTCACCACCGACAAACCAAAGAGCGTGGTGGAGCGGATGTTGTTCTTTTTCTGAGCCGGGTTGAGGGCCACCTCAATGGGCAGGGTGATGAACTTCTCAATCTCCTCGGCCGAACGGCCCGGCCACTGCGTGATGATGGTGACCTGCGTGTTGGTCACGTCCGGAAACGCGTCGATGGCGGTGTGCTTGTAGCTATACAGGCCCGCTATTATCACCAGCCCCGTGCAGAAAAACACGAAGTAGCGGTTGCGCAGCGAGAAGCCCAGGATGCCCTGAATGAACTTATGCATTAGTGAAGGGGTGAACAGGAGGCCGGAAAAGGCTGGCAGCCAGCTGCCCTCCCCTATCGGGGAAGGCGCTTGCGAGCCAGAGAATCCGGCAGAGCGGTAGCAATTAGTGCCAGGAGCCAGAAGCTGGGCCGCAATAGAACGCCGCGGGGCTCCCCTGCCAAAAGGAGCATCATCAGCTTCTGGCCCTGGACTTTAAGTTGGTAAATCAGATTATTGATTCAGTGCGTGATATAGCAGCATGGGGTCTTTGCTCACCACCCGCTCGCCGGCCTTCAGGCCCGTGCGGATGTAGGTGATGCCCCCGGCGCTGGCGCCCGGCGTCACGGGGCGGGTTTCGATGTGCTTGCGGTCGTGAAAGACCAGCACGAAGTTTTGGCTGCGCTCAAACACCAGCGCCGACGATGGCACGCTCACCATCACCGAATCGGAAAGGGAGGTCAGCATCACGTTGGCGAACATCTCAGGCTTGAGCTGATTGCCGGGGTTGGGCAGGCGAATGCGAATTTTCATCACCTTGCTTTCCGGGTCGAGGGCGCTGTAAGCGTTGGCCACTTTACCGCGATAGGTCTTACCGGGAAAGGCCAGCGTCGTCACCACGGCGTCCTGGGCGGGCTGCACGCGGGCAATGTCGTCCTCGAACACGTTCCCCACCACCCACACCGACTGCAGGTTGGAGATGGTGAACATCGCCTCATCGTTGTCGGGCCGAATGAGCGTGCGCGGGTTCACGGCTTTCTCCACCACGAAGCCGGCAGCGGGCGCTTTCACCTGGTAGCGGGCCGCGCCGCTGGCCGATTTGGTGCCGTAGATGTGGCCCACGGCCTGATTGCGTTGCACCTCGGCGCGGGCTTTGAGCACCTCTTGTTTGGCTTCTTCGTACTCGCGCTCCGAGGCCAGGCCGCCCTGGTACAGCTCGCGGGCACTGGTCAGGTTGCGCTGGGCAGTGGCCAGCGTGGCGCTGGCCGCCGTCGATTCGTTGCGGAAGCTGGCAATGTCGGAGCTTTCCAGCTCGGCCAGCACCTGCCCGGCCTGCACGTACTGGCCCAGGCTGGCGTTCACCTTGGTCACGATGCCGCTCACCAGCGGAAACACTTTGTTGACGTGCTCCTCGTCGTACGTCACTTTGCCCGTGAGCTTGAGTTCGTCGCGCACGCCCCGCTGGCGCACCGTATCCAGCTGGATGCGGCTGAGCAGGGAGTCCGTCAGCACGAAGGAAGGCTCGGGCACGGCCGCCTTGTCTTTGCTGCTATCGGTGCAGCTGGTCAGGCCGGTGCTGGCGGCCAGCAAGGCAATGCAGCTGATGGAGAACAGTGGCTGACGAATAAGGTCAAATAAGAACATAATGAGGGTGTTGGAAAAGAAATCTATTGAAGAGAGAGCCGGCCACAGGGCCAGCGCTACCAGGTAAATACCCGCCTGCCCAGCTGCTGATTAAGGTTTTCGAAGGAGTTGAGCTGGTCGGCGCGGGCCTCGTTGAGCTGCACCATGTTGTCTTTGTAAGACTCCAGAAAATCGAGGAACTCGAGCGTGCCGATGGCCTTTCGCTGGTAGCTAGTGAGCACCCCATCGAGCAGCTTATCGAAATCGGTGAAGTAGTCGGCGGGGAAGCTGGTGGCCAGGCGCTCGGCTTCGGCGGCTTTGGCGTAGGCCTCGGCCACTTCGGTTTCCACGGCCGTGGCCTGCTGGTTGAGGGCCTGTTCGCTGGCCTGAATCTGAGCTTGCGCCGAGCGGATGTTGCCCTGGTTTCGGTTGAACAACGGCAGCGGCATGCCCAGCGTGATGCCGGTGTAGTTCTTGCCCACCGCGCCGTTGAAGTCGTAGATGCCGCCCACCGTAAGGTCGGGCACGGCCAAAGCTTTTTGCACCCGCAGATTTTGCTGCTCCTGGCGGGTGGTGGTTTCGGCTGCGCGCAGGTCGGGGCGGCTGGCGCGGGCCACTTCCAGGGCCTGGGCCAGGGGCAGGGCCGATAAGCGAAGGCCAGTGGCCGGATTGGCGGGCAGCACAGGCAGCAGCACGCGGGGCGGGCGGTTGCCGAGCAACAAGTTCAGCGAAGCTTGTAGCTCGCTGATGTCGTTCACCAACTCCTTGCGCTCACTTTCCAGCGAGAATAGCGCAGCTTTCAGCCGCACTACTTCCTTGAGGGCCACGTTGCCCCGGTTGAGTTGGGCCTGGTAGATGGTGAGGGTGCGCTGCAGGGCCTCGCGCTGCTGCTGGTACACGCCCAGCGTCTGCTGGCGGTAGTAGAGCCGCACGAAGCTGGTGCGCAGCTCGTACTGCAGGGTACGCACCAGGTCGCTGAAGTTATGTCCTTCGATTTCGGTGCCCAGGCGCTGGTACTCCACATTTTTGCGGCGCTTGCCGCCCAGCAGCAGCAGTTGTTCATAGGTGACCACCCACTGCTTGCGCTCCTCGTTCGACTCAAAAAAGCGCTGGCGGTAGGGGTTGTAGGCGTTGCGCTCGACGTAGATTTCGGGGTTGTCGAACAAGCTTGCCTGCAGCTCCCGGGCCTGCGCCGCTGAGATGTTGAACTTCTGCGCCAGCAAGGCATAGTTGGTGCTTAGGAAGCGCTGCTCGGCCTCGGCCAGCGTCAGCCGGAGGGCGTCGGTCGGCAGCGGGCTGGACACGTGCGTGGCCAGGGTTGCCTGGGCACTAACCGGTTGCCCCAGAAGGAGGAAGCCAACGTAAACAATACTGAAAATCAGGTACTTTTGCATGAAGGACGGAGGTGTTCCGAATGTTCATACAAAGGTCTTAAAGCCCGGGAGGCAAGAAATTATAGCTGAATTAGAAGCTTATTAGATTCTGATTAGAGTGGGGATGGCGCCTGCCTCCTGCCCCTGCAATGGCAGCAGCACGCGCATGGTAGTTCCCTTACGCAGCTCCGACTCAATTTCCAGCGCGCCGCCGTGCAGCTCAATAATCTTCACGGCCAGCGACAGACCCACCCCAAAGCCGCTGAACGCGCGGGCATTTTCGGCGCGAAAAAAGGCCTGCCGGATGTGGGCCAGGTCTTCCTGGGCAATGCCGATGCCCTGGTCGATGACGCTCAGCAGCAGGCGGGAACCTTCGTAGCTGAGCGTGCACAGCACAGGCCGGCCATCCGAAAACTTGCAAGCGTTGCCGATGAGGTTGGTCAGCGCCAGGCGAAACAGGTTTTCGTCGCCCGGAATGGTTAGGTCTTCAGTGTTGTCGGGCAGCTGGCCAATTTGGATGGACACTTGCTGGCCGGGATGCGTCACCGATATTTCCTCGCAGGCGGCATACAGCACCTCATCGAGTCGGAGCAAGCTTCCCACCGGCAAGTCCAGCTCGTTGGCATCGAGCTGCGCCAGCTGGAGCAGGCGGTTCACAATGTCTTTGAGCTTCTGTGCCTCGGCTAGTGTCGAGCTCAGCGCTTCCTGGTACATGGCCAGTGGGCGGGGACGGTTCAGGGTGATGTCGAGCTCCCCAATCATGGCGGTGAGGGGCGTGCGTAGCTCGTGCGAGGCATTGGAGATGAAGCTTTGCTGCTGCTGAAAAGCAGCCTGTAGGCGTTGTATCATTAGGTTAAACGTCTCGGCCAGCTCGGTTAGCTCGTCGCGGCTCTTGCCCACGGGCACGCGCAGGTGCAGGTCCGACACGCCGATGCGGCGCGCGTGCTGCACAATGAGGCGCACGGGCTCGAAGGCGCTTTTGGCAAACAGCCAGCCCAGGCCGAAGCTCAGCCCCAGGCTCACCACCAGCACGGCGGCCATCACCAGGCGCAGATAAGCCAGCCGGTCCAGCCCCGTGACATTCACGGCCGACACCAAGATGCGGAAGTTGCCTTGGTTGTCGTGGTAAAAAATACCAACTGTTTGCCGTTCGCCTTCCGTTTGCACCACCTTGGATTCGTGCAACAGCTGAGTCAGCAGTCCGGCCGGAAAGCGGGAGCTGGGTTCCTGGAGGAAGCGCGGATTGCCCTGCTGGTCGTAGATGCCCAGGATTTCGCCGGGCAGCTCGTACATCAGGCGCTGGCGCACTTTTTCGGTTACGGCCCGGCTTTGCTCATCGGCCTCCAAGTACAAGGCTGCGGTCAGGTGAGCCCGTTCCGTCAGGCGCTGGGTAAACAGTTCGTGGGTGCTCTTTTTTTCCAGGTAGTAAATGGCGCTCAACCCGCAGGTCAGAAGCAGGGCTACGAGCAGGGTGAATTGCAGAGCTAGTCGCGTGCGGATGTTCATACCCCGGGTTCGTCGCGCAGCACGTAGCCCATGCCCACTACCGTCTGAATCAGCGCGGTAGCAAATGGTTTGTCAATCTTGGCGCGCAGATAGTTGATGTACACATCCACGACATTGGTGCCGGTATCGAAAGTGAGGCTCCAAACTTTTTCCGCAATGAATGGGCGCGCCAACACTTCATTTTTATGCAGCAACAGCAGCTGCAGCAAGGCAAACTCCCGGGCCGTAAGCGTAATAAGCTGGCCCGCTCGGCGCACCACTTTGGTATGCGTGTTCAGCTCCAAATCCGCGGCTACCAGCTCTACCGCGCTGCCGGGCGAGGCCCGCCGCGTGAGGGCCTGCACCCGCGCCAGCAGCTCCCTAAAAGCAAAGGGCTTGACGACGTAGTCGTCGGCCCCCAGCTGGAAAGCATCCACTTTGTTATCGGTCGTGCCCAGGGCCGTGAGCATGAGAATGGGCACGGTGGCATCGCGCCGGCGGATTTGCTCGCACAGTTCGTAGCCGTTCAGGTAGGGCAGGCCAATGTCCAGCAGAATAACATCGTACTTATTTTGCAGGGCTAGGTGCTGCCCCACCTTGCCATCGAAGGCTACCTCCACTTCGTAGCCTTCTTCTTCAAAACCCATTTTGAGAATCGCAACCACTTTCAACTCGTCCTCTACCAATAGCAGTTTCATAGGCATCTTTCACGTGAAATGCGTGCATTTGCCGGCCGCCCCGACACCTTGCACAATGGTCTTTAATATGTCCTACAAAGGTACTTGCCTCGCAAGGGGATGGAATTAGAAACCAATTAGATTAGGGGTGCCCACTCCTACTTACTTAGCCGCCTCAATCTCACCCACCGCCTGCTCCACCAGCGCCGCGACTTGCGCCCCATTGGGCCGCGTCGACTGGCGCTGCTGAATCTGGCGCAGCAAGCCGACAATCCGGCTGGCGTCTATGTAGGGCTTGTATTTCACGGTAAGGTCCTTGATGCGGCCGATGCCCTGGGCCAGCCCGGCCGGGTTGTCGAGGCGCCCGAGCATATCACCAAGGCCGGGCAGCATCTCAAACTGGCCGGTTGGCTCCGCGGCATCATACTTGGCCAGCATGGAGGGCCATTGGGCGGGGCCGCCCGCCTGGCCATAAACCGTCACCATGGCCACGGTCAGCGCGCCTTTATTATCGGCTTCGAAGGCCGTGGCTCGGGTCAGGGCCTGCTTCGGGTCGAGGGTCAGCAGAGCCTGGAGGGCGGCGCCCTGCACTTTGTAAGATTTACTTCCCAGCGCCCTGCTAAAGAGCGTGGCGTAGCGCTTGTCGCGCAGCGTGGCGAGGGCATTGATGGCCGCTGCCTGCACCTGCACCGACGAATCGGAGGCAGCCAGCTTCGCCAGCAGCGGGGCCGCTGCCTTTCGCAGTGCCGGAATTTTGAGGTCCATTACTTCCACCGCCATCTCCCGCAGGGCGGCTGATTTATCAGCCAGGCCGGCTACCAGAATTTTATGGGCTACGGGGTCGGCTGCGTTGGTTTGGGCGGCCCGGAGGGCTTCACGGCGGTCGAGGTAGCGCGGCGCGTGGCGGTACTGGTAGGCGAATTCGGCCAGAGGCTTTTGGTCTTCCTTCTGCCACACCAGCACTTTTTCAGCGTCCACGTTCACTAGGTCGGGCTTGGTGGCGGCCGGGAAATAGAGGGTATCTACGGCGTGGCGCAGGGTAGCGGGATAGCGCTGGGCGCGGCCCTTGCTATAAATATCCACCATAAGAGGGAGCACGAACGGAGCGCCCGCCTGGGTTTGGCGCACCACCACGGCCTGACGCTTGCGGGCGGCGTCCCACTGGTAGGTCATGGTCACCATGGGGTGGCCGGCGCGGTAGTACCACTGGTCGAAAAACCAGTTCAGGTCCTTGCTTGAGGCTTCTTCCAGAGCTAGCCGGAGTTGGTGCGGCTCGCCAGTGCCGAAGGCCTGCTGCTTAAGGTAACGCTGCAGGCCCCGGAAAAACACTTCTTCACCCAGGTAAGCCTGTAGCATGTGGAGGATGTTGCCGCCCTTTTGGTAGGTCACGGCGTCGAACATGTCCTCCTTGTCGGCATACTGAAAGCGCACGAGCGGCTTCAGGAAGTTTGCGGGGTTGCGGAAGTAGGTACGCAGGCTGATGTCGGCTTGCTGAGCCGCGGCATCGGGGCCGTACTCGTGCTCGGCCCACAGAATCTCGCTGTAGTTGGCAAACGACTCGTTCATGGTCAGCTGGCCCCAGCTTTCGGCCGTCACGTAGTCGCCAAACCAGTGGTGAAATAGCTCGTGGGCAATTTCCCGCTCCACGCCGGCGTACCGCCAGTCCAGCAGCTCGCGGGCCGAGCCCTGGGCCTGTTCGCCAAAGAGCGAAGCCGTGGTGTTTTCCATGGCGCCGGCCACAAACTCCCGGCACACCACTTGGCTATACTTATTAAAAGGATAATCAACCCCCAGGCGCTGCGAGAAGAACTCCAGCATGCGGGGCGTCTTGCCAAAAATCTGTCGGGCCTGGGCCGCGTACTGGGGCTCGAGGTAGTAGCTCACTTCCTTGCCCCGCCAAGTGTCTTTGGTGATATGGAAATCGCCCACAGCCATCATAAACAGGTAAGGCGCGTGGGGCTCGTCCATTTTCCAGGTGTCGGTGCGCAGGCCGGGGCCGGCGGGCTTCTGGCTTACCAGCGCGCCGTTGGAGAGCGTGACGTACTTGGCGGGCACGGTCATGCTAATCTCCTGGGTGGTTTTCTGGTTGGGCTGGTCGATGGTGGGAAACCAGACGGAGTTGGCATCGGTCTCGCCCTGCGTCCAGATTTGCACCGGTTTGCCGGCCACGGCGCTGTCGGGGTTAATGAAGTACAAGCCCTTGGCGTCGCGGATAGCGGCGCTGCCCTTGGCACCCAGCTCGTCGGGCTTGGCCGTGTATTCGAGGTAAACCGTATAGGCCTCGCCGGCCGGCACGTTGCGGCCCAGGCGTATGAGGAGCTGCCGCTGGTTGTAATCGTATTTTAGCGGCTGGAGCTTGTCGCCCTGCATCAGGGCCACGGTTTTAATGTCCATGCCTTTGGCATCGAGCCGCAGCGTATCAGTAGTATAGCCGTGGGGCTTGAGCGTGACCCATTCGCGGCCGTAGAGGTAGCGCTTGGCGTAATCAAAGCGCACGTCCAGCTTGGTGTGCACCAGCTTGTTGGTTTGCCGTGCAGTAGGGTGGTAGGTAGTTGGAGCAGGCTGTTGGGCGAATGCAGGCGTAAGACTGACTAGGGCAAGGGCGAGCAGAAAGAATTTGCGCATAAGGCGAACACGGAAGTACCGCAGGTAGTAGTTGAGGCCAAAGATGCTGCCTGATGTCCCCGGGGTTGCCTACCTTTTCAAAAAGAACTTCCGCATGATTAAGAAAATAGCAATAGCTGTCGCTGTAATAGGAATTATATTTTATTCCTTAAACGACACAAAACTTGACGCAAGCGCCTATGCTGCTCAAATAAATAAAGCCCGAAAAGCAAAAAACCAGTCTTTCCGTCAATCCGCCGAATCGCCCATTCCTGAGGCGCAAAAGGCTCAATTTGACAGCTTAAAATATTATCCGGCTGATTTATCATTTGTAATTAATGCGACCATTATTCGCAATGAAAAACCGGACACGATATCCATGCAAATGAGCGACAACCGGGCAGAGAAATATTTAAATTGGGGCAAGGCACAATTCACTTTTAATAAAACCTCGCATCAATTAGGTATTTATTTAAAAGCCACCGGCAAAGACTCTACCTTATTTATTCCTTTCACCGACCTCACCAACGGCCGCGAAACCTACGGCGGCGGCCGCTACCTCGACGCCCCGCTGCCAAAGCTTAACGTTGCGGAAATCAAGCTAGATTTCAATACCGCTTACAATCCGTTTTGCGCTTACAATAATGAATACAGCTGCCCCGTGCCCCCAGCCGACAACCGGCTGGAAGTAGCTATTCCGGCTGGTGAGAAATCGTTTCACGAGTAATTCATTCATTACTAAATGCCCTGTATATTGAGGCGTCTGTCCTGCTGAGGCACGAAGCGTTTTATCCTACCAGAACAAATCATTCTGTCCTGATAAGATGCTTCGTGCCTCAGCAGGACAGACGATTGATTGACCAGTCCCAACCCAACCCCACCTTCCTTTTCAGCTGGCTTGCCTCGGTTTGTACCTTTGTTGAGCTGCCCGGCCACCAGGCAGCCGCCAACTGACAACCGACACACCTCATGCGCATTTCCCTCGACTGGCTTAAAACCCTCATTTCTACCGACAAACCCGCCTCTGAAATTGGCGCCCTGCTCACTGGCTCGGGCCTGGAGGTGGAGAGCCTGGAAGAGCTGGAAAGCATTCCCGGCGGCCTGCGCGGCTTGGTGCTGGGCACCGTGCTCACCTGCGAGCGCCACCCCGATGCCGACAAGCTCAGCCTGACCACCGTGGACGTGGGCGACGACACTCCTCGCCAGATTGTGTGCGGCGCCCCCAACGTGGCCGCCGGCCAGCGCGTGGTGGTGGCCCTGGAAGGCGCCATGCTCTACCCCGCGCAGGGCGAGCCCTTCAAAATCAAGAAAAGCAAAATCCGCGGCGCGGCCTCCGAAGGCATGATTTGCGCCGAGGATGAAATCGGCCTGGGTACCTCCCACGCCGGCATCATGGTGCTGGAAACCGAGCTGCCCAACGGCACCCCCGCCGCCGAATACTTCGGCCTAGGGTCGGATACAGTGTATGAAATTGGCCTCACTCCCAACCGGGCCGATGCTGCCTCGCACTACGGCGTGGCCCGCGAGCTGCGCGCCCTCTTGCGCCAGCCCTGCCGCCTGCCCGATACCAGCGCTTTTCAAGCGCCTGCTTCGGCAGCCGTCAACGTTGGCGTAGTCATCGAAGACGAGGTGGCCTGCCCGCGCTACGCCGGCTTGCTCCTTGAAAACGTGCAGGTAGGTCCGTCGCCGGAGTGGCTGCAGCGCCGCCTGCGCAGCATTGGCCTCTCCCCTATCAACAACGTAGTCGACGTGACCAACTTCGTGCTGCATGAGCTGGGCCAGCCCCTCCACGCCTTCGACGCCGACCAGATTACCGGCGGCCAGATTCGCGTGAAGCGCGCTGAAGCCGGCGAGAAATTCGTGACGCTGGATGGCCTTGAGCGCAGCCTGAAAGCAGAAGACCTTGTGATTGCCGATGCCAATGGCACGCCCATGGCCTTGGCCGGGGTGTTCGGCGGCAAAACTTCGGGCGTGAGCGAAGCCACCACCCGCGTGTTCCTGGAAAGCGCCTACTTCGGCCCCGCCGCTGTGCGCCGCACCTCCCAAACTCATCAGCTAAAGACGGATGCCTCCTTCCGCTTCGAGCGCGGCACCGACCCTAACATGGTGCTGGTGGCTCTGCAGCGCGCCGCCTTGCTGCTGGAGGAAGTAGCCGGCGCCACTGTGGCCGCGCCCATCGTGGACGAGTACCCCGCCCCCGTGCAGCCCGCCACCGTGCGCCTGCGCCTGCCCCGCGTAGAGCGGCTGGTGGGCCAGTACATCGCACCCGAGCGCATCCGCCAGATTTTGACCGACTTGGACATTGAAATCACCGAGGAAAACCTCGACGAGGGCGACCAGGCCACGTGGCTGCTCACCGTGCCGCCGCATAAGGTCGACGTGACCCGCGAAGCTGACATTATCGAGGAGATTCTGCGGATTTACGGTTACAACAACGTGGCGCTGCGGCCACACAACTCGGCGTCGTTCCTGGCCAAGTTCCCGAACCCCGACCCCGAAGTAACCCGGATAAAAATTGCTTCGCTGCTCAGCGGGCAGGGCTTCTCGGAGATTCTGACCAACTCGCTCACCAATTCGCAGTACTTCGATAAAGAAGGCGAAGCCGATGCGGCGTTGGTGCGCATTCTCAACTACAATAGCGTTGACCTAAATGCCATGCGGCCCACGCTGCTGCATTCGGGCCTGGAAATCATTCGGCACAACATAAACCGCCGCCAGCGCGACTTGAAGCTGTATGAATTCGGCAAAGTGTATTCGCAGAGCGAAGGCGGCAAATACCAGGAGAAGAACAAGCTGGTCATCTACCTTACGGGCAATGCCGCTGGCGAAACCTGGCAGCACAAGTCCGAAAAAGCCGCTTACCACGACCTCGCGGGCGCAGTGCAGCAGGTGCTGACCGCGCTGGGCTTCGGCGGGGCGGCTTCGCAGCCAGTGCAGCATCCTTATTTGGCCGGTGGCCTTACGCTGCTGGTGCACAACCAGCCGGTAGCGCACCTCGGCGCCGTGTCAGCCTCGGTGCTCAAGCGCCTCGACGTGACCCAGCCCGTGTGGTACGCCGAGCTGGACTGGGATGCCTTGTCGAAGAAGTATAAGCCGACGCTGGTGGCCCGCGAGCTGCCCAAATTCCCGGAAGTGCGGCGCGACCTGAGCGTGGTGGTTGATTCCAGCGTGACCTTCGACCAGCTGCGTCAGATTGCGCAGCGCACCGAGAAAAAGCTGCTGCAAAGCATGAACGTGTTCGACGTGTACGCCGGCGAAAACCTGGGTGCGGGCAAGAAATCCTATTCGGTGAGCTTCACCCTGCAGGACTTCACTCAAACGCTCAGCGAGCAGGCCATCGACCAGGTAATGCAACGCCTCATCGCACAGTTTGAGAAGCAGGCCGGCGCCGTGATTCGGCGCTAGTAGCACGGAATTTATAACCCCAGGCGGGACGTTGTCTTTAGGTCAATGTCCCGCTTTTTATGGCGCACTGGTTGAGTCAGTAATAAATAGCAAGCACCGCTGTAATGCGGAACCCCCGGCGGCGATAAAAGAGTAGTCGCTGCGTTTTCGGGAGCTCGCACAGCATGCTCTTGAGCATGGAGAGCCTCTCTGAAACTGCCTGCTTACTGCCCAATCATATCGGGGTTGCTAAGTTGCGACTTGATTTACCTTGCTCTTTTCCCGTCCTCACCTTTTAGTACCCTTCCCTTTTTTCTCTCAAATGAAGCATTCTGCTTTCCCCCTTCTGTGCGCGGCGCTGCTGGCTACGGCCCCCGCCAATGCTCAGAAAAAAAACGCTGCCAAACCAGCTGCTAAGTCTGCCGCTGCTGCCGGCAAGGCCCTTATGACTACCCCCGGCGGCACCAAGCTGGTTGAAAAAGTAACCAAGCAGCCTGGCCAGCTCGCAATTCCCTACGAGAAGTATGTGCTGCCCAACGGCCTCACGCTCATTGTCACCGAAGACCATTCCGACCCGCTGGTGCACGTCGATGTGACGTACCACGTAGGTTCGGCTCGGGAGGAAATCGGCAAGTCGGGCTTTGCTCACTTCTTCGAGCACATGATGTTCCAGGGCTCCGACAACGTGGGCGACCAGATGCACTTCAAGCTGGTGACCGCCGCCGGTGGCACCCTGAACGGCACCACCAACCAGGACCGCACCAACTATTTCGAGACGCTGCCCAGCAACCAGCTCGAAACCGGCCTGTGGCTGGAAGCCGACCGCATGGGCTTCCTGCTCGACGCCGTGAGCCAGAAGAAGTTTGAAATCCAGCGCTCGACCGTGAAAAACGAGCGCGGCCAGAACTACGACAACCGCCCCTACGGCCTGGCCAGCGAGTACATCAGCAAAACGCTGTATCCCTACGGGCACCCCTACTCCTGGCTGACCATTGGCTACCTGGAAGACCTGGACCGCTCCAATGTAGACGACCTGAAAAACTTCTTCCTGCGCTGGTACGGCCCCAACAACGCCACCCTCACCGTGGGGGGCGACGTGAAGCCTGCCGAAGTGGTGAAGCTGGCCGAGAAGTACTTTGGCTCCATCAAGCGCGGCCCGGCCGTAACCAAGACCAAGCTGCCCGCCCCCGTACTCACCGCCGACCGCTACGTGAGCTACCAAGACAACGTGCGCTTCCCCATGCTGCAGGTGGTGTTCCCGACCGTGCCCCACGGCCACGCCGATGAGCTGCCCCTCGACGCCCTGGCCCAGATTCTGGGCAGCGGCAAAAACTCGCTGCTCTACAAGAACCTGGTAAAAAACCAGAAGGCTGTGCAGGCCCAGGCCTATCAGCAGAACTCGGAGCTCGGCGGCCAGCTGGCCTTTGTGGCCCTGCCCTTCCCCGGCAAAGGCCTGGATAGCCTCGAAACCATCGTGCGTGGCACCATGGCCGAGTTTGAAAAGCGCGGCGTGACCGACGAGGACCTGCAGCGCTTCAAGGCCCAGACCGAGGCCCAGCGTGTGAACAGCTTGGCTAGCGTGAGCGGCAAGGTGAGCCAACTGGCCGCCAACCAGACGTTCTTCGGCAACCCCAACTACATGGCCCAGGAAATCAAGGAGCTGAAGGCCCTGACCAAAGCCGACGTGCAACGTGCCTACGACAAGTACCTGCGCGGCAAGAAGGCCGTCATTCTGAGCGTGGTGCCCAAAACCGGCGGCGTGGCCCCGGCCAAACCCGACAACTACACCGTCGACAAGTCGGGCTACACGCCGGCTAAAGACGAGTACGCCGGCTTGAAGTACGTGAAAGCCACCGACAACTTTGACCGCAGCAAGCAGCCCGCCGCCGGTGCCAACCCGGTGGTGAAAGTGCCCGCGCTGTACCAGGAGACTCTGCCCAACGGCTTGAAAGTGGTGGGCACCCGCAACGCCGAAATTCCGGCCGTTACCATGCGCCTCACCATCCGCGGCGGCCACCGCCTGGAGCAGACGACGCCCGAGAAAGCCGGCATTGCCGAGCTTACGGCCAACATGCTCAACGAGGGCTCGGAGAAGTACACCGGCGAGCAGTTCAGCGCCGCCCTCGACAAGCTGGGTTCGCGCATCTCGGTGGGCGCCGACGACAACGAAACCGTGGTATACGTGCAGAGCCTCACCGCCAACCTGCCCGCCACCATGGCCCTACTGGAGCAGCGCCTGCTGCACCCGCGCTTCGATGCCCAGGACTTTGCCCGTCTTAAAAAGCAGCAGCTGGAGAAAATTGGCAACTTTGCTACCCAGCCCGCCGTCATTGCCGACCTGACTTATAACAAGCTCCTGTACGGCACCACCAATATTGCGGGTGTCGCCAACGCCGGTACCACCGCCTCGGTGACCAGCCTGACGCTGGACGACGTGAAGGACTTCTATAACAAGTACTACGCGCCCAACGTGAGCTACCTGGTAGTGGTGGGCGACGTGGACCAGAAAGTACTAACCCCGCAGCTGGGCTTCCTGAAAAGCTGGGAGAAGAAGGACGTGACCATTCCGGCCGACGTGGCCGGCGTGCAGCCCGACAAAACCACGCTCTATTTCGTAAACAAGCCGGGTGCTGCGCAGTCGGAAATCCGGGTGGGCTACCTCACCGACCTGAAGTACGACGCCACCGGCCCGTACTACCGTGCTTACTTGGCCAACTACCTGCTTGGTGGCGCCTTCAACTCGCGCATCAACCTGAACCTGCGCGAAAACAAGGGCTACACCTACGGCGCCCGCTCGGGTTACGCTGGCACCCAGTACGCCGGTCCGTTCACGGCCCAGGCCGGCGTGCGCGCCGACGCCACGGCCGCTTCGGTGAAGGAGTTCATGAGCGAAATCACCAACTACGGCAATGGCATTTCGGACGAGGAGCTTGCCTTCCTACAGTCGTCAGTGGGCCAGGTTGATGCTTTGCGTTACGAAACCAACCAGCAGAAAGCTGGCTTTCTAGCCCGCTTGGTGGAGTACAATCTGGAGCCCAGCTACGTGCAGCAGCAGAGCGACATTCTGAAGAAACTGACCAAGGAAGATGTGCAGGCGTCGGCGAAGAAGTACCTGCCCGCCGACAAGCTGTTCATTGTGGTGGTGGGCGACAACAAGCAGCTGCCCGCACTGCAGGAGCTTGGCTACCCCGTAGTGGAGTTGGACCTCGAAGGCAAGCCCGTAGCCGCCGCTGCGCCGGCCACTGAGCCGGCCGACGAAAAAATCAAAATCAAGGACGGCAAGGGCAAGACGAAAGTCAAGACCAAAAAAGGGTAGTCCGCGGACGAGCTTAACCAAAGTTTGATGATAAGTAGCACGTTGGGTTTCCTGACGTGCTTACTTTTTGCACCGACCGAACAAACCAAATTCAAAGTTGCCTGAGTAGTAAGTTGCAAGCGGGTTCCTGATAAAGCGTAGCTTTCGGGGACCCGCTTTATCTTCACGCAAAAATTATCCTGACCGTGGCCTCTTCTCAACAGCTTGCGCAACTCGACCGCCTGGAGCGGCAGATTACCACCTTAGTGGCTGCCTATCAGCAATTGCGTGAAGAGCTGGCCGACGCCAATACCACCGTGCAGCAGCTACGGGCCGATGTGCGCGAGCGCGACCGGCAGTTGAAGGAGCGACAAAACCAGGAAAATATTGTTAAACTTGTACACACCATAGCTGGGGAACCCACCCACGCCAACGAATTAAAACTACGCCTCAACGAATACATCCGCGAACTGGACAAGTGTCTTGCCTATTTGAGAGACTAACCCACTGACCCTCACCCCACCGCCGTAACTTCCGCTTTATGAGCGAACTAGCCATCAAAATTCGAATTGCTGACCGGGACTATCCCATGCGCGTTGACGTGCAGGATGAGGAACGGCTGCGCCTGGCCGGGCGGCTGCTGGGCGACAAGCTGCGCGAGTTTCGGGAAGGCTACGGCATTCAGGACAAGCAGGACTTGCTCGCCATGATTGCGCTGGCCACTATGGCCGACCAATTGAAGGTGAGCAAGGAAAAGGACGGCACCGATGCGGCGCTGACCGAGCGGCTGGCTCGTTTCGACGAGCTGCTATCAGGCGTGGTGCTGTCGCGGTAATACCCGCGCGCAGCACCGCACACTCGTTGGCCCGGCAGGGGCGGCGCGGCAATCGGCCGCTACCGCTTTAGCCCGGGCAGAACTGTTTCTTCCAGTTATGGTTTTTTACCCATCCCAAAAACCATACTGATATGTCCTCCATAATAATTTACTGTTTGCTGACCGCGGTGGTCGCCCTTGTGGCGGGCTTCGTGATTGGCAAGCAACTGGCCGGCAAAGCCCGGCTAGACCACGAGGGCGAGGCCACGGCCCGCGCCCAACAAATCCTCCTCGATGCGGAGGAAAAAGGCAACCGCCTTCGCGACGAGAAAATAAAGCAGGCCGATGAGCGGCTGGAGCAGTCCAAGAACAAGTTCAAGAACCTCCGCAACGAATTCGACATCGAGAGCCGCCGCCTCAAGCTGGCCCTCGAGCAAGAGCTGACCGAACGCCGCCAAGGCGTGTTGGAGCAAGAGCAAAGCATCAAGCTTCTCACCGAAACCACCCAACGCCAGCTCGAGCAGCTGCAGCGCAAAGAGCAGGAGCTGGACAAGACCCGCGAGAAAATTCAGGCCGACACCCAGCAGCTTCGCGACAAGCTGGAAAGCCAGGCCGAAAAGCGCCTCGCCGCCCACGAAGAAGCCATGGCCACCCTGCATGCCAAGGAGCGGGAAGCCGACGAGCAGCTGCACAACGTGCAGCGCCAGCTTGAGACCATAGCAAACTTAACCGCTGCCGAGGCCCGCGAGCAGCTGGTAGAATCCCTCAAAAACGAAGCCCAGATTCAGGCCAGCTCCTATGTGAAGGACACCGTGGCCCAGGCCAAGCTCACGGCCACCAAGGATGCCAAGAAGATTGTGCTGGAAACCATTCAGCGCACCGCTTCGGAGCACGCCATCGAGAACTGCGTGTCGATTTTCAACATTGAAAGCGACGACGTGAAGGGCAAAATCATTGGCCGTGAGGGCCGCAACATCCGGGCGCTGGAAGCTGCCACGGGCGTGGAAATCATTGTTGACGACACCCCCGAGGCCATCATTATCTCGGGCTTCGACCCGGTGCGCCGCGAAATTGCCCGCCTTTCCCTGCACTTGCTGGTGAAGGACGGCCGCATTCACCCGGCCCGCGTGGAGGAAATTGTGGCCAAGACCCGCAAGAACATTGAGGAGGAAATCGTCGAAATCGGCGAGAAAACCATCATCGACCTCGGCATTCACGGCCTGCACCCCGAACTGATTAAGATGGTGGGCCGCATGCGCTTCCGCTCGTCTTACGGCCAAAACCTGCTGCAGCACTCCCGCGAAGTAGCCAACCTCTGCGCCACCATGGCCGCCGAAATGGGCCTCGACGTGAAGAAAGCCAAGCGCGCCGGCCTGCTCCATGACATCGGCAAGGTGAGCAGCGAGGAGCCCGAGCTGCCCCACGCCATCCTGGGCATGGAGATGGCCAAGAAGTGGAAAGAGCATCCCGACGTGGTGAATGCCATCGGTGCCCACCACGATGAAATTGAAATGACGGCCATGATTTCACCGCTCGTGCAGGCCTGCGACGCCATTTCGGGCTCGCGCCCCGGCGCCCGCCGCGAGATGATGGAAAGCTACATCAAGCGCCTCAAGCAGCTGGAAGAAACCGCCAACGGCTTCAAGGGCGTGAACCAGTGCTTTGCCATCCAGGCCGGCCGCGAGCTGCGCGTGATGGTGGACGCCGAGAACGTGACCGACGAGCGAGCCGCCGAGCTAAGCTTCGAAATCTCGCAGAAGATTGAGAAGGAAATGCAGTACCCCGGCCAGATTAAAATCACGGTGATTCGCGAAATGCGCGCCGTGGCCTATGCCAAGTAGCATGAGGCACCTGCTTGATTTTGTGCGTTATACTAGCTAATTAAAGAGCCCCCACAGCTTTCGCTGTGGGGGCTCTTTAATTTTGAAAACTGAATTGCTGCCTGCTTTCAAGCACTTTCGTCCAGCACTATGGCTTCTCGCTTACTCCCCATTGCCTGCCTGGGTAGCCTGAGCGGTTGCGCAGTATACTCCCCCACTGTGCCTAGTACCCCATTGGTGCAGAAGGGCCAAGTAGAGCTGGCAGCTTCAATGCGGACATTGCTGTCGCTGGACGGCAGCGTGGCCTATTCCCCAATTAATTGTTTCTTAATCAGCGGCGAAGGGGCCATTAGGCAAACCGGAGGCAACAAAGTCGTAAATGGCATGAAGACGGGATTTACCGATACGCATCGGCAGGTCAGCTCGGGCGTCGGCGCCTACCAGGAATTCGGCGCTAACCGCTCGCTTTACGCCGCGGCGGTGGGCGGAGTAGGGGTGGCGGCAGCGAATGTGCACTACGGCCTGCTGGGCAGCTTGTCGGAATACACGGCCAACTACACTCGGTACTACGGGCAGCTGTATATGGCTCAGCGAGGCCAACTTATTAGTGGAGGAGCTTCACTACGCGCCACTTGGCTAAGCTTTAATTCCCTTTTATTTGACCACACTCCGATTGCGCCCGTAGCCCGTTTGTATTTCGAGCCCAGCTTTTTCCTGCGGGCTGGCAAAGGGGCGTTGCAAACCCAACTCACGGTCGGCATTTCGGTGCCCGCTCGCACTGGTTCTAATTACGACGCTAAGTACCTCTCGGCCCGGTCGTCCTTGGTCAGTCTGGGGTTGGTGTTCCAGCCCGCGCTGCTAAAAAAACGTGGCGACGCTGCGCAGTAGCGGGCCGTCACTGATACAATGCAGTTATGAGCAGGGGGTAGAAGTCGTAAATTTATTCATCAAGAAAAGTCCGAATTCCTTGCGCTACCTGAATTACACCAGTGTGCTGGCTTTGAGTGGTATCCTCGCCGCCTGCGCCGTCCATAACCCCTACGCCGTTACCAACCGCTCCTACAAGCAACAGGTGAAGGCCTACGCCAAATCCCTACGCGCCACGCCTGTGCCCACACCCGGGGCCGATAGCCTTTTAATGGGCCAATATTGGGTGGGCACCACTAACTTCAACCTGCGCAAGCCCAACATGGTGATTATCCACCACACGGCGCAGGACTCCACGGCCCAAACCCTTAAGACATTTACGGTGACCCGCACCCAGGTGAGTGCCCACTACGTTATTGGGCGCGACGGCCGGGTGTTTCACATGCTCAACGACTACCTGCGGGCCTGGCACGGCGGCGCTGCCAAATGGGAAAACGACACCGACATCAACTCCTCCTCCATTGGCATCGAACTGGACAACAACGGCACTGAGCCCTTTGCCGAACCGCAGCTGGCCAGCCTGCTCAAAGTGCTGGCCGGCCTCAAAAAGACCTACAACATCCCCACGGCCAACTTCATTGGCCATTCCGACATAGCCCCCAGCCGCAAAAGCGACCCCAGCGCGTTGTTTCCCTGGAAGCGGCTGGCCGATGGTGGCTTTGGCCTGTGGTACGACGCGGGCCCCCTCCCCGCCCCTCCCGGATACGAGCCCATCCCGGCCCGGCCCGACAGTACCGTCGCCTTGGCCGTGCGGCCTGCACTGCCCCTCGGCACGGCCCCGCGCCCCCTCCTGCCCGACACCGCCGCCCTGGATGCTCACCTCGCCCACCTCAACAGTGTGCAACCGCCGGCGTTCAACCCCCAGGAGGCCCTGCGCATCATCGGCTACGATACGCGGGATATGCCGGCGGCTATCAAAGCCTTCAAGCGCCATTTTGTTCAGCAACAGGTGAACGGCCCGCTGAGCGACGCTGACCTTCGGATTCTGTATAATCTCTACAAGAAGTACCTCTAAGCAAAATTCAGGCGTTATCTTCCACAAATTATAACCAAGCTTTATTAGTATTGATTCGCGGCGCTGCCTGCTCCGAGCCGGATGCAAGGAACGGCACGCCGTGGGCAAGCAGTCGCATCAACTCTGTTTTTCTGTATGTTAGAAGTATCGCAGCGGGGCCAGGCCATGCCGGTCTCGCCGTTTCGCAAGCTGGCCCCCTACGCCGAAGCTGCCCTGTTGCAGGGCAAAATCGTGTACCCGCTCAACATCGGGCAGCCCGACATTGAGACGCCAGCGGCGGCAGTAGCGGCCATGCGCAACGCCGATTTGCGCGTGCTGGGCTATAGTCACGGCGCTGGCACCGAAAGCTACCGCCGCAAGCTGTCCGCTTACTACCAGCGGGCAGGCATGCCGGTGGCGTTTGAGAATATTATGGTGACCACGGGCGGCAGCGAAGCCATTCTGTTTGCGTTGCTCACCTGCCTCAACCCCGGCGACGAAGTCATTATTCAGGAGCCCTTTTACGGCACCTACACCGCCTTTGCCATTGCGGCGGGCGTCACCATAGTGCCCGTCACGGCGCACATTGAAAACGGCTTTGCCCTGCCGCCACTGGCCGATTTTGAGCGCGTGATTACGGAGCGCACCCGGGCCATCCTCATTTGCAACCCCAGCAACCCTACCGGCTACGTGTATAGCCGCGCCGAGCTGGAAAGCATTCTCGACCTGTGCAAGGCTCACAGCCTGTACCTGTTGTCGGACGAGGCTTACCGGGAGTTTTGCTACGATGCCCCTTACGTGAGCGCCCTCAACCTGACCGATTCCGAGGAGCATGTGGTGGTAGTCGATACCATTTCGAAGCGCTACAGTGCCTGCGGGGCCCGCGTCGGCGCCTTGGTAACGCTGAATAAAGACGTGTACATAGCAGCCTTCCGCTTTGCCCAGATGCGGGTGAGTCCGCCCGGCCTGGGCATGCTGCTGGCCGAAGCTGCCACCGACCTGCCCGACTCCTACTTCGACGAAAGCAAAGCCGAGTACCAGGCCCGCCGCGACCTGACCGTGGCGCGGCTGCAGGCCATGCCCGGCGTGGTATGCCCCCGCCCCGGCGGCGCGTTTTACGTGTTGGCCCACCTGCCCGTCGACGATACCGAAGAATTTGGGCGCTGGCTGCTGGAAAGCTTTTCCTATGAAAACCAAACCCTGATGCTCTCCCCCGCTAACGGCTTCTACCAGACGCCCGGCCTGGGGCGGCAGGAAGTGCGCCTGGCCTACGTAATCAACCGCACCCACTTGGCCGCAGCCCTCACCTGCCTCGAACACGCTCTACTGGCTTACCCCGGCCGCACGGCGCCGCTTCCGGCTACAGCCGCCAATGTGGTTCCCGCCCTTACCGTTTGATTCCTTTTGCTGATGAACCTGACCTCGACCCTGGTCCCCGTTGCCCAAGCCCCCATCAACGACTACACCGCGCCCGTACGCATCTGGCACTGGGGCAACGCCCTGCTGGTCAGCGGACAACTCCTAACCATTCTTTTTCAGCGGGTAATTGTGAACACCCGCTCGGCAGTGCCTGAGTTTCAGGAAACCATGGCCAAGGAAAACATCACCCTGAGCGTGAAGCAGGCCCGCTCGCTCACGCACATACTAAGTGAGCGCATCTGGGAGTGGCACATCTACCTGGGCCTGGCGTTGGCAGCATTCTGGTTGTTTCGCGTGGTGCTGGAGCTGCGCGGGCCTTCGGAAATGCGGTTTTCAAGCCGCTTAATGGCAGCTGCCCGCCGCTACCGCCTGGCTGCCCCGGCCGACAAGGGCGATGCCGGCGTGGCGCTTTATGCCCGCAGCACCTACGCGCTGTTCTATGCCTTCCTGACCATCATGGTCATCACCGGCCTCATCCTCACTTATCACAACGAGGTTGCTTTTTTCGACCAAATCGAACACACCGCCGAGGAGATTCACAACGTCACCATGTACCTGATTATCGCCTTTTTTGTGGTGCACGTGGTGGGCGTGGTCTGGAGCGAGGTTGTAAAGAAATCGGGGCTCACGTCGAGGATGATAGGCGGCGAAACCCACAAAGATTAAGCTGTTATGTAACAGCCTATTGGAACGGTGTAGAGACGCGACACTTCGCGTCTCAGCGTTGAACGGTGCACGAACGATGATGAGCTTTTAACATCGTGTAAGCAGTTTGCTCATGGCGCGTACGCCGAGACGCGAAGTGTCGCGTCTCTACACCATTCTCGTACATCCTTGGCTACGGATTATCAAGCATAAAAAAAGCGGCTCAATTGAGCCGCTTTTTTTATGCTTGATTAGGCCAATTACTGTCCTCCGCCACCCACAGGCTTCTGTTCCTGCTTGGGAGCAGGGCTGGCCGACTGGACCTGCTGCATGGGGTTAGGCGGGGTTTGCAGCTGCTGCTGAAAGAGCTCGAAGCGTGAGGCGGCGGCTTGGCGCGGGAAGGCGTTGTTGCTCTGGTCGGTGTCGGCCGTTTGCTGGAAGGGGTCGAGCACGAAGGAGACGACGGGCTGCTTGGTGACGATAATCTTGGTGACCTTCTCGTTGTTCTTGCGCCAGATTTCGGCCGGGATGGTCTGCACTTCGGTCGACTTGTCGGCGTAAGTCAGCTGCACCACCACGGGCATGACCAGCCCGCCGACGTTGCGCAGGCTCAGCTCGTAGAAGTGCTGCTGCTGGCCCAGGCGCTGGCGCTGCTCGGGGCTGAGGCTGCCCAGGTAGGCCGTGTAGCGCTGCTGGTCGGCGGGGGTGATGGCCAGCGGGTTGTACTGGTTGTAGAAGTCCTTGAGCTCGGGCTTCTCGTCGACCAGGGTGCTTTTGAGGTCGGTGGCGTTGCGCTGGGCCGAGATGGACGGGGCCGCAGCCGCCTGCAGCTGCTGCTGGCGGGCCTTTTCCACGGCCGGGTCGCCGGAGCTCGGGGTGTAGTACTTCACCGACTCGAGGGCCAGGTCGGAGCGGTCGGTGGTGTAGAACCAGCCGCGCCAGAACCAGTCCAGGTCCACGGCCGAGGCGTCTTCCATCGTGCGGAAGAAGTCGGCGGGCGTGGGGTGCTTGTAGGCCCAGCGCCGGGCGTAGGTCTTAAAGGCGTGGTCGAAGAGCTCGCGCCCCATCACCGTCTCGCGCAGAATGTTTAGGGCCGTGGCCGGCTTGGCGTAGGCGTTGGGCCCAAACTGCAATACCGACTCCGAGTTGGTCATAATCGGCGTTTGCAGGCTTTTATCGGTGCGCATATACGACACGATGTTGGCCGGCTCGCCGCGCAAAGACGGGTAGTTGCGCTCCCACTCCTGCTCGGTGAGGTACTGCACGAAGGTGTTTAGGCCCTCGTCCATCCACGACCACTGCCGCTCGTCGGAGTTGATAATCATGGGGAAGAAGTTGTGCCCCACTTCGTGGATAATCACCGAAATCATCCCGTATTTCCGCTGCGCGGTGTAGGTACCGTCCTTCTCGGGGCGGCCGCCGTTGAAGCATATCATGGGGTACTCCATGCCGCCCACCGGGCCGTGCACCGAGATGGCGACGGGGTATTCATAAGGAATGGTGAACTTCGAATACGTTTTGATGGTGTGGGCCACCACCTCGGTCGAGTACTGGCCCCAGAGCGGGTTGCCCTCCTTGGGGTAGTACGACATGCACAGCACGGGCTTGCCGTTCTGTTTGATTTGCATGGCGTCCCAGATGAACTTGCGCGAAGAAGCCCAGGCGAAGTCGCGCACGTTCTTGGCCGCGTAGGTCCACGTCTTGGTGCCCGTGGCCCGCTTGCCTTCGGCCTGCACGGCCTCGGCCTGGCTGACGATGAGCACCGGCTTCTTGGCCGTTTTGGCCTGCTCCAGGCGCTTCTGCTGGGCCGGGGTCAACACCTGAGCGGCATTTTGCAGCGTGCCGGTGGCGCCTACCACGTGGTCGGCCGGGGCGGTGATGCTCACCTTGTAGTCGCCAAAGGGCAGGGTAAACTCGCCGTTGCCCAGAAACTGCTTGTGCTGCCAGCCTTGGTTGTCGGAGTACACGGCCATCCGCGGGTAGAACTGCGCGATTTCGTAGAGGTAGTTCTTATCCTCGGGGAAGTACTCGTAGCCGCTGCGCTCGCTGATTTTCAGCTGGTCGTTGATGTTGTAGTGCCACTTCACGTTGAAGGCGAAGGACTGACCGGGCCGCAGGGGCGTGGGCAGGTCCACGCGCATCATAGTGTGGTTGATTACCGTCTTGAGGGTCTTGCCATCTTTGCCCGTTACGCTTTCGATTTTGAAACCACCGTCAAAGTCAGAAAGCATACCTTCCAGCGCCTGAAAGGTCATTTTGTCCTGCAGCTGACTAACCTGGGTGGAAGTAGTTATCGAATTTTTGTCCAGAATGTTCTGGTCGAGCTGCACCCAGAGGTAGGGCAGCACGTCGGGCGAGAGGTTGGTATAGGTAATGGTTTCGCGGCCGCTGATGGCCTGCTTGGCATCGTCGAGCGTGACCTTGATGTCGTAGTCGGCCCGCTGCTGCCAGTAGTCTTTGCCGGGCGCGCCGCTGGCCGTGCGATACGAGTTGGGGCTGGGCAACAGCGTTTCGAGCTGTGCAAATTTGTCGGTGCCCGAGTTGGTGGTTTGGGCAGTGGCGGGCAGCTGGCCGGCCAAAGCCAGTACCAAGCCGGCAAATAGAAAACGACGCATGAAGAAAAAGTAATTTAGAATAGCCTTAGCCAAGAAGGTCTGCGAAGATACAACAGAGGTTGCGCTGGCCGGCAAATAGTTACCTGCCCGGCGCTTGCTACTACTGCCTGGGTATCCGGAAGGTGCCAGCCCCACCCGCGCTGAACAAGCGCGCCGCATAAAAATTCAAAATCAGGGCCACAGCTGCTGCATCAGCAGTAAAGTGGCAATGCCCAACGCTGCGCCGCTGGTGGTAAGCAGCCAGTCGCGGCGTGCCACGCCCAAGCCGCGCAGCAGCACTGCGCCCACCAGCAGAATAACGCCCACAATCAATACCTGCCCTACTTCTACGCCCACGTTGAAAGCCAGCAGCTCGAGCACGGGCCGGCTGTTGGCGCCCAGCAATGACTGCAGGTAATTGGAAAAGCCCAGGCCGTGAATCAGGCCAAAGCCCAGAGCCAGGGCATTGGAGGAGGTAACCAGCACCACGGGGGCCCGCGGCTTGAGCACGCGGCTGGCCCCGCGCATGTTGAGCAGGGCCGTGACCATGATGGTAATCGGAATCAGCGCTTCGATGAGCGTTGGGCTGATGGCCACTATGCCCAGTGTGGCCAAGGCCAGCGTGAGCGAATGCCCCACCGTGAAACTCGTGACCAAGGCCAGCACCCGGCGCCAGTCGGCCAGCACGTAGGGCGCGCACAGCGCCAGCAGAAACGTGAGGTGGTCGGCGGCCCGCGGCGTGCAGATGTGCAAGAAGCCCAGCTGCAGATAGGTTTGAAAAACGGACATCAGAAGCGCAGTCTATAAAGCAGGTCGATAAGGCGAAGGTCGGTGTTTTACCGAAAATGCTGGCTGCCCCTCAAGCACAGTTGGCTCCGGCAGTTTCCAGCGTTGCCCAGAATGCTGCCTACCAAACATATGATAACGCTCTCAGGGCTGGGTGCCCGGCGTTGAGCATGATGCAGTAATTAATTTGGCCGGGGCTCACTAATGAAAAATAAAGAAACTTGATTATCTTAGTTAAGGAACAGAAAGACTGCACACATACCCTCCAGCCAATGCTACTCCGGACGTCGATTTCACTATTACTGCTGTACATTATTGGCTGCTGGCTGCCAGTTGCTGCCCAGAGCCGTGCAAGCTATTCCAAGGCCGATACGGTGCGGGCTATGCGGGACTTGTTTGAGGAGCGCAGGGGCAGCGCCAGTACCCTGACAACAATAGGCGGCATTACTACTGGCCTTGGTGCGGGTGCAATGCTGCTAGGGTTCATGGCCTCCGACAACCTTGGCGGGGCAATATTACTCGTGAACGCAATTGGGTTGGCGGCTGTAGGCGTGCCCATGTTGGTGGTGGGAAAAAGCCGGCAAAAAGAGGTTATGCCTGAGCAGGAAGAAGCTGTTATCGGTGCGTATGAGCAAGGCAATCCCTTGCCGCGGGAGCTTAGCCGACGGTTGAGGCGCCGGCATTTTGCAGTGCCTTAACCTCCTCCCCACCGGCGTGCCCCACGGCTGTGACTGAGGCTACGGGAGTAAAGAACCTTTTCAAGGCTGCAAAGCCAGGGAGCGCGAAGTATATCTTTTCAATTAAGGGATTTTTCAGCGCAGCTTGTATTGGTCGCAATACAAGCTCAAACTGCTGTATACCCATGAAACACGCCTCTCAAAGCTATAATCCAGGGACATTAGCTGCCTACGGCCGCGTTTTGTTACCTCTTTTTGACAATCGTATTTCGCTTTATCAATTTTTCACCAAGAATGATATCATGCATTTAAAAGCACTACAGTTTCTTATGCTATTGGCAACGACAGCGGCAGGCCAAAATGCAGCGGCGCCTGAGCATGGCGCTAACTCAGCAGCAATAGCAACCCGACAGCTTACCCCCGCCGACACCGTTCGTGCTTTGCATGAGCTGTTTAAAAGCCGCCGCACCCGCGGCGCTCTGTTGTTGGGAGGTACAGGGGCAGTGGTATTGGCCGGCAATATTGTTTTGCACAATGACCCCGGCTTTCCTTCCTCCGACAAAACGAATGACGCCGTTGTTGCCAGCAGCATAGCACTCTTATACGCGGCTCCACTTTGGGTTGTGGGAACCAGCCAATTAATGCGCTTCAGCAAAAAAAAGGAAGCAGCAATTATTAATGGTTTCACGACTAAGCACACGCTTCCAAACAAAATTCAGCGCCGTTTGAAACCGAGCCTATTTGCCGCTCACTAATGCCTCACTTCATGCCCTAAGCCCATGAAAATCTTTTACTTACTGACTCTGCTTCTGCTGCTGCTGGTGCAGTCAGCTTCCGGCCAAGTAGCCGCACCTGTTTCCAGTACTACCGACACAAGCTTGGTTGCAGCCAAGCGGCTTACTGCGGCAGATACCATACGCGCAATCCATCGCTTATTTAAGCAGCGCCGGACAGTGGGGTCCGTTTTGGTGGTGTCGGCAGGAACACTGGTTGCCATAGGCCTCAGTGACGTTGTGGAGAGTGGTGGCAATGCGGCCTTTTTTACTGGTGCCTCCGCCTATGCATTTGTTACGGTACTGGCTGCCATTTATACCGCCCCCTTGTACATACCCGGACTGATTATACGAGGGCAGTACAGCAAGAAAAAGGAAGCTGTATTAATTGCTGATTATAATTTAAAAAGAACCATCCCCAATAAATACCTAAGAAAATTAAAACCTCACTTTTTTGAAAAGCCAAGCGTCAAATAGCCCAGTTGGCACGGCCCTATTTGGTGCATTTTGCGAGAAAAAAAGCCCCATCAGCAACTGCTAGCAGCATCTGTCATTGGACCAACCATTTCCCCACTTGCCCCCGCCGTTGTGGTGGACGCAACAGAAGTAGCGTGTGGTCTAAAGGCTATAAGTTTTAAACGAATCTTTTCTGGAACAGCACGCTACAGCTGAGATAGATTCTGAAGGGAGCTTACACCCCAAATAGTATACTTGGCAAACTATGCTATCGGGCCGTTAAAACGCTCTAATATCATTTGATGGCAAGCCTTCGGTAAGCAAATTTCGCTGCACCGATTCTTAACTGAGAATAGCGCTATGAAACTTATACTACTACCGTTTCTCATGCTGCTTACTGTAGCAGCCACTGCCCAAACTTTGCCAACCGATGCAGGTGTTAGTGCTCCAATAGTAAGTCCGAATTCATTTACTGCCGAAGACACTCTTCGGGCTATTCATAATCTATTTAGGTCACGCCGAATTGGGGGCGGAATAATGGGCCCGCCTGCTATTGCTGCCGACCTTATAGCTACCCAAGTAGACATAGATGCACAAAGGAAGAGGGACAATTTTTTTAAGCCCAGCTATGGATTTACATTGACGGTTTATACCATCCTCACAGGCCCCTTTATAGCAGTAGGCATGCATAAGCTGATTTATTTCAGCAATGCCCGCGAAACAAAGGTCATGAACGAATTCAAACGGAGCCATAAACTGCCCCGCAAAGTCAAGAAAGAGCTTAAGCCCAGGTTTTTCAATCAGCCCAAGAACAAGTAAACCGTGCACCATTTGGTATTAATTGGAAAGCGCGCTGTAGGCCGCCGCTGGCGTGAGTTTAGCGCAGCGTAATTCGCGCCAACCTTGAGATGGGTGGCACGGCAGCTGCTTTCCCCAATGCAGCAGATATACTGCTTCCTCGCTACAGCGGGCCACAGGTTACGCTTCTCAACGCCCTCGCCAAATCAAGAGACCTTTCTGCACATTATTGCGAAATTTTTTATATTTATTAAGAATTTCTGCATTCCAATGAAGCGTTTACTCTCACTGCTGAGCCTCATGGTGGCCGTGCCCTTGGCTGGCCATAGCCAAGGCGTGCAGCCGGGAGTTTATGTAAACCGGGTTTTCACCCACTCAGACACCGTACAGGCATTGCACGACATGTACCGCAATGGCCGGCGCTGGGGTCGGGTTCTTACGGCACTGGCCCCCGTAGCAGCAGGCTTTGCTGCTTACTCTTATCCCAAAACGGACTTAGGAATAAGCCCTTGGGGCAACCAACCCAGCGGACCGAATGGCCACGCCACTGCCTACATGATAGCCATACCCGCTACTCTTACATTCTCGCTTGTTGGCGTGCTTTCCTGGAATGGCAATTCGAAAAAAATCGAGCAGGAAACCATTCGGCATTACGAGATGCGCTTGCCCCTATCACAACGAATCCAGCGACGACTCCATCGCCAACTTGAAAGCACCTTGCTTACAGCCACTCCCCAAACCGGTAGTTAATTGAAACCTCGCTGGCAAATAGCCAGCGAGGCATAATCCGAGCGAGGCGTTGTCTTGCATTGGCACGACCTGCACCGGGGCGAATGAGCGGCGCAGTGGCCAATTAATACCGTGCAGCAGCGGAAGCACTGCCTTCAGGTCACGATTGGCAACGAATTAAGCAGCGCTAAACTTGCGCTAGATTGGGGCTTTGAACTCGTAATAAATGCCATAATAGTAGCTTGCAGGGATTTCTCATTCTCTTCTATCCCAAATGCTAGTGCACAAACCTCTTCTTATCCTCTCACTAATGCTCGGCACAAGTACTTATGCTTCTGCGCAGGCTGCCAGTCCACAGGTCGCGACTGTTCCCGCAATAAGTCCTACTACCCGCATCCTTACGTCGGCTGACACAACGCAAGCCGTGCGCCGCTTGTTTGAAAAGCGTCGCACCGGCGGCTGGATTTGGACCGGCATTGGTGGGGCGTTTGCCCTTCGAATTATTAGCGTTGCAGCAACTAGCAATTCTGATGCGGCTAGCGGCACACCCGCAGGAACTGCCGTCGGCGTTGCTGTTTTGGGTGGCATTCCTGCTGCAATCGGCGTGGGTAAACTCGTTCGATTCAGTGCAGAGCGCGAACTCGAAACCGTAGCAGCTTACGAGAAAACTAGAAAGTTACCCAATTACATTCAGCGCAGACTTAGGCAAAAATATTTTAGCAGCTAGTTGAGTAATCGACCTGTTGGCGCGTAAATAAGCCCCGCCGCCGTGGCTGCCGCGGCGGGAGTCGTACAAGTTTCTACGCTTACGGCAACCGTAGCTGCAAAAAGCCAAATTCCGTTTGTTCGCCCAAGAATAACTTAATTTGTGGCAGCCGCGACAGCAGAAACTCGGCCAGCTTCGCCACAGGCACTTGCGCATTCTGCACGGCTACCACACGAGGCGGAAAGCCTTCGGCCAGCACCAGCCGCAGGAAATCCTCGTCTTTGGTAAGCACATCGTAGCCGTGCTGCCTGGCGTAACGCCAGATACTGGTGTCGGGGCTGCTATCTAGTTGGATGTCCCGAACGTGCAGTACGGCCGCAAAATGCGGGCGCAGGTATGCAGTCAGGCGCCAGGAAATATTTTCGTCGAGCAGCAAGCGCATGCCCCTAAGCGGCTAGCAGCACCACGCTTTCCTTATAAGCCGCATAGAGCAGACAGGCGCGAATCTGCGCCGGGCCAATCGCCGGAAAGTCCTCCTGAATGTCGGCCGCGCTCATGTCATTGGCCAGCATCTCAAGCACTTCGGCCACGGTCGTGCGCGTGCCCTTTACCACCGGCTTACCAAAGCGCACCTGCGGGTTCAGTTCAATGTAGGCGGTGATAGCAGCGGTGTCCATAAGCGGCGAGGGTAACTGAGTTACCAAAAATACGCAGGACTTGGGTAGATGGTATATAACTGTCTACTACTCGCCCCGCCGTCGTGGCTGCCGCGGCGGGAGTGGCGGAGGTTTCTGCGAGTCCTAATGCCATATCAGTTTTTTAAACGAACATAAAAACTTCGGCGCCGAATATAATCTTTCATAAACTCCGCGGTCGGTTGCTGACTTTGGGCAATGAATAGCTTCTTGTAATAATGAGGCAAATTTTTCGGAGGATAGTTTTTACTGATGGGCACATTGTATGTTAAGCCGAGAAGTGTAAAAACAGCTTTCCATTCATCGTCATTATTGCTAACCACTAATTTGTTAACTGCGTTATTGAGCTCTGCAGCAAATCTTTTTTTATCAACCAACTTCAAAAGTGCGTCTTCTGACTCACTGAAGAATTCTTCTAGTTCGTCGGCGTAAATCAATTCCAGAATAATCTGTTGAACGGCTTCTTCTTTCCTATTGAGCTTCAACAGTACATCTGTTTTCCAAGCCAGTAAGTATGCTTCTTTTTGGCTAATATTGGTATCGCTGCCTTCGAATCCCCAATAGGGATACTCGCTTTCCGCTTTGTTAAGCCAACTTAACACCTCATTATAATTACCCTCTTTTTGGTATAACCCCGCGAGGGCAATAGCTGCCTTATGCTTGTAATTAGTGTGAGGCTCCATCAACGACCCTGTTTCTGCATCATCGCGCAGGTTAGAAGCCAACACCTTGCGATAACCTGCCTTCGCCTTTGCGTAGTCCTTTATCTCCGAGTACAAATTGGGAATGTTAAACAGGGCATCGCCGTAGATGTCGTAGTGCAAGCCAATTTTCCGGTCAACTATGCGTGACCAAATAGCCAGCGTCGAATCAATCTGTCCCTTTTCATAATAAGCGCGGCCTTGATTGAATAGCTGAATGCCCGTGGTGTCGGACGGTGCTTGAGCCAAACAACCTAATGAGCTGATCGTCAGAAAAATTGTCAGTAAAGGTTTTAGCATATCCTATGGCTCATCGTAACTAGCTTAAAGCTAAAGCAAAAAAGCCCCGCCAGCACGACGCTGACGGAGCTTTCTATTACAACTCAATTCAACAATTACACCGTGGGCATTTCCACGTTCTCGAATTTAACTTCGCCGTCTTCCAGCACCGCCTCCACTACCGCGTCTTTCGTCACGCGGCCGGAGAGAATGTCTTTCGACAGCTCATTGAGAATCACACGCTGCAGCACACGCTTCAGCGGACGAGCACCAAACTGCGGGTCGAAGCCCTGGTGGCCCAGGTGGTCGAGCACTTCGTCGGTGGCTTCGAGGCGGATGCCAGCTTCTTCCAGGCGGTGCTGGATTTGCTTGAACTGGATATCGACGATGCGGCGGATTTCCTTGCGCTTGAGCGGCTGGAACATCACGATTTCGTCGATACGGTTCAGGAACTCGGGGCGCATGTGCTGCCGCAGGCGCTCCACCACTTCCTCGCGGGTGCGGTCCACCACTTCGTCGTGGTTGTACTCATTCAGCTCTTTGAAATTCTTCTGAATGATGTCGGCCCCGGTGTTGGAAGTCATGATGATGATGGTGTTCTTGAAGTTCGCCACCCGGCCTTTGTTGTCGGTGAGGCGGCCATCGTCGAGCACTTGCAGCAGGATGTTGAACACGTCGACGTGTGCTTTCTCGATTTCGTCGAGCAGCACCACCGAGTAGGGTTTGCGGCGCACGGCCTCCGTGAGCTGGCCGCCTTCGTCGTAGCCCACGTAGCCGGGAGGCGCACCGATGAGGCGCGACACGGCGTGGCGCTCCTGGTACTCGCTCATGTCGATGCGGACCATCGAGTTCTCGTCGTTGAACAGGTACTCGGCCAGGGCCTTGGCCAGCTCGGTTTTACCCACGCCGGTGGTGCCCAGGAAGATAAACGAGCCGATGGGCCGCTTGGGGTCCTGCAGGCCGGCGCGGGAGCGGCGCACGGCATCGGAGATGGCGCCGATGGCTTCGGACTGGCCGGCCACGCGCTTGCCCAGCTCCTGCTCCAGGTTCAGCAGCTTCTCGCGGTCTGACTGCAGCATTTTGCTCACCGGGATGCCGGTCCACTTGGCCACCACCTCGGCAATGCTTTCGCTGGTCACCTCTTCCTGCAGCATGGTGCCACCGTCTTTGTTCTCGCTGGCTTGCTGCTGCAGCTCTTTCAGCTTGGCTTCGGCTTCCTGAATCTTGCCGTAGCGCAGCTCCGCTACCCGGGCATAATCGCCCTGGCGCTCGGCTTGCTCGGCCTCCAACTTGAACTGCTCGATGGCTTCTTTCTGCGTCTGGATGCCGGTGAGGATGCCTTTTTCGCTTTCCCAGCGGGCTTTAAGGCTGTCGCGCTTGTCGTTGAGCTCGGCTAGGTCCTTGCTGAGCACGGCCTCGCGGTCGTGGTTGTTTTCGCGGCGGATGGCTTCGCGCTCAATTTCGAGCTGCATGATGCGGCGCTGGATTTCGTCGAGCTCCACGGGCATGGAGTTCAGCTCGATGCGGAGCTTGGCGGCCGACTCGTCCATGAGGTCGATGGCCTTGTCGGGCAGGAACCGGTCGGTGATGTAGCGGGCGCTCAGCTCCACGGCCGCAATCACGGCGTCGTCGGTGATGCGCACGCCGTGGTGCAGCTCGTACTTCTCCTTGATGCCGCGCATGATGCTGATGGCGTCTTCCACATTGGGCTCGTCCACCATCACGGCCTGGAAGCGGCGCTCCAGGGCCTTGTCTTTCTCGATGTACTTTTGGTATTCCTTGAGCGTGGTGGCGCCGATGGCGTGCAGCTCGCCGCGCGCCAGGGCGGGCTTGAGCAGGTTGGCGGCGTCCATGGCGCCTTCGCCCCCGCCGCCGGCCCCGATGAGGGTGTGCATCTCGTCGATGAAGAGCACAATCTGGCCCTCGGAGTCGGTCACTTCTTTGATGACGGCCTTGAGGCGCTCCTCAAACTCGCCCTTGTACTTGGCTCCTGCTACCAGCAGGCCCATGTCAAGGCTCATGATGGTTTTGTCGCGCAGGTTTTCGGGCACGTCGCCGGCCACGATGCGCTGGGCCAGGCCCTCCACGATGGCGGTTTTGCCCACGCCGGGCTCGCCGAGCAGCACGGGGTTGTTTTTGGTGCGGCGCGAGAGGATTTGCAGCACGCGTCGGATTTCTTCGTCGCGGCCAATCACGGGGTCCATCTTGCCGGCGCGCACCTGCTCGTTGAGGTTGCGGGCGTAGCGGTTCAGGCTCTGGTACTGGTCCTCGGCGCTCGGGCTCGTGACTTTGCGGCCCCCGCGCAGCTCCTTGATGGCGGCTTTCAGGTCCTTGTCGTTAAAGCCGGTGTCTTTGAGCAGGGTGGCCACGCTGTCTTTGCCGCCGAGGATGCCGAGCAGCAGGTGTTCCACAGATACGAATTCGTCGCCCATGTCCTTCATGGCGGCGTTGGCGCGCTGCACAGCGGCGGCGGCCTCGTTGGCGAAGTAGGGCGAGCCGCCGCTTACCTTGGGGTAAGCGGCCACGATGGCGTCGAGGCGGGGGTTGAGGATGTTAAGGTTCGCCCCGAGCTTGCTGGCGAGAAACGAGAAGACGCTCTCCTCGCTCTGGAAGAGGCCCTTCAGCAGGTGGCCCGTTTCGACGGCCTGCTGCTGGTTGCCCCCGGCGATTTCAGTGGCCTTCTGCACGGCCTCCTGCGCCTTGATGGTGAAGTTTTTAAAGTCCATTGTCGTAGTCTCTTAGTAGGTGCTTCAGTGTAGGAAGTTCTACGAGGTGACTAGCAAACGGGGTGCAAGAAGAGTTTTTCGGACTTTTTGGCGGGTAAATACGATTCTAGACTGAAACCGCCTGACTGAATTTCAGTTTTGAAAGCGTGCTCTCATTACCAAATGCTTTGTTAATTGAAACAAAGTGTACTTTCGGATATTGAAACCCTTTAGATTACTAGGGAATGCAGGAGAAAATAGGTAAGTCGTTGTTCTCCTCCGTTTCTGCTGACCTAACAAGCGTCACAAAAGATGTTGCCGAGGCAGCGCTTGATTCTATCACGAAAGGGGAACTCTTAAAGAATGTACCAATCCTAAATACAGTCCACTCCCTTGTAAAGGCAGGGTTTGATATTAGAGAGCATCTATTCATAAATAAGGTGCTGAAATTCTTGTTCGAGCTGAAAGACATCCCTTTGGATAAAAGACAAAATTTCGTACAGCAATTAGAAGAAGGTGAATTTCAGAAGGATGCAGGCGAAAAGGTTATCGCTATTTTAGATAAGCTAGATGATTCTGACAAGGCATCATATGTCGGCAAATTATTCAGAGCAACTATCAATGGAAAACTCAATTTTGACGACTTCTTGAGGCTTTCATACATTATCAACAATGCTTTTTTAGAGGATTTGAGGTTACTCAAAAGTAGCTTCCATGCTGATGGGCATGTTGCGACATATTATTTGTCAGAAATTAACGTAAGCAAATTATATAGAGTTGGATTAGCATCTGCGGCAATTATTCCCGATAGTGCTTCTATCGCCAGAAGAGAAAGGCACGGTGAAACAAATAAGCCCATCGATTATAAAACAGAATACAAATTAAATAACGATGCTTATATAATCACCAGAGAACTATTTGATGTTGCTTGGATTGAAAAAACCTATAATATCTACAACCAAAACAACTAAGCACTCAACACGGAAACAATCCAGGCACTATAATTCATATGGTATGAATCGGGCGGCATCGTTTTTTATTTTTTTTGATAGGCCTATTTGCATTTCCACACCAATCATTTGCGCAGGGCTCATTGACGGACCTTGATGCGAAAAACGGATTTCGGAAAGTAAAATTTGGAGCTTTGCTATCTTCTTTTCAAGATATGGTATCAACAGATGCTAATCCCAATGAAAAGAGTGATTGGAAAAACTAAGAAATGCGCTCAGATAATAAATTCCTAGGCGACATCCCTCTCGACTATATTTCATATCAGTTTTTAAAGGTTTCTTAATCAGAGTTAGTCTCCAATCAAAAGGGCACTTCAATGAAATTTTTGAAACTATTACTCAGGCATATGGGGGAAACAACAAAATTGAAAATTCTACTTATAATAATTTTGAAAACATCAGCTATTATTGGGAAGACTCTAAAGTAACGGCCAGGTTACTTAAGGGGCCGGAGTATATGAGTTTGGATTTCCGCACAAATACAAACACAGATTATTTCGACAAGATTGATAGCCAAGTTAAAATGCAGAAGCGTCTTAAGGGATTATAACTTTTGAAGCTCCTGTTTCCCTCAGCGGCGGGGGCAGCGGGCGGGGCGGTGGGGAGGTCGCGGTATTTAAGCACCCGCGTTACAGTCTCGCATTAGTGTCAGTGAACCAGACTTTAAGCAGGCGCGCACTGGTGCTTTCCACCAAGACTACTGGATATCATCAGGAGCCTTGTCGTAGCGGTCCAGGGCTTGGTTGAGCGGCTGGCCCTTTTTGTGGATACAGTCGCAGAATTCGTAGCCGGCTTGGGTTCGGCGGCTGCCGGCAAACTGCGACTGGCAATCGGCCAGAGTGTTACGGGGCGTCACCTCGTAACCGGTGGTTACTACGAGCACTACCAGGGCCACCGTTACGGCCGCTCCGGCAAAGAAGGCCGTGGGAAATTTGTTGCTAATGCTGGCTTGCGCAGGCAACACAGTGGCACCGGGTTGGTGAAAGGGCAATATGAATTTCAGCCGGTCGTAGTTCCAGAACAGCAGATACAAATTGGCGAGCACCATCAGCGGCGACGTCAACAGCGAGCCTTCGAAGCGCACCGCCAGGGACAAGATGCAAATGTTTAAGATGATGGGGAAATATAGGAGGGCTCCCAGCACGGCGGTGCGAGGTATCAGCAAGAGAATAGCCGCTAGCACCTGAGCAATGCCGATGTAGGTGTAGTAGTAGCCGGTATGAAACAGGGCTTCCAGGTAGTTGCCCATGGGGTGGTTGTTGGACAGCACCGTAAACCGTTCGCCCATGATTTTCATCGCCCCTGACGGGATAAAGCCCGCCGCCAGCGCTACCCGATTGAACACCGCGAAATACCGCATCCACCGGTTGTGCTTAGCCTGGGCATGCAGGCGGTCGAGGGCAGTGGCAAGGCTCATGGGTTTGCAGAAATAGGAAGTTGGGAAAAGGCCTTGAACCCCGAACTGCGGCGGGCGTGTAGCTCGTGCCTGCTATGAGGTGAAGAATGACCACAAACTGGCGCGAGCTTGTAGCTCGTGCCATATGAAGCGGCGATTGCAACTCCGCTGAAGCACCGCAGCAATTTACGGCAGCACAACCTGCCGCTTCCCAAGCACCGGGAGGCACGGCCTCCCTCCCATCTCCAGCACGAGTTACGCTGCGCTAAACTCGCGTCATTTCAAATGAAGCTCCCGTGTCCCAAGCGGTGGGCGCAGCGGGCGGGGCGGTGGGTTAGACACAGCTTGTTTACTTAGGCGGTGGCAGCACCACATTCGCCATCGCCTTGAGGTCTAAGTCCGGGACAAAGCCATCACACACGGTGAGTATGCTAAACAGATACCGCTTCAACTCCGCGGGGTCTGGCTGCTCGTGGCGCAGCGCTGCCTGCACGAGGTGCAGGGACAAATCGGCCAGCACTAGCTGCTTGCGCGTTGTGCGGTCGCTTGTCGCAACGGCTGCAGTCTCCGTCAGGGCGTGAGCTTGCCTTACGAGGTCTAGAATAGCGTCGTGCATACTCAATTAGTAGGTAAGAGTAAAGAGCGCGACGCCGTGCGTTGCCGCCGCAATGTGGCAAAGCTAGCCCCTGCTTGAAGATGCTAAGATGTCGTGGTTCTTATGTACCCCGGCTGTTACGCGCTTATTGCTCGTGCTGCGTTAAAACAGCGCTTGGGCAATAGCACAGAAGCTTCAGTTGCACTCAGCGGCTGCCGTAGCGGGCGACGCGTCGGTGGTTAGAGTGGCGCTCGCGTGTTCGCACGACTTCACTGGTTCCCCTGGTAATTTCTGACAAGGCAGCCCGGGCGATACCCCGACCAATGAAAAGCCCCAGCCCGCTGCAAGTGCAGTGAACTGGGGCTTTTCATTGGTCGAGGGATTTGGAGCAGAATGTTTTACTTACTCAGGCAGTAGCCTCTATTCCTGAGACGGGAGATTTTTACACCTCCCTTATTGAGCAGCTGGGCGATACACTAAGTTGTCGAATGAAATACGGTATTGCTTGGGGCTCTTCTCGTAGCTAATGGTGTAGCTGGTGGGGTAATAACCGGCCCGCTCAACGAATTGTGGCTGGCGGATGGGTATGGTCTCGCTACCCAAGGACTGCAGGTAGGCCAGCGTGAACATGGGCTCCAGGAAGATGATGTGCCCTTGGTAGCTACCGTAAATAAAGGTTCGGGTAAATACTCCGCCGTTAAATTCCGGTGCCGTCACGTCTATGGAATGTGCGCCCATGCCGGGAACCAGCCCCGGCCCCATTTGGTACCCTCTCGGCAGATAGCCCGGGGCCGGAAACACGTCAAAAACCGGCATGTTATTCACCACCGGGGCCATAAAGGGAATGCTGGCCTTCATGGCTTCGGATATCAGGTAGAAATGCAGGTCGAAGTGTGGCAGCGTGTAGATGCCATTCGGCTCGTGCCCCTGCGGGTTCCACTCAAAATCAATGTGGTCGAAGGGCGGCACCGCCACCTGCCGAGGCAGCTGGAAGGTGTAATGAGTGTGTTCACTTCCTTGATTCATTACCGATTTAGCCGACACCTCTACGCCCATTGCAATGGGTGTTCCGGCAGCGTTCACCGTTACCCACGCTCTTCCCACTCCCTGGCCCAGCGGCACAGCGGGGCCGTAGAATGTTTTTTCGGATTTGGCTAAGCTTTCGGTGCTAGTGCTAAGGTCTGGTTTTACCTCATCCTGCTTGGTACAAGCAGAAACAAAAAAGGTGGCGCTTACCAGTAACAGGCTTCGCGCAATTAGGCTAGTGAAAAAATGTAGATGTTTCATGTCCTTGGGGTTATGCAACTACAGGTGAAGTATTCTATTTACTTGTCGCCGTGGGCTTTTTAAGCGCAAGCCTGTCGTGGCTGGCTTGGCAGAACTACCCACCAGCCTCCGATGTACTTTCGTCGGGAGTTATGCATGGCGTTGCCTATGCCCACGAAGGGCAGATAAATCCTTAGTCTTGAAAAGACTCGGGCAGCTTATGGCCCTTCAAGGGCCAACGACACGCATTTGGTGCTGCAGCGGTACCGACACCACAGAAATGAACACTACCCCTAGCAAGGGGGCAGTTGGGAGGGCCAGGTAACAAGCACGGCCACCCTGCCTAGGACAGTAGCCGCCCATGTTTGTTGATTAAGTATAAATTTAACTTATTTTAACCCAATAGCAATAGCTTACGTCAAATTTTTTCCTACTGCTTATATTCACCCGGTTGTACTGCGCGGACTAGCTTGCTGAAGCTTTGTTTCGCTAAGCGGCGCCATCTTGAACCGGTGGGGAGCAGACACGCGGCTCAACTCAGAAGCTCTATTTTTTTCCAAGCGGTGCCCGCAGCCGACGGCTTGGCAGTGAGCAGGGCAACACCCAAGGCAGTCATAGTACTTGGCACTTCTCCTTACAGGCCCAAAACAAAGAGCCCCAGCAACTGCCGGGGCTCTTTGTTTTGGGCCTAAGGCAACCGGCAAGCAGCTGGGCGGCCAAAGCTGGTTACTGCTTCGGCTACTTCAGCTTGATGCCTTGCGCCTCCATTTGCTTTTCAGCCTCGGCTTGGTTGGCCATGTATTGGGCGTGCTGCTCGGGCGTGCGCTGGGTGCCCAGGCTGGCCAGGTTCTGCTGCAGCTCGGCGGCGGGCATATCGGCGCCGTACGAGGGAGTGCCCGGCTGCTGCCGCCACGACTCGTGCAGGCTGCCGGCGTCCACGGCGTCGAAGCCCAGCTCATCGACCAGGGCAATCACCTTTTGCTTGGCGGCGGCATCGTCGCCGGCCACCGGCAGCGAGATGCGGCCGGGCGTGCCGGCAGGCTGCCCCTTTTGCTCGAGGTGATGGGCGTAGATGTTGTTGAACACCTTCACCACCGGCCGGCCCAGGTGCTGCTGCACCCATTCGCTCTCGGTCAGGTCGCCGCTTTCCAGCTCTGGCATTTGGCCATCGCGCAGATAGGGGTAGTAGTTGCTGGTGTCAATGATGGGCACATCGGCAGGCACGCCCTCGAACAGGTCTTTGGGCAGGTCGGGGATGTTTTTCAGCGGAATGGTCACCACAATAATTTCGCCGTGGCGGGCAGCTTCGCGGGGCGTGACGGGGGTAGCGCCGGTTTTCTGGGCCACGTCCGTCAGCGTTTCGGGGCCGCGGGAGTTGGCAATGTAAACCGAGTGGCCGAGGCTGGTGAGCCGCACGGCGAGGGCGCTGCCGATGTGGCCGGCTCCAATGATTCCTATGTTCATAGCAGTAGGTTAAGGGGTGCTTTGTGGGCCGCTATTTTGTAAAGCGGCATATTCTAAGACTCCCTCCACAGCCGGATTGTTTCGCTAGTGTAATTTAAGCAGCATACGAAATAGCCGCTCAGGAGTGGCCCAGGCCAGACGCACTGAAGAAGGACGTGGTGGGGCGGGTGCAGAAGCCTCTCTATTCAATAGAGAACAGCGCATGGCCTCCGGCCTTGAAAAGAAAAAGCACAGTGGCAATGGCCGCAGCACCTGAGCTGAAAACGAGACCGGCCTCACTGCGCTATATCCGGCAGAGCTTATCTACTATAGCTTTTCAGTTTTTGGTTATTATAATTTCTCGGATACATAATTTCGTCATGGCCGATATACCGGCTGGCTGTGGAAGTATAGATGGGAGTATTTACACCCTGTTACTGAATTGTCTTTTGCTGGTTAAGGACACGGTGTTTTTTTACTGTTCATTTCTACGAATTTTGCACCTGGTTGCCTTCGTTACGCCTCTACCTCTACTGTTACCTCTATTTCTACGGCTATGTTTCCCGGTAATGAGCCCATGCCTACGGCAGACCGCACATGCATTCCTTTCTGACCGAAGACCTCTACCATTAAATCAGAGAAGCCGTTTATAACCGTCGGGTGCTGCGTAAAATTTTCTGTAGCATTGACCATGCCCAGCACCCTGACAATCTGCTTTACCCTGCTCAGGTCACCTAGTGCCTGCTTCAGGGTTGCCAGCACGCAAATGCCGGCGTTGCGGGCCGCCTGGTACCCCTGCTCTGCCGTAAGGTCGGCCCCAACCTTGCCGATGTCAACGGCTGATGGAGCTCCGCAAAAACTGTGTCCGGACAAGAAAAGCAAGTTGCCGGTCTGGTAATGGGTAACATAATTAGCCACGGGTTGCACCGGCTTTGGTAGCTCGATGCCAAGTTGTAACAGCTTATCTTCTGGGTTGGTCATGGCCAGTTAGTTTTGTAAGCAGGACTTGTCTGCATCTCCAAAAGAATAGAATACGTGTAATTTATAAACCGGCTATATATTTTCCCACCCTAGGGCGTGAGGACAGTTAGCGCAGCTAATAGAGTGCGGCGGCCAAATGCCAAAAAACCCGCATGATGGTCGAATCCAACATGACCCAGTCCAAATCCGGTTCCTGCAACAACTTAGTAGGCTACATCATAATTGAATACTGTCCTTCTGCTGGCCCTGCTGCGGCAGCCCCAGCAAGTACAGTTTCTTGGCCTTGCCAGCAATTTGTCCTTTCTCCCATTTGTAGTCATCGGTTTCGAGCCCAGCCAGCAGCTGGTCCAGGTCATCCAATGTGTAGGTGCGGGCATTGGACACGGCTCCGTCCCAGGCAAAGCATAGCGGAATGACCGGCAGCAGGTACGTAAACACCAGCTGCTTCCAGGTGAGGGGCCGGGCGAAGGGCGTGAGGAAGAACACCATCAGAAATATCATGGGCAGCGACACCCACCACAGCGCAATAGGCAGGCCATTGTCGCTCATTTCATAGATGCAGATGGCCTGCCGGCTGTCGCGGGCATGCTGCAGAATGCGGCGCGCGGTGGCCGGGTTCATGTGATGGAAACTGCCCACCATGGTGCGCACCCCGGCTAATTCGGCCGGCACCTGCAGCGCGTCCACCGGCTCCAGCCGATACGTCAGCGCTGGATTGGGGCCGCTGTTCACTTCGGCCGCCACTTCGCGGTTTGGGTACAGGTCCGTAAGCGTCAAGCGCAGCTGCTCGCCGCCAGGCTGGGCCTGCAGCGCCCGAAACACTTCCCGCATGGGGCCGCCCCCGCCCGAGCACAGGTCCACGATGGTGTGCTGGCCCGTATGCCGCAAGGCCTTGGTAAGCAAAGCCGCAATATCAGCGGGGGTGTCCAGCAGGTGGTGCATCACCACCATCAGCCGGGTCAGGCAGGCACGCAACCAGTGCGGAAACCACGGATAATCTTCCAGTTCAAACAGCTGTATCCGCTTCATAGTACTCGCGGTGCTCTTTGCGTCCAGCGTTGGAGTGGCAGCACCTACCGGCAAGTAAAGACAATTGCCGGGCTTCAGCTACAGCGTGGGGACTGGCTCGGGAGTACCTCTCCCCTATTATGTCGGAAAAAGCAGAAGTCTATTTGCCTGTGGGCTGCGCTTCCAGCTCTTTCAGTGCCTGTTCTATTTCGGGCAGCAGCCGGGTTAGCGGTGCATGGGCCAGCTCCTGCAGCGAATGACGCTTTGCCAGCTTTTCGGCCACCCGGTAGCCGATGTAGTAGCCGGAGCGGGCGGGCGTTTCGGCCTTTTCGTCCATGCCGCCCATGAAGTAGCGGTTATAATCTTCCTTGTTCTCCGAATTGAGCACGGCACGCAGGACGCCCGCGTAGCGTGCAAGCTCGGCCTGGGTGCGGTCGGGCGTGTTGCGGGGCAGGCCAAAGAGGTTTATTCCAGCAGCTTTGGGGTTGAGGGCGTGGGACACGTAGGTGGCCAGGCCTTCGCGCCAGAGCGCCGCGGCTATGGTTTCGCCCTCCCCAAAAAACTGGCTGTGGTAGATGTGAAACAGCTCGTGGTGGAAGAAAGGCTCGGGGTCGGCTTCCTCACCGTAGACGAAGGCAATCATGTCGAGCCCAAATAGCAGCGCTTCCTTGCCCTGCACGGTGCGGGTGCCCCATCAAACGCGCCCAGCGAGTACATGAAATAGATACGACCGTTGTAGTTCAGGTCCGGAAACGTCTTGCGGAAATTCTTCTCGTAGCGCGGCAGGTCCTTGCCGATTTGCCGGCTTATACGCAGCACCAGGTCCATTTTAGGCTGCACCATAGCCTGAATGGCGGGGTAGCGCCCGGGCAGCGTGGCGGCAAAGGTCTGGTCGGGTGGGCCGCCCAACACATCCCGGTTGTACACCTCCGGGTGCGGGTCCGACACCATCTTTTGGAAAAGCTTCACTTGCGTGGCCTGGTCCTTGTCGCGGGCCTGGGCCCAGAACTTACGGAAATCCGGCATCAGGTCGATGACGGTATAGCCGGGCTTGGGCTTCAAGGGCCGTGCTGTGGCCACCGTGGGCACTGGCAATGAGGCGGGAGAGGCAGGCGCCTCGGGTAGCTGCTGCAGCCAACTCAGTGAGGTAAAAGCGGTACTGAAGGCTACAGTGTAAAAGAACGAGTGCATAGCTCAGAAGTGATGTCGCAAAAACATTTCATCGGTCGCATTGATGAAATACCTCACTAAGTCCATTCTGCTCTTGTCCGCTTACCTTATTTTTCGAGGTTGAGCGGGGATGGGCACTTTGTCGGCAGCGGGGCTTGCAGAGCGACGGAATCTACGGTTAAACGCCGCGGTATCCTTGATGACTGACCGGAGAGGCACGTAGTTCGAGCGGGGGCGGCTGGTGCCCTTCACTGGACGGGGCGGGGCCGTGGGGGTGGTTTTCGGTTTGGGCGCCGGCGTGGTTTGCGCCTGAGCAGACTGCACTGACACCAGTAGCGCTAGGGGAAGCAGGTAAGCGAGGGCATTTTTCATCAGGCGAGGAAAGGTGGTTGCTTACGTACACAGCCTATAAACAGGAGTTGCACGAAGGTGCTGCCGGGAGTTCGAATCAACCTTGCGCCGCTGGCTCACAAGACGCTAAGGCTAATTGACCAAGTTTAAGGCGTGTTGCCAGACGCGCTCTGCAGTCAATCAAACCGTACTCAAGTTAGCTTTAAATCGGCGCAAAGTCGTAGGTCATGCCCGTCGCTGCATATAGAGTTGTCCCTTGTCGCGCAGCGTTAAGCCGCGATAAGACACTCTGCTACTGAGGCGCTGTGAGGCACTGCTTTCCTCCAAGAATTGGCACGAACTGCTACGCCAGCTGTCGGCCCGAATTTGAGTTTGTAGCACTGGCCCGGCGGAAAAGCAATGCCGACCCAACCCACAGCAAAGCGAAGACTGTATTCAGCAGAATTACTTGCACCATTCCTAAATTAACCTCTGGCCTCCAAATGGCTGCCGCAATAAAAGGAACCAGAAATTGGGCGAGCGCCGTCGCAAACATTGCGTTGGCCATGCCACGCGGCCGGAAGCGCGCAACGAGGGCCCCAATGAACCCGACGGCGAGCACACCACCATACAGGAGGTTGGCGGGGTTGTCCTCGCTCCCAATGAACCCCACAGCCAGGTTTCCCCAGATGAGCATAAGCCCGGCTGCCACAGCAATGCCCACAGCCAACCGATAGGGGGTGCTATTCCCCATTCGCGCAATCAAGACATACGTAAGGCCCGCACCGAACAGCAGGACGCCGGCAAAAATGAAATCGCCCACGGTCCAGGCCATTTCAGCAGTGAACTGCTTTGCTACGAGCGGAATGAGCAACAAAAGCGCCGTAGCCAGCGCAACTCGGGTAATGCTTTGGGCGAGTGTCATAATAGTAGGGCTTTAAGTTAAAATGTGAGACGTAACTAGGAGCACAGGGCGAAAAGCGCTACACCCAGGGCTCATATCCACTTGGGGTGGGCACTTAGCTCAGGGTAAGACAGTTGAGAATGAAACAAAGCAAGCAAAAGAACTTTGCATTACAAAGTATTCATACGAAATTATTATAGCTTGGGGTGATAAGTCTAAGAAAAAGTCCTTTCCCAGTGAGTTAGTGGCAGTTCTTCAGCCAGAAATAATGGAGCCATAGCAGCATAAGCCGCGAGACAGAGCCGAACCCAGGGCTAGGAACAAGGTGGCAGGGCACTGTCACGACCCATTTCCACCGCAAAGACGACCTGTTGGAACGCAAAATTGTGACCCATGCCAACGGGTAGCAGTGACCGGAACCGCTACAACGCGCCTTCTACTGAACAATAGCAAGCCTTGCTTCAGCAAACAAGCTACCTCAGCGCGTGGCTGCTGCCAAAACAAAGCCCCACTCAGTTGCCAGGGCAACAGAATGGGGCTTTGTTGGAATGAGTACTGCAGTGGCCTTAGCTCCTGGAATCAAGGCCCAGCAACTTTACTAATCAACCTTCTTCTCGAGGTTGTCGGCCATGGTATGGTGAGAGCGCAGCATGGGCAGGGTTTTGGTGGCGAAAGCCTGCACCGTGGGCTTCTCGGCAGCCTTGCTCTTTACTTCGAACATGGCAATGTCCAGCTTATGGGCAGCCTCCATCATATCCATGTAAGCTTCATCAAAGCCTTTACCGGACTTGTTCATCAGGCGGTCGGCCAGGGCCTGGTGCACGGGCATCATGATTTGGGGCAACGTCACGCCCAGCGGCATAGCCACGGCTTTGAGCTCCTGGGTGGCCGTGGTGTGGTGGCCCACCATCATCTGCGCGAATTTGCGCACTTCGGGGTTGGTGGCTTTTTGGGAAGCCATTTGACCTGCTTTAATCTCCAGCAGGTTGCTGCTGGCGGCGTTCATCAGGAAGACAGGGTCTTGCATGGTGGCAAAGGTGGCCATAAACGCTGTGGGGTCGGCCGCGGCATCTGTGCCTGAAGTGGCTGTACCGCTGGTGGCTCCCGAGGCCCCCATACCCGCTGAACCGCCGGTGCTGCCACCAGCTGTGCCGCTAGTGCTGCCACCGGCCATGCCACTGGTGCTGCCACCAGCTGTGCCGCTAGTGCTGCCACCGGCCATGCCACTGGTGCTGCCACCGGCCGTGCCACTGGTGCTACCCATGCCGGCGCCACCGGCAGCACCACTGGTGCTGGTTCCAGTAGCCGTGCCACTCGCTGAGGAGTAACTACCCGCATCGGTGCTGCCGCCGGTGGTGCCGGCTGTGCCGCTGCCAGTGTTGGTGCTGCTACAGGCCGTGCCCAATGCCATGGCTCCGGCCATCAGGAAATAAGGAAATACTTTCATAGTTTTTATAGTGTTAGGGGTTAAAACCAAGCGAGTTGTATACGGCAAGCCTGCAGCCGGGTAGATATTTTTGGGCTTTTTACCGTGATAAATTTTTCGCACAACCACTTACAGATGAGCTATTTCAGAGAGTTTTCTCAGTGATAACCAGGCATAATTATACAGTAGGCACAGCAGCCACAAAACCTACGTGAAATGGGAGCAGAAAAGGGACAGAAATGACTTCGCGCGTGGCCCAGGTCAAGCCAAAGCCCAGGTAATTGGTCAACGCCTGGAGCGAAAAACAGGCAGGCATGCCATATCCGCCGGGCGCTCGCCCGGGGCAATTACTGTTTTCTTACGCAACCTGAAGCAGAGCCGTCAGGGCTTGGAAGGCAGCAGCCCGATGCCCCGGCCCAGCAGCCAATCGAGGAGGCGAGCCGGGATGAGCCGGGGCACAATCCAGCTGCGAACCATGTCGGGGGCAATGGAATAGCGCAGGCGCGGGCGCGGCGTTTCCATAATCTTAACCAAGCGCCCGGCTACGTATTCGGGCGTGAGGCCTTTGGCGCGGGTGCGGTTCACGAAGCCTACAAAGCGCTGGGCGGGCCCGTGGTAGGGCGTGTCACGGTAGGGCTCCAAGTCGATGCCCTTGTCCCAGATGGGAGTTTTGGTTACGCCCAACCCAATGAGCACCACCTTCACGCCGAAAAGCTGTAGCTCGCGGCGCCAGGTGGCCGAGAGGCCTTCCAGGGCAAACTTGCTGCCCACGTAGGCACCCATAAATGGCGACGCCACTTGCCCGCTCACCGAGCCAATGTTGATGACGCGGCCAGCTGTGCCCCGAAAACCGGGCCGCGCCCCCAGCAGCGGCAGAAAGGCCTGCGTGACTTGCACCAGCCCCAGCACGTTGACCTCAAAGTGTTGCCGCACCACCTCGATGGACTGATACAGCAGCGGGCCGCCCAAAGCAATGCTGGCGTTGTTGATGAGGCCCCGCAGGGGCTCGCCGCCCAACTGGCGCTCTACGGCTGCCGCGGCCTCGGCAATTGCGGCAGCATCGGTCACGTCGAAGAGCAGGGGCACGAAGTTGTTGCCTAGCTCGGATTGCAGACGGGCGGCATCGGCGGGGGTGCGCACACTGCCGAAGACACGGTAGCCGCGACCAAGAAAAGCCTGGGCTGCGGCCAGGCCCAGACCACTTGATACACCCGTAATGACCACCGAAGGAAGAGAACTATGCATGGATGTAAAGTAGAGGTGTGGCGGCTCCAGCGCACTTACTAGTAGCTACATGGGCTCGCCAAAATCTGGGGAGCCATCGGCGTCCCAGGTGAAGGGCTTGGCCCGAATCTGACGGGCCCAACCGGCTTGGCTGCGGCGCGCGGCGTGGTACACAATGTAGTCCTGTCCTTCTATTTCGACGAAAGAAGCGTGACCAGGGCCGAAAATAGTATCGGTTTTCTTGAACACCGGTTGGGGCTCTTTGCGCCAGGAAGCGGGGTTGAGCGCGTCGCCGCCGAGGTAAGTGAGCTGGCCCAGGCAGTAGTCGTCGGTCCAGCTGCCGCTGGCCGAGTAGATGATGAAGACACGTCCTTTGCGCACCAGGGCCTGCGGGCCCTCGTTCACGTGGGGGTAGCCGTGCTTTTCCCACTCATATTCGGGCCGGGAAATGCAGACTCGGTCCGAGGCAATGGTGGTCGGATTGCGCATGCGGGCGATGTAGATGTTCTGGCTGGTGTTGGCCACCCCCTCCCACCCCGACCAAATGAAGTACAGCTCGCCATTATCAAGGCGCAGCACGGAGCCGTCGATGGCCCATCGGTCGGTCGGAACATGGAGCAGGCCCTGGAACTCGTAGTGCCCTTGGGCCTGGCCTGAGATTCCCTCCAGCACAAACATTCGCTCGGCGCCTAGCCTGGCGTTGTAAAGCGCAAAGTAGATGTACCACTTTCCATCAATCAGCTGCAGTTCGGGCGCCCATATTTCCACGAATTCAGGTGTGGAATCATTTTCCGATGGCCATACTTGCACGAGCTCTGCGCTGGCCATTTCCGATAGCTTAGCGAATTTGCCAACCAGAATTTTCTGCTTGAAACGGTCGACGGTGCAGTAGTACAGCTGGCCTTCGTGGGCTATAACCCAGGGGTCTTCCCCATCGGGCACCAGCACGTGGGTTTGGTTGCCGCTGGGCGGCAGGGCCCGGGCCGCTGCCGTCAGCTCGTTGATTTCGGCCACCGTCATCGGCGAGAGCTTTGCCTCCTGGTAGATGTGGTCGTCGGGGGTATGCATAAAACAAAGGGAAACTCGAGATAGGGACGCGACTCCTGGCTACGCTGACCTGCAGTTTGCGTCGCTACCTCGTTCTGAAAAGCTTCTTACGCCTCGCCCATCATCAGGCCCTCGATGGTGTGGCCCTGCATAATGGGCTCCAGCTTATCCACCAACCGGCAAGTGAGGTGCTCCTTCAGGCTTTCGGGTAGGGTAGCGTAGAACGCCCGGGTGATTTGCAGGTCGTGGCGCTCGGCGTTGTTGGCGCTGGGGGCATCTACGCCCAGCACCAGCGCAGGGCGCGATTTAGCAGAGTTGTTGGCCGTGCCGCGGTGAATGGTGAGGGCCGAGCGGGCCGAGATGTCGCCCATCTGGGGCAGTTTGCGCTGGGCGCGCTGCTCGTAGCGGGGGCTGTTGCTTTTGGGGGGAAACATGTCGTGCTCGAAGTCGATGGGCAGGTCCCACTGCGTGCCGGGCGCAATTTCGAAGGGCCCCATGTCCTCGGTCACGTCCACAGTAGTGAGGTTGAAGGCCAGGGAGTTGAGGCGACGACCCACAATGGTATCGGCCGGGGCGGGAAAGTCGCGGTGCCAGGGCTGGTTCATGGCGCCGGGGTTGGGCACGTCGAAGCCAATTTCCACGATTTTGTAGTCGGGGCCGAGCACGGCTTCACACACGGACCTTACCCAGGGGTGGGTGGCCAGGTCGACGAAACCGCGAATGTCCTCGGGGTGAATTTCGACGTAGTGGCGCTTGGGCCCGCGGCCCAGGGCCCCACCGGGGCGCTGCAGGGCTTCGGCGTAGAGGTGGGCAATGTCTTCGCCCAGCTGCTGCACCCATTCGCGACTAAAAGCGCCTTTCAGGCCGATAATGCCATCGCCGTAGAGCCCGCCCATGATGGGGGCAATTTCGTAGGTGGGCTGGGTGCGGGTGTTTGCTGCTGCTGTTTCCATGGGGTGCGGTAGTTGGCGGGTTTGCATACGGGGCATGGGTGCTGGGAGCCGCTGTGGCACACAACACCTTCTGGCTAACGCAGGCGGGGGGCTTTTGGTGGCATTAGCTGGTGATGCGTGCACCGGAGTTCTGCACCATTGGGGACGCTTCTTTTCAGGATGCTGCTTGGGGCTGCTCGAGCAGGGGCCAGAGCTTAGCTAGTTGCTCGCGCACTTGGTTTCGCTCGTACTCGGTGTCGAGCTTGCGCTCGGCGGTGTCCGCAATCAGCTCGCTTTGCTGGTGCAGCACCCGGCGCCGGGCCGGCGAGGGAGTGCGCCGGGCCACCATGTGCAAGGTGCTGAGCAGGCGCAGCAGCACAGCCACATTGGCGGAGCCGCTGATGCGAATTTGGTCGAAGGCCGTGCTCACGTAGCTGGCATAAGAGGGTCGGTCGGATAGCAGGAGCACCCGATTTTCTGGTTCTTCGGAGCGCAACCGGGTTCCTAAGTCCCGGCAGCCGAGGTAGGCCAGCAGGTCACCCAAGTGGTCAATGCAGACAATAGCTGTACTCGTGTCGTTTACCCCGGGCGAGAGAGCCTTAAGGGCAATGTCCACAATTTGGCGGAGGCCAAAGCCCGCATCCTGCTCAATGGTGCGCTGGCTACCAATAACATAGGCCCGGTGCAGCTGCTGGTCGACCTTGGCAGGCAACGCGGCCTCCCTGTCCTCGGGAGCCACCGATACCAGCGGCGAACCCTCGGCCACGTAGCTGCCCGGAGCCAGTTCCATACGCACTACGCAGTGCCACTCGCGGGCTACGCGCAGCAGCAGCTGGTCATCGACGCTCTGCAGGTAGCCGGAAACCAGTGCCGGCACCGTGTGCCAGGTCCGCTCATCGGCGCGCTCATCCAGCTGCTGGACTTCGGAATCGTCGGCGGCCTGGCCAGTTTCGGTGGGAAAGAGCTGGCCCATGGCCTCCTTGGTATCGTGCATGATGTGCTGCACAATGTTGGAAGCATCGATGGATGAGGCAATGTGGTGGATAAAGTAAATGAGCACCCCGATGCTGAGCAGCGCCAGCACCAGTGCGAAGGCAATGGCCAGCGACGGCAGAAACTCTTCCTTGCCGGTGCCGCGAATGGTGCGCAACACCACCAGGCAATAGGCAAAAATGCCCACAAATGACCCCAGCACCACTTGGTTGCCCCGGTCGCGCATGTAAGTCCAGATAACCCGGGGCGAATACTGGCTCGACACCTGGGCCAGCGTGGTGAGGGTAAGGGTAAAAATAAGCGCCGCTACGGTAATCATTGATGTAGCCAGTGCGGCCAGCATGCTGCGAGCAGCCTCGGCCCCAGCTCCGAAAAGCAGCGGGTAATCGCGCTCCCACTCTTTGGTCACACTAGGGTCAATATGCACCAGCCCGTAGGCCAGGCCCAGGAAAACGAGTACCATGAGCACCGGCAGAAACCACAGGCTGGCGTTCAGGTTTAGCCACAATCGCTTGAATCGATTCATTCCCCCTGCTACTCCGCAACCGGCAAAGGGGTTATGGCCGAGCTAGCCCGGGAGCCACTTTTTTGGCGGGCAGGCAGGCCCTATTTATTCAATGAAAATACTCGGTTTGCGGCGCGGAAAAGACGCGGCGGAGCCAATATTTAGCGTGGCACTGGGTTGCACAATTTGCGAACTAAGAAGAGTCTTGTTTCTGAAGTTGCAATTAGTAGTCGCAACTTTACCACCGGTAACGAAGTAAACCCTCAGCCAATATTGCCTGTGTACCTATTAGGGGGTTAGTCCATTTATGACAAACACTGTTGATGAAAACAACGCCTCCCTGCAACGTGAGATTGGCGAATTTACCGATGCGCTTGAGCAGCAGGGGGTGCACGCCGCCCTGCAATACCTGAATAGTCGCACCCCGCACCGCTACACTGGTATATTCCGCTTCGACGACGATATACTGCGCAACGAGGTGTTGTTTGACCGCTACGAGCTCACCCTGACCAAGGGGGCCGATGCGCCCCTGGAGGCTACTTACTGCTCATTAGTAGGCCAGCAGCAAGCTCCGCTGGAAATCAACGACGCCACCACCGATGCCCGCGTAAAGGGAATTATCAATACCCCTGTAGTATCATACTGCGGCGTGCTCATTCGCGACGACAATGGCAGGGCTTTCGGCTCGCTGTGCCATTATGATATGCAGCGCTGCCAGGAGCGCATCACCGACTTACCCTTGCTGGAAGTCGCGTCCAAGCTGCTCTATCAGCATCTGAGCAACCCAGCCCAGCGCCAGTGAGACTGCCTTCCGGGGCAGGAAAGGCATAGCGAAACACCTCTTGCGGCCATGCCGCACACGAGGAGCCGCACTGCTGGGGCTGCTGCAAGCCATGGCGCATAATGGGTTATGCCTTTCGGCTCGTGAATCAGTCTAGCCGGTGCAGCGCTTAGCTGAACCATAACAACTCGGGGGCTCAGGCGTACTTCATGGACAACTCCGCTGTCCCGCCATGACCTTAGCCCGTCGGTCCACAGACCTGATTTCGCCCCGCGCCCACGCCAGATTTGACCTTTTTGTGTTTCCCGTCATGCTGGGGCTTGCAGCCTGGGCCGCTCGGCGAAGCAAGCGCGCGGCCGCACTCATTCTGGCCAATGCCCTAGGCGAGGGCACTACGGCGTCGCTCACCAAGTATGACGCAGAAACCGGTCTGTTTCCGTTCCTGAGCTTTCGCTCGCACGTGCGCATTGGGCAGGTGGGCGGGCCGATTTTTCTGGCCCTGAGCTGCTTTGTGCCGGGTGTCCCCCAGCCAGAGCGCGGCGTCCTGATTTTTCTCGGCGTACTGCCCATCGTCCTGAACGGGCTGAGTGACATTTCCGGCCAGCGCTCCACCGCCGCATGAAGCGCCTCGCCTTACTGCTGCCCCTGCTGCTTGCGTGTGCCATAGCCGCAGCCTGCCCCGTGTGCCGGCCCAAGGTGGAAGCCGGTATTTATAATGCCGACTATGCGCCCCATTTGCTGCTGGTGTTGCTGCCCGTGGCCGTGGTGCTGGGCCTGGGCCTGGCCCTATTCTACTGGGATAAATTTTCTACTCGCTTCACCCGCTCCCATGCAACACCCCTCCCCTAGCGCCCCGCTGCACCGCAGCCCACTCATTGCCGCCGGCATCCTGCTCGGCGCGGGCCTCGGCGGCTTTGTCGATGGCATTGTACTGCACCAGATTTTGCAATGGCACAACATGCTCTCGGCCCAGCTGCCGCCCGATACGCTGGTGCGCTCCAAAGTGAATATGTACTGGGATGGCCTCTTTCATGCGGCCGTCTGGATAATGACGGCCGTGGGCCTGCGCCTGCTGTGGAGCGCCACCGGCCGGTCCGACGTGCCGCGCTCCGGGCGCACGCTGTGGGGCGGGCTGCTGCTGGGCTGGGGCTTGTTTAATGTGATTGAGGGCATCATCGACCATCAAATTCTGGGGCTGCACCACGTTCGGGAATACTCGCCCAACCAGCTGGCCTGGGACCTGGGGTTTTTGGGCTTTGGGGCGGCGTTGCTGCTGAGCGGCTGGGCGCTGGTGCGGGCCGGCCGTGCCGATGCGCACAGCGGAAGGGCCGCTGGCGCATAGCGCGGCCATACTTTATTTTCAGGGCGAAACCGATGGTCCGGCACAGTCCTTTTCCTTGCCAATCCTCGCCCCATGCTCGACCTTGTCATTGAAGCCCGCCAAGCTGCCCTTAGCCCCGGGTTCGACGTTCGCCGGATACTGCCCTTCCGCCTGCGGCGCATGCTGGGGCCCTTTATCTTCATGGACCACGCCGGGCCCGTGACCGTGGCGCCCGCGCAGCTGCAGAGCCTCGACGTGCTGCCCCACCCGCACATCGGCCTCAGCACGGTGAGCTACTTGTTTGGCGGGCAGGTAACGCACCGCGACAGCCTGGGCGTGGAGCAAATCATTCGGCCCGGCGAGGTGAACTGGATGACGGCCGGCAGCGGCATTGCCCACTCCGAACGCTTCGAGGACCCCGCCACGCTCAGCGGCGGCGCCCTGGAGATGATTCAGACTTGGGTGGCCCTGCCCGAAAAAGACGAGGAAGCCGCGCCCGCCTTCGCCAACTACCAGTCCGAGGAGCTGCCCATTTTCACCGACACCGGCGTGTGGATGCGCCTGATTGCCGGCGATGCCTTCGGCCTGCGCAACGATGTAAAAACGCACTCGCCCCTGTTCTATCTGCACGTGGTGCTGCAGGCCGGCGCCCGCTTCGGCCTGCCCCGCGGCTACCCCGAGCGCGGCGCCTACGTAGCCAAAGGCAGCGTGGAGGTGAACGGCCACGCATACTCGGCGGGCCAGCTGCTCGTGTTCACGGCCGGCCTCGACCCCGTGCTGGTGGCCCGCGAGCCCAGCACGCTCATGCTGCTGGGCGGCGAGCCCCTGGGCGAGCGGTTTATTTGGTGGAATTTTGTGTCGTCGCGCCGCGAGCGCATCGACCAGGCCAAGGCCGACTGGCAGGCGGGCCGCATTGCCTTGCCGCCGAACGATAACGCCGAGTTTGTGCCCCTGCCGCCGGATAAATCGCGGCCCGCAGGGTCGTCGCCGGCGCCGCAGGCGCTTTCCTAGCATTTGTAGACATCAAGCAAAAAAGGCGGTCATGCAGAGCGGAGCGAAGCATCTTTACTGCGTGACTAACTCAACGGCTGCAACGAAGCGGGCAAGATGCTTCGCTGCGCTCTGCATGACCGTTCAGTTCCGCATAACTGTATAGTGAAGATGACAACCACCCTCTTGCCTTCTGTTCACACATCTTAGGGTGGTCGAACACTGCGCTGGAAGCTGCTGGGGTATCTTTATAAAAGCAACGGCCCACTGCGCCTTTCCCACCCAGCGCCGGTATTCCCTGATGAAACACCTCTTCCTTCTTGTATTCCTCGCGCTGGCCACAGCCGCGCAAGCTGTCCCCCTCACCTTCCGCGTCGACATGACCGGCCAGACCGTGGCAGCTACCGGCGTGCACGTAGCCGGCAATTTCCAGGCGGCAGCCGGCTTTCCCGCCAACTGGAACCCTGCCACTACGCCCCTCACCGACCCCGACGGTGACAAAATCTACGAAGCCACGGTGAACGTGCCGGCTGGCGTATACCTCTACAAATTTGTGAACGGCAACAGCTGGGCCGGGGCCGAACAGCCCGGCGCCGACTGCGGCGTGACCGACGGCGGCGGCAACGTAAACCGCCAGCTTAGCCTCGGAGCCACTGCGCTGCGCCTGCCCAGCGTGGCCTTCAGCGGCTGCAACACCCAAGTGCGCATCGCTGTGAAAATGCAGGGCCAAACCGGAGCTGCCACCGGCGTGCACGTGGTAGGCAATTTCCATGCCCTGGCCGGCTACGGCACCAACTGGGACCCCACTGCCATTCGGCTGCGCGACGATGACAACGACGGCACCTACGAGGTGCAGCTGTCGCTGCCCGCGCCCGGCCGCTTCCAGTACCGCTTCGTGAACGGCAACGCCCTGACGGGGGCCGAAACCATACCCGCCGCCTGCGGCACCGACGACGGCACCGGCACCCTTACCCGCGTGCTCGACGCCACTGCTGCCGTAAATGCACCGGCTACCGCGTGCTTTGCCTCGTGCCAGAGCTGCAGCGTTTCGACCACCAACTTCAGCACGTATTGGTGGAACGACGCCGTGTTTTACGAGGTATTTGTGCGCAGCTTTTACGATAGCAACGGCGACGGCCGCGGCGACTTTGCCGGCCTCACGGCCAAGCTCGACTACCTGAACGACGGCAACCCGGCCACCACCACCGACCTCGGCGTGACCGGGCTGTGGCTGATGCCGATGATGGAGTCGCCGAGCTACCACGGCTACGACGTGACCAACTACAAAGCCACCGAGCCCGACTACGGCACCATGGCTGAGTTTGAAGCGTTTCTGGCAGCGGCCCACGCCCGGGGCATCAAGGTGATTATCGACCTGGTACTGAACCATACTTCCAGCCAGCACCCCTGGTTTACGCAGGCCGCCAGCAGCCCTACAAGTCCTTACCGCGACTGGTTTCTGTGGTCGGCCACGCGGCCCGGTTACCTGGGGCCCTGGGGCCAGCAGGTGTGGCACCTGCGCAACGGCAGCTACTACTACGGCATCTTCTGGGATGGCATGCCTGACCTGAACTGGCGCAACCCGCAGGTGAAAGCCGCCATGTGGGATGCCTCCCGCTTTTGGCTGGCCAAGGGCGTGGACGGCTACCGGCTCGACGCCATCAAGTACATGGTGGAGGACGGCACCACCCTTGAGGACGCGCCGGAAACCTTCCGCATTCTGGAAGAATTCCACGACTCGGTAAGGGCCGTCAACCCGAATGCATTCACCGTGGGCGAAGCCTGGACGACTACCCCCAAGGTGCGCCCCTACGTGGTGAACGACCGGCTCGACGTGTGCTTTGAATTCGATCTGGCCACGGCCATTATCAACAGCATCAACACGGGCAACCCCGCGGCCCTGCGCACCCAGCTCAACCTGGTCGACGCAACTTACCCCAAGCTGCAGTACGCCACCTTCCTCACCAACCACGACCAGAACCGCGTGATGGGCGAGTTCGGCGGCAACCAGGCCCTGATGAAGCAGGCCGCGGCCATGTACCTCACCATGCCCGGCGTGCCCTTCCTCTACTACGGCGAGGAAGTGGGCATGCTGGGCGCGGGCGTGGACGAAGACAAGCGCAAGCCCATGCAGTGGACCGCCGGCACCAACGCGGGCTTCAGCACGGGCACACCGTGGCGGGGCATCAACTCCAACTTCGGGCAGTTCAACGTGGCCACCCAGCAGGCCGACCCGGCTTCGCTGCTCAACCACTACAAGAAGCTCATTAGCCTGCGCAATTCGCAGGAGGTGCTGCGCAAGGGCTATTTGCTGCCGGTGTCGGCGTCGGCTACCAGCCTCTTTGGCTACGCCCGGGTATACCAGCAGGAGGCTGTGGTAGTGGTGTCCAACTTCGGCAACGCGGCCGTGAGCACGGCGTCGGTTTCGCTGGCGGTGTCGTCGTTGCCGGCAGGTACTTACCAGGTCACCGAGCTGTATTCGGGCCAGGCCGCTGGCACGGTCACACTGAACAGCCAGGGCAGTTTCAGCAACTGGAGCGTGGCCCTGCCCGCGCTGGCAGCCCGCGAAACTTGGATGCTGCGTCTTACGCTTGCTCAGCCCACAGCCACTGCGCCGGCCAAAGCCGCTTTTGCACCGCAGCTCTATCCAAACCCGGCCACCACCCAGGTGCGCCTGGAAATTTCCGGTCCGGCCTTGGCCAAAGTCCGCCTGACGGTGTACGACCTCCAAGGCCGGACGCTCAGCACGTTGACCGCTACGGGCAGCGCCCACACGCTCGATACCAGCCACTGGGCCAATGGCACCTACTTCGTAAAAGTAGAGGCTGCCGCGGGCGTTACCACCCAGCGGCTGGTGGTGCTGCACTAGCGCCGCCAGCGCTTTTATTTCTTCTCGTTCGCGGCTTGGTCTTTGGGCGCGTACACCAGCACGTGGGCGGGCGGCAGGTTGCGTAGCACGTGCACCTTGTGCACCAGGGAGAAGAACCGTTCGAAAAGCTTGGTATTCTGCAGCGAATACTGGAACAAAATCAGCTTGCCCTTGGGCAGCAGCACCTTGCGCGTGTGGTCTAAAATGCGCCAGTCGAGGCGCAGCGGCATGGACGAGAAAGGTAGGCCGCACACCACGTAGTCGGCGGGAGGCGCGTCCAGCGCCTTGAGGTACTGCTCGGTTTTATCGGCCGAGCCCAGTACCACGTGCACGTTAGGCTGGCTGGAGTACCGCTCTTTCAGGAGCTTGCAAAAATGCTCGTTCACTTCCACCAGCAACACCACGGTTTCGGCCCGTCGGAGCTGAATGATGGCATCGGTAAATACGCCCGTACCTGGCCCGTATTCCACGATGCAGTTGGCGCTGGAAAAATTGATGGGTGCCACCACTTGGTCGGTTAGCTCCTGCGAGCTGGGCACCAGCGACCCCACGGTGGACGGGTCACGGAAAAACTCTTTGACGAAGGATGGTAGCATATGCTAAAGGTAGCAGGGCCGAATGTGGCGTGCCCCGTAACCATGTAATTGTACGGCAGGCATCGGCACAAGTGAACACGGACGGTAGTGCTTACCCATTTTTTCTAATTAAAGCCCGGCCTTGCTCACGCTCTTCAAGCACTGTAGGCCCGCTACTGCGACATTAAAAAAACTCGGCCGTAACCTACAGGTTTTTGCTCTGATATTTAAGGCGATACGCCCCATAAAATGCTAATTTGTTTAAGTTTTATTGCATTATTCTTTAACAAAAATTTGTTCTCAACCGTAAGCAAAGCTCAGATTTACAATTATTCATCAGCAATAAGCGGCTGAGATATTATTTATATGGTTGATTTAAAAGCACATCCGGAAGCAGAGGAATACTTCGCGTTCATTAGCAACAAAGATTTTCCCTGCGTGGCTGCCAAGACGGCCCTCACCTGGCAGCAGATTGATTGCCTAGTAGTTGACCATTTGGCCTGCCCTAAAGACGACGCGGCCATTCTGGATTTCATTTATGGCTTTGTAGATAAGTACCGGCAAGCCGAAAAGCTTTACCACAGTGCAGCCATTATTTTTCGTGGCCCGACTCAGCCCAACGAGGTGTTGTTCGAAGAATTGTTCTGGCAGCGGCTGCAGTCGCTGGCCAATCTCGACGCCCGCCAGTTTGGCCACGACCCGCGCGTGGTGGCTGACCCTAGCTCGCCGGAATTCAGCTTTAGCCTGAAAGAGGAAGCCTTTTTTGTGGTGGGCTTGCACTCAGGCAGCGGCCGGGCGGCCCGGCAGTTCAAGTACCCCACGCTGGTGTTCAACCCGCATGCACAGTTTGAGCAGATTCGGGCCAACAACCGCTACAACAACCTGCGCGACACCATTCGCACCCGCGATGTGGCTTACTCGGGCTCGGTGAACCCCATGCTGCAAAACTTCGGCGAAGCGTCCGAGGTCTATCAATACACCGGCAAAGCCTACGACAACGTTTGGCAGTGCCCTTTCCTTAGCCCCCATGCCCAACCAAGTAATTCCGCCGCGTAGCGGCACCGCCTTCGTGCTGCGCCAGGGCCAACGCCTGAAAGTGACCGACCCGCAGGGCGAGCAAGTGTCGGACTTTGTGTGCTTCAACCTGCATGACACGGCCGAGTACTTGTCCTCGGGCCGCACCATTGACTATGCCGAGACCATCTTCCTTACCACCGGCCACCCCTTCTACTCCAACCGCAGCAATGTGATGTTTGAGATGGTGGAGGACACCGTGGGCCGACACGACTTCCTGCTCACGCCTTGCAGTGCCGACACGTTTCGCATCATCTACGGGCACGAGCAGCCCCACCGCGGCTGCTTTGGCAACCTAAGCGAGGCCCTGACCCCGCATGGCATCACGCCCGACCAGATTCCGATTTGCTTTAACATCTTCATGCACGTGACCGTGGACGGCGAAACGGGCAAGGTGGGCGTGCTGCCCCCCAAGAGCCGCCCCGGCGATTACGTGGTGCTGGAAGCCAAAATGGACCTGATTGTGGGCATGACGGCCTGCTCGGCCGAGATGTCGAATAACTATTCGTTCAAGCCTATTGCTTACGAGGTGCTAGCATAAGGGCCTGTATAAGGTTAAAAAAGGACGTCATGCTGAGCGCAGCCGAAGCATCTCGCGTGTGGTAGTAAACCCAATCGATTGGATTACTGCTGCACGCGAGATGCTTCGGCTGCGCTCAGCATGACGTCCTTTTTAGTGGTAGGTACAGCGTCATTTCAGCTTAAACCGGAGCTTTTTGCCGGCCCTTGCAGTTCTTGCAGCATGGAATATTTTGTGAAGCAGGGGTCCGTCGTGCGCGCCATCTGGGGCAAGGCCGATACCGTGCTGTTCATCTTTGCGGGCGCGGCAGCCGAGTTCGCCCTCAACAAGGCTGTGGATTGGCTTTATTTCACCGGGCGCCTGCCCGCCGACCCGCTGGCCCGCCTCTTCTCCACGGTAGAATACGCCCGCAGAATTGTGTATTCCGGGCAAGCCGAAGCGGAGCAAGCTATCGACACGATTGCCGCTATCCATGGGGCAGTAGAAGCCCAGCGCGGCATGGCTATTCCGGACTGGGCTTACCGCGACGTCCTATTCCTGCTCATCGACTACTCAATTCGCTCTTTCGAGGTGCTGGAGCGCCCCTTAACGCTGGCTGAGAAACAGGAAATATTCGACGTTTTTGCCCGCGTGGGCCGGCGCATGGGCATGGTGAACCTGCCCCACACCTACGCCGAGTGGCTGCCGATACGCCAGCAGCACCTGGCGGCCGACCTGGAACACAGCCGCTTCACCGCCGACTTGTACCAGCAGTACCGCAAGCACCTGGGCCCGTTTCGCTATTGGCTGCTGCGCCACGCCCAGCGCCTGGTGGTACCGGTGCATGTGCGCAACCTACTGCACCTGGGCTCGGGGTCCTGGGTGCGGCCGGTGCTGCCGCTTTATCGCCTCACGCAGCAGTTGCCGCCCGGCCGCTGGGCCAAAGCAGCCTTGCTCCCGCCTGACTACAAAGCCCATATTCTGGCCCTGGACCAGGAGCCAGCCCTCCGGTAGCTCCTGTTTCCGGGTGTTGCTACTGCACTGCTCTAGTTTACAGAAGCAGTTGATTTATCGTGGCCGTCTTCGTAAAAGTCCACAGCGCCGCTGCTGATGTCATAGTAGGCACCAACCACTATGATTTTGCCGGTGCGAATGGCTTCTGCCACCACGGGGTTTTTCTTAAGCTGCTCTTTTTGGTAGAGCACATTGGCCACTACTGCTTCACGCTTCTTCGCTTTGGGGTCGCGGATATTGGGCATATTGGTCAGCGAAGGTTCAACCAAGTTGAGCAGGTAGCGCACATTGGCCGGCTCCTGCTCCTTATCGGCCGCGGGCAGCATGGCGGCTTTAACGGCACCACACCCCTCGTGGCCCATCACCACCACAATATGAGATTTAAGGTGCTTTACTCCGTACTCGATGCTGCCTGCAGTGCCCGGGTCGACGGCATTGCCGGCTATGCGAATCACAAACATGTCGCCCAACCCTTGGTCGTACACCAGCTCGATGGGCACGCGGCTATCGGAGCAGCCAAGCACCACGGCGAACGGTGATTGCGACAGAATCTGGGCCCGGCGCTCGTTGGCCGCCCCCCCCGGATGCTTGGCCTGCCCACTGAAAAAACGAGCATTGCCGGTTTTCAACGCCTCTAAAGCCTTTTCTGGCGTGGTAGCAACGGGGTCTTTTAGCGCCGCAATCTCCTCCATGGTCGCGCCCTGACGGATGGCCTTGGCCAAGGCGGGGTCCATCCGGCTCAGCTCTGCTTCGAACTGGTTATCAGTTGCCTTGCCAGAGCCGGCTGATGCTCCGTTTTGTCCGGCCTGGCCGGGCTGCGAAGTTTTAGTCGTTGTCTGGTTTTGCACCGCCTCGCCAGCTTGCTTTTCCGACGACTGACTGCATGAGGCCAACACCAGCAGGCCGCCAAGAAGCAGAGCTCCAGAAGAGGCTGTCAATCGGACAGCCGCATTTTTCGAGGAAGTGATTAAGCTCATAGCAAGTCTGTAAGGGATTAATAGAAGATTTTCCTCAGTTTACCCGTATTCCAATTATTATGTTATCAATCAGTTTCCAAACCTACTGCTGGCTTGTTGGCTTCCCTTGCTGATAGTGTGGCCATGCTGCTGGCATTAGCCTTACTTTAAAGCAGCAATCTGTTTACGAAGAACAAGAAGATGCTCTTACTTGCTGCCTCTTGGATTTCAAACCTATAACCCAACACCTTAGCACTTAATAGCGGGGTTTACCAGCACGACCACTCATATCAGCCTATGCCTACTCCCGACCCCGAAGAAGAACAATTGCAAAACGAACGCCACGAGTTGCTGCACCAACTCACAGAGTGGCTGGAAACGCCTATGCTGGTGCTTGGCTTTGCCTGGCTCCTGCTCCTGGGCATAGAGCTTATCTGGGAGCTCACGCCGGCCCTGGAAACGCTGGGCACCACTATCTGGGTGATTTTTATTCTGGATTTTCTGCTCAAGTTCATTCTAGCTCCGCAGAAGCTGTCGTTTCTGAAGTCCAACGTCATCACCCTGATTTCGCTGGTGGTGCCAGCTTTGCGGCTGTTTCGGCTGGCGCGGGTATTTCGGGCGGCGCGGGCCGTGCGCGGACTGCGCCTAGTGAAGGTGGTGGGCTCCCTAAACCGGGGCATGAAGGCCTTAACCAACAGCTTCGGGCGGCGCGGGGTGCGCTATGTTCTGGCCCTCACAGGTGTGGTGTTGTTGCTAGGTGCGGCCGGCATGTACGCCTTCGAGAAAGACGTCCCTAACGGCCTGCATACCTACCCCGAGGCGTTGTGGTGGACGGCCATGCTCCTCACTAGCATGGGCAGCTCCTACTGGCCCGAAACCAGCGAAGGCCGCGTCTTATGCTTCATTCTGGCGCTCTACGGTTTTGCTGTATTTGGCTACTTCACCGCCACGCTGGCCTCGTTTTTCATGGGCCGCGACGCCGACGACCCGGAGGCAGAAGTAGCCGGAGCGGCGGCCGTAGCGGCGCTGCACGAAGAAGTGCGGCAATTGCGGGCCGATTTAAGGAAAGGGAAGGAAACGGGAGATTTATAATGGCGGAGACTCACCCCACCGGGTACGTCCCCTCTCTCAAAAAGAGGGGGCCATGGCACAAGAACAATCAGTACTTAAAAAGCAAAAGCCTCATTGCTATTCAGCAATGAGGCTTTTGTAATCCTTATTTTGTCAGGCTAACCCTTCTGTTGGGAGAGGAGCCGTGCCCGGCAGGAGCCGGGAGAAGTTAGTTGTTCTGATACGGCGTCACGCCCATGTTCTGGAACATGAACGCCCACTTGTCGGTCTGCTCGCTGATGACCTGGGCTGTGGAGCGACCCGCGCCGTGGCCTGCCTTGGTCTCCACGCGGATGAGCACCGGGGCCGAACCCTTCTGGGTTTCCTGCAGCTTGGAAGCAAACTTGAAGGAGTGGGCGGGCACCACCCGGTCGTCGTGGTCGGCGGTGGTGACCATGGTGGCGGGGTAGCTGGCAGGCTTCAGAGCGTGGTAGGGCGAGTACTTGTAGAGGTACTCGAACATCTCCTTGCTGTCCTGGGCCGTGCCGTAGTCGTAGGCCCAGCCGGCGCCGGCCGTGAACTGGTTGTAGCGCAGCATGTCCATCACGCCTACGGCGGGAAAAGCCACTTTAACCATGTCGGGACGCTGCGCCATCACGGCGCCCACCAGCAGGCCGCCGTTGGAGCCGCCTGCAATGGCCAGGTAGTCTTTCGAAGTGTAGTTGTTCTTCACGAGGTACTCGCCGGCGGCGATGAAGTCATCGAACACGTTCTGCTTCTGCAGCTTGGTGCCGGCGTTGTGCCACTTCTCGCCGTACTCGCCGCCGCCGCGCAGGTTGGCCACGGCGTAGATGCCGCCGTTTTCGAGCAGCACAATGTTGGAGGTGCTAAACGAGGGCGTTACGCTGCTGTTGAAGCCGCCGTAGGCGTAGAGCAGCGTGGGGTTTTTGCCCGTGAGAGCCAAGCCTTTTTTGTGGGTGATAATCATGGGCACACGGGTGCCGTCCTTGGAGGTATAGAACACCTGCTTCGACTCAAACTTGGTGGGGTCAAACTGCACACCGGCCTTCTTCCACACCGTCGATTTGCCGGTGGCAATGTCGTACTTGAAGATGGTGGGCGGATAGATGTAGGAGGTGAAGGTGTAGTAGGTTTCCTTTTCGCCTTTTTTGGTGCTGAAGCCGCCGGCCGTGCCCACTGAGGGCAGGGTGATGCTCCGCTCCTTCTTGCCGTTCATGTCGTACTGCTCGATGAGCGAGGTGGCGTCTTTGAGGTAGTTGGCGAAGATTTTGCCGCCGCCGGTGGTGGCGTTGAGCACGTTTTTGCCTTCGGGAATGAGGTCTTTCCAGTTGGCGGGCTTGGGGTTGGCCGCGTCCACGGTCACCACACGGTTGTTGGGCGCGTTCAGGTTGGTTTCGATGTAGAGCTTGCTGCCCACGTTGTCGAGCACGCCCACATTGTTTTTCTCATTGTCTACCACCTGCACGATGGAGCTACCGGGCTTGCTGAGGTCCTGGATGTAGAGCTCGTTGCCGGTGGTGGTGTTGCGGGCCGATATGACCAGGAAACGCTCGTCTTCGGTGAGGTAGGCGCCCACGTAGCGGCGGGGCGTTTTCTCGCCGCCAAACACCAGCTGGTCGGCGCTTTGCGGGGTACCCAGCTTGTGGTACATCAGCCGGTGAATCTGGGTTTTGCCAGCTAGCTGGCTACCCGACTTGGGCTTGTCGTAGGAACTATAGTAGAAGCCGTCGTTGCCTTTCCAGGCCGTGCCCGAGAACTTAACGTCTTTCAGCGTATCGCCCACAATGGACTTGTCCGAAGCACGCATCACAATCACTTTCCGCCAGTCGGAGCCGCCTTCCGAAATCGAGTAGGCGGCCAGGCTGCCGTCTTTGGTGAAACTCAGGCCTGCCAGCGAGGTGGTGCCGTCTTTGGAAAACGCGTTGGGGTCAAGAAATACCTCCGGGGCTCCGTTGCCCAGTTGGCGGTACAGCACCGACTGGCTTTGCAAACCGGTGTTTTTGGTGAAGTAGGTGTACTTGCCTTCTTTGTAAGGAGCGCCAAATTTCTCGTAGTTCCACAGCGTTTCGAGGCGCTTGCGGATGGCATCGCGGTACGGAATCTGGCTCAGGTAGTTCTGGGTCACCTTGTTCTGCTCCTGCACCCAGCCTTTGGTATCGGCGGCCTGGTCGTTTTCGAGCCAGCGGTACGGGTCGGCCACTTTGGTGCCGAAGTAGGTGGTCACGGTGTCCACCTTTTTCGTCTGCGGGTACGGGAGCGTTTTAATGGGGGCCTGGGCGTAGGCGTGCGAAGCTAGCAGCACGGCAGCCAGCGAGGCATAACGACTTCTCATAGGTTGGGATTTGGAGGGAGTGAAATAAGCATAAGCAACTGGCAAGCGGCAACCCAACTATTGGCGTGGTGGTTCCGCTCCGTTTCGGAGCGGTAAGGTACAGCCTCGTTAGCAAGTTGCCCGCCGCGGCCCAAGGTCGCGAACCGTACCCGACGGTTGCGCCAATCTCTTCCCAAATCCCAGCCAAGGTTCAAGGCTAGACCTAGACACCGTAATTTGGCGTAGTTAATCTATCCTGGACCTTCTTCTTTCCTACCCAAGTCCTTCTTCTGTGCTGAAGCGCCATTGGCATTACCTGCTGCTCCTGTTCCTGCTGTTTGACCTGGGCTACTCCTTTTGGCACTACCTGCAGTTTCCGCTTGATGGCGATTTGGCTACCGTGGTGTGGCCCCACGAGTCCTTTCTTCGGGTGCTGCACGACCCTTTTGGTCTGGGCGTGTTGCTCGACCATGACGTGTACCCGGCCCCCAACCGGTTCTTTGCCCACTACTTCATGTTTGGGTACTTCCGGCATGTGCCGCTGCTGCTGCAGAAACTGTCCCTGAGCCCCGTTGACAGCGTGTACATGGCCTGCGGCCTGCTAAAAATAGCCGTACACGCCCTGATGGTGTACGTATTGGCCGTGGCCGTCAGCAACCGCTACCATGTGCTGAATTCCGGCTTCCTGCTGGCCGCCGCACTCGTGGCTTCCTTTCTGCAAACATCAGGTTTCAACAACCTAATGGGGGTCATCGACTGGTCTATTACCTACACCTGGGCCTATGCGCTGCCGCTGGGGCTGCTGCTGCTGTTTTTCCTGCCGTTTGTGCGCTCGGTGCTGCACGACGTACCCCTGCAGGTGTCGGGGGTTGGCGTGCTGGGGCTGGTTGGCCTGGCAGTGGTGCTGGCATTCAACGGCCCCGTGGTGCCGGCTACTGCGCTGCTCATATGCCCCACGGCACTGCTGCTATGCTGGCACCGCCGCTTTGCCGCCCGCCCGGCTACTGAGCCGGTGGGGCAGCGCGCCTGGCGGGCACTGGGAGAGCTGCCACCGGTGCTGCTGCTCGCCTTTGGGCTTCTCAGCCTCCTGAGCTTGTACTCGCTATATATCGGCCGGAGCAACTCGGAGAACCTGTGGGTAGCCATGCCCCTGGCCGAACGCTATGCCCGACTGGCACAAGGCGTGCTATTTCAACTCACCGGCGAAGTTCAGTTAACGGACAAGTACGGCTATTCGCTGCTGCTGGGCATGTTGCTGGTCAATGCCGTTATCCTAAGCCAGTGCCTGCCTACGCCCCAGGCGGCCCGGGTGCAGGCGGTGCTCAAGTGGCTGGGTTTGTTTGCGGTGGTGTACCTGCTGCTGCTGCCCCTGGGCGGGTACCGCTCCTACCGCGAATACATAGTGCGGCGCGACAGCATTCTGCCCATCACGCTCGGCATGATGGGCGCCTACGCCTTCTCGGCTTACTACCTGCTTACCCATTTGTCCCCGGCTACCCGGTGGGCCTACGCAACGCTGGTAGTGGCCAGCCTGGCCGTGTTCACATTTACAGACCAGTACCAGGAAAGCCAATCCAATGCCTGCGAACGGAGCCTGTTTGCTCAGCTTGCGGCGTCGCCCGAGCCCATTGTGCGCCTGCCCGCCACCTGCACCCTGATGGACTGGCAGCCGCTGACCGACTACCGCAAGTCCGAGCTCAACGCCGGACTGCTGCATTACTGGGGCATCGTTAAAACCCCCAAGCGCTACTATCAGCAGCAAGAGCCTATTCCATAAGGCAGCCATGCTGAGCTTGCCGAGGCATCCCGCTCGCTTCGTCTACAAGTCGTCTGTCATGCTGAGCTTGCGAAGCATCTTCTCACGCCACAGCAATTCGTTTGCGGGGATAAGATGCTTCGCAAGCTCAGCATGACCGTTCTCTTTTTAGCCTATCGGCGAGAGAGCCTTAATCCACCAGCAAGCCCTGCTCCTTTAGCCAATCGAAGATAATCTGGTCCACAGCCGATACCTCGGGGCGGTGGCGGTATGTCAGCCAGACTACCTCCTCGATTTCAGCGGCGGGCTGCAAGCGACCGGTGTAGTGGGCCGAATAGCAGGTCATCTGCACCAGCACACCGTCGGGGTGGCCGTGGGCCGGCGCCGTGAAGGTGCCCATGTGCACGAGGCTGCCCGGGTCGAGGTCCACAGTCAGCTCTTCTTTGATTTCGCGCAGCAGCGTTTGCTGGTCGGTTTCGCCGGCTTCGCGCTTGCCGCCGGGAATGTAGTAGCGGTTTTTGCCGCGGCTGCGGGTGCTCAGCAACTGGCCTTCATGCAGGTGCAGCCAAGCAATTTTATCAATCAGAGCCATAGAAGGGTAAATTTAAACATATGAGGCTTAGCGGGGAGGTCAGGAGCCGGCGAAGTACGTGGCGCGGGTCCGGGCTGCAGGTGTAGTTTAGTCTTCCCAACCGAGAGTTCTCCACCATCGGCCTTGCCTCCCTCTTTCCCTGTTCTTTCGTGTTGAAGCGCCATTGGCATTACCTGCTGCTCCTGTTCCTGCTGTTTGACCTGGGCTATTCCTTTTGGCAGTATCTGCAGTTTCCGCTTGATGGAGACCTCGCCTTGATAGTGGCACCCAGCGAGGCGTACAGCCAGGTGCTTGAAGACCCTTTGGGACTGCGCGTATTGCTAAACAACGAAGTGTATACCGCACCGAACCGGTTTTTTGCCCACTTCTTTCTTTTTCAATACTTCCATCGGGTGCCGCTCTGGCTGCAGCAACTCCTGCGCCCGCTCGACAGCGTTTACGCAGCGGCAGCGGTGCTGAAGCTGGCCGTGCACGCCCTGTTGGTGTACGTGCTGGCCGTGGCCATCGGCAATACCCGCAATGTGCTGAGCAAACCGTTTTTAGTGCCTGCCGTGCTCATAACGCCATTGTTTCAGGCATCGGGGTTCAATGGGCAAATGGGAGTGATAGACTACTCTATCACTTTTGTGGGGTTTTATGCGCTGCCAATCAGCTTGCTGCTGCTGTTTTTTCTGCCGTTTGTGCGGGAGGCCTTACATGGAACTCCCCCGAGGCTGTCATACCTGGGCTATGCAGGGCTGCTGGGGTTGGCAGTGGTGCTCGCGCTCAATGGCCCGCTGATACCGGCCGTTGCGCTCATCCTCTGCCCTGCGGCACTACTGCTGGGCTGGTACCGCCGCTGGGTGGCACTGCCAGCCACGAAGCCCTGGCTAAAACGGGCAGCGGCAGCCCTCGGCGACCTGCCAAAAGGTAAGCTGCTGCTGTTTCTGTTCTTCAGCACCTTGAGTTTGTACTCGCTCTACATCGGGCGCAACAATGCGGAAAATGTCGGCCTCACCGTATCACTCGCCGAGCGGTATGCGCGGCTGCCTCTGGGCGTCTACTACCTGCTCACCAGTAAGCTCGGCTTCCCCCTATTGGTGTTCGCGCTGCTGGCCAATGCCTGGCTCATCAAGCGCAGGGTTGAAGCGCCGCTGGGCACAAAGGCCCTGCAGGCCCTGAAATGGCTGGGCCTTTTCGCAGTCATTTACACCGTGCTGCTTCCCCTGGGCGGCTACCGGCCGTACCGCGAATACATCATTCGCAACGACACTATCCTGCCCGTTCTCATTGGCCTAATAGGTTGTTTTGCCCTGTCGGGCTACTGCCTGCTGCTGCACCTGCCCCCTGTTGCCCGCCGGCGCTATGCAGCAGCCTTGGTAGCAATTGCGGCTTTTTTTACCATCGCCGACAAGCCCCGCTCCCGCGACTTCAATACTTGCCAGCGGCAGCAGCTCGCCCTCCTGGCCGCAGCGCCGGAGCCCATCGTCCGCCTTTCCGCCGATTGCCCCGTGTTGAACTGGCGACCTTCGGCAGACTACCACGATTCGGAAGTTCCGAGCAGCCTGCTAGCCCACTGGGGTGTCACGAGCACCAAAAAGCTTTATTACCAACAGTAAAACTTACTTAGCCGCCACGGCACTTACCCGCCAGATGCGGTCGGCCGCATCGTCGGTCACCAGCAGCGAGCCATCGGGCATGGTGGTTACCCCCACGGGCCGGCCGTAAGCATCTTTCGAGTCGCCGCCCACCAAAAAACCGGTGAGGAAGTCTTCGGGCGGGCCGGAAGGCTGACCATTTTGGAAGGGCACAAACACCACCTTGTAGCCCGAAAAAGACGAGCGGTTCCAAGAGCCGTGCTGGCCGATGAAGGCGCCGCTGTGGTACTTGGCCGGAAACGCTTCTTTGTCATAAAAAGCCAGGCCCAGCGAGGCGGTGTGGGCGCCAAGGGGCACTTCTGGCACCAGCGTTTTCTTCACCAGCTCGGGCTGCTCGCCCTTGCGGCGGGGGTCTTCGTTGGGGCCGAAATAAGCGTAGGGCCAGCCGTAAAACCCGCCTTGCTTCACGCTGGTTAGGTAATCGGGCACCAATTCGTCGCCCAGCTCGTCGCGCTCGTTCACGGCCGTCCACAGCGTGTTGGTGCCGGGGGCCCAGTCCATGCCCACGGGGTTGCGCAGGCCGCTGGCAAAGATTTTTTCGCCGCTGCCGTCGGGGTTAATCTCCAGAATGTTGGCCCGGCGCACTTCGTGTTCAGCACCGTTTTCCTGCACATTGCTGCCCGAACCAACGGAGACATAGATTTTCGAGCCATCGGCATTCGCCAGCAGGTTGCGGGTCCAGTGGTTGTTATAGCCGCCGGCGGGCAGGTCAAGAATTTTCTGGCCCTGGCCCGTGATTTTGGTAGCGCCGGGCTGGTAAGGGAAGCGCAGCACGCCGTCGGTGTTGGCCACGTAGAAGTAGTTGCCCAGCACCAGCATGCCGAAGGGCTGGTTGAGATTGGCCAGAAAGGTGGCGCGCAGGTCGGGCGTGCCGTCGTTGTTGGTGTCGCGAAACAGCGTAATCCGGTTGGCGCTCTCGGCCCGCAGCGAGCGGGACTTGTCGAGCTTGAGGGCGGCAATCACCGCGCGGGTGGGCTTGCCGTTGGGCACGGTGCTCGACTCGGCCACCAGCACGTCGCCGTTGGGGGCCACGTACATCCAACGCGGGCTTTGCAGCTTGTCGGCGTATTGGGCCACCGTGAAACCGGCCGGGGCGGTGGGGGTCTTCCCGGCGGGCCAAGCTTCAATATTCACCCGCTTCGAAACCGACTTGGTGGCGTAAGGCGCCGGCAGCTTCACCTCATCGGCGGGGGTCTCCACCGTTTGGGGCGGGTTGGCGGCGGCAGCTTCCTGCTTTTCTTGTTTGCTGGGGCCACCACAGGCGGCCAGCAGGCCTAAAGCAGCAGTGAGCACGAAGGGTTTTGTAGACATTGGAACGGATTGTAGTAAAGCAAAGCGCAGCAACGGCACCGGTGCGCCCCTGTTTTACTGCAACATCCAACATTTGTTGCGGCCGAATACAGCTCCCCGGCCTTCTGCCACTGGCACACACCGTCGCCGCGGCAAGCCTGCCAAGCAAGAAAGCCCGCCGGAACTCCGGCGGGCTTTCTGCATTAAATGATTGGGTGAGCGGCGATGCCCCTACTCTACCACCAGCTTTTGCGAGTAGGAGCCGCTTTCGCTTCGCACCACATACATGTACAGGCCGGGCTTCAGGTGGGTGTTGGTGTAGGGCACGGAAAAGGTGCCGGCCGCTTGCTGGGGCACGTTCAGCACATCGGCCACTTTGGTGCCTGCTATGGTGTAGAGGGTGATGTGTACGCTGCCGGCCTTGGCGAGCGAATACTCGAAGGTGGTGGCGCCGCGCATGGGGTTTGGGAAGGCCCGATGAGTTGCCGAGCTTCTGGCTTTGGCGGCGGAGAGCAGCACGCCCACGCGCCCTACCCCGGCGCCGACCAGCACGGCGGCGGGCACATCGGCCGCGGGCGTGAGCACGGCAGCGTAGGCATACGGCACGGCCAGCGTGCAGGCCCCAAGCGCGTACGTGTCGCCCGAGTACTGAAACACGCTGTTGTTATTTAAGCTGTTGCCGGAGATATCACCATAGCCCACCACGCTGCTGTAGGCGCTAACGTAAGGGTTCTTGGTGTTGTCGAAATAGTTGTTTTCAATCTTGACGCAGGCCCCAACCCGCGAGTTGATGGCCGTGGAGGCAATGTCTTTGTAGTAGTTGTTGAACACGTGCGACTGGCCGCCACGCGACAGGGGCAGCCGCGAGTTTATATTCTCGAAGCGGTTATGGTGGTAGGTGATTTTGCGGTTATAGGTGTCGGTTTCGGTGTAGCCGCTCAGGCTGGCTTTCCAAGCATCGTGCAGGTAGTTCCAAGAGAAGGTGAGGTACTCGGTATCGTCCTTCGCGTCGAGCAGGCCGTCGTAGAAATCCTGGTGCACACCCTGAAACTGGTTGTATAGCTCGCAGTGGTCGACCCAGATGTGGTCGGCTGGCCCTTCGATGCCGATGCAATCCTTGGGCCCCAGCGCGACGTGGTGAATCTTCAGGTTTTGAATAATGACGTTGCTGGCGCGGCGTACGTAGAGGCCAATGCCGTTGAACTCCCCGCTCGTGCCCACCCCAATAATGGAGATGTTGTTGCGGTCCTTGATTTCAATCTTATCGTAGGTCGAGGGCGTGTTGGCCGGGGTAATGGTGCCGTTCACATAAATGATGAGCGGCGCGCTTACGGTTTTGGCGCGGATGGCATTCATTAGCTCGGTGCCGGTACTGACCGTGACGGACGTGCCGCCCGCGCCGCCGGTAGTGCCGCTAGTCATGTTGGCGTAGCCATACAAACCGAAAGGGGCTGTTTGGGCGAAAGCCGGGGTTCCACTGATACAGGCAGCCAGTGCTGCAACGAGTAAGCGCGTTTTCATGGTAGAGGAATTGCGATGAATGCCCACCCGCCAGAGCCTATGCAAGAGGCCGCGACTAGTAAAAGCCTCCGAAGTAGCTTATTATCTACCGTAATAGATAGTAAAACCTCTATTATATCCGCGCAAACGTTGCCGGGAACGTTGCCAAAAAAAGTACCCCAATGGCCAGTCGGCCATTGGGGCAGTCAGAAGCTGCTGCTTTATCCCTAAAATTCGAGGCCGGTGGTTACGCTCCAGGTACGGTACGGCATTTCACCGTAGCCCACCATGCTGTGCCGGTGGTAGCCAAACCCGTAGTTGACTTCCATCAAGGGCGCCAGCCGTGAGGCCAGGGCCAGGCGCATCCCCACCCGGGCGGCACCGCCAATCGTGAGTTGAACTTGGTTAGCATTCGTCGTTTCCATGTACACGTCCTGCCGGTAAATGGGTGCCGACCCCGCAGGCTCGGCCACGCGGGTGAGCTTGACGTAGCGCAACTCCAACTCAGTATACTGAGTGCTGCCGGGTACTACGCCCAGCGCAGCATACGGCTGCCACAAGCCATGGCCCAGAGTGTAATACATCATTATTGGCAGCTGCACCACTTGCAACTTTACGTTCGAGCTAAGGTCCAACGGCTCGCCGGCATTGGTGGTGCCCAGGTAGGCGGGCTCTATGTAGGTGGCCGTGCTCCGGTGCGTAGAATACATAACGCCCAGCCCCATCGACCACGCGCTGGTAGGCTGCCCAATGCGCGCTTCGCCTCCCCATATGGTCCCGCTCCCGCTCACGGCTTGCCGCCGCTCAAACTGCGCAGATTGAGTATAGTATAGCAAGCTGCTTTGCAGGCCGCCGCGCACGCTTAGGTGCACCCGTAGCGGGCTGCGCGATTCCTGCAGGCGCTGGTCGCGGAAGAAAGCGGCGGCATGACACGTGGAATTGTAGCGCAACAGCAACTCGGCCAAGGCGTTTTCCGAATAAACGGCTTGCGCCGCCTCCTGCGCCACAGTGGGGCAGTCTTTAAGCAAAGCCCCAAGCGCAGCGCCGTAGCTTATGCGGCGCAGTGCCACCAGAGGGCTACTGCCCACGCGGGCAAAATATTGCGTTTCGCTTTGGACCGAAGCGTTAGGAGCAAGGCGCTGGCTGGCCGGTTTGTGGTTGTAGCGGTACAGGCTGGCTGGCCCCGCCACCAGCTCTTGCACAAAGATGGTAGCGGAGTCGGGGTAGCCGGCATCACCGCCGCCCCAAGGAATCGTGCGTCGCACAAAGCGGCGGTCATCGTTTAGGCCAAAGGCGCGCACATCGGCCACTCCCATGCGCTGTTTGGCCCCTTGCTCGGTGGTGGCAAAGCGAATGCCGTAGTCCGTCACAAAACGCGGAACATCGAGCCAGCCACGGAGAGTATCCCCCTTACTGTCAACAACAAATCCGGCACTGGCCCGCACGTCGGCCTGCGCATAAGCGCGTTCCGGGACTGCAACGAGCACTAACAGCGCAACTAGTAGCGTAACAAGTTTATTCATTTAAGTATGGGAGTAGAATAATGCAGAAAAGAAATATTCTACAAAGAAAGCCTGCCGCAGCTCCAAAGAGGAGCTGCGACAGGCTTTCTGGCAAAAGATAATTTGGTTTAGTTGGCCGGCTGGGGAGTGGGCGCCTTCACGTACTTTTCCAACCAGGCATTCGTTTCCCACAGCACGTGGAGCATGTTTTCGCGGGCCACGTAGCCATGGGCTTCGGCGGGCAGCACCACGTAGCGGGCGGTAGCGCCCTGGCCTTTCAGTGCGGCGTAGTAGCGCTCGCTCTGAATGGGATAGGTGCCGGTGTTGTTGTCGGCCTCACCGTGAATGAGCAGAATGGGGGTCTTGATTTTGTCGGCGTAGTTGAACGGCGACATAGCATTGTACACCTCCGAGGCCTGCCAGTAGTTGCGCTCTTCACCCTGGAAGCCGTAGGGCGTAAGGGTGCGGTTGTAAGCGCCGCTACGCGCTATACCAGCTTTGAACAAGTTGGAGTGTGTGAGCAGGTTGGCAGTCATGAAGGCGCCGTAGCTGTGGCCCATCACGCCAACGCGAGCCGGGTCAACCACGCCCATGCGAGCGCCTTCGTCGATGGCTGCTTTGGCGCTGCTCACCAGTTGCTCGATGTAGGTATCGTTGGGGTCTTTGCTGCCCTCGCCCACAATCGGAACGCTGACGTTTTCCAGCACGGCGTAGCCCTGCGTGACCCAGAAAACTGGCGAGCCCCCACCCAGACGGGTAAAGGTGTAGGGGGAACCGCTCACCTGCCCAGCCGTGCTTTTATCCTTGAACTCCAAGGGGTAAGCTGACATGAGTGTGGGCAGCGGGCCGTCGCCTTTCTTGTAGTTGGGTGGAAGGTAGAGGTTGGCGGTCAGTTCCACGCCGTCGGCACGTTTGTACTTCAGCACCTGCTTGGGGAAGCTGCCGCCAAATGCTGCGTAGGGGTTAGCGAATTTGGTAACGGCCGTGAATTTGTCCTTCTTGGTGGCGTCGCGCAGGTAGTAATTCGGCGACTGGGTGAGCGACTCGCGACGGGTAAGCAACTGGCGGTTTTTGCCGCTGGCGTTGATAATGGCCACGGGCACCTCGTAAACGGGCGCCTGCGACCGCCACCAGCGCGTGGTTTTCTTGCTGATTAAGTCCAGCTCGTCAACAAAAGGCCGGTCGCCTTCGGGCGAAGCCCCGGTACCCAACAGGTAGATGCTCTGGCTGGCGGGCCCGCCCGTGAGCAGCACCGATTTGCCCTGGGCGTTGCGGTGCAGGTAGGGCGTGCCGGGGTCTTTGTATTTGTCTTCCAAAGAGCCGTCAAACAGCACGGTGAGTGGTGCGCCGGGCTTGCTGGGGTTCAGCTGCCAAGTGGTCTGGTGGCGGTCGGCCCAACGGTAACCTTCCACGAGGGCCAGTTGGCTGTTGCCCCAGCTCAGGCCGCCAAAGCGTAAGGGCAGCGCTGCCATTTCATGAGGTTCGCCGCTAAACGGCGCTTCGATGGTGAATAACTTGTCGCGGATGTCGGCTTTCGTTTTGGGATTGCCGCCGTCCTGGGCCTCAACGTAGTATATGGTGGCTGGCACGTCGGCGCGCCACGCGTGGCCACGCGGGCCAGTGGCCGCGGCGTCGTTTCCGATGGGCACGGCATCGGCCAGGGGCAGGTTGGCCACAGTTTTCACTGCGGCGCCGCTGGCCAAGTCCAACACGTCGATGCGCTGCGGAAAGCGGCTGATGGGCAGCGTGTAGGCATACGGGCGGTGGCGGGTGCGCACCAGCACGTATTTGCCATCGGGCGAGGGCGAAGCAGTTTGAATCACGCCGGGCTGACCCAGGGGTTGGGCGACGCCATCGGCCAGACTCACCTTCACCAGCTGTGAGGTGGCGTAGTAGTCAAACTGCCGCTCATCGGCAGGGTTTTTCAGCAAATCCTGATAAGTGGGAGCGGCGGTTTTTTTGCCCCCGCCGCTTTCCTGCACGGCCGGGCCGGTGGGCGCGGCATCGGCGGCAGGAGCGGCACCCCGGCCCGCTGGCACGGTGCAGGCCAAGATGGTTTTGCTGTCTGAAACCCAATCGAAGGAGTTGCCAAAGGCGTCGTTGAGGGGCGTGGCCAGCAGGCGGCGAGCGGTGGCGCCGGCCACATCGGCTACCCACAGCTCCACGCGGCCGTCGGTGCCGGAGCCGGGCGTGGTGAGCGCGAAGGCCATGGTTTTATTATCCGGCGACCAGCTCACGCTGCTGATGCGGGCTTGGGCAGGTAGGCCCTTCACGTCGATTTCGGCGCCGTTGGGCAGGGTTTTCAGCTTAATGCCCACGGCGTAGCTCACGCGGCTCTGGCCGTTGGTGCGGGGGTTGAAGCGCAGGCCGGCCAGACGCAGCTCGGGCTGGGCCAGTTCGGCCACCGTCGGGAAGTCCTGCACTTGCAGCAGCGCCATGGTCCGGCCGTCCGACGACAAGCTGACGCGCGACGTGGGCGGTGCCAGCAGCAGGTCCTGCAAGGCCTTGGGTGGGGTTTGGTATTTGAATTCCTGGGCCTGCGCCCCGGCGACGGTGGCCAGCAGCAGGGTGGCGGAAAGAAGTAGTTTTTTCATACGTAAAAATGAAAAGCGAAACCGGCGCGGCAAGCTGCCGAGTCCGAAAGGTAATGTGGGCAAGGACTGCCGGGGGTACAACTTTTAGGCGCGGCTTGTAGGCTGCGCCCGCCAACAGATGGGCGGCGGTAGCCGAAGTTGCATCCGAACACGATTTTGGCATCGCAGAACCTTCCCTACCTGGATACTGCCGGAAGAAAAATCGACGCAACCTTGAGACTCAAGCTAGGGTAAGAGGTAGCCCTCGGGAAGTTGAATAGGGCACCGTGTAGTTTATGAGAAAAATGCGCACAGGCTTTTTAGTAGGACTACACTGGGCAATAATATTGGCATGGCTGGGAAGTACGCCGCAAGCGCTGGCGCAGCCTACTGCCTTAGGCGCCCCGCCTCAGGCAGCCCCGCTTAGCTTGCCGGAGTGCGTGCGCTATGCCCTTCAAAACCAGCCGCTGGTACGCCAGGCCCGGCTCGATGAGCAAGTGAACGAGGCTGATGTTCGGATTGGGCTGTCCGGCTGGCTGCCCCAGGTAGGCTTCCCCGGCAATGCCTAACGGGCTTTTCAACTGCCCTTCGTGGTCCTGCCCAACGCTGAGGGCGGCCTGTCGCCGCGGCAGGCAGGCCTCATCAATACTTCGACATTCACACTGAGCGGCACCCAGGTTATCTACAATCAGGACGTGTGGCTGGCTCGCCGGCAGGCAGGCCCCTCAAGAGAGTTTGCCCGGCAAAACACCGCCCTGGTCCGCACCAACCTGATGGCCAACGTGAGCCGCACCTTCTACGATGTGCTGTTGGCCCAGCAGCAGGTGCGCGTGTAAGAATCGGACCTCGTGCGCCTGCGGGGCCTAAAGGACGCCCGCGCCCGCTACGAGGCGGACATAAACGACAAGATTGATTTCAAGCAGGCCGAAATCTCGCTTAACACCTCGCGGGCAGCCCGCAAGCAGGCCCAGGAAAGCGTGAAAGCCAGTACCGCCCGCCTCAAAGAGCTTGTGGGCCTGCCCGGGGCCTAGCGTGGCCTAGTTCTATGCCACCGTGGCCGAGGGCCTGCGCGACAAGCTGGGCCCCGTGCTTGTTCCAGCTCCCGCCCAAAGCTGCTTACACCGAAGAGCTGATGGAGCGGCTCCTCAACAGCCTCGACCCCAATTTCAACAACGTGGCCGAATTTCGCCACCCCAGCTGGTGGGACGGGCAGGTGCAGCGTACCCTGGCCCGCATCGCCGCCGAAGTGCAAACGGCCAAGAATGTGAAGGAAGTGTACCTGCACTTCAACAACGGCATAGCTGCCGTGGGCGTGGAAAATGCCCGCCAAATGCAGCAGTTGCTCCAAGCTCAACCTTAACAACCCAGCCGGCTATGCCGTTTGCCGACGGTATGACACAATTCCACATCGGCTGCTCGGGCTACCACTACCGCCACTGGCGCGGCACATTCTACCCCGAGAAAATGCCCATGCGGCTGTGGTTCGACTACTACAGCCAGCACTTCCAGACCTTGGAGCTGAACGTGACCTTCTACCGGTTTCCGCAGCTGTCGTTCCTGGAAAACTGGTACGCCCAGAGTCCGCCCGATTTTCAGTTTGCGGTGAAAGCCCCCAAGCTCATCACCCACTACAAGCAGTTCCACAACGTGCAGCAGCTGCTGGGCGACTTCTACGACACCACCGCCCGCGGCCTACTCGAAAAACTAGGCCCCATCCTTTTCCAGCTGCCGCCCCGCACGGCCTACGAGCCTGACCGCCTGGCCCGCATCCTGGACTGCCTCGACCCGTCGTTTCGCAACGTGCTCGAGTTCCGCCACCCCAGCTGGTGGCAGCCGGAAGTGTACGAAGAGCTGGCCCGCCGCAACGTCATCTTCTGCGGCCAGAGCCACCCCGAGCTGCCCGATGCCGTGGTGGCCACCGCGCCCGAGCTCTACTACCGCTTCCACGGCGTGCCCGACCTCTACCGCTCGCCCTACGACGAAGATTTCCTGCGGCGCATCACCGCTGGAATCCAAGCGCAGCCCGGCGTCGAGCAAGCGTATGTTTACTTCAACAACGACATCGACGCCTCCGCTATCGGCAACGCCCGGCAGATGCTGGCCATGGTGTAAACATTGGGCCATAGCCGGGGTAAGGTTCCCCATCAGATGCTGTGCTCTGCATGACCTCTGAACTGCTTGATGTAAGAACAAGTCTCCATTTTCTCAATCGGCCATAAAAAAGGCCCGCTCTCATCGAGCGGGCCTTTTCTCACTTAGCGCTTGCTGCGGTACAGCTTACTTACGCTTCACGGGAGCCTTACGGGCCGGAGCCTTTTTGGCAGGAGCTTTCTTCACCGAAGGAACCGTACCGGTCTTCTTCAGCTCGGCGATGGTGGGCGCGGGGCCATACTTCGTCTCGGCGGGGTTGGGGTCGCCGGTCAGGAAGGGGTCAAAGTCTACGCGGCGGTTGAGCGCCTGACCAGCCTTGGTTGCATTAGTCGTAACGGGCTTGGTTTCGCCATAGCCACGCGACTGAATGCGCTCGGCCGTGAGGCCTTGCTCAAGCATGTAGGCACGGGCAGCAGCAGCGCGGTCATAAGACAGGGCGAGGTTGTAAGCGTCAGCACCTACGTTGTCGGTGTGGCCGGCAATGCTCAAGCTGTAGTCAGGATACTCGTTCATGATTTTCACCAGTTCCTGCAGCTTGGGGTACGAGCTAGGCAGCAAGCGAGCCTTGTTGAACTCGAAGTTGATGTACTTCGTGGCCTCGTTGAGTACCTTCTTGGCTTCGGCCTTAATCTCGGGGCAGCCACGGTTTGAAGCCGGACCGGCACGGTCAGGGCAACGGTCCTGGAAGTCGGGTACACCGTCACCGTCGCGGTCAAGCGGGCAACCGGTAGCGTCTACAGCTACACCGGCAGGGGTGTTAGGGCACTTGTCAGCAGCATCGGTTACGCCGTCGTTGTCAGCATCGGGGCAGCCTTGCAGCTCGGCCTTGCCAGGGGTGTCGGGGCACTTGTCGTCGCCATCGCGCACACCATCACCATCACGGTCAGGGCAGCCTTCCAGGGCCGCGAGGCCTTTCTCGTCGGGGCACTTGTCCTGGTAATCGGGCACGCCGTCGCCGTCTTTATCGAGGGGGCAGCCATTGGGGTCCACGGCCACGCCGGCGGGCGTGCCGGGGCACTTGTCTTTTTTATCGGATACGCCATCGCCGTCCTCGTCCTGCATTTTGCCAAAGGCGAAGGTGAGGCCTGCGGTGTGCTGCAGGAACCGGTCATCAATCCGGTTATCGTCGCGCACCCGGTCGCCGTCGATGTTAGCACCGAACGGAATGTGCTGACCGGTCTGGATGAAAAGACCTATCCCGTCGCTGAGGCGGAAGTTGATACCAGCGGCGCCGAACAAGTCGAAGTGCGTGGCATTCTCGTCGGTCCTCTGGTTACGATACGTGGCATCCCGGCTAAAGTAAGCCAAACCCGGCGCGATGGTCAGGTAAGGCTGAATGAAGGCGTCTTCCTTGAAAGCCCAACCGTTGTTCAACTTTAGCTTGAAAGCCAAGTTGCCGTGCACCACATTAGTTTGGAACATGCTGGCGGTAGGAAACCGCTCATGGGCGCCTTTGAGCTCCGCATAGCCCAACTGCAGGCCCAAGTCAAGGCCGGAAGTGAGGTAACGATTGAAGGAAATGCCAGGGCCACCGTTGGACTTGCTCCAGTCCCAGAAATGGGAACCGTAGTTGCCTTTGTATTGGTAAGCACTGCCCGATAGGCTGATGGCCGTCTTTCTATCGGCGGATTGGGCCTGGATTTCTGGGGCAGCCATGCCGAGCATGACTGCACCCAGCGCAAGGCCGCGCAGGAGTTGAGGTTTTAGGTGCATAGGTTTAAGAATAGAGACGTGAGTCAACCGCCGCTTTTCCGCGGACAGCTGATGTGCCGTTATACCCTATTTACCTAAAAAAGTTGCTATTTCTATTCGATGCACACCTAATTCACCAATCTAAATCCCTTGATAGCTAATAATTAGGGTTGCTCAATGGTTAAGTAGTAGCGAACTCTTGCAAACTTAGCCCAGCATGGGCACTTCCATAAGCAATAAGCGAGCGGTGCTGTCGGCCTTAATGGTAAGTGCCTCCACTTCCCACAGTCCGAAACCATCGCGGCGGTGCAGTGCTTGCCCATTGATGGTAACGTCGCCCTCTAGCACGAAGGCGTAGACGCCATTGCCGGCCTGCTTCAGCGTATAGTCCAAGCTCACACCAGCATCCAAATCGGTGAGATGAAACCAGGCGTCCTGGTGTATCCACACGCCTTCGTCGTCGGGCGAGGGCGAGAGCACCTGCTGCAGCTTATTGTGCCGGTCTTCGGCCCGGAAGCTTTGCTGGGCGTAGCGCGGGGCCACGTTGCGCTTGTTTGGGAACACCCAAATCTGCAGGAACTTCACCTCCTGGTCGGGGTTGTGGTTTTTCTCGCTGTGGGCCAGGCCCGTGCCAGCGCTCATCACCTGCACGTCGCCCTCGCGGATGACAGCCTGCCGGCCCGTGGTGTCCTGATGCTCCAGGTCGCCCGACAGCGGAATGGAGATGATTTCCATGTTGTCGTGCGGGTGTTTGCCGAAGCCCATGCCACCGGCCACGGTGTCGTCGTTGAGCACGCGCAACATCCCGAAATGCATGCGGGCAGGGTCGTGGTAGCCTGCAAAACTGAACGTATGGTAAGAATTGAGCCAGCCGTGGTTGGCGTGCCCGCGGGTATTGGCGCGGTGCAATACAGATTGAGACATAGGGCGTGCTGTGTTTAGTTACGAGTACAAAACAAAGGTCAACCCAATAGTATACTTTTGCAAGTAGTTACACGCATGTATACTACGAACGCATGTGTAACCTTCGCTCATACTCAAGCTTATAATTTATGCCTACCTCGAAAGAAAAACCTGTGCTGGACTGCCCCTTCCGCGAAACGCTGGACGTATTGGAAGGTAAGTGGAAATTTGCCATCATCCACAGCCTGCTGCACCACGGCACCCTGCGCTTTAAACACCTGGAGCGCGACGTGGCTGGCATCACAGCCCGCATGCTTATCAAGGAACTGAAGCTGCTGGAATCGCACGGCATCGTGACGCGCCGTCCCTACCCGACTGTGCCTCCTACGGTGGAATATTCCCTCACCGAATGCGGCCGCTCCCTGGCCCCGGTTATCGAGGCCATTCAGGCCTGGGGCGTACAAAACCGGGCGGCGCTGGCGGTAAGAGGTTCTGAATAATAGATAAGTCTTGCCTAGCGGCACCTCCCCTGCGAAACTTCACCCCTGCCGGCCCCTCTCCAAAAGTGAAGGGAGCCACGGCACAAGAAACGTGTAGCTTTTCAAACAGAAAGCCCCGCTGCTGTCCGCAACGGGGCTTTTGGTTTCGTCAGGCTTACATTCTTTTTTGGAGAGGAGCCGAGAATGAGGTTCCCCGAGGCATGACGTTACTCCTTAAAAAAACGCCTAAACGCTAAAACCGCCCAAAATTGAGCGCTAGTATCAGTACAATGCCGATTACCATCAGAATCAAATACGTTTCCACAGCGCCCGTTTGCACGTAGCGCAGCAGCTGGCCGCCACCATTCACCGCCCGGCCAAACACGCCGACCACGGGGTTGATAACACCGTTTTCCACGAATTTGTACAGGCCAGTGGATAGCGCCATAGTGGGCTTCGTGAACAGCGTGTTATACAGCTCGTCGATGTAGTACTTATGGTATACCAAGCTCTCGGGGCCCGAGCGCTGGGCATCGTCTTCGACTGGACGCTGGGCACGGGCCACGTAAAACACATAAGCCAGAGCAATGCCCAGCACGCCCGCCGCAACGGATAGTCCAATCAGTATCAGTTCAGTGCTGTGGTCCAATTCGTGCGCGAAAGCGGCGGGCACCAAACGCTGCGAGTACGTGAAAATTGGGGCCAAGTACTCGGCTAGGAAATGGCGGCCCGTGAACATAGGCGCGCCCATGAAACCACCAACCGCCGCCAGCAAGGCCAGCACTATCAGCGGAAACGTCATGCTGGGCGGCGACTCGTGGAGGTGCTTACGTTGCTCCTCGGTACCGCGGAATTCGCCGAAGAAAGCCAGGAACAGCAAGCGGAACATATAGAAGGCCGTGAGGAAGGCCGTGAGCAGGCCCATACCCCACAGCACCTTGCTGTGCTGGAAAGCGTGCTCCAGAATTTCATCTTTCGAGAAGAAGCCCGAAAACGGAGGAATGCCCGAAATGGCCAAGCAGCCGATGAGGAAAGTGAGGAAGGTGATGGGCAGCGCCTTGCGCAGGCCGCCCATGCGGCGCAGGTCCTGCTCGTTGCTCATGGCATGAATCACGGAGCCAGCCCCGAGGAACATAAGCGCCTTGAAAAATGCGTGGGTGAGCACGTGAAACAGCGAAGTGCTGTAGCCCATCACGCCCAAGGCCAGGAACATGTAGCCCAGTTGCGAAACCGTGGAGTAGGCTAGCACCTTCTTGATATCGTTCTGCGCCAAGCCAATGGTGGCGGCAAACAAGGCCGTGGCCGCGCCCACAATGGCCACTACCTGCAGCGTATCGGGCGCCAGCGTGAACAGGACGTTAGCCCGCAGCACCATGTAAATACCGGCCGTTACCATGGTAGCGGCGTGGATAAGGGCCGAAACGGGCGTGGGGCCAGCCATGGCGTCGGGCAGCCACGTGTAGAGCGGCAGCTGGGCCGACTTGCCCATGGCGCCCACAAACAGCAGCAAGGTGATGGCCGTGATAACCCCCGTGCCGATTTGCATGGTGCTGGCCTTCTGGAACACTTCGGCGTACTGCACCGAGTCGAACGTCAGGTAAATCAGGAAGATGCCGAGCAGGAAGCCTAGGTCACCGATGCGGTTGATAATGAAGGCCTTTTTGGCTGCGTTGTTGTAGGCCGTGTTCTTGTTCCAGAAGCCGATGAGCAGGTAGGAGCACAAGCCCACGCCTTCCCAGCCAATGAACAGGATAACGAAGTTGGCGCCCATCACCAGCAGCAGCATGCTGAAGATGAAGAGGTTCAGAAAGCTGAAGAACTTACCCACGTTCTCGTCGTGGTGCATGTAGCCGATGCTGTAGACGTGAATGAGAAAGCCCACACCCGTCACGAGCAGCAGCATTATCAGGCTGAGCTGGTCAATCTGATATTGAAAAGGGATTTGCAGCGAGCCCACCGAAATCCAGTCGAAGAGCTGCACCGTGTACTGGTACTCGAAGTTGAGAAACAGCATCACCGAAATCAGGAACGAGCCCAACACGGTGGCACTGCCAATGAGGCCGGCCACGGTGCCGGAGAGCTTCCGGTTCAGCAGGCCGTTCAGCAAAAAGCCCAGGAAGGGCAGCAGCGGAATCAGGACGTAGAGAAACGTGGAATAAGGGGCGTTGGCGCCAGGGAGAACAGTTTCTTGCATTGTACTTAGGGCAATTTGTCATTGCGAGTGGAGCGCAGCGAAACGCGGCAATCCTTCCTCGTAATACTCAGTCACTTTCGAGTTGTGACGCACTTAATAAAGACTTGTCTTTTCCAAACTTGTCACATTTTGTAGGCATTCGCTGAGAACAGGACGGATTGCTTCGATCTGCTCGCAATGACAGAGCCTACGCTACCACTTCAACCTACTGAGCAGGTTGACGTCGGTGGTCTGGAAGTTGCGGTAAATCATGACGATGATGCCCAGGCCCACCGAGACTTCGGCGGCGGCCACGGCCATGATGAAAAACACGAAAATCTGGCCGTTGGGGTCAGCCCGGTAGGCCGAGAACGCCGTGAGCAGGATGTTCACCGCATTGAGCATCAGCTCGACGCACATGAAAATAATGATGGCATTGCGCCGCACCAGCACCCCCGTCACGCCGATGGCAAACAGCGCCGAGGCAAAAAAGACGTAGTACTGCAGCGGAACGGTGCGGATTACTTCAGGAATAGTTTGGTCCATGCGAAAAGGGCCGGCGAAAGAACAGTGCAGCCGGCCGGCAAAGGTATCCTTGAAAAAGGAAAAAGCAGGTCCTTTTTCATGTAGCGTGGACTCTGCGAGTCCGCGCGTGCGCCGTGCGGGTGTCGTTCACGCGCGGACTCGCAGAGTCCACACTACACCCGTGCCGCATTTAAAGTAATTTCGAGCCACCGGCGTCTGCTTGGTCAGAATGGAAACCATGGCTCTTTCGCTCCCCTCTCCCCTTGCTCCGATGACGGCTACGCAGCAAGACCGCCAGATTGCCGATGCCGTGCGGCAGCAGCGGCCCCGGCTGCTGCAGTTTATCCGTCGGCGCATTCCCGACGAAGCCGAAGCCGAAGACCTCCTGCAGGACGTCTTCGCCGAGCTTGTGGAAAGCTACCGCATGCTCAAGCCCGTGGAGCAGGCCGCGGCCTGGCTGTTCCGGGTGGCCCGCAACCGCATCACCGACTTGTACCGCCGCAAGCGCCCCGTGAGTTTGGAAGAAGCCTTTGGTGCGGCCGAAGCGTCGGACGACGGTGAAGGCCTGCTATTGGCCGACTTGCTCCCGGCCCCTAACGACTCGCCCGAAAACCGCCTGTTGCGCGAAACCCTCATGGATGCCCTCACCGAAGCACTGGCTGAACTGCCCGCTGCCCAGCGCCAAGTGTTTGTGTGGCACGAACTAGAAGACAAAACCTTCCGCGAAATGGAGGAAGAAACCGGCGTGCCGCTCAAAACCCTTATTTCGCGCAAACACTACGCCGTGCTGCACCTACGCAAACGGCTGCAGAAACTGTACACCGAATTATTCACGGACTAGATAGTGGAGTGGTGAGCACACGAATAGCATCATCCATATTCATCGCATAGCTAGCAGCTCACTATTTCACCATCTCGCAATTTCACCCATCATGGACCGTAAATTCTGGCTGCTCCGCGGCCTCCGTTTTTTCCTCTTCGCGGCCTTGTTCATCACGGCTGCCGTTTTCATCACCCAGTACCTGTGGAACTGGCTAGTGCCCGAAATTTTCAATGGACCGTCCATCACGGCCGTCCAAACCCTGGGCTTGTTGGTGCTGAGCCGCATTTTATTTGGCGGTTTCCGGGGCGGACAGCCCGGCGACTGGGCCCGGCGCCGCAAGGCCTGGCAGCAGCGCATGGCCGGCCGCATGGAAAACCTCAGCGACGAGGAGCGCGAGAAATTCCGGCAGCAGATGCAGCAGCGCTGCGGCATGGGCTTCATGCGCCGCCCCGAGCCCACAGCAGCTTCCGAAGCAAAGCAGCCGGCCTAACGCTTTTTCTTTATGAGCAATCATTCGGATTGCCGACCAATTCCTTTAGCCGCGCGGCCTCTCCCACAGAGGGCGCGCGTTTTGCTTCCATAGAAATCACACAATCACTCCGCGCCAGCTAGCAGAATCAGCATCTTGCAGCGTGGCAATGGTACGCATCAGCGAGCTTTTGCCGGCACCGTTGCATCCCAGCAGCTCAAATATGCCCGTGGGCAGCACCTACCGGCAAGAGGTACTCCGCCAGCTGAACCTGCGCTGTAGCGGAAGGCAGACTGCCAGGCCAGCCCCGCTGGCACCTGGTGGTAATCAGCAACTCAATCTGCTCCTTCTGTATACCGTGGTTTAGCGAATGGGTGTGCGGGTGAACAGCGTGGTTTTGAATTGCCCTTAAATTTTGCGCGGTTGCCCGCCCGGGCCCTACCTTCATACTCGACTATAGCCCGCCGCTGCCATGCACATTCTCCGCCACGTTGACCTTACCAAAGTCTTTTTTGTTGATATCGAGACGGTGCCGTGCCATAGCTGCCACGATGAGCTGCCCGCCCCCCACCAGTCGCTTTGGGAGAAGTTCAGCACCAAACGCCACGCCAAAGAGGTAGCCGACGGCAAAACCCACCCCGAGCTTTATGAAAAAGCCGGCCTCTACGCCGAGTTCGGCAAAGTTGTGTGCATTTCAGTGGGCTACTTCCGGTATTTCAACGACGATTCGCTGGAGTTTCGGGTCAAATCCTTTGCCGACGACGACGAGTGCGAGGTGCTGGGCGGCTTCGGCCGGTTTCTGGAGCGCTACCCGCCAGCTAGCCTCGAGCGGTACCCCAAGCTCTCTTCGGCCAGCAAGGACGGTCACTACCTCTGCGCCCACAATGGGCGCGAATTCGACTACGGCTACCTGGGCCGTCGCATGCTCATTTGCGGCCAAGCCATTCCGCCCATGCTCGACATTGCCGGCCACAAGCCCTGGGACCTGCCTCATCTGCTCGACACCATGGACCTCTGGAAATTCGGCGATAACAAGGGCCACATTTCCCTGCCCCTGCTGGCCGGCGTCTTCGGCATTCCCAGCCCCAAAGACGACATCGATGGTTCGCAGGTTGGTCATACCTACTGGACCGAAAAAAACCTCAAACGCATCGTCACCTACTGCGAGAAGGACGTCATCACCACCGCCCGCGTGTTCCTGCACTACAACGGCCAAAAGGCCCTGTGGCCCGAGGTACAAGTTACCCACACCCCTTGGCCCGCCGTCCCAACCATGCGCGTGATGGCATAGCATAGCACTTATACTTTCTTCTTTTAAGGGCAGCCCATCGGCTGCCTTTTTCTTTTTGCACGCCGCTCAAACTCTATTCACGAGTAAAAATCAAACCGTATTAATACCATTTAAAGTCAAAAGCAATCATTGTGAATATTATATATTATACAAAAACACTAAAATCGGTTCTCTTCCTTAACTTCAATTAAATTTCAACACAAAAGCAATTTTTAGGCTCTTAAAGGTTGTATTTTAAATTTGAGTCCTATATTTGTCATAATGAAAGAGAGCAGCAATCTAGGTTAAGTAAAAATTAAATCTCTTTCGCCACCATTATAATAGTTATAAAAACACATCACCCTCCATTACCCAATTATCTTATAGCTCAATTTCTACCCTTCAATTATTATGCGTCTGCACATTATATCCACCCTGCTGTGGCTGGCGGCGGGGTTATCCTTTGGCAAGGCTCAAGCTCAGGTTGTGGCGCCCAGTCGGGGCGGTGAGGTCAGCATTCTTGACGTCACGGCCACAACCATAGAGCTGGAGTTTGGTACCAGTGGCACAGGGCAGGGCCGGGTAGTAGCCATGGCGGCTACGCCCGGCGGCATGCCCGTGCCACTGGTAGCTGCCAACGGGCAGTTCTATGCCGGCCATGCGCACTACGGCCAGGGCAGTACGTTGGGGTCGGGGCACGTGGTGTACAATGGCACGGGCCACACTGCAACGGTAACGGGCCTGCGGCCGGGCACTTATTACTACATCACCAACGCCGAGTATAACTCGGACGGCACCAGCATTGCTTACCACACACGCGGCACCAGTGTCTCGGTTGCCACTCGCAGCGCCCCAGTAGTTCCCTTACCCGTCGAACTGACTCATTTCAGTGGCTCAGTGGATGAGCGAAGTCTGGCTACCCTGCGCTGGACCACGGCCACCGAGCGTAACTCGAATTACTTCGGAATTGAGCGCTCTCCCGACGGGGTTACTTTTTCGGAGGTGGGGCAGATGCCAGCGGCTGGCTTCACCACCCAACCACATGCATACCAGTGGCCCGACCCGCAGCGGTTGAGGCAGCGCACCTACTACCGCCTGCGGCAGGTAGACCGCGACGGTACAGTGAAGTATAGCCCGGTTGTGCCTCTGGAGCCCGCCCCCCGGCTGGCCCGCGCGCTCGAAGTCTACCCCAACCCCAGTGCCGGCCAACTCATCAATCTGTTGGCCCAGTCATACGATGGCGAAGAAATTCGCCTGCGCATCACCGATACCTTGGGCCGGGTACTCGTGGCCCAGGCCCTGACGCTCCCCGATGCCCGCTACCTCGCTCCTCTCCCTCTACCCGCCGGCACCGCTCCCGGCAGCTACATCCTTACCCTGACCAGCACCACTACCCTTACCCCTATCCAAAAACGATTTATTGTTTCTGAATAATTATTGTGTTTGACTACCTGCCCCGAGTGGTGGCCTGCTGCAACAGGCCGCCACTCGGGGCAAATTATTTAGTACTGGCTTTGCGTAGCCCTTCCTTACCGAAGGGCTTTTTTGTGCACCTTGTTGAGGGGTGCTGCCTTGTGCTTGTGGCGGCATGCGGGGCTGGCTTACCAATGTGAGCGACTAGCCTGCAGAAGAGGCTAATTCCCGGTGATACACTTGAAGAGATGTTAATATAGCAACATGAGCACCAATCTATTAAACCAATAATTTGTTAAACTGAACGGCACCTTTCCATCGTTGCTCTCGTACTAAATTAAAAGTTTTCGATTCTCCTGATTTATTCAATTAAGCTATGAGAAGCCATGAAAAAACTTATAAACAATGTCCGCAATAACTTCTACTCATTAAGCAAAGCACTTACCCTCCCTAAGCAGCAACTTCTGATGGGGCTTGTGCTGCTAGTGCTCACTGCGCTGGCTAATCCGGCCACTGCCACGGAGTTCACGAGGGATTATGTCATCCTCAACGGTACCCGTTACTATACCAACAGCAACGGCGGAGGTAGCGAGCCGTCCTTCTTGGGCATCCGTGACCTTGGTAGTTTCGACCGCGCCACCGGCTCCTTGCTTTTGGGTGCCGAAGCCAACACGAACGAAACCGGCAACGACGACGTGCAGTCGGTTCAACTGTTTTATCGGGTATACCTGCAGGGCACACCTCGCCCTTCCCCTGAAACGTTTACCTCGCTGGCTCTGAACTTAGCCGGGACTGGCAGCGGCCCCAATGCCCGCGATAAGCAGTGGGTAAATACCACCAGCAACCCCAATTTGCTAGCCAACACCAGCGGCCCGGGAACCTACGTACTAGAGGTATTTTTCCAGGGGCTTTACTCTTTCAGGAGAGCGGGCGGGGGCACAGCCCTCATTTTTGACAATAACGCGGGAGGAAACTACACGGTAACCTTTACCGTGACGGGCAGAGTGCCTGTGCAGTGGACCGGCGCCCAAAGCGACGATTGGTTTGACCCACTGAACTGGAACCCTAACATTGTGCCCACCCGGACCACGGACGCTACTATTGCTTTCTTCCAAAATGGCCGGTACCCCACCATTCGTGGCGGCGTAGCGCAGGTACGCACCCTCTCTATTCTGGGCGATAACGGCGCCCTGGGCGCCCGCAATTTCCTGGCTGGAGGAGCATTGGAGGTATATGGCGATTTTAAGGACCCCCACGGCGGGTTTGGGCAATCGGGCGGGTTATTCATCCTGGCCGGCGAAACCCAAACCTTCGACGGGGGTGTCTTCCTTGATTTTGTGGTGCAAGGTGGCGGCACCAAAATCCTGACCAACCGCATGGACATCCTAAGTTCCCTCACTTTCTCGGGGCTAGGAGGCATCGTCTCGACCCGCACTGACAACTCGATTGTATACAACATCGACCTAGCACCCAATGCGCAAGTCATCGGCGAGTCCGAAACCAGCCATGTGCTAGGCATTTTGCGAGCACAACGGTTTGTCAACACCGGTGTGCTCAACAACTTCGGAAACATTGGGGTAAGCCTCATCACCAATGGGGCAATAGCGCCGGGCATCACGCTGGCCACGCGCATCACAGGCTATGTTTTCAACGGAGTGCCACCGAGCAAAAGCGTAAAGCGCGGCTTTACCTTTGTGAGCGAACACCCCGAAGACCAGAACTTCACTCTTAGCTTCCGTTACCTCGATGCGGAAGTAAACGGCATTACTGAAGACGACCTGTTGCTGTTCCGCTCCCTCACCGGCAGTGTCCCCTTCACCAATTTGCAGCGCTCCACGCTCGACGTGGTCAATAACGTACTGACGCGCGTCAACATCCCCGGCACGCTGGCGGCCATTTTCACCCTTGGCGACCAGCTGGCTCCGCTGCCAGTGGGCCTCACCAGCTTCACAGCAGTGGCCAGCGGAACTGATGCCGTGCTAAACTGGACTACGGCGCAGGAAATCAATAACAAAGGATTTGAAGTGCAGGCATCTGACGATGGAGTCGCCTTCCGGAAGCTAGGCTTCGTGGCCGCCAGAACGCCCAACAGCAGCACTGCCCGCAACTACCAGTACCGCGACGCGGCGGGCGTGAACGCAGGAACGCGCTACTACCGACTGCGCCAGCTCGACCTTGACGATAAGGAAAGCTTCTTTGGCCCGCGGGCCGTCACTTTTGGAGCAGCTGCTACCGCTGCGGTGCAGGGCTACCCCAACCCGTTTACCTCTGAAATCAATCTGACACTGCAAGCTCCGGTTGCCGGGCAGGCCACGGTGAGCGTGCTCGACAACACGGGCCGCCAGGTGCGCACCTGGCAGCCAACCCTGGGCCCCGATGCTACTACCAGCATGAGCCTCCCCGACTTGCAGTCCCTTTCCCGGGGCCTCTACGTGGTGCAGGTGCGGTATAGCAACGGACAAGTGCAACGCCTGAAACTGGTGAAGGAGTAAGCTCAGAACCTGTGGCTTACCAAAACGTCCGGCCTTCCCGAATGGGAAAGCCGGCCGTTTTGGTACGACGCCTTGGGCCGCCGCTGGCACGGGACTTAGTTCAGCGTGGCCAAATCGATGACGAAGCGGTACTTCACGTCGCCTTTCAGCATGCGCTCGTAAGCTTCGTTGATGTCCTTGATGTCAATCATTTCAATGTCGGACATGATGTTGTGCTCGGCACAGAAATCCAGCATTTCCTGGGTTTCGGCAATGCCGCCGATGAGGGAGCCAGCTATGCGGCGGCGCTTGCCGATGAGGGCAAAAGCGTGCAGTTCGGGCGCTTCGGGCGGCACCCCCAGCAGAATCATGGTGCCATCACGGCGCAGCAGGCTCACGTACTGGCTCAGGTCGAGCGGGGCTGATACGGTGTTGATGATGAAGTCGAAGTAGTTCGAAACGCTTTTCAGCTGGTCTTTCTCCTTGGTCACCACAAACTTGTGGGCGCCCAACTCTTTGGCGTCGGCTTCTTTGTTGGGCGAGGTGCTGAGTACCGTGACTTCGGCGCCCATGGCAGCGGCCAGCTTCACGGCCATGTGGCCGAGGCCGCCGAGACCCATCACGCCCACGCGGTGGCCGGGGCCCACCTTCCACTGCCGCAGGGGCGAGTAGGTGGTAATGCCAGCGCAGAGCAGCGGGGCCACACGGGCCGGGTCGAGCTTGTCAGACACCTTGAGGGTGTACTGCTCATCGACCACAATTTGGTTGGAATAGCCGCCGTAGGTGGGCTTGCCGGTGCCTTTTTCCCGGCCGCCGTAGGTGCCCACCATGCCCTCTTCGCAGTATTGCTCCAGGCCTTCCTGGCAGCTGGGGCAGGTGCGGCAGGAGTCGACCATGCAGCCCACGCCAGCCAAATCGCCCACTTTGAAGTTTTTCACGTGGTCCCCCACTTTGGTGATGCGGCCCACAATTTCGTGGCCTGGCACCATTGGAAACACGGAACCGCCCCACTCGTCGCGTACCTGGTGCAAGTCAGAGTGGCACACACCACAAAATTGGATATCGATGAGCACGTCGTGCGGGCCGACTTCGCGGCGCTCAAAATCAAACGGAGCAAGCGGAACACTGGCAGCTGGGGCTGCATAGGCTTTGGTAGGAAGCATTGAAATAAATATGAGTGTTGAATTATGAGTTATGAGTTGGCACAGCCGCTGCGTTGCGGCCTTATGCTCGGGGCGTAGAAACGGGCTAACCAAAGCAGCGGGCGAAGGTTTCGGCTAAAGGGCTGAAAAGTGTGGGGTAGCTTTGCGGTTTCAACCTTGCATTTTGCTGCCATGCCCCCCGCTCCCGGTCATCTGTTACTTACGTCGTTGGGCCGCTTGCGGCTGATTGGTTTTCTGGAAGGAGTGTCGTTGCTGGTGTTGCTGGGCATCGCCATGCCGCTGAAGTACTTGGCAGGCCAGCCCACCGCGGTGCGCTACGTGGGCATGGCGCACGGCCTGCTGTTTGTGCTGTATGTGGTGCTGGTGCTTCAGGTAGGGATTGCGCGCTCGTGGTCGTTTGGGAAGATTGTGCTGGCGCTGCTGGCGTCGCTATTTCCCTTCGGTACCTTTTGGGCCGACCGACGTCTATTTCACTAAACCAGCGGTTGCATTAGCCTTAACTAGCTACTCCGGCCGCTGCTACGGGAACAGACGGTGCGGGGGTTCCTTCGGCCAAGGCAGCCGCCACCATTTCCCGCATCCGCTTCAATGATTCGCGGGCAAACTTGCGTTGGAGCATACGCCCAAACAGCTTGAAGCCCACCCAGTAAAACGGGTTCCGAATCTGGCCGGACTGCGACACGGCGTGGATGCGAAACTGCACCGCACCGGTCTGAAGGTTTTTGTGAATGGTGAAGTCAATCTGGCCGCGCTCGAAGTGGCCTTCCAGGGTGCGGTAGCCGTAGCCCCACACCCACTCGGGCCCATGGGGAGTATCGCGGGCAACCTCGTCGGTCACGCCGCTCACCCGCACGCCGAAGTAGAATTTAAAGAACAGAAACTGCGCCCGCAGCACCATGATACGCTTTTCGAGCGGTCCGTCGGGAGAGAAAATCCCGGTGATGAGGTCGGGCGGCGGAAAGGCGTAGCGCTGCAGCACGTCCTGGGCTGCCGCAAACGAGCCAGCCGCGGCGGGGGGGCCTGGCGCTTCGGCGGGCAGGTCAGTTTCGTAGTCGTCGATGCGCCAGCCGGTGGCGGTGGTGTACTCGTTTTGGCGTGTGAAGTCGTAGTTGACTTCAGTATTGGCGTAGGAGTCGAGGCGGGCGCGGTGCTGCTCCCACAACGGAGGGCGGGCGCTGGCTGCCGGGCTACGCATGGCGCTCGAAGTCATGGGAGCCGGCTTCGGTTTGAGTCAGGGTTTCTACCGTGACGTCGGAAAGGGCCTGGCCGCCGCTGGCCGCCGCCACGCGCCGACAAAACTCTACCCAGGTGGCTTCCTGCACCCGTTTGCCTACACCAAGGGTGCTGTAGGCAAACGCCACCAACCCGTCGCGGGAGCGGGCCCGCGAGCGGATTTCAAACCGCAGCGTATCGGGAGACTCGTCCAGGTAGTGGGCTTCGAAACAAATGCGGCCGGCTTCGGGGTGGCCTTCCAGGGTAATGAACTCAAAGAGCGTATCAGCGACTTCGGTCACCCGCACGCAGCCGTTCCAGGGGCCGAGGATGGAAATTTCAAACTCTTCGCCCACGCGCAAGCCCGTTTCTTCCCCTTCTTTCTTCTTGAAATCGGCCAGTAGCTCGGGCGCAAAGCGAGGTACATCGGCCTGCACTGCAGCCATGAGCTGCGTGGGCGTGAGGCGCGGCCGGGCCACGTCGATGAAGTAGCGGCGCTCAAGCCACGGGCCCGAGCCGGTGGCAGCCGGCTGCTCAGAATGGTTGGGATTGGCCACGGTCAGGGGTAAGAAAGTGAATTATGCGTGATGGATTAGAAGCAAGTACCACTTTCACGTATACGCCATTCGCTTTGGCTGGGTGGTAGTGGCTGCGCACCCTCCCCTCCCATTTCCGCACTCATACCTTAATAACTCACCCTTCACTCCTCCCAAATGGCCTATTACCGCCCGCCCGGCCCTCCACCCGACCCAGTTCTGGTACAGTCGCTCACGCAGCAGCAGCAGGAAATGCGCCTGCGGGTGCGGGCCGAGCCGTTGGCGCAGGAGCCGCGCCTTATTGCCGGCTGCGACTCCTCTTTCCCTACGCCAGACACCATCCTCTCGGTGTTTGTGGTCTTGAAATTTCCCTCGATGGAAGTAGTTGAGAAGGTATACAACTACGGAGTGGTCGACATGCCTTACGTGCCCGGCTTCCTCTCCTTCCGCGAAGCACCGAACGTCATCCACGCCTTCGCCAAGCTTGAAAACAAGCCCGACGTCATCATGGTCGACGGCCACGGCATTGCGCACCCGCGCCGTATGGGCATTGCCGCGCACCTCGGCGTGCTGCTCGACATGCCCACTTTCGGCGTAGCCAAGCAAAAGCTGACGGGCACGTTTACTGAACCAGCAATTGAGCGCGGCAATCTTTCACCCCTTACCGATGCCAAAACCGGTGAGTTGATTGGCGAAGTCATTCGCAGCAAAGACAAAGTGCTGCCTCTGTTCGTGAGCCCCGGCCACCGCTGCGACCAGGCCACGGCCACGCGGCTCACGCTGGCTTGCCTGCGCGGCTACAAACTTCCAGAGCCTACGCGCCTAGCCGACCATTGGGCCGAGCAGTTTAAGAAAGAGGTGCGGTAGCCGGAACAAGTGCACCGTCTGTCATGCTGAGGCACTTCTGTCATGCTGAGCCTGCGAAGCATCTTATCGCCGCTGAACGTACCGTTAGGGCGTGATAAGATGCTTCGCAGGCTCAGCATGACAGCCGATTTGTGGAAAGCATGCTTTCCAACTCTTCCAACGAGCCCACAGTACCGGGTGGTAGCCCCCAAAGGCTTGCTATTGCTTCATAAACAGCCCGAGGGCCAGCGGTTCCACCCAACACGCCCGCATCTAAAGGGAGCTGTTGCGACTTTGATAGCTTTTGCCCATCCGCGTTGGTCAGCAAGGGGTGATGCAGGAACTGAACGCGCGAGGTATTGAAAATTGCGGTTTCTGACAACTGCCCGGCCAGCCAGAGTTGCGCAGCCGTGCTTGGCAGCAAGTCCAGCCCCCGCACAATGAGCGAGGTACCGAGCCGCAGGTCATCTACTACCGATGCTACTTGGTAAGCGACCACGCCGTCTTTTTTTCGTATGACAAAGTCAGGCATCAGCGCACCGAGCGGTACCGTGGTTTCGCCCTGCCAGACATCGGGCACGGGCACCGTGGTACCAGCGGGTACGTGGATGCGCCAAGCCGCGCCCGGTGTTTCAAGAGATGCTGGTGCATCGGCTCCGGTGGTGCGCGAGCGGGTGCTGGCCTGCACCTGCCCAGGCCGCTGCAGCGGAGCCGACAGGGTCAGGCGACGCAGTACGGCGTTGTATTCGGGTAGGTGCAGCAGCTGCGAATAGTGACGCAGGAAATCGTCGGGACCGTTGGGGCCATGGTCATAATCAATGCCCAGCCAGTCGATGACCCGAAAAATATTATCTAGGTAGGCCGCGCGCAGTCGGGCTCGGTCTAGGTCGTCGATGCGGAGGTGCAAGATGCCGCCAGCTTGGCGGGTGAGAAGCCAAGTCAACACGAAGTTCACGGCATTGCCCAGGTGCAGGTAGCCGCTGGGCGTGGGTGCTAGGCGGGAAATAACGGGTGGCGAAGGGGTTGCGGGCAGCAGCATCAGCAAGATTGGAGGCGCAAGTATAAGCGGCCCGCCCGCAGAGAATTTACAAGCGAGTTAAAAGTCTTATATAATCATACAAACCCTCGTATCTTAGGCACCACTCGCGGCTATCGGCTGGCTACGTTGCAGTTAAACAGCAAGGTTCTTTACCCTACCACTCACTATGCGTCTCTTCTACTTGCCCGTACTGAGCCTGTTGCTCGGAAGCTGCGTTGATGTCAATCAGCCGCCAACCGATCCGGCCCCCAGCTACCGCCCCATTCTGATGTCGCGCCAGCAGCTGGAAGCTTCGGTGGCAGGGCAGGCGCCGCGACCACTGCAGGTGCCGGGCAAAATTTTTGTAAGCAACCGCTACCTGTTCGTCAACGAGCAGTACCAAGGCATTCACATTTACGACAATGCCGACCCGGCCAAACCTACGGAAGTGCAGTTTCTGCGCATTCCTGGCAATGTAGATCTAGCCGTTCGGGGCTCCCTGCTCTATGCCGACAACGGCCCCGACCTGGTAGTGGTCGACATCAGCGACCCGACGCAGCCGCGCGAAGTGGGTCGTACCCGCGACGCCCTGCCCGAGCTCTCGGCGCCGGTCCGCTTCTTCTCTATGCCCGCCGAATACCAACCCGCTAACCTCCCCGCCAACTCCGTGATTGTGGGTTGGGAAAAACGCTAAGCCATGAAAAACCTCTTTCTTTTGCGGTTGAGCACGTTGCTGAGCCTGGTGGTTACCCTGAGCAGCAACAGCTGCGGCAGCTCTTCTGATGCGTCGTTCAACTCGGCGGGTGGCGATGGGCAAGCTGGCTCCATGGCCCGCTTCGCCATTATGGGCAACACTCTGTACGCCGTAGACCATTTCAACCTGCGCACTTTCGACCTGAGCACGCCCCGCACGCCGGCGGCTGGGCCCGTGGTGCCAGTGGGCACCGACATAGAAACCATATTCCCACGAGCGCCCTACCTGTTCATCGGCAGCCAGCGGGGCATGTTTATATACGATACCAACAGCAGCACGCCGCGGCTGGTGGGCTCGTATGAACACGCCGTGAGCTGCGACCCCGTAGTGGTGGCCGACCGCTACGCCTACGTGACGTTGCGCAACGACGGCGGGTGCGCCCGCGGCGTCAATCAGCTCGACGTAGTGGACCTAGTTACCATGAGTCGGCCGTTGCTGGTCAAATCTTACCCGATGTCCCAGCCCTATGGCTTGGGCGTGGACAGTTCCCTGGTATTTGTGTGCGACCGGGGCATCAAAGTATTCGACGCCCGTAACACGCCCAACCTGGTACAGCTGCAGGCCTTCAATATTGCCGCAACGGATGTCATCGCCCGGCGGGGCGTTCTGCTCGTTACTGGCGCCGACGGGCTTTACCAATACCGCTACTCGGCCCCCACGGCCACGGGGGCTGGTAGCCTGCAGCAGCTAAGCCGCATCCCCGTTGTTCCGCTCAAGAAATGACAACACGCCTTCCCAAGCTGATAATTGGTCTGTTAACTGCGGCCATGCTACTGTTGAATTCCGGCCCGGCCCGAGCCCAGATAGCACCTGACTCGGCCCGGCTGGTTGGAAAGTTGGCGTTGGTGAAGCTGTTCTCCAGCACGTACGAGGCCGAGGTTGAATACCGCCATGGCCAGCGTTTCAGCTTTTCGCTGCTGCCACGGCTGGTTTCGGGCAAGCCGAACGACTATTCAGCCAACTCTACCATTACGATAACAACCTCCAACGACCAGATTCGGGGCTACGGTCTGGGCTTTGGCTCGCGGTTTTACATTCCCAACACCGGCACCGAGGGCACCAGGCTGGCGGGCCTGTACATCGGCTTGAAAGCCGAATACCAGCACCTGCGCCTGAGCTACCAAAAGGAAGTCTGGGGCGAGGACCCGGCGCCCGACGGCCTGCTCTACTATACTTTCCGCAACCGTAAGTTCACCGAAACCATCAATCGCTACGGTGGGGCCGCCACGCTGGGCTACCAGTGCCAGATATTTCTGCCGCGCCTACGCCTCGATGCGTCCGCCAGCCTCAACAACCTTTACAGCCGCTCCAGCGCCGGCCAAGCCAGTCGCTACCGCTCGTTCCAAGCCGATTATGCCTACTCCGGCGCGCTCTGGACCATGGGCCTGAGTGTGGGCTATGTGCTAAAGTAAGCGGGGCTACCAGTTCCGGACGGACAGCCGGCGCGGCCGCTCTTTTGCCCCGCCACCGCCCCGTGGCGGCCGGCTCCTGCACGCTGGCAGCTGAGCCGAAATGCAGCCGGGCAGCAGAACTTCCAACTATACTGCGGAGCCTTACCACTCAGTGCGTAAGTTTGCGGTCAATTTGCGGGTCGGTTCTCCTGGCCCGCAACGCGTCCAACTCGCTCGTTCATGCTGACTGCTGTACTGCTTTTCCTCCCGCTGGCTGCCGCTTTGCTGCTGCTTTTTATCAAGGGAGCCGCCGCCCGTGCCCTGGCCCTGGGCGCTACACTCCTCGAATTTGGTCTTGCGGTATATGCCGCTTTCGCCTTCAAAACCAGCGGCACGGCCGGGTTCAACCTCAATTACGCCTGGATTCCTTCGGCCGGCATCAACTTCCACCTCGGAATTGACGGGCTGAGCCTACTGTTGGTGCTGCTCACCACGTTTTTGGTGCCGCTCATTCTACTGGCCGCCTTCAAGCACAACTACGACAATCCCTCGACCTTCTACGCCCTAGTGCTGTTCATGCAGACGGGCCTATTGGGCGTGTTCATGGCACTCGATGCCTTCCTGTTCTACTTCTTCTGGGAAGTTGCCCTCATCCCCATTTATTTCCTGGCGGGCGCCTGGGGCGGCGAGCGCCGCGTGGCGGTCACGCTCAAGTTTTTCCTCTACACAGTGGTGGGCTCGCTCTTTATGCTAGCCGGCTTCGTGTACCTCTACTTGCAAACCGGCCCCGCGGCCGGCAGCCTGGCCTCCCACTCTTCGGAGCTGTCAGCCTTCTATAGCCTCAAGCTGAGCGCAGCCGAGCAGTCGTGGCTGTTCTGGCTGATTTTCGCGGCCTTCGCCGTGAAGATGCCCATCTTCCCCTTCCATACCTGGCAGCCCGACACCTACACCGAGTCGCCGGCGCCGGCCACCATGCTGCTCTCAGGCATCATGCTGAAAATGGGCATTTACGGCACCATGCGCTGGTTGCTGCCCATCGTGCCGCTGGGCGTGAGCCAATGGGGAAAATTGGTTATCATCCTGTCCATCATCGGCATTATCTACGGAGCCATCATTGCCATTCGGCAGCGCGACATGAAGCGCCTCATTGCTTATTCGTCGCTGTCGCACGTGGGCCTGATGGCGGCAGGCGTGTTCTCACTCACCCAAATTGGCCTGCAGGGCGTCGTTATCCAGATGCTCGCCCACGGCGTGAACGTGGTGGGCATGTTCTTCGTGGCCGACGCAATTGAGCGCCGCACCGGCACCCGCTACATCCCCGACCTGGGAGGCCTCACCCGCCGCACGCCTGTGCTGTCGGTGTGCTTTCTGGTAATGCTGCTCAGCACCGTGGCCCTGCCGCTCACGGGCGGTTTTGTGGGCGAATTCCTGCTCTTGGCTGGCGTGTATCAGTACAATGCCTGGGCAGGCGCCATTGCTGGCCTCACCATCATTTTCTCGGCAGTGTACTTGCTGCGCATGTTCCAGCGCGTAATGCTCGGCCCCGACTCCGCTTTCTCCGAAACCATCACCGACCTCACTGGCGGCGAACTGCTGATACTGGTGCCGCTCATCGTGCTGGTGTTCTGGCTGGGCCTGTTCCCGGGTTCTTTCCTGCACCTCTCCGAGCCAGCTGTTATCAACATTCTGGGGCTGGTAGCCCGATAGTCTTTAGTAGTAGGATGACGGGGCCCACCTGGCATCCCAAATGCAGCGAAGCGGAGTGAAGGACCTAATCACGCTAGCGCAAATTTGAGTAACAACCCAACGAAGCGACCTTGCTGAGGTCCTTCGCAAGCTCAGGATGACAAACCTTAATGTCGCTCTGCCTTACGTAAGCCCATGATTTCCATCATTCTCCTCTCCGTCTTCGGCATCCTCAACCTGTTTCTGGGCTTCCTGCGCTCAAACAAGGTGCTGTTGCCCGGCGCCATGCTGTTGCTGCTGGCCGTGTTTGGGGCCAACCTGGCCGACTGGAACGTGGTTCACGCCCCGTATTTCAACAACATGCTGGTGGTCGACAATTACACGGTAGCCTTCACCGGCATCGTGTTGCTGACCACCATTGTGCTGCTGCCCTTCTCGCGCAGCTACGTAGTATCTGGCGAAACCAATCTGGCCGAATACTACGCCCTGCTGCTGTTCTCGCTGGTTGGCGCCGTGATGATGGTTGGCTACGACCACCTCATCATGCTCTTTGTGGGCATCGAAATCCTGAGCATTTGCATGTACGTGCTAGCGGGCTCTAACAAGCGCGATTCACGGTCCAACGAAGCGGCGCTCAAGTACTTCCTGATGGGGGCCTTTGCCACGGGCATCCTGCTGTTTGGCATTGCCCTGCTCTACGGGGCCACGGGCACGTTCGTGCTCTCGCAATTGGCAACGGCCATCGCTGCGCCTGCTAATGCTAGCCTGCAGCCCATGCTCTACATCGGCATCCTGATGATGATTATCGGCATTGGCTTTAAAGTGTCGGCCGCGCCCTTCCACTTCTGGACGCCCGACGTGTACGAAGGCACGCCTACATTCTTTACTGCCTTTATGAGCACCGTGGTGAAAACGGCTGGTTTTGCCGCTTTCCTCAAGCTCCTGGCGGTGGCTTTGCCCGCCGCCCAAGGCTTCTGGATGCCCACCATTCAGGCCATGTGCGCCCTCACCCTGCTGCTGGGCAACGTGGGCGCCGCCGCCCAAACCAGCACCAAGCGCATGCTGGCTTACTCCAGCGTGAGCCACGCCGGCTACCTGCTCATCGGCTTGGTGGCCAGCCGCGGCAACCTGACCGGCGATGCCGCCAGCGGTATCTTCTTCTACTCCCTGGCCTACTCAATTGCTACCATCGCAGCCTTTGGCGTGCTGAAACTAGTGGCCGACCACCGCCAGCGCGACGACTACGCCGGCCTCAACGGGTTGGGCAAAACTAACCCCTTGCTGGCCTTCACCATGACGGTAGCCATGCTCTCGCTGGCCGGCATCCCGCTCACGGGAGGCTTTTTCGGCAAGTTTTTCCTGCTAGCCGCGGCCGCCGACCAAGGCTACATTGGCCTCGTGGTGTTTGCTGTAGTAATGAGCATGGTGGGCCTCTACTATTACCTGCGCCCCATCATTGCCATGTATTTGCAGCCTGTGCCCGAGGGCGCTACGGCCGTGCCGGTTGATGGCACCCAAACTGCCACGCTGGCCTTGCTTGTGGTGCTCACCATTGTGTTGGGCATTGCCCCAGGTTTCCTCAGCGGCATCCTGTAGCATTCATTTCTGGGTAACAAAAAAGCCTCCGCAATGGAGGCTTTTTTGTTACCCAGTGGCGGTGCTGACTGCGGTGCTGGAAGTCAGGCTTGAACTTTGGCGGTTATATTGAAGAAACTTTTGCCTTCGTTGAATGAGCCAATCCGACCAGAAACATCCTGCTTTTCGAAAGCTGTGGGCCATTTGTGCTGTAGTATTAATCAGCTGTGCCACCACCAAGCCCCCCCACGAAACCGGTAATTTCAAGGCTTCGGACTTGGTAGAATTGCAGCGCCTCGACCCGACCATCCAACTGGATATTCGGTACGCAACCAGCAGCAACTTCATGCATCGGCCTCTGTATCCTGAGGCTCGGGCCTTCTTGCAGCGCCCGGCGGCCGAAGCCTTAGCCAAAGTAAACCAGGAGCTAAGGCCCTTAGGTTACAAGCTTTTGGTTTTTGATGGCTACCGCCCTTGGCGCATCACCAAACAAATGTGGGACAGCACCCCAAGAGCCAACAAGAAGTTTGTGGCCAACCCCAAAACAGGTTCCCGCCACAACCGCGGCTGCGCCGTCGATTTGAGCTTGTGCGAGCTCAGTTCCGGCAAGGAAGTAGCCATGCCCGGCGAATACGATGAGATGAGCCCCCGCTCGTACGTGGCCTACACCGGCGGCACGCCTGAGCAGCGCGCAATGCGGGATTTGCTGCGCAGCAAGATGGAAAAGCACGGCTTCAAGGTGCTTGCGGCCGAATGGTGGCACTTCGATTTCAACGATTGGAAATCTTACCGCATTCAGGATGTTCCATTTGACAAGCTGTAGTGGCTTCAGTCCCCAAGTCACTTGTCAAAGGAACGCCATGCCGAGTGCAGCAAAGCATCTCGCTCGCTTCGCTGCGCTCTGCATGACCGTTAGATGCCCACATTCAGCAATAAACCTGAGAACAAAAAGTACCCCGGCCACTTACGTAGCCGGGGTACTTTCACAAAAAATTAGTCAACAAGCCACCTTATGGATTAGTCGACCACATGCCTGCTTCTTTGATAAAGATGCGGCGGTTTAGCTTCAGCTGCGCCACCATGAACTCAGCCAAGTCTTCCGGCTGCATCACCTTCTCAGGGTTGCCGTCGGTCAGCTTGTTATCCAACGCCAACGGCGTGGCCACGGTGCTGGGTGTGAGAGCCGAAACGCGAATATTGTGCTTGCGCACCTCCTGCATGAGGGATTCAGTGAGGCCGAGCACAGCAAATTTCGACGCGCTGTAGGCACTGGTGCCCGCTGCCGCCCGTTGCCCCGACGTGGAGGAGATGTTTATAATGTCCCCGGTCTGGCGGGATATCATGCCCGGCAGCACGGCACGGGTGACGTAGTACGTACCCAGCAAATTCACCTGAATTATGTATTCCCATTGCTCAGGTTCCATTTCCAGGAACTTAGCGAAAGTGCCAATGCCTGCGTTGTTGATGAGAATGTCAATGTCGCCTAGTTCTTGCTGAATTTGGGCAATGGCAGCGTCAACGGCGGTGCGGTCGGCGATATCGGCTACGGCCGAGGCGGTTTTTACGCCGTGCGTAGCGATTTCGGCAGCCAGGGATTCGAGGTCGCTGGCGGTACGGGCCAGCAGGCCCACGTGCACGCCTTCCTGCGCGAGGGCGAGGGCCACGGCGCGGCCAATGCCTTTGCCAGCCCCGGTTACGAGAGCTATTTTACCTTGAAGAGATTCCATACGAAGGGTCGGGAGATAATAAATGAGAAGGCATACAACATGCCCCAAGCCTAAAGGTTGGCTCTCTTACGTTGCCCGCTCGTCCACGTTTCTGATGGTGCGCCGCCTCCCGGTCAATGCAGCTTCTTGGTGAAATTGCCGTACATCACCCAGTCTTCCCAGGTTTTGCGGTGGGGCGCCACCTTGCCACGCAGGTACTTTTCAATCATGAGGCCGGCGGCCGGCGCGGCGCTGCTGCCACCAAAACCGCTGTTCTCAATGAAGACGGCGATGGCAATCTTGGGGTCGTTGGCAGGGGCAAAGGCCGCGAAAGTGGCGTGGTCGAATCCGTGAGGGTTTTGCACGGTGCCGGTTTTGCCCGCCACTGAAATGCCAAACTGCGCCAACGAAGCCAGATTGCCGGTACCGCCGTTGCCGTCTACCACCTGCATCATGCCGGGGATGATGTGCTTGAACAGGGCGGTATCGATGGCCGTGTAGTGGCGCTCGCGAAACTGCGGCAGCGGCCCGCTATTGCCGATGCTGCGCACAAAATGCGGCGTGTAGTACCAGCCGCGGTTGGCAATGGTGGCCAGCACATTGGCCATTTGCAGGCCCGTGATGCCAATTTCGCCCTGCCCGATGCTGAGCGAATACACCGTTCTGTAGTTCCAACGGTGGTGGCCCAGGCGCTTGTCGTAGTAGTCAGGCGAAGGAATAAGACCGCGCTTCTCCTGCGCCATGTCAACCCCCAGTTTCTCGCCTAGACCAAAGGACTTCACCATTTTTTGCCACTGCCCCAGGCCCAGACGGGCGTCTTCGAAGCGGTTGAGCGACTGCCCGCGCACCACGGCGGCCCGCATTACCTGGTAGAAGTAAGGGTTGCAGCTTTGCTTAATGGCCACGCTCACGTTGTTGGGCGGCTCGTGCCGGTGGGTGCAGCGCACCAGTTTCTGGTTGCATTCGAAGGCGGTGTACGGCTTCACCACGCCTAGCTGCAGGGCCACCAATTCATTCACGAGCTTAAATACCGAGCCCGGCGGGTACGTAGCCATCAGCGGACGGTTGAAGAGGGGGCGCTCCTGGTTGTTCAGCAGGGCCATGTAGCGGTTGCCCGAGCCCTTGCCAGTGAGCAACTGCGGGTCGTAGTTCGGCACCGACACGAAAGCCAGAATTTCACCAGTCTTGGGGTCGATGGCTACAATGGAGCCCCGCCGGCCCGCCAGCAGCTTCTCGCCATACGCCTGCAGTTCGGCATCGATGCTCAGGTGCAAGTCCTGCCCTGCCACCGACAGCGTATCAAACTCGCCATCCCGAAACTTGCCTTTCTCAATGCCGCGCACGTTCACCATCTTGTATTGCACCCCGCGCCGGCCCATCAGGGTCTCTTCGTAATATGCCTCCAGGCCCGAAATACCTACGTTTTCGCCGGGGCGGTACTTGGCGTATTTCGGCTTCTCCAAAAATGCCGGCGTAATGGCGCCCACGTAGCCCAAGGCGTGGGCCAAGTTGGGCGTGCGGTAGGCGCGCGCCATGCGAGCCTGCACGCGAAAGCCCGGAAAGTCGGCCAACTGGTCCGAGATAATCGCCAAGTCGGGCGTGGTCAGGTTCTGAACCAGCGGGGATGCCTTGTTGCGCGAGTATTTCTTGGCCGCCAGCAAGCCCGTGCGGAGCTCTTCGATGGGGATTTGCAGCAGCTCGCAAAACCGGGCCGAGTCGAGGCCTTTCACCTCGCGGGGCACCACCATTAGGTCATACACCGGGGTGTTCTGCACCAGGAGCTGGTCCTTGCGGTCGTAAATAAGCCCACGGTAGGGGGTCTGAACGATGCGCTGAAGCGTATTCCTATCAGCTGCCAGCTTGTAGGTACCATCCAGCACCTGCATGAAAAACAGACGGGTAAGGAAGATAAGGGCAACCACCAAAAAGATGCCTTGCACAACGTACTTACGGCCTTCCAGGTATTGCATTTCTACTTATAATCTGATTATGACAATTTTAGCACAACTGTAATTCGTCTGTCATCCTTTATCTGGCGTCCGCTTGCGAAGGACCTTATCACTGCTGAACAATTTGCAGTGATTCTAATCCGACCAGGCGTGAAGGCCCTGAGCAAGCGGACGCCAGATAAAAGATGACAAAAGAGCTATTGGCGCCCCCGGCGCACCGGGAAGAATAACAGCTGCACTATCAACAGCACAAGACTGGTAAAGAGTGCGCTCACCAGGATTTTCCCCATGGTAATGCCGATGTGCCGGAAGCTTCCCAGCTCCAATAGAAAGAATGCCGCGTGGTGCAGCGTAACCAACAGCGTGAGGTACACGCTAAACCACTGCCAGCCCATTTGGTGCACGTTCACCGCGTCGGCGCTGTCGTAGCCGTCGCGCGGGGTGAGCAGGCGCAGCACCCAGGGCCGCGCAAATCCCAGCAGCACAGCAGCTGCCGCATGCAGCCCGCCGGTATCGTAGAAGATGTCCATGGCCAGTCCGATGGCGAAAGAAACCAGCAGCTGCACCACAATGGGCGTGGCAATGGGCAGAAACAGCAAAAAGCCCAGGTAAAAGAAGCACCACCCCAAGTCGAAAAGCACCAGCCGGCTAATCAACAACACATGCAAGCCTCCATAAATGATAAAGCGCAGGGCCTGCACCAGAATAAAGCGTAAGCCACTCATGGGCGGGCCCCTCCTTCCGGCTTAATGCCCGTGCGCGCTTCTATTGTATCGCGCTCTATTTTGGGCCGGCTGGTGACTACGTAGACGTAGGTCAGGTTGGCGAAATTGACGGCCAGCCGCACCCGAATGGTCCAGAAGTTCTTGTCTGGCTCCTTCACAAATGAGTCGATGGTGCCAATGAAAATTCCCTCTGGGAATACCGCATTGTAGCCCGACGTAACAATGGTGTCTCCCTTTACCAATTCCGTTTCCCGAAGCACGTTGTCGAGCGCCACGTGGGTGGGGTCGTCGCCCAGCCAGCGAATGGTGCCGAACGTACCGTCGCGCTTGATTTTGGAAGCCACACTGGTTTTAGAATGAAGCAAGCTGGTAACCGTAGCGTAGTGCTCGCTCACCACTTTCACGCGCCCCACTACGCCGTTGGCTGCCACTACGCCCATGCCCGGGTTCACGCCTTGGGCGCTGCCTACATTCAACGTAAGGTAGTTATCCACATTTCGAAGCATATTGTTGATAACTCGGGCAGGAATAAGTGGATAACTCCGGTCTCGGGCAGGCAGGGGTTGCAAACCGAGCAATAAAGTATCCGGCTTATTAGCCGGGCGCTGGTAGCGAATTCGACGCAGCGAATCGGTGCGGGCCGGGGGCAGCGCTACTGAATCAGCCTCGCGACGGCTGCTGTCTTCCGGAAACAATTGCTGGCGTAAGGCTGCGTTTTCAACGGCCAGTTGCTGGTTCATTTCGGCCAATTGAAAATAGTCGGCTATCTGGGTGCGCCGGTCCAGCACTATGCCGGCGTATTTGTTAGCCGAATTGAAAAACGCCGCTCGCTGGTAAGAATTATTGGTAACAAATAAATACAGGCTGACCACCTCTAACAAGCCAAATACCAACGCCCCGCGAAAGCGAAATAGAAATTGAAATAAATTCCGCACGGAGGTTTTTAATTAATAGCAGAGCGGCCTGTAACTATAATTAGCACGTCATGCTAAGCTTGCCGAGGCGTCTCTGTCACAATACTATTCCCATTGATTGGGAGTAGTTGCGCAGTAGAGATACTTCGGCTAGCTCAGCATGACGTGCTAAGGCTCTTATTCTGGAATTAGGTCAGGAGCACGCCTTTGAAAGCCTGTATGTCCTTGATGGCCTTGCCCGTGCCGCGCACCACGGCGCGCAGCGGGTCTTCGGCGATGTGAATGGGCAGCTTGGTTTTAGCCGCTAGGCGTTTGTCCAACCCGCGCAGCAGCGCGCCACCGCCGGTGAGGTGAATGCCGTTTTCGTAAATATCAGCCGACAACTCGGGAGGCGAAATTTCGAGGGCTTTAAGGACAGCCTCTTCAATTTTGGCCACCGATTTATCGAGGGCAATGGCAATTTCCGAGAACGTGACTTTGATAACTTTCGGAATACCCGTCATCAAGTCGCGGCCGCGTACTTCGTGGTCGGGCGGCGGCACGTCAAGTTCAGTAAGCGCGGCGCCTACTTCAATTTTGATGCGCTCGGCCGAGCGCTCGCCGATGAGCAGGTTGTGCTGCCGGCGCATGTAGTCGAGTATGTCCTGGTTGAAGACGTCGCCGGCCGTTTTGATGGACTGGTCGCACACGATGCCCGAGAGGGCGATAACGGCAATTTCGGTGGTGCCGCCTCCGATGTCGATTATCATCGAGCCTACGGGCTGCTCCACGTCGATGCCGATGCCGATGGCCGCGGCCATCGGCTCCTGAATCATCCAGACTTCCTTGGCGCCGGCGTGCTCAGCGGAGTCCCGCACGGCGCGTTTCTCTACTTCGGTGATGCCCGAAGGAATGCAGATGACCATGCGGTGTGAGGGCTGAAACAGCCGCGTACGCGTGTCAATCATCTTGATCATGCCCTTAATCATTTCCTCGGCGGCGTGGAAATCGGCAATTACCCCATCCTTCAGTGGGCGGATGGTGCGGATGTTGTCGTGAGTTTTTTCGTGCATCTGCTGGGCTTGGCGGCCCACGGCGATGACTTTATTGGTGGTTCGGTCTTTGGCGATGATGCTCGGCTCGTCCACCACGATTTTGTCGTTGTGAATGATGAGCGTGTTAGCGGTACCCAAGTCAATGGCAATATCGCTGGTAAGGAAATTAAAGAAACCCATTGAGTTAGCGGCAATAAGGCGAAACCCAGACCAAGGCCCGGGCAAAATAATGGGCAAAGGTACGGAAGGTTTCGGCGGAGGTTAATTATAACTTCCGGGCTGGCTGGCAGAATCAGGCAAGCAACCTTCCCGGGCTCTGCAACCAAGGGGCCGGGGAACGGAACGCATCGATTTTTATTATAAAAAAAGCCCTGACTCAACGGGAGTCAGAGCTTTTTATGCTCGTAGCTTGGCGGTTAAGTTCGGAACTGATTACCTCGCTCCTTTCGCCGCCACGGCCTGCTTAGTGCTTGAAGTGCCGCACGCCGGTGAGCACCATGGCCATGCCCAGTTCGTCGCAGGCCCGGATGCTGTCGGCGTCTTTGATGGAGCCGCCGGGCTGCACCACAGCCCGGATGCCGGCAGCCCCGGCAATCTCCACGCAGTCAGGGAAGGGGAAGAAGGCGTCGGAGGCCATCACCGCGCCCTGCAGGTTGAAGCCAAAGTTGCGGGCCTTCTCAATAGCTTGGCGCAGGGCGTCGACGCGCGAGGTCTGGCCGACGCCCGAGGCCAGCAGCTGACCGGCGCGGGCCAGCACGATGGTGTTGCTCTTGGTGTGCTTGCAGATTTTGCCAGCAAACTCGAGGGCCGCGGTTTCCTCGTCGGTCGGGGCCGACTGGGTTACCGTTCGGAAGTCGGCGGCGGTTTCGGTCTGCAAGTCGGCGTCTTGCTCGATGATGCCGTTGAGCAAGGTCTTCACCTGCTTGGCGGGGAACTGCACGGGCTTTTGCAGCAGCAGAATGCGGTTTTTCTTGCTTTGCAGCACGGGCAAGGCATCGGCAGCGAAGCTGGGCGCAATTAGCACTTCAAAGAACAGTTGGTTCAGCTCGGCCGCGGTAGCGGCGTCAACTTCCTTATTGACAATGATAACGCCCCCAAAAGCGGAAGTCGGGTCACAGCTCAGTGCATTCACGTAAGCGTCGCGGAGGGTAGCGGCCTGGGCCACGCCGCAGGCATTGGTGTGCTTGAGGATGGCGCAGGCGGGCTGGCCTTCGGCAAACTCGGCCATGAGGGCCACGGCGGCGTCGACATCAACCAAGTTGTTATAGCTCAGCTGTTTGCCGTGAAGCTGGTCGAACAGAGCCGAGAGGTCACCATAGAAAGTGCCAGCTTGGTGGGGGTTTTCGCCGTAGCGCAGGGGCGTGGCCTGCTGGGCGCTCAGGCGCAGCGTGGTGCCGACCACGGCTGTGTCTTGGCTGAGGTAGCCAAAGATTTCGGTGTCGTAGTGCGAGGTAGTGGCGAAAGCCATGGCGGCGTAGTGGCGGCGGTCTTCGAGGTCGGTGGTGCCGTTCTTGGCAGCGAGCAGTTCGGTTACGGCCGCGTACTGGTCGCGGCTGCTGACCACCAGCACGTCACGGTAGTTTTTGGCGGCGGCACGCAGCAGGGAAATCCCGCCAATGTCGATTTTCTCGATGACGTCGGCTTCTTCGGCACCACTGGCCACGGTTTCTTCGAAAGGGTACAGGTCGACTACGACCAAGTCAATGGGCGGAATGCCGTGCTGCTCGGCCTGGGCTAAGTCGCCCTCGTCGTGGCGGCGGTGCAGTATGCCGCCGAATACCTTGGGGTGCAGCGTTTTTACGCGGCCCCCGAATACCTCCGGGAAACCGGTCAGGTCTTCTACAGCGATTACTTCGGCACCTTCATCTTCCAGGAATTTCTGGGTGCCTCCAGTGGAGTACAGCGTAACGCCGTGTTGCCGCAGTACCTGCACGAGGGGGCCTAAACGGTCTTTGTGGTACACGGAAAGCAGAGCGGCGCGAATGGGGCGGGACGACATAAAGATGGGCGAATAAGCAGGGCACAATTGCCGCCGCGAAGGTACGGCCCCGATGCGGCGGGGGCCTAGCACTCACATTACCGAATTGTTACCGCGCCCCGGGTATTTGCCCTCGCCAGATTAGTCCCAGGAAATGCCCGGCATTACGGTATCGGTTAACTTTGGTGGCCTTTAAGCTGTGGTTCGGCCTTTGCCACAACTGCCGCACTCCCTGGGGCTCTTTCTTCGCTGACTCTTTTTCTATGCGTTTTCTTCTTCTTGCTGCCTTGCCACTGGTGGTGCCGGTGGCCGTGCAGGCCCAGCCCACTGCTGGCTCCTCTTCCTCAGCTTCGCTCACCGTTGAAAAAATTATGCGCGACCCGGCGCAGTGGGTTGGGGCCTCGCCCTCCAATGTTTATTGGGGCGAAGATGGCAAACGCATCTATTTCAGCTGGAACCCGGAAAAGGCGCGGCGCGACTCCCTCTACTCGATAGCGCCGAGCGGGGGCCAGGCCCGCAAAGTGAGCCTTCGCGAGCAGCGCCTGCTCCCGGCCAGCCGCGGACAGTATGACCGGCGCTACACGCGCAAGGTTTATGAGAAGGATGGCGACATTTACTTGCTGGACTTAAAAACCCAGAAAGCCCGCCGCGTAACCAACACAGCCGAGCGCGAAACCGACCCCGATTTCGCCCTGCTGGACCGCGTGGTGAGCTATATGCGTAGCGGCAATCTCTTTACCTGGGACCCGGCCACCGGCGAAACCACCCAACGCACCGACTTCCGCCGAGGCCCCCGCCCAGCGGGCAACGACCTAAGCCCAGCCGAGAAATACCTGAAAGCCGAGCAAATGGCTTTGTTTGAAGTACTGCGCCAGCGGGACCAGGACGTGAAAGCCCGCGAGAAGCAGCAGAAAGCCCTGGCTCAGCTGCGCCCCAAAGCCATTTACCTGGGTGCTAAAACCGTAGAAAACCTACAGCTCAGCCCCGATGGCCGTTTTGTGACTTACTCACTGGTGACGCCGGCCGACAAGCAGAAGGTTGCCATCGTGCCCAGCTTTGTTACGGCATCAGGCTTCACGGAAGACATTTCGACCCGCACCAAAGTGGGAGCCACGCAAACGGCTTACGAAATGGGGCTGTACGACATCAGCCGCGACACCACGTTTGTGCTGGGCTATAAAGAGCTCAAGGGCCTGGACGAGCTGCCGGCCTACCGCAAAGAATACCAGCTGCAAGCCAAAGCCCCGCAGCCGGTAGATACCACCAAGGCCAAGCAAAGCAAAAAGCCCACGGAAACCCGGCGGGTGATTCCCTTCCGGCCCGTGTGGTCGGACAATGGCCAGCGCGCCTTTCTGGTAATGCGCGCCGCCGACAACAAAGACCGTTGGATAGTCTCGCTGGACCCCGCCACCCAAAAAATCAGCCTGCTCGACCGGCAGCGCGATGAGGCCTGGATTAGCGGCCCCGGCATTGGCAACGGCGCCGGCAACGTGGGCTGGCTGGCCGACAACCGCCGGGTGTGGTTTCAGAGCGAAGAATCGGGCTACTCGCACCTGTATACTGTGGACGTGACCACAGGCCAGAAAAAGGCTCTCACCAGCGGCAAGTTTGAGGTGCAGCAGGCCCAGCTCAGCCAGGATAAGAAAACGTGGTACCTCATCACCAATAAGACCAACCCCGGCGAGCAGCAGTTCTTCCGGATGCCCGTAGAGGGCGGCGCCCTCACCCAAATCACCACCAAGCCCGGCGCCAGCGAGGTCACGCTTTCGCCCGACGAGAAAACCCTGGCGGTGCGGTACAGCTACGCCAACAAGCCCTGGGAGCTGTATGTGATGCCCAACAAGCCCGGCGCGGCCATGCGCCAGCTCACGCACTCTATTACCGCGGAGTTTGAGGCTTACCCCTGGCGCGACCCAGAGGTGATAACCATCAAAGCTCAGGACGGTGCCGACGTATATGCCCGGCTATACCGCCCGGCCACCCCGCAGGCGCAAGGGCCAGCCGTAATTTTCGTACACGGCGCGGGCTACCTGCAAAATGCCCACAAGTGGTGGAGCCAGTATTCTCGCGAGTACATGTTCCATAACCTGCTCGTCGACCGCGGCTACACGGTGCTTGACATCGACTACCGGGGCTCTTCGGGCTACGGGCGCGACGTGCGCACGGGCATCTACCGTTTCATGGGTGGCAAAGACCTTTCTGACCACGTAGACGGTGCCAAACTGCTCACCGAGAAATATGGGGTCAGCCCCCAGCGCATTGGCATCTATGGCGGCAGCTACGGTGGCTTTATCACCCTCATGGCCATGTTTACTCAGCCGGAAGTATTTAAAGCCGGGGCCGCACTCCGCTCGGTAACCGACTGGGCCCACTACAACCACGGCTACACCGATAATATCCTCAACGAGCCCTACCAGGACAGCATTGCCTATGCCCGCTCCTCCCCCATCAACTATGCTGCCGGACTTAAGGGCGCCCTGCTCATGTGCCACGGCATGGTTGATACCAACGTGCACTTTCAGGACATTGTGCGCCTAACGCAGCGCCTTATTGAACTTAAAAAGGAGAATTGGGAGCTGGCCGTGTACCCCGTCGAAGACCACGGCTTTGTGGAGCCTAGCTCCTGGACTGATGAGTACAAGCGCATTCTGAAGCTGTTTGAAACCAACCTGAACCCGGGGGCGTCGCCACCCGCAGGCTTGAAAAGCGAGAAATAAACAGTGTTGGCTCCCTTGCTTCAGCAGGCAGCGAGCGCAGCCATGTAGGCAGTGGCTATAGCCACGTACAACCAAAATGGGAAAACGCGTAGCTGCAGCGGCGTACGTACAGTTCTTAGCCGCTGCCCATTACACAAAAAATCCCCTCCTATAGACCAGGAGGGGATTTTTTGTGTAATGGGCAGCGGCCGGAGCAGCTAGAACGCCTCACCAATGGCAAACAGGAGGCCTGGGGCACTGCCCGTGCCCCAGGCGTAGTCGAAGCGCAGATTTACCCGGTCGCGCTGGAGGAAGTGAAATCGAATGCCCGCCCCCCCGGCATATTTGGTATCGCGCAGTTCAAACTTATCGATGTAGTTGTTCACGTTGCCAACACCGCCGAAAACCGCCCCGTCGAAGCGCCAGAACAGCTTCTGGCGAATTTCGGCCTGAAACATCACCATTTGCCGGTCGCGGAAGCGCTGCTCGTAGATGCCGCGCAGCAGGTTGGCGTTGTTGTAGAGCGTGCCGCCAAGGTTGGCTCCTATGCCGGCCAACTCACGAAACGGCACGTCGCCGGTGTGGAACTGGCCCAGAAACTGTGTCGCCAAAATGGTGCGGGTTGAGCCCAATGGCTGAAAATGACGGGCATCGAACTGGTAGCGCACAAAGCGGTAGTCAGACCCTAGCCCGGAGCCATTGAACGTAACGCCAAAGTCCAGCAGGTCGCCCCGGAACGCGGCCAAAGGCACATCGCGCGTGTCGTAGGTAATAACAGGGCCCAGGCCCGATACGCGAGTGTTCTGCCGCTCGCGGGCCGTGATGCGCGGGTCGCGCAGAAACACGTTAGGAGCACGCTCGTCGGTGGTAAGGGTGGGAAAGCTGATGTCCGTGACGTTGGTGAGGCGGTACTGGGCACCGAAAAACACCTTGGGCACAATCTGCTTCTGTAGCCGCTGGTTAATGATTAAGAGCTTGTACTCCGTCTGCGATTCGTTGGCACTCGTGGCTTGGGGACCGGTGCCATAGTAGTTCAGCAAAATATCGTAGGCACTGAGTTCGCCGTTGAGGTAAAATTTCTCGCCGGGCGTGTACACGGTGTGCACTAATTGTAACAGCGACTGGCCTTTCTGAGTGGTCCAATACTGTATTCGGGCGTTGGAAGGGCGGGTGAGGGTGTCTGCGGAAAAACGCCCGCTGAGCAATCCACCTAAGCCGTAGCCCAACCCGGTTTCGGCCTGATAAAACAACACCGGAATGGGTAGCAGCGTCAGGCGGCCGTCTTTGCCAATTTGTCCGAACGATTTTGGTGCGCGGACCGGGGCAGCCAGCGGCGCCAAACCAGCAGGGGGAGCCGGAGCAGTCACCACATAAACAGAATCGGACGGCCCGGCCGGCTGGGCAGCAGCAGTGAAAATCAGCCCGGAAAAAACCAGAGCTGCGAGTATAAAGCGCATGTGTAGAAGAGTAAAAATCTTTGGGTTGAGCTAACAACGGATTCTTCCCGCCCACGGTTGGAATACGCTCTGCAACTCACTCGCTAATGCAGTTTTTTTGGGTTAGCACCGACTGGCTAGTCAATGCGCAGGCGTTTCACCACGTGCCCGCGGCCCAGGTGCTCGGCCACAAGTTCGGCCGCGTCGGCGGGGCGCACGTTGCCGTACACGGTGCCTTCAGGGTAAACAATGAGGGCAGCGCCGGGACCCTTTTTGCACTGCTTGCAGATATCGAGGCAGTTGCACGTTTGCACCCGCACCCGCTGGCGTTCGCCGCCGGTCAGCAGCTTTTTTAGGCCCTGTACTTTTAGCTCCTTCTTCAGGGATTTGGCCACTGCCTCCCCTACTCCGGACTTTTGATTGATGCACACAAAAAGACGACGGTTGTGGTCCATAGGCGTAATATTGATGGTGAACGGCAGGCGCTGGGTTGCTGATGGGCTGTGACCAGCCAAGGTCCCCAGCTAGTAGAACCCAGCCGCTCGCCCTTATTTCATGCCGTACCAGTGCCGGTTTTGCAGCTTATACGCGGCCAACTCGCGGTTCGACCACAGGGTTTGGTACACTTGCTGGTCGTGAAGCAGCTGCGGGTCTTTTTCCATGAGCCCAAGCAACTCGTGCAGCAATTCGGCCGCCTCTTCTTTCAGGAAATAATACATCCAGTTGTCGAGGCGGCGCACGTTTACGAGGCCCGCATTTTTTAAGTACGATAATTGCCGACTGGTTTTGGTCTGCGTAAAATCAAGCACCTGTTCCAGGTCGGCCACCACCATTTCGCGGTTGCGCCATAGCAGATGCAGGATGCGCACCCGGCTTTCGTCGCCCAACGATTTAAAAAGTTGCTGCCCAAAAGCAACCGTGAAATGTTTCAAGCGCATCTGCTGTATAAGAAGGGAGCAAAGCCCTTCGGTTTTCCTTTCCGCCAAAGTTACAATCGGCCCCGAACCCGGCGTCGTATATTTGTACTACCACCTGTTGAACATGCCTGACCTCTTGCGCCTTCGTCGCTTCTCTTTGTTTTTTGCCGTGGCCCTGCTGGGCGTGCTGCTGCTGGCAGCCCCGTCGGCGTATGCCCAGGGCAAGCGCAAGGTGATACAGTTCACCGGCATTGTGGCCAGCGGCGACAGCCTGCTGGGCGTGCCCGGCGCTACCGTTTACGTGCCCAAGGCCGGCCGCGGCACGTCGTCCAACGCCTACGGCTACTTTTCGATGGCTGTGCTGGCCGGCGACAGCATCGTGATTCGCTCGCTGGGCTACGCCAATCAAACCATTGTTATTCCGCCCGATTTTCAGCGCCAGAGCTACTCCGTTATCATTCAGCTGCAGGAGGACGCCACCGTGCTGGGGGAGGTGCGGGTATTTCCGTACACCACCGAGCGCGACTTCAAGAAGGCTTTTCTGGCCCTGCACCTGCCCACCGAGCGTGGCACATCTGCAGCGGCCAACCTGAACGAGCAGCTCATGCGCCGCATCTTCAATACCCAGCCCATGGGCGCGACGGCAAATTTCCGGCAAACCATGCAGCAGCAGCAGCTTGAATACGACCGCCGGCAGGGCATGGGCCCCAGCCAATACTCCAACAACCCCTTGCTCAACCCCTTCAGTTGGCTACAGTTGATTCAGCAAGTGAAAAAAGGCGAGCTGAAGAAGAACAACGACGACTACTAGGCCCCAGCCCGCCGCCGATAGCACCGGCAGGCGAGAGCCAACGCGGGCTAGCGGCAACATATTGAAGGCTTTCCGGGTAAAGTGAGGGTTAACTCAAGCTTTATTCTATGGATACCAACCTCCCCGTTTCGGCTAACCCGCGCGTGGTCATAATTGGCTGCGGTTTTGGCGGCCTGCGCCTGGCCCAGTCCCTGCGCAATGCTCCCGTGCAGGTGGTCGTGGTCGACCGTAATAACTACCACAACTTCCAGCCCCTGCTCTACCAAGTGGCCACCGGTGCCCTCGAGGCCGGCAGCATCGCCTACCCCATTCGCAAAATTTTTGCGGGCCGCAAGAATTTTTATTACCGCATGGCTGACGTGCAGCGGGTGGACCCGGCCAGCAACACGGTGGTAACCAGCGTCGGCAACATCCGCTACGATTACCTGGTGCTGGCCACGGGCTCGCTCACCAATTTCTTCGGCCTGGAAAGCATCGAGCGCAACGCCATGCAGATTAAGAGCATCCCAAATGCCCTGAACCTGCGGAGCTTTATTTTCCAGAACTTCGAAAAGGCTCTCCTCATGGAGAACCCCAACGACCGGCAGGCCCTCATGAACATCGTGGTGGTGGGCGGCGGCCCCACGGGCGTCGAAATCAGCGGCTCACTGGCCGAGATGCGCAAGCACGTGCTGCCCAAAGACTACCCCGAGCTGGACCTGCGGTCCATGCAGATTTTTCTGGTTGAAGCCGGCCCGGCTCTGCTTGGACCCATGTCAGAAGCCTCGCAGTCCGACGCCAAGCGCTACCTCGACGAGCTGGGCGTGAAGGTGATGCTCAACACTTCCATTAAAAACTTCGAAAACTGCCGGGCCTATTACTCCGATACGGAATACATCCCCACCGAAAACCTGGTGTGGGCCGCCGGCGTGAACGGCGCCGAAGTGCCCGGCCTGCCCGCCGAAGTGGTGACCCGCAACAAGCGTGTGACGGTGAACCGCTGGAACCAGGTAGAAGGCCACGCCAACATCTTCGCCATCGGTGACTTGGCTAACATGGTGACTGAAGACATGCCCCGCGGCATGCCTATGCTGGCGCCCGTAGCCCAGCAGCAAGCCGACCAATTGGGCGACAACCTGCAGCGCCTGCTGCGTGGCGAAACCCCCAAAGACTTCGTGTACAAAAACAAAGGCTCGATGGCCATTGTGAGCCGCAACAAAGCCGTAGTCGACCTGCCCGGCAACGTGCATTTCAATGGCATTCTGGGCTGGGCAACCTGGCTATTCGTTCACTTGATGACGCTGGTAGGCTTCCGCAACAAAGTGGTGGCCTTCGTGGATTGGGCCTTTAGCTACTTCAGCTCCGACCAAGCACTGCGGCTCATCATCCGCCCCTTCAGCCGCCGTGACCTCAAGGACGACAAAGGCAAGAAAAGCGCAGAACATCGTACGTCTACGCCGGAGTATAACCCAACGCCACCAGCTATTCAGGCCGAGGCGTAAGATAGAAGCTTCGCCCCGTGCCTAGGCCTTCTCCCATGTAGAGAAGGAGTCTGATGAATTTGTTTAAACAGAAAGCCCCGTTGCTGCTTGGCAACGGGGCTTTCTGTTGATTGATTATGTGCTATAGTAATCTAGGCTGCAACAACGATGTGAGCGAGATGCTTGGCCAGCCACCTTAATCCATTGGCCCATCTACTGGCCCCGCAATTACCACTTTCATGGCATCAGGCGCCAGGTACTCCCGCGCCAGCTCCCGTAGCGTCTCGGCATCGGCAGCTTCGGTTTGTTGCACGAAGTCAGTGTAATAGTTATTTGGCAGGTTCATAAAAACCAGCGTCTTGTATTTATCACACTGTTCAAACACCGTTGAAAGCTCATTGGCGAATTTTCCCAATAGGTAATTTTTCACCGTTTCCAGTTCCTCAGCAGGAATCAACTCTTCCTGCAGGCGGCGCATCTCCATTTCTATTTCGCTCACGGTGAAGTCGGCGCTTTCGCCCTTCACGTCGGTGCCAATAATAAGATTAGCCCCCAACTCGCGAGGTGCCACGCTGGCGTAAATTCCGTAGGTCAGCCCTTTGTCTTCGCGAATGTTGCGCATCAGGCGAGAGCCAAAATACCCGCCGAATACGTTCACCAACAGCTTGAGGCGGTGGGTTTCGGGGTGGGTGGGCGCGGGCCAGCTGCGGCCCATTCGCACGGAGGCCTGCAGGCTGCTGGCCACCACTACACGGCTGGGAGGCAGCACAAAATCGTCGGCTGAAATATTGGCGACGCTGGAAGCCGGCGAAGCAATGGCATGCCGGGCGCCGGGGGGCACCACGCTAAAAGCGGCAGCGACCAATTCTCGTTCGGCTGCGACATCGCCACACAGAAACACTTCGGCGTTGCCGAAGGCATACGCGGCCTGGTGAAAAAGCTTCGCCTCTTCGGCCGTTAGGGCCTGGTAAGCGTCGCTGTCGAAGGGCCGGCCGTACGGGGTTTCGGAACCGAACAGCAATTCGTTGAACCGCTCAGAGGCCAAGAAGCTGGTTTTCTGCCGCTCCACGCGCACGTTCTGAATGGTGCGGGTTTTCAGCTGCTCCATCTCGGACTTGGGAAAGGCCGGGTGGGTGAGCACGTCAATCACCAGGGGCAGCAGGGCAGGGAGGTGGCGGGTAAGGCAATAGAGGGTGAGCGTAGAGCGGTCGTAGCCGGCATCGCACTCCAGCGAGGCACCGTAGAAGGCCACCTCATCGGCGATTTGACGGGCGCTACGGGTGGTGGTGCCCTCCAGCAGCATTCGAGCTGTGAGGGAAGCCAGCCCGGGCTGGTGTTCGGCGGTTTTGCCAGCCCGGAACACGACTTGCAGGCGCACCACAGGCTGGGCAGCATTGGCAAGTACGTGCAGGCGGGCACCGCTGAGCAGGGCAGACACGTCGGCCACGGGCAGCGTTACGCGGGCCAGCGGCTGAACGGGAGGAGCGACAGTACGGTCGAGCATATAGTTGATTGGGTGATTATCCAGGCCGTTGGTTAATTACGGACTGAAGCGGGTACTATAAAGAAATCATGCTGAACGCCTCGAAGCATGGTTGCCGCTTCGTGGCGTTCAGCATGACGTTGGCTGGGCAGCAGCAGAGCTAAGCCCTTGGCAGATTAATTAGTAGGCAGGTCGCCGCTGGTGCCACCGGCCCCGCCCTCATCGAAGGCTTCAGCAAGCTTGTTCACGTTGAAGTGCAGCGATATCCGAATGGTTTGGGCCAGGGGGTTATTCTGCGAGTTGTTGCCAGTAGGCACCAGGTAAGTGCCATCGATGCCGAATACCTGGTAGCGGACGCCCAAGCCCAGGCTCACGTACTGGCGGTCGCCTTTGCTGGGTGCTTCGTAGAAATAGCCGCCGCGTGCATACAGCAGGTCGTTGTAGTTGTACTCGAGGCCCGTGGAGAGATTGATTTCACGCAGTTCCTCTTTGAATCCACCGGGAGCATCGCCAAACGAACCGAGGATGCCGCTCACGATGGATTTGTTGGCAATTTCCCGATTTCTACGCACTACTTCCGGGTCGTTGCGCCGCAACACGCCGGTGACATCGTAATACGGCGTGGGCACCAGCAGCTTGGTGGCGTCGAATACCAGCGTGATTTTGTTATACTGGTCAATCTCGCGGGTCAGGGCCGTGCCTAGTTTCAGCGACGTTGGCAGGAAGCTGGGATTCTCGGCGTCGTTGTAGGTAATCTTGTTGCCAATGTTGGTGATGGAGGCGCCAAAAGCCAGGTTGTACAAGCCCGAACCAATGGTGGCATCCTTAGAGTAGTAGGCTCCCAAGTCGACGGCAGCCGCGTTGCCGGGGCGGGCGTCGTTGCCGTTCACCGTGCCCACAAGGTTGGAGCGGATGTACCGGGCCGAGATGCCGACGCCGAAGTTGTCGGTAAGCTGCTGGCCATAAGAAACCGTGAGCGCATATTCCTTCGGACTGAAGGAACCGGCGGGCAGGTTGCCACCGGTGCGGTAGTCAATAGTGCCCAAGTCAAAGTACATCAACGAAGCACCTAGGGCCGAGCGCTGACCAATTTTGCCGTAGCCCGAGAGATACGACAAACTCATGTCGTCGGTGATGTTGCGCAACCAAGGAGAGTACGAAGCCGAAGCCCCATATTTATAAGGCACAAACCCCAGCTTGCCCGCGTTGAAGAAGGCCGCATTGGCATCGGGCGAAGTAGCGACGCCCGCCTCGCCCAGGGCCGAAGCACGCGCATCGGGGCTGAGAGTGAGAATGGGAACAGCCGTGGTGATAACACCTTGGTTTTGTTCGGATTGGGCATGCGAGGTGACCGCAGCGGCCAACAGGCCACCCAACAACAACAGCCGCGAACTAGAAAAGAGTGAGTGCATAAAAGAGGGAAAGAAGACCCTACCGGGCCCGGGCACAAATAAAAGCGGATTAATTGAGGATGACGAGCTTTTCGTATTTCGAAGCGGTACTGCCGTTTTGCTGCGAGCGCACGCTCAATCGGTACACGTAAACGCCGCGAGCCAGTTGGTCATTGTATTCGTCGCGGCCATTCCATGAAATACTTCGCTGGTGTGACTCGGTGCTAGGCACGGTGGCCGTGAGCGTGCGCACCAAATGGCCGGCCACGGTAAAAATCTGCACTTGCACGTCCAGGTTGCCGGGTTCGCCGCCCGCCTGGTTGTGGTCAAAGAAGAACGTAGTAGAGGTGGCAAACGGATTGGGGTAGTTCAGCACGTGGGTGAGGGCCAGCTTTTCGTTGGTGGCCACAATAAATTCGATGTCCCGCTCCGCCGAGTTGTTGTGCGTGTCCCAGGCTTTCAGACGCAGCGTGTGCGGGCCGGTGGCCAAGTCCTTAAACAAGTTATCGACCTTGCCTACCCGAAAGTCCCCTACGTTGGTAACGTACTTATCGTTGAGCACGACCAGCTTGGTGGGGTCGTTGTCGAGCACGGCCGTGATGTCGTGGCCGATGCCCGCCCCCGTTGTGTTGATGCCGCTGTCGTCGCTGAGTTGGGCCAGCAGCGTGGTGGTTTGGCCCGTGAGGCCCCCGAACGCGAACGATTCGTGGTCCATAAACAGCTTAATGACCGGCGGAATCGTGTCCTTCTCCGCATTACGCGCCACCCCGCCCACTTGCTTGCGCTGGTAGCCGTTGGCATCAACGCGGTTGGTGCCGTCGAAGGCATAAAGGCTGATTTTGCCAAAGCCCGCGTTGTAGTTAATGTCCTTGGGCACCACGAAGGTCAGGTTGAACTCGCCATTCCTGACCTCGGCCTGCCCGCTATAAAGCACGTTTTCCTGAATCACCACGGGCCGGGGTGCATCTCTCGGACGACGGACGGGGTCAAACTCATTGCCCAGGGTCATCACGGTGGTAGGCTTATCGTAAATTGTGACCTGGGCACGCCCAGTAAAAGCTGTGTTCGTGGTGCTGTTGTTCAGCACGCGGCCCTTCATGCGCACCCGGGCCAGAGCCTGCAGGGTATCGGCTCGCACCCAGGCGCCGGCCACGCGGGTCTGAACACTGTCCAGGGTCACGGTTTGCTTGGGGTAGGCCAGCATCATGCTGGGGTCGCCCAGCAGCACGTAGTTGCGGTTGTTGATGATACCCGGCTGGCCCGCGCCGGGGTAGTCGTTTTTGCTCAGCATGATGGCCGTGCCAATGGTTGGCATGCGGCCATTGTAGGGCCGCAGCACGCGGTTGAAGTACGCCTGGTTCAGGCCCGCGTTGGCGCCAGCGTCGACCACTCGGGTCGTGGTAAAGAGGCCCACGGCGCCACCGGTTGGGTTATCGGTTAGGGCCTCTTCACCTGCGGAGTTGAAGTCGGGGTTGTCGTAGGTGCTGAAGTCGCAGGTACCCGTTGTGAAGAAGGTGAGGTTGTTGGGATTGCGCAAGGCTTTCACCGAAGCGTTTGTCACGATTTGCTCGTCGGACAAACCCTGTGGCCCACCGTGGCCCAGGTAGTTAACAATCAGGGAGCCCTGCTCTACCGACTCCTCAACGGCCCGCTTGGCGGCTGGTGAGCGCTGCCCCGCTGCCACCACCACCTGCGGATACAAGTCCATGTACACCTTGTGCACATTGTAAGCCGGGTGGTTGTTCTCGATGATGCTGGCAATGGGCTCCGAGCCTTCGCCCACAAACAAGTCATTGTCGCCATCGTCGGACACCAGCGTAATGCGGTTGCGCCACTTTCCAAAGGCCGTAGTTGCGTCATAGCTGATAACTTTGTCAACCATCTGCTTGGCCTGCTGTGTGTTGCTGCGCGCGGCCTTGCCTTTGGGGGTGCGCACCGGCAAGCGGCCCACCCCTATGTCGAGCAGCTCGGTCCCGGTCTGCAGTTCGTTCCACTCGCCTTCGTCGTCGTCGAGCAGGCCGTAGTAGTCGTCGGAAGAATAGCTGGCCCGGCCAAAAGCCCCATCGGGATAAAAAGGCGCCAGCGACTCCCGCGACTCGTAGGTGGGCACGTAGTTTTGGTTGAAGGCGTCGAAGTCGGGGTCGGATTTGAAAGGCGTCCTTTCCTTCCACCAAGCCGGCTGGAAGGCCTTATTGTTGAAAGGGTCAGACTTGTAGTCGAATGACGCATCGCCGAACAGCAACAGTTGCATCGGCCGGCCGGCCGGAGCCCGGTCGTAGAGCTGCTTCATCAGGTCGCGAATGGCCGTCACGTCCTGCCCGCCCGAGCTGTACTCGTTGTACACCTCGGAGGTCGTGACCACGGCCACGCGCATGTTGTCGTTTTGGGCGCGGTGGTTGGCCAGCCGTTGCGCTTCGGCCCTGAAGGTCGGATAGGTTACAATGACTAGGTCGACCAGCGCGTTGGGGTTGCTGTTCAACGCGTGCAGGTTCTGGTTGGCCACTTTACCAAAGGCACGGGGGCGGTTACTGAGCGGCCCCGTAGGCAGAAAGGCCACGTACTCGCGCAGGGTATCGGCCGGCGCTACAAAGCTTGCCGTGCTGCCCGCCATCAGCAGGGGCCGGGCCAGGGGCCGGCGGGGGTTGGTAACGTCCCACACCACCGCGCCGCTGGCATTGGTTAGCTCAAAACGGTGCTGGGCCTGGGGGCTAGGGCTGGCCAGGGAGCGAAACTCGAGCTGCGCACCGCTAAGCCGCAGCTGCCGCTGAGCATTAATTTCCAAGTAATCGAGGTAGCCACTACCTGTCGGGTCGCCGCTGCTAAACGTCATGCCTACCTTCAGCTCATTCCCAGGATTGGCCAGCGCTAATTGCCGGGTGCTGGTGTTAACCGTGGCAATGGCGCCGTATTCGTAAGTGGGCCGGGCATTGAGCGACTGAGCGCCCATTGATGTACCGTTCAGTGTGAACTGAAACGTACTGGCTGTTGTGGCCCGAGCCACCAGCGAGGCAGTAACCCGAATCGGGGCATTGGGGACCAGGTCGGGGACGTCGCCAAATATAAATTCCTTGGGCGCGCCACCGATGGCGAAGCTTTCGCCTACCCAGTTGCGGCCCGAGTGCAGCAGGTTGGCCAAGTCGTGCTCGTAAAAAGCCCGGTAGTTAAAGGTGGTGATGGTGGGCGTGCTGTTGCCCGCAGCCAGCGCGGCGGCAGTGGGCACCCGGCGGCCGGGCGTCTTTTTCACCGTCACGAAATAATAAGTAGTGTCGGTGTAAACGTTGTTGCGGTGCCGGAACAAGCCGCCCTGTGCTTCCCAAGTGTGTGCCCCGGGCGAGTAAAAAAGGAAATATTCGTTGTCTTCGAACACGTTATTGGCATTGCCCACAAACAGCACGTTGTTTTCGGCGAGGTCGTCGGGGCGAGGGGCTGCGTTGGCCTGGGGCAAAATGCCCATGGCGTTGCCGTACACGTGCAGGTTATTGGGGTTGATGCCGTCCAGGCTTTTCACGCCCATAATGTTCAGCAGCGCTGTTTTGTCGAGCTTATAGATGCCGCTTTCCGCTACCCCCATCTTGTACCAGTCGCCCGCGGCCAGCACCGAAGTGCTGGCATGCGCGCGGGCCGCGGCCGTGCGACGAGCCGCCACCGCGCCCGAGGCGGGGGCATAGCGGTAATCAAACGAAACCAAGCGTTCGGGTTGGCCGGTCTGGGGGTTGCGACGCACGGGGCGCAGGCTCAGGTGAGTTATCACCTGCTTCATTTCGGTGCCTGACTTCAGAACTGGCTCGGGGCCGGCAGGCAGTTTGCTGGCATCAAAAAGCTTTGCATCGGCCGCCGAAAAGGGCTCGTACACGAGATTAGCCAGCTCGCCTTGGGTAGCCGGGCTACTAAGGCGCAGGCTAAACCAGCCCACTTGGTCGTCCATCGCCTGGATGGCTTCATTGAAAGTGGGCACTCGCTGCTTGCGCGAGGCTGTGGTGGGCACTTCGGCGTAGCCGCCCCACTTAATAGTGCCGTGGGCTACGGTGGCCCCTCCAGTTTGTGCCTGCGCCGGTGTGGTCCTTCCTGTTATCAGTCCCGCAATGAAAACGAAGAGGAAAAAAGGACGCATACACACCATGTTTTATTACACCAGCCTCTTGATACCTGACTCTTGCGCTACCGCCCAGCACTGCATTGGCCCCGCAACAGCACAGCCCAACAGCAGGTTCATCTGGCAGTGGCTTCTTAACAGCCAAACAATTTATTTATTGTAATTTTCAAGCTCACTTCATCAGCGGGCGGCCGTTTTGGGCACCGACAGCAACACGTAGAGCAGCACCACCAGCGGCACCGCTGCGGCTTGTAATGCCAGCAATAATCCTGCCGCCAGCAGCAAGAACATAAACCGGCGCCGGTTATCGGCCCAGCGTAAGTTTTTAAATTTCAGGGCAAACAGCGGAAGCTCGGCTACCAGCAGCCCCGAGAGCAGCACCGTGAGGCCCAGCAGCACTAAGGGGTTGAGAATAAACCCGCCCAGGCTGAACTGGTCGTTGGCCAGAATGAGGGGCAACGAAGCCACCACCAACGTGCAGGCCGGCGTGGGCAGCCCAATAAATGAGGTGGTCTGGCGGGTATCGTTGTTGAATTTGGCCAAGCGCAAGGCCGAGAATATGCTGACCGTGAATCCGGCGTAGGGCAGCCACTGCAGGGTGCTATCGGCCAGCCCCCCCTGGTCGGCGGTGAGCAGCTTGAACATAATGGCCCCCGGCACCACCCCGAACGACACCATATCGGCCAGAGAGTCAAGGTCCTTGCCAATGGCCGACGACACGCGCAGGGCGCGGGCCACTAGTCCGTCGGCAAAATCGGCCACGGCGGCCGCGGCCACAAACCAGGCACCCAGCTCCAGCCGTCCGTCAAAAATAAAGTTCAGCGCCAGGCAGCCGCACAGCAGGTTTAGGCAGGTGATGGCGTTGGGCAGGTGTCTTTTCAAGGAGTATCAGACTGATGCGGTGGGGAGGAGATAATGCTCTGAATGTGCTAGTTAAGAAACGGATTACTGCGACGCTCCTCCCCTACCGTAGTGGCGGGGCCGTGGCCGGGGTATACCACGGTGGCATCGGGCAGGGTCATCAGCTCAGTTTCGATGCTGTGCAGCAGCGTGGCATGGTCGCCCCCAGGCAAATCGGTGCGGCCAATGCTGCCCTGAAACAGCACGTCGCCGCCAATGACCACGGCCGTGGGCTCGTGGTAAAACACCACGTGGCCCGGGGCATGGCCTGGCGCAAAGCGCACTTCCAGCTCAGTTTCGCCGAAGCGGACGGGCTGGCCGGCCACCAGTTCCCCGGTGGGCTCGGCGGGCTGGTACTGCGGAAAGCCATAGTTGGCGGCGTAAGTGGGCACGGCGCGCAGGGTGGGCAGGTCGAACCGGTGCAGCAGAAACGGAATGCCCGGCCAGGTCGTGAGCACAAACTGATTGCCGAGCACGTGGTCGATATGGGCGTGGGTATTCAAGAGTAGCACTACCTGCAAGCCGTTGGTTGCCACATATTGACGCAGGGCCTGCTGCTCGGCCATTTCGTAGCAGCCGGGGTCCACGATGGCGCACTGGCGGGTGGGCTCGTCGATGAGCAGGTAGGTATTCTCGGAAAAAGCGTTGAAGGTGAAACCGGCGACAGTCATGCGAAATAGAGTCTCTGAGCAATGCGGAAAGGTACGACGCGCCGATTAATGAAGAATTAAGAAGGAAGCATGAGGCATTTTTGAATGCCACTTGTCCCTTCTTCAATCCCTGTCTCTTATTAAGCGTAGCATTCCTTACCTTGCCAGCCATGACAGACTGTGATTTTCTGGTAGTGGGCCACGGCATTGCGGGCGCTACCCTGGCCTACGTGCTGCGGCAGCGGGGCCACCAGGTGCTGGTGTACGACCCCGGCCAGGCCAGCTCGGCTTCGAACGTGGCCGCCGGGCTCATGAACCCCGTGGCCGGCAAGCGCTTTGCCCTCACGTGGCGCGGTGCCGAGTTGCTGCCGTTTGCTGCCGCGTTCTACCGCGAGCTGGGGCAGCGCTACGGCCAGGAGTTCTTTGTCGAGACGCCCATTTTAAAGTTATTCAACTCAGTAGAAGAGCAGAATGCGGTGCTGGCCCGCAGCGCCGACAACCCCTGGGAACACTTTGTAGCAGGCTTCGAAACCGCTGACCCCGCCCTGCCGGGCGTGCACGGACCTTTTGGCGGTGCCTGGCTGCAGCACGGCGGGCACGTGGCCGTGCGCGAGCTGCTGGCCGCGCTGGCCGCCGAAGGCACCCGCGATGGCTGGCTACGCTCCGAAGCTTTCGATTGGAGCCGCCTCGCCCTCGACCCCGACGGGGCAACTTACGCAGGCCAGGTGCGGGCGCGCCACGTCATCTGCTGCGAAGGCGCGGCGGCTGTACGCAACCCGTACTTCAGCTGGCTGCCCCTTACCCCCAACCAGGGCGAAGTACTGGACGTGGAATGCGACGGGCTGAGCACGACGCAGGTACTCAACCGAGGAGCTTATGTAGTCCCGATGGGCGGCGCCCGATTTCGGGTGGGAGCCACGTACCGGTGGCCGCCCTTTGCCGACGGCATCACCGCCGTGGGGCGCGAGGAACTGGCGGCCCGGCTGTCGGTTATCACCGACCTGCCGTTTGCCGTGGTGGGCCAGCGGGCCGGCGTGCGGCCCGCAGTGCGCGACCGCCGGCCCCTGCTAGGGCCGCACCCCACCGTGCCATCACTCAGCTTTTGCGGCGGCTACGGTTCAAAGGGCGTGATGCTGGCCCCGCGGCTGGCCGTGCTGCTAGCCGACTGGCTGGATGGCCGGGCTGAAATCTGGCCCGATACCAGCCTGCAGCGCTACAACGCCTTGCAACCCATTGGCGTAAGTTGAGTCCAATTGATTCCGCTCGGGCAGGGTGGCCGCCAGTTTACGAACTATCTGATGCGCTCAGGAACAAATTTGCTTTAATTGCCTTTACTTCAGCATGCCCGGACGATTCAGCAAGCGCGTGAGGCTCCGGTAGGAAACCCGAAAAAAACTAGCGCTTCAGCAGACTAACTCTCGTCTTTGCTCATTGCCTCTCCTATGACCATTCTACTATTCGCGAAGCGCACGCTGGGGGCTCTGGCGCTGCTGTGCCCGTTGCTTTTCACGCTGGGGGCGCACGCCCAGACAGCGCAGGAGCCGTTTGGTCGGGTACGCATTCAGCACAAGGAATTTCGGTGGCAGCAGCTGAGCACGCAGAACTTTAACATTATGTACTACGACGGCGGCGAGCCTAGCGCCCGCCGGGCGGCCGAGTATGCTGAGAAGGAGCTGCAGCGCATCACGGCGCTGATTGGGTACTACCCCTATTCCAAAACTACCCTGCTGTTCTACAACTCGGTGGGCGACCTGCGCCAGAGCAACATTGGCCTCTCGTCCACCCACCAGCAGATAAACGGTGGCGAAACCCCGCTAGCCCGCATGAGCAAGGTGCAAATCGCTTTCACGGGCCAGGAAACCGAGTTTAAGCGCGAGCTCAGCACCCAAATTACCGAGGTGCTCCTGAACGACATGATGTACGGCGGCTCGCTGAAAGAAGTGCTGCAAAGCAGCTACCTCCTGCAGCTGCCCAACTGGTTTATTGGCGGAGCAGCGGCCTACGCGGCCGAGGGCTGGAGCGTGGACATGGACGGTTTCATGCGTGACATGAGCAAGCAGCATCCCACTGGCAACCGCACTGCGCCCTTCTTTCTGCGCAGCTCGACGCTGGCTGGCCAGAGCATCTGGAACTATGTGGCCGAGCGCTACGGCTATACCACCATTCAGAACATTCTCAACCTGACGCGCATCACGCGCGACGTGGAAGTAGGCATCAGCTCTTCGCTTAATGTGCCGTACAAAGTATTTTTGAAGGATTGGCTTACTTACTACCGCGAGCTGAACGGCCAGCCCGTGGCTACGCTGGTAGAGCCGGACAGAAAATTCCGGCAGAGTGGCCGCAACCGCCACGCCGATGTGTTTTCGCAGCCCATCCTCAGCCCCAACGGGCAGCAGGTAGCTTACGCCCAAAACGAACAGGGCCGCTACCGCGTGATGGTGATGAACCGCGACGGCTCGCGCCGCCACATCGTCAGCCGCGGCGGGCACAAAACCCCCGACCAGCAGATTGAAACCCGCCTGCCCGTGTTGGCCTGGCGCGGCAACGGCCAGGTGGCCATGGCCGAAATGCGGCGCGGCGAAATGGCATTGCGCTTACGTGACGCCGATGGACACGGCATGCTGACCCGGGTGCGCGAGGCCATTCGCTTTTCGCGGCCGGCGTCCCTATTTGGCACTTACGACCAGGTGCTAAGCATGAGCTACTCGCCAGATGGCAAAGCCTTAGTGTATAGCGCTGTGCGTAATGGCCAGAACGATATCTACCTTCTCCGTGCCGGCAGCCGCAAGCCCGAGCAGCTCACCAACGACTTGTTCGACGATGTGCAACCCGTATTTCTGCCCGGCGGCCGCGGGCTCGTGTTTAGCTCCAACCGCTACCTCGACTCGGCGGGCCAGGCCCGGCCCGCTACGTTTCAGAACGTAGTAAACAACTACGACCTGTTTGTATACCACCTCGACGGCCGAGCCACGCCCGTGGAAACCCTGGTGAGCACCATCTCGAACGAAACCCGGCCCCGGGCTATTTCCGACGACGAGATTTTGTACCTGGGCGAAGAGAGCGGCGTGCGGGCCGTGTACCGCTATTCGCTGACGACCAAAGAGCGCACGCTGCTCACCAACTGGCTGCCCAACACGCAGGACTTCGACTACAATGCTCAAACGTCGGCGCTGGTGTTTGTGGCGCCGGCCCAGGCCCGCGACATTCTGTACGTATACCCTACTTACCCACTGCCCACGACGCTGCCCCTCACCAAAACAGCCCGCCAGCGAACCCTGGAAGACCGGTCGGCACCGCCTCGCGCTGCCGCGCCTAAGCCTGCTCCCAGACCGGCGCCCGCATCAACTTCCCCACTGGTGTCGAATGCCGCCGTGCCCACCGACTCCACCGCTGCGCCTACCACACCCGCCACGGCTGTTGCGCCCGTTGTTACGCCCAGCGAGCGCAGCAAGGCCAGCGAAACGGTGAATACCAGCGACTATCAGTTTGAGGAAGACGAACCCGCGCAGCCTTCCCAAACGAAGCGTCGACGCCTCACGCCCACTGCTGCCTCAGAAGCCGCCCAAGCCAAAGCCGACGGTCCCTCACTCACGGGTCCTTTCCGCTACGACACCCGCTTCATGGCCGACAACGTGTCCACGGCACTATTCGTTGACCCGCTCCTGGGCCTTGGCCTGCAGTTTCGGGCGGCCCTTACCGATGTATTGGAGAACCAACGCATTGACGCGAGCCTGTTTGGCTTGTTTGATTTGCGCACCAGCAACATTAGGGCCTCCTACACCAACCTGACCAAACGCTACGATTGGGGCGTGTCTTATCAGAAGCAGGCCTACTTTTTCGACTTGGAGAAGGACCGTTTCCGCTACGGCCGCCACGAAGTAGCGCCCACCATTGCCTACCCCCTCACGCACAACCTGAGCGTGCGCGGCGGCCCCCGCTACGTCAACATTTCCCGCACGCTGCTCGGCGATGTATCGACCGAAAGCGACCAGAACTTTAACTACCTCGGCTACCACGGCGAAGTCGTTTTTGATAACAGCCTTGCCACTGGCGTAAATATGGTGACCGGCTCGCGCATGAAAGCCAGCGTTCAGCAGCAGAAAAGCCTCGACGATGGCGGCTTGAACTTCGGCAAGTTTGTTGTCGACCTGCGGCACTACCAGAAAGTCAGCCGCTCCATTATATGGGCTAGCCGGGCCAGTTATGGGCAGTTTTTCGGCCCTAGGCCCCAGCTGTTCCGCCTGGGCGGCATGGACAACTGGCTGAATGCCGGCTACGAAGGCAGCCGCTTTCCAGAAAACTACTCGGCTCCCGACCAGATTTTCAACCAAGAGTTCGTTACCAACCTGCGGGGCTTCGACTACGGTGCCCGCAGCGGCCCGCGCTACCTGCTGTTCAATACCGAGCTGCGCATACCCATTGTGCAGTACTTTGCCCGCAGGCCCATCTACTCCGGCTTTTTCCGCAACCTGCAGCTCACCGGCTTTGCCGATGCGGGTACGGCGTACTCGGGCGCCAGTCCTTTTGGCGTCGACAACTCTGCCAATACAGAGCAGGTAATCCTCGGCGGCAACTTCTTCTCTGCTACCGTCATTAACTTCCGCAATCCCTTCTTGATTGGCTACGGGGTGGGAGCCCGCACCACGCTCCTAGGCTTCTACGGCAAGGCGGACGTAGCCTGGGGCCAGGAAGACTATGTAACCCGCGGCCCCAAGTTCTACTTCACGCTGGGCTACGACTTTTAAGTCCAGCTTTGGCCCTTACAAGCGCGCAAATGCTTTTAGCGCCACCGGATACTTCCGGTGGCGCTTTTTTTGGCTGCTGCCGAATCAATCTACGGTTCAGCTCGGCATTAGCCCTGATGACTTGGCTGGGCCTGGCATCCCACGCATCACTTATTCACTAACCGTTTCAGGCGGGTTCGGTCGTATCTTTGCGGCCCGAAACCACCCCCTTGCCTGTGCCCCTGCTTCGCGAAATCACCACCTTGTTAGCCAAAGACTTCCGCCTGGAATGGCGGCAGAAGTCGGCGCTGGGTGGGCTGCTTCTGTACGTGGGCAGCACGGTGTTTGTGTGCTTTCTGAGCTTTAGCCTGCGGGGCGGCCAGCCCCCGGCCCCGGCCTGGAATGCGCTGTTCTGGGTGATTCTGCTGTTCGCAGCCATCAATGCGGTGGCGAAGGGCTTCATGCAGGAAAGCCCCGGCCAGCGCCTCTACTACTATACGCTGGTGCGGCCCCAGGCCGTTATCCTGGCCAAGATGCTCTACAATGCCCTGCTGCTGGTGGCGGTGGCGCTCCTGGGCTTGTTTCTATACACGGTTTTTCTCGGCAATCTCATACAGGATGCGCCGCTGTTTTTGGCCAATCTGCTGCTGGGCGCCGTGGGGTTTGCCACTACCCTCACGCTGGTATCTGGTATTGCGGCCAAGGCCGGCGGCAACGGCGCCACCCTCATGGCCATTCTCGGCTTCCCGGTGATGGTGCCCATGCTGCTACTGCTTATTAAAGTGAGCAAAAATGCCCTCGACGGGCTCGACCGCAGCGTGAGCGACCAATCACTGCTTACGCTGCTGGCCCTGAACATGCTGGTTGGCGCGCTGTCCTATGTGTTGTTTCCTTATCTGTGGCGCGGCTAGCGCTGCACCCTGCGCATTGATTTCCTTATGAATAGTGCAAAAATTATTGGCAGTGTACTGGGAGTGCTCTTCACCGTGCTGGGCGTGTGGGGCGGCCAGCGCCTGATTGAGCAGCGCAGCTCGGGCTGGTTGTGGAAAACGGTGACGGCTGCTTTGCTCATCGGGGCTTCCGTGGCGGGCGTGCTGGTGAGCGTGCCACCTCTGCCGATTGTGAACGAAAGCATTCGCAATCTATTTTTCCACGTGCCCATGTGGTTTTCCATGCTCATGGTGCTCATGGTGTCGGTGTGGTACTCCATCCGGTACCTGCGCAATCCCTCGGAGCGGCTCGATGTGCTGGCCCATGAGTCGGCGAAGACGGGCATCGTGCTGGGCATGTTAGGGCTGGCCACGGGCAGCCTGTGGGCCCGGTTTACCTGGGGGGCCTGGTGGACGCCCGACCCGCGCCTGAATGGCGCGGCCGTGGCCATGCTCATCTACGGCGCCTACCTGGTATTGCGCGGTTCTTTCCGCGACGAACAGCAGCGGGCCCGGGTATCGGCCATCTACAACATCTTTGCTTTTGCGGCCGTGGTGCCGCTGCTCTTCATTCTGCCCCGCCTCAGTGGGCCGTCGTTGCACCCGGGCCAAACCGGCAACCCCGGTTTCAATCAATACGACCTCGACGACACCATGCGCAAGGTGTTTTACCCCGCCGTTATCGGCTGGATTTTGTTTGCCTTCTGGCTCACCCAGGTTAGCAGCCGCTTTGCTTTCCTGCAATTGAAACACGATGAAAATTAGTTCTTTCCAGCGCTTGGCTGGCTTCTTTCTGCTGCTCCTGCCCCTGTTGCTTTCCACCACGGGCGCCTTCGCCCAATCGGCCGCCGACCCCGAGATGGCCGACGCCCTCCGGGCCAATGGCAAAATCTACGTGGTGGTAGCGGTGGTCGGGCTGATTGTGGCCGGCCTGATACTCTACCTCATCACGCTCGACCGCAAAGTGAGCAAGCTGGAGCAACAAATAAAAAAATAACCGGGCACCCAACCCCTCAGCCTGCTGTTCTAATTCAGGAGCAAGCGCGATTCCGTCGCATCACCTCCTTCTCCCGACTACATTTTCCTTTATGAAGAAGTCGCACCTTTTTGTCATAGCCATCATTGCGGTGGCTGCCGCCATTATCCTCAGCACCACCGCCGACGCCAGCGTATACGTAGGCTTCGGTGAAGCCCGGCAGCGGGCCGCCGAGGGCAACTCCACCAAAGTGCACGTGGTGGGCAAGCTACTGCGCGACAGCCAGCAGCGCCCCATCGACCTGCAGTATGACCCCGTGGCTGACCCCAACTACTTTGCCTTCACCCTGGTCGACACCCTGCAGGTGGCCCAGCGCGTGGTATACAACAGCCCCAAACCCCAGGATTTTGACGCCTCCGAGCAAGTTGTGATTACCGGCAACATACGCGGTCAAGTATTTATGGCCGACAAAATCCTGCTGAAGTGCCCCAGCAAGTACGTGAAGAAGGACCTGGACGGAGCCACTGCTTCTGTTCAATAATCGTTGATAACCGCGCATTTGATAGGGCCCGAAGCTGCAGAAACGACATTTCGCTTCTGGCACTGCGCGCTGTTTCAACTGCTTTTGCTGCTGGCCTTCGCGCCCATGGCCGCGGCCCAGGTGGTTAACGATGACATTGAAAACCGTCGGGTACTGCGTCTCGAGGAGGTTGTTACCTCCAGCACCATGGGCTGCACCGTGCAGCGGGGCTGCGTTGATGAGCGCCTGACGGACAAATGCATCCAATATCACAACGACCAGTGGTTTGAGTTCACGCCGGCGGCTGCGGGCCGTTATTTCATCAACATCGGGGGCCAGAAATGCCGCGATGTGCGCGGGGTGCAGTTGGTTGTTCTCACCGGCCAGCCTTGCCAGCCGGCCACGTACCAGGTACTCAGCTGCACCTCGCTCGGCACACAGGACGATGTGTTTGTGACGCTGGATTCGCTACGTGCTGGCCGGCCTTATCTCCTCAATGTGGACGGCTACCTGAAAGACTTCTGCGAGTTTACCCTGCACGTGAGCGGGCGGGCCGTGGGCATGCCGGTCAGCTATTTCCCGCCCAGCCCCACCCGGGTGCTGCCCACCGCCAGCCGGGTTATTGAGCTGCGCTGGACGCTGCCCGATTCGTTGACTTCTACCCCTTCTTGCCGGATTATGCGGCGCGAAGTGCACGAGTACCGCAGCACTGAGGTGAGCCTCGTGCCCGTGCAACGCGACACCTACGGCCAAGCCGCAACCGAGTACGCGGCAACGGACACACTGCCTGGGCCGGGCGTGTATAACTACCAAGTGGTGACCGCCAAAGCCGATGCTGGCCCAGCGCCAGCCCGCCTCCGCCAGTGGTGGTATGCCTACGGCCCCAACGCCTCTATGCCCAGCGCTTCTTCGCCCCCCAACGCCGAAGTGATGGAGCTGCCCCTGGCCAAGTACCCGCGCAATTCCCGCTTGTCCGTCGTCATCACCAACCCTGTCAGCGGGCAGGTGTTGTTATCCCGGCAGCTGGTTAAGCAACCCACCAACCGCCGGCAGGGTCAGGTGCCGGTGCGCAAGTGGCAGCAGGCTGGCATAAAAAATATTGCCGTTGCAATCACTTGTCACCCGTTGCGTGGTCACTTTTTCACCGACCAGTTGTTATTAAGTCTGCCAGCTCCGGCTGCGGCGCGGTAAATTTGCCCGATATTCTGTACATATGAACTTATTAGTAGGAAACATTGGCCACCTAAGCGTCATCGTGGCGTTTGCGGCGGCGCTGGTGGCGGCTTACAGCTACTTCCAGGCCACGCGGGGCCGGGAGCTTGGCAACCATGACACCAACTGGCTGCGCATAGCCCGCGGCGCGTTTTTTGTGCACGGCGCGGCCGTGCTGACGGTGGTAGGCTGCTTGTTCAACATCATTCAGGCGCACCGCTACGAGTATTACTACGCCTGGAGCCACAGCTCCAACCACCTGCCGGTGGAATATATGATTTCCTGCTTCTGGGAAGGCCAGGAAGGCAGCTTCCTGCTCTGGATTTTCTGGCACGTGGTGTTGGGCTTCTTCATTATGCGCTTCAACCGCAAGTGGGAAGCCCCGGTCATGGCCATTTTCAGCGGCGTGCAGCTGTTCCTGGTGAGCATGATTCTCGGCGTAGTGTTGGGTGACGTGAAGATTGGCTCGTCGCCGTTCATCCTGCTTCGCGATTTCATGTCCGACCTGCCGGTGTTCAAGATGAACCCTGACTTTGTGCCCAAAGACGGCACCGGCCTCAACGCCTTGCTGCAGAACTACTGGATGGTGATTCACCCCCCCACGCTGTTCCTGGGCTTCGCCCTCACCCTGGTACCGTTTGCCTTCGCCATTGCCGGCCTCTGGAAAAAAGAGCTTACAGCCTGGGTTAAACCCGCTTTGCCCTGGACGCTAATTGGCGGCGGCGTGCTGGGCGTGGGCGTGGTAATGGGCGCCTACTGGGCCTACGAAACCCTGAACTTCGGCGGCTACTGGAACTGGGACCCAGTGGAAAACGCAGTGTACATCCCGTGGCTGGTGCTGGTGGCTTCGCTGCACGGCATGGTGCTGTGGCAGAAGCGCCGCACTGGCCTGCGCACCTCGTTTGCGCTGGTGGTAGCCACTTTTATTCTCATTCTCTACGCCACCTTCCTCACCCGGAGCGGCGTGCTGGGCAATGCCTCGGTGCACTCGTTCACCGACTTGGGCCTATCGGGGCAGCTGTTTATCTACTTGGCTTTCTTCGCCGTGCTGGCCATTGCTCTGCTGGTGTACCGCTGGAAAGAGATTCCAATTTCGGAGAAAGAGCTGACCCTCTACAACCCGGAGCTGTGGGTGTTTGTGGGTGCTACGGTGCTGTGTTTGGGCGCTTTCCAAGTGCTTTTCACCACCAGCATTCCTGTTTATAACTCCTTCATGGGCCTGATTGGTGTTAAAACCAACGTGGCCCTACCTGCCGACCAGATTGCCCACTACTCTAAAGCCCAACTCTGGATGGGCGTGTTTGTGGCCCTGCTTTCAGGTCTGGCCCAAATCATGTGGTGGCAGCGCAACGATAAAACCACGCTCGTGAACTCGCTCACGGCTCCCGTATTGCTCACCTTGCTGGGCACGGCCCTGGTAGTGCTGCTGGTGCGCTATAATGGCTTGAGCATTTCGCCGGCTTACGTGGTGCTCACCCTAGCTGGCTTGTTTGGCGTGCTGGCCAACTTTGGCACCATCTTCAACCTGTTGCGGCGCGGCATTAGCCTCTCGGGCGGGGCCGTGGCTCACCTGGGCATCGCGCTGATGCTGTTGGGTGTGCTGGCTTCGGCGGGCTACTCCAATATCATTTCCCGCAACGTGTCGGGCCTGCTCTACTCACGCGAGTTTGACGAAGAGCTGAACCGCGACAACGTGCTGCTGTGGCGCAACGAAACCACGACCATGCAGAAGTATGAGCTGACGTACACCGGCCAGTACTTCGACGTGCCCGGCGTGCCCGGCTACGTGGACAAGCAGTTCCTCTTCCGCACCGACGACGACTATAAGGCTCTAGCCCGCGCGCCCATCGTGGCCGATGGCAAAACCTACTACAAGACTGGCGACACCGTTGCCATCATGCCCGAAAACACGTACTACCGCATCACCTACAAGGATAAAGAGTCGGGCGAGCAGTTTGTGCTTTACCCCCGGGCCCAGGTAAACGATGAGATGGGCGGTGGTGGCCTGCTGGCATCGCCTGCCATCAAGAAGTTCTGGGGCCACGACATTTACTCGCACGTGAGCTCGGTGCTCGACCCCCGCAAGGAAAAGCAATGGAGCGAGGCGAAGGAGCACGTGCTGGCCGTGGGCGACACCATTTTCCTAAACGACTACTTTGCGGTATTCCGGGCCATTGAGCCGGCCCACGAAACCGCGGGCCTCAACCTGCAGAAGGGCGACCTTGCCCTGCAGGCCGACATGATTGTGCACGGCGAAAAGCGCCAGTACCACGTGCACCCGGTGTTTGTGGTGCGCAACCGCCTCGTGGGCCGCGTGCCCGACGAAGTGGATGACCTCGGCGTACGCTTGACTCTTAACAACATTGACCCCGTGGCTGGCAAGTTCACCTTTGGCGTGAGCACCACCCAAAAGGACTACGTCATCCTCAAGGCTATGGAAAAGCCCTTTATCAACCTGCTTTGGAGCGGCACGCTGCTCATGGCCTTGGGCTTCGGCCTGAGCGTGCGGCAGCGCGGCCGCAAGGGAGTCATTACTGAAGCGCCTGATGCCACCAGCACGGCAGCATCGGCCCGCAATGTGCGCCCGCAACCGGTGAGCTAACGCTTACCGCCCTGCTTTTAATAGCTAAAAAAGCCGCTTCAGTAATTACTGAAGCGGCTTTTTTATGTTGCGCGAAGGCAGCTGATGTGCCGAAGTGAGCGCAAAAAACAAACCGGGCCGCCCCATGGGCGGCCCGGTTGACTACAAACCAAAGCATCATGCTTACCTCACAATTGAAATCTGCTGCATGGTATACTCCTGGCCGTTGCGCACTTTCAGGTTGTAAATGCCGCTGGCCAGCGTCGACAAGTCCAGCTGATTGCGGAAGTTGTCTTTCGCTGCGCCCGTGTACACGCGCTGGCCTAGCATGTTGGTTACCTCCACATTCAAGGCCTGCCGGGCATTGGCCCCATGGACTTCCAAGTTGAACACGCCGGAAGCAGAGGGGTTGGGAAACACACTAACAGCGCGCCGTAGGGCCTCGGAAGTGGCCAGGGGGCTGGCCGAAATGGTGATGTCATCAACTGCCAGGAAGCCCTGGTCGCCGACGCTCATGGCGTGAAAGCCCACGTAGTAGGTACCCGCGGCGGGAGTGATATCAAGCACCACTGGCGTGCTCGCGTTGCTCGCGAGCACATAAGCCGCACTGTTGATGGCGCTGTTGGTAAACAGCGTAGTGGTCTGGCCCGCGGGTGTGGCCGAAGCTCCGTATTTCACTTCCAGGGCATTGGTGTAGGTATTGCCTGCCGAGGTAGCGGGGCCCCGGTAATAGAACGAGAGCCGGTAGCGCTGCGAGTTGGTGAGAACCAGGGCCGGGGTGTAGAACCAATCATTGGCCCCTACGGTGGGGTCGGCGCTGTTGAACACGTACACCATGGCGTTGGGAGCCGAACGGGCAATGCTGGCAGAGTTAGGCACGTTGCTCACCGCGCCCCGGGCCTGCCAAGTGAAGCCGTCGTTGTTGGCGTCGGTAACCGAAATACCGCAAGGCAGCGTCTGGCCCGAAGCTACCATATCAAAATTCTCGGAGTAGGGGAAAGCAGTGATGGTGGGCGTCGTACAAGCTGTGGTACCGCGTATGGGCCCGGCTAGCGCACTCTGGTCGGTAGCGCTGCAAATGGCCCGAATGTAGAAGTCGTACGTGGTACTGGCCGTGAGGCCGGTCAGGGTATACGTGGTGCCTGTGAAGGTTGGCGTAGTAGTGCTGGCTGCCCCGGGCGTGAACCCCTGCGGGCCGTACACAATCTGGTAGCCAGTGGCCCCCGCCACACCCGTGAAGGAAAACGATGCCGACGTAACGCCCGCATTCGTCAGGGCGAAGGCCGTGGGCACGAGGCAGGTAGCCGGCGCCGCAGTCACGGCTTCCAGCATGTAGCGGGCATTGTTAACGCCAGCATCAACTGGCGCACTTGGCGCCGTGATATTTACCGTGTAAAACAGGCCCGGACGAGCAGGCGTTTCGGCTTGGTAGGCCATCGGGAACACGGCATCGGCCTGCCCACCCACGGGCAGCACCTGCGCCAGCCCCACCAGGAAATCGCCCGCCGGCACGCTGGCCGATAGGTTAAATGTACGAAGCTGGCCCAGGTCGGCCGCCGTTAGCACGTAGTCGGGCGAGCGGGCCAATACGGCCCCGGTAGTGGCGTTCACGACCACCCCATACACGGTGGTGCTGCGCTGGCCGTTGCCGGCGTTGTGCACCAGGTTGTCGTCATCGCCAATCACAGCGCGCACCGCCGTCACGTCGCGCGGAGCGTTGACTGTGAACTTACCGCAGAAAGCCAGGGTGCGCGCCGTTGCGTTGGGAGTAAAGCCAAAGCTGCTGGTGGGCGGCACGCCGGGGACAATGAACGAGAACGTAGTGGCGCTGGTAGCCATGGCCTGGCTGGCCGAGTTGTTGCTGGCATTGTCGTCGGCAGGCACTGTCACGGTTATCGTGTTCGCGCCTACGTTTGGCAGGCTGATATTGGTGAAGCTCACAGCGGCGGTGGCCCCCACGGCCAGCGAGGGCACTGTTTGGGTTTGCGTTACGGTGTTGGCGCCCGTAATGCTCAGTGTCACCACCACGGGCGTGCTCACGGCAGCAGCCCCCGCGTTGCGCACCACCGCCCGCAGCGAAATGGGGTTGCCCACCGGCACCGCCACTGAACCATAAGCCTGAATCTCGTTGACGGCCACATCATTTGTGGCGGGCGCGGCCGTCACGGCTTCGAGCATGTAGCGGCTGGTGCCGCCAGCTGCATCAGAAGGCGGCCCGCCCGTGGGCGAAAACAAGTAGAAAGTGCCGGGCCGGGTGGGGTTTTCGTTTTGCACCCCCATGGGGTAAAACCGCTCGGTGGTGCCAGCCGGCGCTACTTGCACCATGCCCACTGCAAAATCGCCGGCCGGCACCGTCACCGGCGCCGACAGCGTGAAGGTATGAAGCGTATTTACCGCCGCTGCAGTAACCACAAAGTTGGGCGAGCGCCCCAGAATATTGCCGGTAGTAGGGTTCAGCACCACGGCGTACAGCGTTTCTCCAACCGTGCTTTTCTGGCTACCCGGTATGGCCACGGCATCGGAAATGAAAGCCCGCACGGCAGTCACCGAACGCGCCGTGCTGAGCGAAAACCTCGCAGCAAAGCCAAATTCTGAGCCTGGAGCAAACCCTACCCCACCAGTAGCGCCTATGTTGGGCGAGATGTAAGAGAAGGTGGTGGAGTTGACAACCTGGGCTTCCGACTGTGAGTTATTGGAGTTGTTGTTGTCGTTGCCCACAGACACCGTTACCGTGTTGGAACCCTGGTTAGTAGGGGTGTAAGAAGCAAACGTAACAGTGGCCGAGGCCCCAGCGGCCAGCGAGGCCACTGTTTGAGTGTTGGTGAAAGTGTTGGCGCCCGTCACGGTCAGCGTTGCGGCCACGTTGGTCAGGGCCGCCGTGCCGTTGTTGCTTATCACGGCCCGCACGGCGTGCGGGGCAGCGCCCGGCACCGCGAGCTGGTTGATGGTGTACAGCGCGGTCACCCCGGCATCGTTGGGCAGCGCGGGCACGAAGCGGTAGGTCCGCCCATTGTCAGGCGGCACGCTTTGGCGGAAGTTAAACGCCCCCGTGGCCCCGGCCGTAACCGGCCCGGCAGCAAATGCTATGGCCGCATCGCCCCAGGGGCTGGCCGAGCCTTTGGTGACCCGCAAAATCTGGTTGGCTCCGTTGCCGGAGCCTTTGATGCCCACCTGGGCATATTTAAAGTTGTTGTTGGCCGCTGGTGCAGGCGTAGCGGGGCCGTACACAAACTCCACCGTGCTGTTGGACTCGTAGAGGCGCACCTGAAACGAGAAGTTGGCATACTGGGTGGCCACGCTTGCGCCACTGGCCTCGGCAGGCTGGGCTTTATCAGCTACGTTTTTCCACTGAATGGTGCAAATGCGGTTGGGCGACGCCCCAGTAGTGGCCATGCGGTACTCGGCGGGGCTGCTGCCATTCAGCAGGTCGTAGTTGAAGGGAGCCAGCAGGTTCACGTCGGCAGCTGCCGTGCCCAGCAAGGCGCCGCCGCTGTTAAATTGTGCAAATGCCGTGTACAAGGCCGTGGTAGGGGCCGTCATGCCCGCCGCGGCCCCAAGTTTCAGAAACCCGTTTGTGTTGAGAATAAATCGGTCCATTGTCGCCCCGTTATAGGCGAAGTTGAAGCCAATGAGCTGTTCAGCTGAGTTGGCATCATCATTATTAGCAGTGGCAATGACGTTTCCTGTAGTCCCTAAGTCGGTGTAAGTACCAGTAACGTTTTGCGTATTTGCCAGGGGGTAGTTCAGCGCTTGTGCGTGGGCCCCGGTGGCAGCTCCTGTCAGGAGAGCTGCCAACGCCAAGTAGCGCCATACCGAGCCTTTGTACTTGTATCTCATAAGAAAAACCTGAAAAAGGGTGTGTACAAATTGAGGAAAGCGGCAACAAGAAAAGCCAAGCCTGAGCCGGGCTCTACCCATTAATTTTGAAGCTTCAAGTTGCTAATTTTTTGGCACAAAGAGCATGCCTTCGCCCATCTTACAGCAAGTTTCTTGCTATTCGGCCATGACCAGATTCTCACCCTATTCCCAGCCTGCACTTGGCACCTTTCTTATTGGGCATGAATGACCCTACCCCCGCGTCCTTGCGCATCGGCTTGCTGGGCGCTGGCCGCGTGGCCAGCCAGCTGGGGCCCGCGCTGGCGGCCGCTGGCCACCAGGTAGCGTTTGTGTGGAACCGCACCGCTCCGGCCGCCAAAACCCTGGCCGCCCAATTGCGCGGCACGCAGGCCCTGGCAACACTAGCTCCTCCCCTCCCGCCGGCCGATGTGTACCTGCTGGCCGTGCCCGATTCGGCCGTGGCCCCGCTGCTCGCCAGCATTACCTGGCCCGCAGGTGCACTGGTAGCGCATTTGGCTGGGGCCTTGCCGCTGGCCGTTTTCGCTTCCCACCCTGCCGTGCACGGCGGGGTATTTTATCCGCTTCAAACTTTCAGCCCGGGCCGGGCCATCGACTGGCCCGCGGTGCCCCTCTGCATCGAAGCCGCTGACTCTGCGGCCGAAATCACCCTCCTTGCCCTTGCCCGCAGCCTCAGCCAGCACGTGCGCCTACTCAACTCGGCCCAACGCCTCAAACTGCACGTAGCAGCCGTGTTTGCCAACAATTTTACCAACCACCTGTTAGGCATTGCTGATGCCCTGCTGACCGAGGCCAACCTTCCGGCGGCGCTGCTGGCCCCCTTGGTGCGCGAAACGGTAGACAAAGCCCTGGCTAATCCGCCGTTTGCCGTACAAACCGGGCCAGCCGTCCGCCGGGATGCTCCGACCTTAGCCGCTCATCAGGCTGCGCTGGCGGCTCATCCGGCCTGGAAGGCGCTTTATGAGCAACTCACGGCCAGCATTCAGACCCAGCTTTGATGCCCGGGGTGGGCAGAGTACCTTTGCGGCGGCAAACGCCGTGTTTTATTTCGCACTATTCGCTTCTTGTTTTGTCTGTTCCCGCCACTACTATCACCTTTCAGCTCAGCGACGGCCAGCCGGCCCAAACCCACGTGGCGGCCCCCGGCGAGTCGGTGCTCGACGTGGCCCTCAATAACGGCATCCAGCTCCAGCACAATTGCGGCGGCGTTTGCGGTTGCAGCACCTGCCACATCTACATCAATTCGGGCGGCGACGACCTGCCCGAAATCAGCGACAAGGAAGAGGACTTCATTGACCGCGCCGAAAACCCGCGCATCAACTCCCGCCTCGCCTGCCAGTGTGTAGTTGAAGCCAACATGCAGTTGGTAGTCACCATTCCGCCCCAGCACTTCCTGGGCCACTAGAAGGGAGTTATGAGTTTTGAATGATGAATTTTGAGCTGTTCAGGCAGCTCGCTTATCACTTTCAGCTCATCACTCATTATCCAAAACTCATAACTCCAAAAGATGAACCACTTTGAGCCGCCCATGCACTGGGCCGACCACGAGGATATTGCCATGGCACTCTACGAGAAATTCGGCGACGATTTCACGGAAGCCAAAATCTACCGCATCCGCTTCACCGATTTAATTGAGTGGGTCTTGAGCCTCAACAACTTCAACGGCACCCGTGAGCAAGCCACCGAAGGCCACCTCGAGCAGATTCAGGCCAAGTGGGTGTACGAGTGGCGCGACAACCAATAACGGATGGGGTTACGATGCCGGCCAGCCAACCCGGCGTTGATTTCCCGCGTAAGCTGCTCTGAAATGCAGTAAACTTGCATTTCAGGCATACCCGCAGCCTTTACCCGGGCAGTTTCCCATCTTTCCATTTTTGTTTTTTTGCATGAAAACCGGCATCATTAAATTTTTCAACGAAGCCAAAGGCTACGGTTTCGTTACCGACGATCAAACGAAGGAAGATTTCTTCGTGCACGTAACCGGCCTGAACGGGGCCACCGTGCAACAAAACGACCGGGTTGAGTTCGAAACGCAGGAAGGCCGCAAGGGTATCAATGCCGTGAACGTGCGCAAAGTCTAACGACCGCCAACGACCTTGGGGAAACCCACAGAAAGCTTCTCCCTCTCGGAGAAGCTTTTTTGTTGCCCCGCCGCGCCCAATTTGCAGTTGCCGGCCCTCACTTTAGCCGACCTTTGCATTCTCCCCGATTCCCCAATGAACCCGCGCCCGCCCAAGCCGCCTGCCCCCGCAGTGCCCCCGCCCCCGGCGGAGCGGCTGCGCACGGCCCTGCCCACGCTGGTGCGCTGGCCCAACCTGCTCATTATGCTGCTGTGCCTGGCGCTGGTGCGGGCCGGCCTGCTGCTGCCCGAGCTGCCGCCGGCCACGGCGCTGCTCAATCCGCGCTTCGGGGCGCTGGTGCTGGCGGCGCTGCTGGTGGCGGCCGGCGGCTACATCATCAACGACTATTATGACATCAAAATCGACGCCATTAACCGGCCCGACCGGCTGGTGATTGGCCGCGTAGTGCACCGCCGTAAAGCCATGCTGGCTCACTTGCTGCTGAGCGGCGTGGGTGTGCTACTGGCCGGCTGGCTGCATCCGGTGCTGGGCGCCGTCACGCTGGGCACGGCGTTGCTGCTGTGGGGCTACTCGGCCCGGTTCAAGCGGGTAGCTTTGGTCGGCAACGTGAGCATTGCCACCCTAACGGCGGCGCTGGTGTTGCTGCCCGAGCTGCAATTGCAGTTGGAGCGCAACGACAGCAACAGCGTAGTATGGCCCTATGCCTTGGCTGCCTTTCTGCTCACCGTAGTGCGCGAAGTGTTGAAAGACGTGGAAGACATGCGCGGCGATGCCCAGCACGGATGCCGTACCCTGCCCCTGGTAGTGGGTGTGGCCCAAACAAAATGGGTAGCGGGCATCTTCCTTGGCTGCTTGGCGTTGCTAACCCTCGGCGCTACCGGCAACATGTTTGTCAGCGGGCACTGGCCGCTGGGCACTTGGCTCACGGTGCTGGTGCTGCTTCCCATGGCTCAGCTCACGCGCCTGCTCATCCGGGCCGACCGCCGCCGTCACTTTAAGCACCTCAGTGCCTGGTGCAAGGGCATCATGCTGGCTGGTGTGCTAAGCATGACGCTGGCCGGGGGCGTGGGGTAAAACTAAGACGATAAGTTAAAGGAACGTCATGCTGAGCTTGCCGAAGCATCTCTACCTCAAAACTAACTTTAATTAGTTACGCAGTAGAGACGCTTCGGCAAGCTCAGCATGACGTTCTAGAATAAACCCTGATAACTGTTGAAATGAAATACCGCCACCTCTTCTTCGACCTCGACCACACGCTGTGGGACTTCGAGAAAAACGCCAACGAGACCTTACACACGTTGTTTGAGCGGCATGACTTTGCTCGTTACCGCACTTTCAAAGTCGAGGAATTCGTTCGAGTTTACAGCGACATCAACCACGCGCTGTGGCGCCTCTACCAAAGCAATAAGATTTCGCAGAAGCAATTGCGTGAGGTGCGTTTCTTACGGACACTCATCAAACTGGGCGTGCCCGAAGCGGAGATTCCGACCACCATTTCGGATGAGTTTACTGACATTCTTCCCCAGAAATCGGCGGTATTCCCCTTCACACACGAGGTGCTAGACTACCTCAAGCCTAACTACCGCCTGCACCTGATAACCAACGGCTTCAACGACATCCAAGCCGTCAAGCTAGCGTCTTCCAACCTCACGCACTATTTCGAGGAAGTCATCACCTCTGAGCACAGCGGGCACCTCAAGCCCGACCCGCGCATGTTTGCCCATGCCCTGGAGCGCACCGGCGCCACCAAAGCCGAAAGCCTCATGATAGGCGACAACCTGGAGTGCGACGTGCTCGGCGCCTGCAACGCCGGCATCGACCAAGTATATTTCAATCCGGACAAAAGGCGCCACTTTAATCAGGTCACGCACGAAATCAGCTGCCTGAGCGAACTGAAGGAGATTTTATAAAAGCCGTTGGTAAACAAAGAACATCATGCTGAACGCAGTGAAGCATCTCTACCGCTTCGGTGAAGGAACATTAATTACTCCCGAGGTAAAGATGCTTCGACTACGCTCAGCATGACCAAACGATAATCATATGATACACCTCATAGGCATGTCGGGCCGCCGGGGCAGCGGCAAAGACACTGTGGCCCGCCTGCTGCTGCAGTTGCAACCCGAGCGCATCTGGCAAATCAGCTCGTTTGGTGATTCCATCAAGTCCGTGTGTGCGGCCCTTACGGGTGAAGACGTGGCACCCTACTACAGCCAACAAGGCAAGGCGCAACTCGTGCCAGCTTTCAAGCGAACCCGCGGCGAAATGTTGCAGCAAGTAGGCCAGGCCCTGCGCGTGTGGGAGCCTATGGTGTGGGTCGATGCCTTCTTTGCCCGTCTCCCGCCCGATGCCTTCATGCTGGTGCCCGACGTGCGCTTTCCCAACGAAGCCGACCCCATCCGGGCCCGCGGCGGCCTCATGCTGCGCATAGAAGGCGACCCGCTGAAACAGCGCGGCGACGGCACCCGCGACGACAACCACCCCAGCGAAGTGGCGATGGATGACTATCAGCACTTCGACTTCACCATTCACAACACCGGTTCTTTTAAGGACCTGGAGCAGCAGGTAAGGCAGTTAGTGAAGCAGCTATGATTACGTTTCGACAGCGGTTAAAGCCTTTTGGGCGCTGGCTTCGGGCTTGGGTACTGTTCCCTGCCATCGTTTTAGTGTTCCTGGGTATGCTCATGCAAACCGTTATGCGTTGGCAGACGCTGCATGGCACCCCAGCCCTCGCCGTGGTTAAGCAGAAAAACGGGCCGGTAGGTTCTGGCCGTAGCGGCCTGTTCGATGTGCATGCCCGCTTCGTAGAGCCACAGCAAGGCATTGAGGTTACTACGCTGCGTTTAGGAAAAACGGCATACCAGCAGTTGATTCTGGGCACCACCATTCCGATAAGGTACCAGCCAGGCAGGCCCAATTGGGCCTTACCTGACTCCGAAACAACCATTGATTCAATACATGGCTTGTACTTGGCAGTAGGCTTGATGATAATTTGCGCCGGATATAATTGGTGGAAGACTTGGCGACAGCGACGGCCAGACGGGTATCTGCCTAATTGATAAACTAGCCGCCTTTACTTGGAATTAGTCGTACCCAAAACTGACTAAGAAAGCTTAAACGACCAATAGCATTCCGCTTACCTTTGCTCTCTCCCACCCCGGTTTTCACAATCAGAAACCCAATACTCTAACCTTATGGCCAACGGCTTTTTCAACGTCCCGACCCCAGTTAACGAACCGGTAAAAGGCTACGCGCCCGGCTCGCCCGAGCGCGCTGAGCTGCACCGTGAACTCAAACGCCTCAAGCAGCTGGAGCTGGACATTCCCATGCACATCGGCGGCGAGGAGGTGCGGACCGGCAACACCCAGCGCATCAGCCCGCCTCATGACCACCAGCACACCCTCGGCCACTTCCACCTGGGCGAGGCCAGCCACGTGCAGCAGGCGGTAGATGCCGCCCTGGCGGCCCGTCCGGCTTGGTCGGAAATGCCCTGGGAACACCGCGCGGCCATTTTCCTGAAAGCTGCCGAGCTGCTGGCCGGCCCCTATCGGGCCCGCATCAACGCGGCTACCATGTTGGGCCAGAGCAAGAATGCCTTCCAGGCTGAAATCGACGCGGCCTGCGAATTGATTGACTTCTTCCGCTACAACGTGCACTTCATGCGGGAGATTTACGAGCAGCAGCCGCAGTCGTCGGCTGGCATGTGGAACCGCCTGGAGCACCGCCCGCTCGAAGGCTTCGTGTTTGCGCTCACGCCCTTCAACTTCACTTCCATTGCCGGCAACCTCCCCTCCTGCGTGGCCATGATGGGCAACGTGGTGGTGTGGAAGCCCGCCAACACCCAGATTTACTCGGCCCAGGTGCTGATGGAGCTGTTCAAAGAAGCTGGTGTTCCCGATGGCGTTATCAACCTCGTGTATGTCGATGGCCCCACAGCAGGCGAAGTGCTGTTCAACCACCGCGACTTTGCCGGCATTCACTTCACCGGTTCCACGGGCGTGTTTCAGAACATCTGGAAGACCATTGGCCAGAACATTCACAAGTACAAGTCTTACCCGCGCATCGTGGGCGAAACCGGCGGCAAGGACTTCATCCTGGCCCATCCTTCGGCGCACGCCAAGGTCGTAGCCACTGCCATCACGCGTGGTGCATTTGAGTACCAGGGCCAGAAATGCTCGGCGGCTTCGCGGGTGTACCTGCCCAACAACCTCTACGAAGAAGTGAAAGGCTACCTGGTGGAAGACCTCAAGTCCCTCAAAATGGGCGACGTGGAGGACTTCAGCAACTTCATCAACGCCGTTATCACCGAGGCTTCGTTCGATAAGCTAGCCAAGTACATCGACGGTGCCAAAGCCGACCCGGAGGCCGAAATCATTGCCGGCGGCAACTACGACAAGTCGAAAGGCTACTTTGTAGAGCCGACCGTCATCGTGGCCAAAGACCCCAAGTATGTGACCATGTGCGAGGAGTTGTTCGGCCCCGTGCTGACCGTGCATGTGTACGACGCCGACAAGTTCGAGGAAACCCTCGACCTCGTGGACAGCACTTCGCCCTACGCCCTCACCGGCGCCGTGTTCTCGCAGGACCGCTACGCCATTGACCTCGCCTCGAAGCGCCTGCAGAACGCGGCGGGCAACTTCTACATCAACGACAAGCCCACCGGTGCCGTGGTGGGTCAGCAGCCCTTTGGTGGGGCCCGCGCCTCCGGCACTAACGACAAGGCCGGCTCCATCCTCAACCTGCTGCGTTGGGTGTCGCCCCGCGCCATCAAGGAAACCTTCGTGCCGCCGGTAGATTACCGCTACCCCTTCCTCGGCACCGATACCGGCGAGAAGCTGGACGTAGCTGCCGGTGGCTTCTAATCATTAGAAGGATTACAGCAAAAGGGCTATCCCAATTATGGGGTGGCCCTTTTTGCTTAGAGGGTGTTTGGGATTTAAGCTGGGCATAATCGGTTGAGGCACATGGTTGAGTTGGCAATCAGCAACCACGCTTGGTGGCTGGCCGGGGTAAACTCGTAGTCGACGGCCAGGCGCCGAAAACAGGCCAGCCACGCAAACGTGCGCTCGACGACCCAGCGCTTGGCCACGGGCACGAAGCCGCGCGCACTCGGCGGCCGGCTGGCCAGTTCGTGGCGCAGGCCCAGGGCCTGCAGGTGGGCGGCAAAGCCGCCCCGGCAGCCGTTGTCGGTGAGTACCGTCACCAGGCGCTGGCCCCAGTCGGGGCGTCGCGGCAGCAGGCCCTGCGTGGCCGCTGTGCCGTCGTGGCCGTTGGCCGCGTGCACGTAGCAGGCAAATATGCGGCCTTCCGCGTCGGTGACAATCTGCCGTTTGCGGCCGTTGACGTGCTTGCCGCCGTCCGTGCCCCGGTGCTCGAAAATGCGCGGGGCCAGCTTCACGCTTTGGCTGTCGACGCACACGAGCGAGGGCGTCGCGGCCCGGTCGGCCGCCAGGCGGCCGGCCCGGTTCAGCGCCTCGTTGAGGTGCGCCCACACGGCGGGCTGCCAGCGCCGGAAATAGTAGTACACGGCCGTCCAGGCCGGGAAAGTGGCCGGCAGGGCGCGCCATTGGCAGCCGGTGCGGCAGACGTAGCGCACGGCGTCAAGCACGCGCCGCAGGCACAGGCGCCGGTTGCCGTGCACGGGCAAGAGCGGCTGCATAACTTGCCACTGCGGGTCAGTAAGGGGTTGATAGCCGTCAACCATAAAGCGTCCGGGAGCCTAGGAACTCCCGCCGCAACTTACTGGCTCGTTTTTATTTACCCCGGCTTAGTATCCCAAACAGGCTCTTAACATTAATGAACCGAGCTTGCCTAAGCCGAATTATATTATCAAGTAGAGCATCAGAGCAAATTGATAAGACGAGTGCAATTTTCCATACTCTACTTAAGTATAGTAAATCCAAGCCCCTTAAAGCTTAATCGAGCTTAAATGGCGCAACATTGCGCCCCAACCCCGTAAGCCCTACCTTTGCCCCTCAGCGCCCTTGGCTGCTGCTATCCTCTAATCTCACAGCTATGTTATTAGTCCAGTCTGCTGCTAATTATCAGCCCTCCGATTACCTCCCCATTCTCATTCAATTTGGTCTGGCTTTGGCGTTTGTGGCCTTTGCCATGATTGTGTCGCACCTGGTGGGCCCCAAGCGGACCAGCAAAGTGAAGAACGAAGCCTTCGAGTGTGGCATCGAATCGGTGGGCAATGCCCGCACCCCGATTTCGGTGAAATACTTCCTCACGGCCATCGTTTTTGTGCTGTTCGACGTGGAAGTCATCTTTATGTATCCTTGGGCGGTGAACTTCAGAGCCTTAGGCAACGACGGTTTCATTGCCATGATTCTGTTCATGTTCTTCTTGCTCGCGGGCTTCCTCTACATCATCAAAAAGGGCATCCTGCGCTGGAACGAAGCCTAATTCAGGCAAACTATTGTCACTTGGCTGGTGTTCATAACTAGGCCATTTGGCCCTCCAACCTGACCCATCTCAACTATGGATACCCGAGTTCCGGAAATCAAAACTGTCGAGGCCCCTGAGGGCGTTGAAGGCGCTGGCTTCTTTGCCACTTCGCTGGAGAAAGTAGTGGGCATTGCCCGCGCCAACTCACTCTGGCCCTTGCCCTTTGCTACCTCTTGCTGCGGCATCGAGTTCATGGCTACCATGGGCTCGCACTATGACATCTCGCGCTTCGGCTCCGAGCGGCCCAGCTTCTCGCCACGCCAAGCCGACTTGCTCATGGTGATGGGCACTATTGCCAAGAAAATGGCTCCCATCGTAAAGCAAGTGTATGAGCAGATGGCCGAGCCCCGCTGGGTGCTAGCCATGGGTGCCTGCGCCTGCTCGGGAGGCATCTTCGACTCCTACTCCGTGCTGCAAGGCATCGACCGCATTATTCCGGTCGACGTGTACGTGCCCGGCTGCCCGCCCCGCCCCGAGCAAGTTCTCGACGGCCTGATGCGCGTGCAGGACCTGGCCAAAAACGAATCCATGCGTCGCCGCAATGCGCCTGAGTATCAGGCCCTGCTGGCGTCGTACAACATTAAGTAACCAAGCTGTTAGCCCTTAGCTGTTAGCTGTTAGCCTTTGAAAGCCAGACAGTTTACCGGCCAAACAAAAGCCAACAGCTAATAGCTTTCAGCTAACAGCTAAAACAGCTAATAAATGAATCCTCAGGAATCTGCCGCCGCTCCCGAAGCTCCAGTTGCCGAAGACCCCACTAAGGTCCAGAACGCGCGGGTACTGGATTTGCTCACCCGCTTATTTGGCGAGGGCACTTTCACCGATGTGGAGGAACCCTACGGCCTGCTAACGGTGACCGCCACGCGGGAGCGCATCCACGACATCATCGCCGGCTTGCAGCAGGACCAGGAAATCAAATTCCATTTCCTGACCACCATGTGCGGCATAAACTACCCGGAGAACGAGGGCAAGGAGCTGGGCATGATTTACCACCTGCACAGCCTGACGCAGAACATCCGCCTGCGGATTAAAATCTTCTTCCCCATCGCCGACCCGGTGGTGCCGACCCTGACGGACCTTTACTCCACCGCCAACTGGATGGAGCGCGAGTGCTACGACTTCTTCGGCATCATCTTCACCGGCCACCCCAATCTCATTCGCATCCTCAATGTTGAGGACATGGACTACTTCCCGATGCGGCGCGAATATCCGCTTGAGGACGGTACTCGCGAAGATAAAACCGACCTGTTTTTCGGCCGCTAGGCCCCTGATTACTATATCATGGCAGTAAACGACACGCTGGAAGGCACCCATAAAATACACGAGGAGGCCGCCGCGCAGCGCCAAGGCCAACTCATGCCTCTGCTCAACGACTTCAGCCAGGAGCTGACGACGCTGAACCTGGGCCCTACGCACCCGGCTACGCACGGCATTTTCCAAAACATCCTGAAAATGGATGGCGAGCGGATTGTGTCTGGTGTGCCCACCATCGGCTACATCCACCGCGCATTTGAGAAAATCGCGGAGCGCCGCCCGTTCTACCAAATCACGCCCCTCACCGACCGGATGAACTACTGTTCGTCGCCCATCAACAACATGGGTTGGCACATGACGGTAGAGAAGCTGCTCGGCGTGACGGTGCCCAAGCGGGCGCAGTACATGCGCGTGATTATGATGGAGTTGGCTCGGATTGCCGACCACCTGATTTGCAACTCAATTCTCGGTGTTGATACGGGAGCCTTCACCGGCTTCCTGTACGTGTTCCAAGAGCGCGAGAAAATTTACGAAATCTACGAGGAGGTGTGCGGCTCGCGCCTGACCACCAACATGGGCCGTGTGGGCGGAATGGAGCGGGATTTCTCGCCCGTAGCGCTGCAAAAGCTGCGCGACTGGCTCAAGACCTTCCCGGCCGTGATGAAGGAGTTCGAGTCAATGTTCAACCGCAACCGCATTTTCATGGACCGCGTGGTGAACGTGGGCCCGATTTCGGCGGAAAAGGCCTTGAATTACGGCTTCACCGGTCCCAACTTGCGGGCCGCGGGCGTGGACTACGACGTGCGCGCCATGAACCCTTATTCTTCTTACGAAGATTTCGAGTTCGACATCCCTGTTGGCACCAACGGCGATACCTACGACCGTTTCATCGTCCGCAACGAGGAAATTTGGCAGAGCCTGCGCATCATCAAGCAAGCGCTGGAAAACCTGCCCGAAGGCCCCTACCACGCCGATGCCCCGCACTACTACCTGCCCGCCAAGCAGGAAGTGTACAAGAACATGGAGGCCCTGATTTATCACTTCAAAATCATCATGGGCGAGATTGACGCCCCGGTTGGTGAGGTATATCACTCGGTGGAAGGCGGCAACGGCGAGCTGGGTTTCTACCTGATTTCGGACGGGGGCCGCACGCCCTACCGCCTGCACTTCCGCCGGCCGTGCTTTATTTATTATCAAGCTTACCCGGAGATGGCCGTGGGCACGACGCTGTCGGACGCCATTGTCATTCTCTCGTCCATGAACGTCATCGCTGGCGAGCTAGACGCCTAGTTTTCTGTGAATCTGATTAATATGGAGCCGACCACCGCGCCGACCAAACCGCAATTTTCCCCCGCCGCCCAAGCAGAAATCAAGCGCCTGCTAACGCACTATCCGGAAGACAAGAGCAAGTCGGCCCTGCTGCCGATACTGCACATTGCGCAAGCCGAGTTCGGTGGCTGGGTGAGCCCCGAAGTACAGGACTTGGTGGCCGAAACGCTGAAAATCAAGCCGATTGAAGTGTACGAGGTATCGTCTTTTTACACGCAGTACAACCTCAAGCCGGTAGGAAAGCACGTGCTGGAAATCTGTCGTACGGGTCCCTGCATGCTGCGCGGCTCCGATGAGTTGACTGAGCACTTGGAACGCATTACCGGTGCCAAAGTGGGCGGCACCTCGCCCGACGGTACCTTCACCCTGAAAGAAGTGGAGTGCCTGGCCGCCTGCGGCTTTGCCCCCATCGTGCAAGTGCGCGAGAAATACTACGAGCAGCTGGACACGCCCGAAGCGGTGGACGCCATGCTGAACGAATTGAAGAGTCTGGTGCACCGCCCCATCTTACCATGGGAAGAAACGGGTTTGCCCAACTCCTTAAAGAACTACTAATCGGCTGGCCATCAGCACAACGCTTACCACTATGGGCCGCAAGCTATTAACTGAACATATAAACGTAGAAGGCATCGAAACCTTTGACGTGTACCGCAAACACGGGGGCTATCGCTCCGTGGAGAAGGCGCTCAAAACCATGACGCCTGAGGAAGTGGTGGAAGAAGTGAAGAAGTCGGGCCTTCGCGGCCGCGGCGGCGCAGGCTTCCCCACGGGCATGAAATGGAGCTTCCTGGCCAAGCCCGAAGGCGTACCACGCTACCTCGTCTGCAACGCCGACGAATCAGAGCCTGGCACCTTCAAAGACCGTCAGCTGATGTCGAAACTGCCCCACTTGCTCATCGAGGGCATGATTACGGGCAGCTACGCTTTGGGCGCGCGCACCAGCTATATCTACATCCGCGGCGAGTTGTTGTACGTGCTGCGTATTTTGGAGAAGGCTATTGCTGAGGCCTATGCAGCCGGTTTCCTGGGCGAGAACATTCTCGGATCGGGCTACTCGCTCGATTTGCACGTGCATCCCGGTGCCGGCGCCTACATCTGCGGAGAGGAAACCGCGCTGCTGGAGTCGCTGGAAGGCAAGCGGGGCAACCCGCGCAACAAGCCGCCGTTTCCTGCTGTGCAGGGCCTTTACGCTCGCCCTACGGTGGTAAACAACGTGGAAACCATTGCGGCTGTCGTTCCGATTGTGAACGATGGTGGGGACGAATACGCCAAGCTGGGTGTTGGCAAAAGCACGGGCACCAAGCTGATTTCAGCTTGCGGCCACTTGAATAAGCCCGGCATTTACGAAATAGAGCTGGGTGTGCCGGTGGAAGAGTTCATCTACTCCGATGAGTACTGCGGCGGCATCTGGAAAGGACGCGACCTGAAGGCCGTAGTGGCCGGTGGTTCGTCCGTGCCGATTCTGCCCAAGGAGCTTATCCTGAAAACCGCTGCCGGCGAAAACCGCCTCATGACCTACGAGTCGCTGTCCGACGGCGGCTTTATCACGGGCACTATGTTGGGTTCCGGCGGCTTCATTGCGATGGACGAAACCACGTGTATCGTGAAGAACACCTGGAACTTCAGCCGCTTCTATCACCACGAGTCGTGCGGGCAGTGCTCGCCCTGCCGTGAGGGAACGGGCTGGCTGGAAAAAGTACTGCACCGCCTCGAACACGGCCACGGCTCGATGCACGACATCGACCTGATTGTGAGCGTGGCCAAGCAGATTGAAGGCAACACCATCTGCCCGCTCGGCGAAGCCGCGGCGTGGCCGGTAGCTGCGGCCGTGCGTCACTTCCGCCACGAGTTTGAGTGGCACGTGACCAATCCTAAAGAGGCCACCATGCCCGGCGCGGCGTACCGCGGCGCCCCAGTGCTGGCCTAATATCCCTGACGATTATCTTCCTATACAATGGCTAAAATAACCTTCGACGGCATTGAGGTAGAGGTTCCGGACGGAACCACTATCCTTAACGCGGCCCGCCAGATTGGCGGGGGCGTGGTGCCGCCCGCCATGTGCTACTACACCCCGCTTAAGGGCACCGGCGGCAAATGCCGCGCCTGCCTGGTACGCGTAGCGGCCGGCTCGGCCAAAGACCCACGTCCCATGCCCAAGCTGGTGGCCTCGTGCATCACGACGGTGCAAGACGGCATGGTGGTTGAAAACACGACCTCGCAGCAGGTGATGGACGTGCGCAAAGGCATCGTGGAAATGCTGCTCATCAACCACCCGCTCGACTGCCCGGTATGCGACCAAGCTGGCGAGTGCGACCTGCAAGACTTTGCTTTCGAGCACGGCGTGAGCACCACCCGCTACGAAGAAGAGCGCCGCACGTTCGAGAAAATCGACATCGGCCCGCTCATCCAGCTACACATGACGCGCTGCATTCTGTGCTACCGCTGCGTGTACACCGCCGACCAGCTTACCCCCGAGCGCGTGCACGGCGTGCTGGGCCGGGGCGATGCTTCGGAAATCGGCACTTACATCGAAAACATCATCGACAACGAGTTCAGCGGCAACGTCATCGACGTATGCCCGGTGGGCGCGCTGACCGACAAAACCTTCCGCTTCAAACAGCGCGTGTGGTTCACGAAGCCCGTGAACGCCCACCGCGACTGCGAAACCGAGAAGTGCTGCGGCAAAGTAACCCTCTGGTACAAAGGCAAGGACGTACTCCGCGTAACGGCTCGCAAAGACCAGTATGGCGAAGTGAAAGAGTGGATTTGCAACACCTGCCGCTTCGACAAAAAGGAAACTGCTGACTGGGTGCTCGAAGGACCAGCGCACATCAACCGCGCTTCGGTTATCTCGGCCAACCACTACGAACTGCCTGTGGTGAACCCGCAGGTGATTCTGGATTTGCCCGAAAGCACTACACGCGAACTGGAACGCAACCCGCCGCTCCGCTTGGGCGGCATCAATGGCTAATTAAATCGACTGTCATGCTGACGAAGGAAGCATCTTATCACGGCTGCCTTCGCCAGAAACCATACCTACCCCGAGCGGCGCGAACGTGATAAGATGCTTCGCAAGCTCAGCATGACAATTCCTCTATGGATTTTCCACCCCTGGCCTGGCAAGGCCTCGTCGTTCTGGTAGTTTTCGGCGTTTCGCTGCTGATTGCCACGTATTCTACTTATGCCGAGCGCGTCATCGCCGCGTTCCTGCAGGACCGGGTTGGTCCGGACCGCGCGGGGCCGTTTGGTTTGGCGCAACCGCTGGCCGATGCCGTGAAGCTTTTCACCAAAGAGGAGTTCTTCCCGGCCGGTGCCAACCGGGCGCTGTTCGTTTTCGGGCCTTGCCTGGCAATGATTACGGCGCTCATGTCGTCGGCGGTTATTCCGTTCGGCAACGTGCTGCAGTTTGGCGACAACATCATTCACCTGCAGGGCATTGAAATCAATGTCGGCATGCTTTACGTGTTCGGCATGGTGTCGCTGGGCGTCTACGGCATCATGATTGGCGGCTGGGCTTCGAACAACAAGTTCTCGCTGCTCGGGGCCATCCGCGCTGCCTCGCAAAACATCAGCTACGAAATCGCTATGGGCCTCGCCCTGATTGCCGTGCTGATGATTTCCAATACTCTGTCGCTACGCGAAATCACTTTTCAGCAGGCTTCGGATGCGCCGTTTGTATGGAACGATATCTTCAATTGGAACGTGATGAAGCAGCCATTGGGCTTTATCATCTTTATCGTGTGCGCCTTCGCCGAAACCAACCGGACGCCCTTCGACTTGCCAGAGTGCGAAACCGAATTGATTGGCGGTTACCACACCGAGTACAGCTCCATGAAAATGGGCCTGTACCTGTTTGCGGAGTACATCAACGTATTCGTGGCTTCGGCCGTGATGAGCGTGCTGTATTTCGGCGGCTTTAATTTTCCTTTCCAATACGAGCTGCGCAACTGGCTGGTATCGTCGCAGGGCTTGGAGCTGGTGACGGCCCAAAACATCATCACCATCCTTGGCGTGGTGGGCTTGTTCGCCAAAATCTTCAGTTTCATCTTCTTCTTTATGTGGGTGCGTTGGACCTTGCCGCGCTTCCGCTACGACCAACTGATGCGCTTGGGCTGGACGATTCTCATCCCCCTGGCCATCTTCAACATCCTGCTGACGGGCGGCCTGATTACGTTCGGCGTAATCAAATAACTTGCTTGTCATGCTGACGCGGGAAAGCCTCTTATCTCCGCTTCCTTCGTCAGAATAAGTTACCTCAGCGGCTTTGCGAACGTGATAAGATGCTTCGCAAGCTCAGCATGACAGAAATTCTATGGAATCCTTAAGCAAACGCGCCAAAGTTCTCGAAAAGAAGCCCATGACCTTGGCCGAGCGGGCCTACCTGCCGGCTATTTTCCAGGGCCTCACCATTACGATGCGGCACTTTTTCCGGGCCGCTACCAAGAAGCAAGTCACCATTCGCTACCCCGACGAGACCCGTCCCTTCTCCCCCGTTTTCCGGGGCCTGCACGTGCTCAAGCGCGATGAAGCCGGCCGCGAGCGTTGCACCGCCTGCGGCCTGTGCGCCGTGGCCTGCCCTGCCGAAGCCATCACCATGGTTGCCGGCGAGCGCAAGAAGGGCGAGGAAAACCTCTACCGTGAGGAGAAGTACGCCATCAGCTACGAAGTCAACATGCTGCGCTGCATCTTCTGCGGCTTGTGTGAAGAAGCTTGCCCCAAAGCCGCCGTGTATCTGCAAGCCGACAAAATGGCCCCGCCGCGCTTCGAGCGCGACGAGTTCATCTATGGCAAAGACCGGCTGGTAGAGCCCGTGACGCCGGATAACCGCTCAAAGCGCGGCATCCAGCTCACTCCGGAGCAAGCCGACAAGCTACGGGCTCAGATGCAGACTGCCTAGCTACCTGTCATGCAGAGCGTAGCGAAGCATCTCGCTCGCTTTGTTGAACGATTGAGTTACCATTGCACGCGAGATGCTTCGCTGCGCTCTGCATGACGGTCTTTAAGCGTGGTGCTCTAACCTGATTTTATGTCCCCTCTCTTTCTTTTTCTCTCGTTTGTAGCCCTGCTGAGTGCGCTGGGCGTGGTACTGGCCAAAAACCCAGTGCACAGCGTGCTTTTCCTCATCCTCACGTTCTTTACGCTCTCGGGTCACTACCTGCTGCTGAACGCGCAGTTCCTAGCTGCCGTGAACATCATCGTGTACGCTGGTGCTATCATGGTGCTGTTCCTATTCGTGATTATGTTCCTGAACCTGAACGAGGAAACCGAGCCGCACAAGCCTGCCTTGGCCAAGTTCGCTGCCGCCATCGCCGGCGGTTCGCTGCTGCTGATTCTGGTAGCTGCCATGCGCGACATCAACCCAGCCGGCTACGACCCGGCCAGCTTTGACTCGCAAATTGGCATGGTAGACCGCCTGGGAATGGTGCTGTTCCAACAGTATGCGCTCCCGTTTGAATTAGCTTCAATTCTGCTACTGGCCGCTATGGTAGGCTCAGTGATGCTGGGCAAGCGCGAAACGGGCGAGCGGAATTTTTAAATTTTCTAGAATACTTCCAATAAAAAAAGAGCCGGCCCTACAAAGTGCCGGCTCTTTTTTCAATTCACGACTTAATGCGCCTAATAACTGCTTTAATCCTTTCATCAAGCTTGTTCATTAGTTCCTGTAACACTGATGACACGGCCGCTTCAAGCAGAGTATACGATGTCGAAGCTGATGACCCCGAAATGCTCGCAACCATGAGGACAGCTCGTGCTACGCTACCGCAGTTTTTAGACGCTGTGCAACATCACGATAGTTCTTCTTACAACTTTGCTGTTAAGTTGCCTTTTACCGACGGCGAACAAAAAGAATACATCTGGCTAGGAGAACCCACACTCGAGAGTGGGAAATGGTATGGCATTGTGGACAATATGCCTGAATACACCAAAGAGGTGAAGCAAGGCGACAAAGTAGCTTTTGATACTGCTAGCGTTGCTGACTGGAATTACACTAGAAATGGCGAACTAATAGGTGGCTATAGTGTGCGACTATTTCGGAATCGAATGACGCCGGAAGAACGACAGGAATTCGATAAAAGCACAGGATGGGTTATTAAATAAAAGTGGCGACTGATTCCTCAGTCGCCACTTTTATTTAATAACTATCACAGCATTATTTTGCCACCGCCGCCGTGGCGATACTAAGTTCCTTCAGCTGCGCACTGGAAATTGGCGAAGGCGAGTCAATCATCACGTCACGGCCCGAGTTGTTCTTGGGGAAGGCGATGAAGTCGCGAATAGAATCGGCGCCGCCAAAGAGGCTGCAGAGGCGGTCGAAGCCGAAGGCGATGCCGCCGTGGGGCGGGGCACCGTACTCGAAGGCGTCGAGCAGGAAGCCAAACTGGGCTTTAGCTTCTTCTTCGCTAAAGCCAAGCAGGCCAAACATGCGGGCCTGCACGGCGCGGTCGTGGATACGGATGGAGCCGCCACCTACTTCCACACCATTTATCACGAGGTCGTAGGCATTGGCGCGGACCTGGCCGATGGTTTCGGGCGAGTCGAGCAGGGCCAAGTCCTCAGGCTTGGGCGAGGTGAAAGGGTGGTGCATGGCGAAATAGCGGTTTTCCTCCTCGCTGTATTCAAGCAAGGGGAAGTCGACTACCCAGAGTGGTGAGAAGTCTTCTTTGTTGCGAAGACCGAGGCGCTGACCCATTTCCAGGCGCAGCTCGCTCATGGCTTTGCGGGCCTTGTTGGGCTCGCCTGCAATGATGAGCAACAAATCACCTTCACTGGCATGGAAAGCAGTTTTCCAGCGCTGTAGCTCTTCCTGCGAATAGAACTTATCAACCGAAGACTTCACCATCCCGCCGGCTTCGACGCGGGCGTAGATGAGGCCTGTGGCGCCGATTTGCGGGCGCTTCACGAAGTCAGTTAGCTCGTCGAGCTGTTTGCGGGTGAAGTGAGCGCAGGTAGCAGCGTTAATGCCTACCACTAAGCCCGCGTTGTCGAAGACGGGAAACCCCTGGCCCTGCACGATGTCGGTGAGTTCCACAAACTCCATGGCGAAACGCGTGTCGGGCTTGTCGTTGCCGAAGCGGCGCATGGCGTCGGCGTAGGTCATGCGGGGCACGGTTGGAAAGTCGAGGCCCTTGATTTCTTTGAACAGGTAGCGCGTGAGGCCTTCGAAGGTATTCAGAATGTCTTCCTGGGTCACGAACGCCATTTCGCAGTCAATCTGCGTGAATTCGGGCTGGCGGTCGGCGCGCAGGTCTTCGTCGCGGAAGCACTTCACGATTTGAAAGTAGCGGTCGAAGCCCGACACCATGAGCAGCTGCTTAAACGTCTGGGGCGACTGCGGCAGGGCATAAAACTCGCCGGGGTTCATGCGGGAGGGCACCACGAAGTCGCGTGCTCCTTCGGGCGTCGACTTGATGAGCACCGGCGTTTCCACTTCGATGAACTCCTGGCCGTCAAGGTAGCGGCGCACGGCCTGCGCCATTTTGTGACGCAGCATGAGGTTGTTGCGGACGGGCGTGCGGCGCAGGTCGAGGTAGCGGTACTTCATCCGCAGGTCGTCGCCGCCGTCGGTTTCGTCTTCGATGAGGAAGGGCGGCAGCTTGGCGGGGTTGAGGACGGTCAGCTCCGTGGGACGAATTTCGATGCCGCCGGTGGGCATCTTGTCGTTCTTGGAATGGCGTTCCACCACTTTTCCGGTCACGCTCAGCACAAACTCGCGGCCCAGGTGGCGGGCGGTTTCGCGCACGTTTTCGGCTTCTACGCCTTCTTCCAGAGCAATTTGGGTGAGGCCGTACCGGTCGCGCAGGTCAATCCAGAGAATGGCGCCTTTGTCGCGGGTGCGCTGCACCCAGCCGCAAAGCGTAACGGTTTGACCAATGTGTTCGGGGCGGAGTTCGCCGCAGGTGTGGGTACGGAGCATGGCAAGAGGGTTTTGGGCAAAGTTAGCCCCTCAGCCTAAGTAGGCAACCCAACAATAGCAACCACGGCGGAACGAACCGCCATTTTTGGTACGGGATATGCAAAGGCCGACAGCAAGTGCGTTCCTTTGTCTTCTCATTCCTTCAATTGTTCATGAAACTCCTCCCCTCATTCGCACTCGCAGCGGTGCTGCTGTTTGCTGGTTCCGCCCAGGCGCAAACCAAAGTCAAAACCAAAAGCAAGTCGGACGAGTCGGGCACGGTCGTCAAATCCAAGAGCTCGGGTGATGTTACGCTCGACGGCCCCATCAAGCGCATCGAAACGCTCTCTGGCATCGACGTGTATCCCAAGCCGAACTCTACCAGCATTCTGCTGAGCTTTACCCAGCAGTTCACCAAACCCGGTACGCTGGTGATGACCGATTACAAAAACAAGGTGGTGTACCAAACCGACCTGGACCCGGTCAGCAGCACCGGCGCTCCGGTAGACCTGGGCAAGATTCCGGCCGGCACCTATTTGGTAGAAGCCAAAACCGGCAACTACGTGTATTGGAAGAAGGTGCGCATCAAATACCCCGCAGTGAAGCGCCGCTAAGCCAGAGTACTCTTCGCAGTGCCACGACCAAAAGTCGTGGCACTACTTTTATCCCCGCATCGTTTCTGCCTGCTATGAAGATTCTTTCGTTTCTGTTGCTTTTTGTCGGCATCACCGCCTCCGCTCCTCCTCTCAAGCTTACCACTACCAAGCTGGCCTCGGGCCTGAGCGTGGGCGTGCCGGCCACCTTTGCCCCGCTGCCCGATGATGGCATTGCCGTAAAATATCCCTCGCCACGCAAGCCCCTGGCGGTGTTTTCCAACCCTAGCGGCCGCGTCGACTATAGCGTAGCCGTGCGCCCCACCACCTTCGAGAGCATGGACTATGCCGTGCTGCTGAAGATTTATAAGGCCAGCATTCAACGCCTGTACTCTAAGGTTGAATTTCTACAAGAAGATATCCGGACCGTGAAGGGGCGCGATTTCATGTATTTTGAATTTGTATCTACCGTATCGGATGGAGGGCGCACAAGCCAATTGGCGCCCATAAAAAAGTATCAGGCGGTGCAATATGCCATTCAGGGCCAGCAGTTATACGTCTTCACTTTCGTGGCGCCGGCCAATGAGCAGGCGCAGTGGCAGCCCACAGCTCAGGCCGTGATGAACGCCATTGCGCTGAAGTAATCGCTTTTCATTGCGAGGCTGCCCGATATAGCGATGCCCACAAAGGCCTGAACGCCTAAACATGACCGACGACTATTTCATGCTCCAGGCCTTGGCCGAGGCCGAAAAAGCCCTGGCCGCCGATGAAATTCCCATTGGGGCCGTCGTTGTGTTCGAGAAGCAGATTATTGGCCGGGGCTACAACCAGACCGAGCAGCTGCGCGACGTAACGGCCCACGCCGAAATGCTGGCCCTCACGGCCGCTGCCAATTACCTCGGCAATAAATACCTGGCCGACTGCACCCTCTACGTCACCATCGAGCCCTGTGTAATGTGCGCTGGCGCTAGCTATTGGGCTCAGCTGAATGCCGTGGTATTCGGAGCCGATGAGCCCAAAGTGGGCTTTCGGCGGCACGGGCAGCTGCTGCACCCCCGCACAAAGCTGCGGGGCGGTGTGAAAGCCGAAGCGTGCGCCACGCTCATGCAGGAGTTTTTTAGTTTGAAGCGGAAATAAATCTACTTTTGAACTTGAGGGGACCACGGCCGTAACTAGATACCTAGTTGGGCTGTTTTAGTCCCTGATATCATTTTTACACTCCTGACCAACCCAAACCCCTTGTCAATTATGGCTTTTGAACTCCCCAAACTCCCGTACGCTTACGATGCCCTGGAACCCACGTTTGATGCCCAGACGATGGAAATCCACCACAGCAAGCACCACCAGGCCTACGTTACCAACCTGAACGCCGCCATTACGGGCACCGAGATGGAAAACCAGTCCATCGAGGAAATCATGCACAACATTGCCAAGGCCCCAGCGGCCGTACGCAACAACGGCGGTGGTCACTTTAACCACTCCCTGTTCTGGACCATCCTGTCGCCCAACGGCGGCGGCCAGCCCAGCGGTGCCATCGGCGAAGCCATCACCTCGGCTTTCGGCAGCTACGATAAATTTAAAGAAGAATTCACCAAGGCAGCCACCACGCGCTTTGGCTCAGGCTGGGCGTGGCTGTGCAAGCAGCCCGATGGCTCGGTGCTAATCTGCTCGACGCCTAACCAGGACAACCCGCTCATGCCCGACTCGGGCTGCAAGGGTTTGCCGGTGCTTGGTCTCGACGTGTGGGAGCACGCCTACTACCTGAAGTACCAGAACCGCCGCCCCGACTACATCGCGGCCTTCTACAACCTCATCAACTGGGATGAAGTGAACAAGCGTTTCGCTGAAGCCACACCCATGTAATACCGACTTGCGCAAAATTTATCTGCGCGAATCTGAAAAATCACAAAAGCCCGTTTCACGCTGTGAAACGGGCTTTTGTTTGCTAGGAGAAGTCGAGTTAAGGAACGCAGACGAGCACAAGCCAAGAACACCAAACAATTCGTGTACGTACCTGGTTTTTACCCGCGTTTCATTAACTCACTACCGTGGCTCTCATTCCCCCGGACCTTACATTCTACTTTATGTCAAAGAAACTGTTTGAACCCACCCAGTTGGGCCCGACTACGCTCAGCAACCACATTGTGATGGCCCCGCTTACCCGCAGCCGCGCCTTGGGCAACGTGCCCAACGAGCTGATGGCCGAGTATTACCGCCAGCGCGCTACAGCCGGCCTCATCATCACAGAAGGCACTTCCCCCTCGGCCGATGGCTTGGGCTACGCCCGCATTCCCGGTATGTTCAACCAGGAGCACGTCACCAACTGGCAGCGCATCACCGAAACAGTGCATCACCACGGCGGCCACATCTTTTTGCAGCTCATGCACGCCGGCCGCATTGGCCACAGCCTGAACCTGCCCGCTGGCGCCGAAGTGCTGGCGCCTTCAGCCATCACGGCCAAAGGCCAGATGTGGACCGACGAGCAGCAGCTGCTCGACCACACCGCACCCCGCGAAATCCGGACTGATGAGTTGGCCCGCTTGCGCGACGAGTACGTTCAAGCCGCCAAGCTGAGCATCGAAGCCGGTTTTGACGGCGTGGAAGTGCACAGCGCCAACGGTTACCTGCTCTCGCAGTTCCTGAACCCCCACAGCAACCATCGTACTGACCAATACGGTGGCAGCGTGCAAAACCGCGCCCGCTTCGTGCTCGAAGTAGCCCGCGGCGTGGCCGAGGCCATCGGGCCCGAGCGCACCGGCATTCGCTTGTCGCCCTGGGGCGTGGATGCTGACATGCCGCACTACCCCGAAATGGACGAAACCTACGCCTATCTGGCCGAGGAGCTACAGAAAATTGGTCTCGTTTACGTGCACCTTGTCGACCACTCCAGCATGGGTGCCCCCGCCGTACCAGCCGAAACGGTGGACACCATCCGCCGCCTTTTCACGAACACGCTCATCCTGAGCGGCGGTTACGACGCCGAGAGCGCCGAAGAAGCCCTGCAAAGCGGCCGCGCCGATTTGGTCGCTTTTGGCAAGCCCTTCATCTCGAACCCCGACCTGGTAGAGCGCCTCAAAACCGGCGCTCCCTTGGCTCCCCTAAACCCGGACACGCTCTATACGCCCGGCCCCGAAGGGTACATCGATTACCCCACCGCCGACGGGCAACCCGCCGGCACGTTCTCGCCCAGCTACCAAGCGTAACTACTGCGACGGCAGCTACAAAGCAGTTCAAACAAAAGCCCCGACCTTCATTGGCCGGGGCTTTTGTTTTGCCCCAACAGCCAAAAAGGCCAGGGCCAAAGCACGTATTTCTCTACCTTGGCGTGCCCGCGGCCAACCGCTTTGCAGCCAGCTTATCGATTCACGCACAGCTGCAACCCCGTCGGCAACCGCTCACTACCGCCTTAGCGGCATTCCCTTGTCACTTCTGGCAGGAAGGCGTGTATCTTTATCGGCTAATTCCCACCTTCCTCTTATCCCGACTTCGCATGAATACTAAGTTGCGCCTCATAATACTGAGTTTCTTACAATTCTTTATTTGGGGCTCGTGGTTGATAACGATTGGAGCGTATTGGTTTCAGACGAAGCAGTGGTCGGGCGCGCAGTTTGGTGCCATCTTTTCGACCATGGGCATTGCGTCCATCTTCATGCCTTCGCTCATGGGCATTGTGGCCGATAAGTACATTAATGCGGAGAAGCTTTACGGCATCCTGCACGTTTTGGGCGGGCTGACGCTGCTCTCCATTCCGTTGGTCGACAATCCCACCACGTTCTTCTGGGTGATACTGTTGAACATGATTTTCTACATGCCCACGCTGTCGCTCTCCATCGCCGTATCGTTTTCGGTGCTGAAAACCGAAGGCCTTGATGTGGTGAAAGACTACCCCCCGATTCGCGTATGGGGCACCATTGGCTTCATCGTGGCCATGTGGACGGTGAGCCTGCTGGGCATCGAGAAATCGGCCAGCCAGTTCTACGTGGCTGCCGCCGCCGCTTTCGTACTGGGCCTCTACTCCTTCACCTTGCCCAAGTGCCCGCCTCAATCCACCGCTACTTCCAACCAGAGCCTGATAGAAATCCTGGGCCTCAAGTCGTTTGCGATACTGCGCGACCGCAAGATGCTCACCTTCTTCATGTTTGCGCTCCTACTGGGCGCCGCTTTGCAACTCACCAATGCTTACGGCGACACGTTTCTGCACGATTTTGATAAGACCCCAGCCTACCGCGACACCCTGACGGTGCGCTATCCGGCCATCATCATGTCTATCTCGCAGATTTCGGAGACGCTGTTTATTCTGGCTATCCCCTTCTTCTTGCGGCGCTTTGGCATCAAGCAAGTGATGCTGTTCAGCATGATTGCCTGGGTGCTGCGTTTTGGTTTGTTTGCCTACGGCAACCCCGCCGACGGCTTGTGGATGATTATTCTCTCCTGCATCGTCTACGGCATGGCATTCGACTTTTTCAACATCTCCGGTTCCCTGTTCGTCGAAACCCAAACCCAGCCCAGCATCCGCGCCAGCGCGCAGGGCTTGTTTATGATGATGACCAACGGTTTCGGGGCCGTGCTGGGCAGTTCATTGAGTGGTCTCATCATTCAGGAATACTTCACAGATGCCAGCGGCGCCAAGGACTGGCAGGGCATCTGGCTCACGTTTGCCGGCTATGCCCTGGTCATTGCCGTGCTGTTTGTGTTCCTCTTCAAGCACAAGCACAGCAACCAGCCCGCCGCCGAAGTGGAGCCCGAGGGTCTGCTTTCGATGGAGCAAGTATAGCTCAAAGCCGTGGCCCGGAATCGGGCAACCCTACTTACTCTAACCAAAAAGCCTCGTCATCAGCGAGGCTTTTTGGTTGGCTCTTATTTCGGGGTAGCGCCTCATTCCCACTGCTGGGCATACCCGGCAAGGATGCGCTTTGTGCCATCAGCCCATACATGGGGGTTGTTTTCCGCCCTGTAAAGTGTATTTTTGAAAATGACAGTCAACGGCATGAAGACATCCTTGCCAGCAGTGGCCACCCCCGACTTATCCCAAACGTTCGAAAGAGACGGGTATTTCCAACCGGTATCCTGGTTCTACTCCGCGTTCGGCGTGTTGCCGCGCCGCGAGATTTACCAGTTGGCTAACGCCGCAGCCCGGCAGACCATTCTCACTGCCTTGGCGGAAACCTACGACCTGGAGCAGGCCACCGTGGCGCACGCCGTGTACTTGGAGAAGAAAGGCAAAGCCCCCGACATCAGCCACTACGCGCTGCTACTGGCGCCGCATTTGCTGCTGTGGTTCTACGAGCGCGGCACCTACGGCGACCGGGCGGGCCAGCTGTTCTTCTCTCCCCAAACCGACCCGGCCCAGCTGGCGCAGGTGCAAGCCCTGCTGGCCGCCGAGCTCGATGCCGGACAACTCGAACACGAGCGTATTCAGGTGCTGCGTCTCTCCTTTGGCGAACTGGAGTTTTCGCCTTTGCCCATAAAAATCCCGGCGCTGGACCTGGCCACCCACTACAACGACGACCTGCTGCCCGCTCACGAAGCCATTCTGAAGCGCCTGCAGCAGCCCGATGAGAAAGGCATCATCATCCTGCACGGCCCTCCCGGCACCGGCAAAACCAGCTACATCCGCCACCTCTGCGGCCTCACCAACAAGCCCAAGCTGTTTATTCCGCCCAACCTGGCCACCCGCATTGCCGACCCGGAATTCATCAACCTGCTGCACGACAACACCAACTCCATCCTACTCATTGAGGATGCCGAAGAGTTACTGGCGAAGCGCGACGGCCACGGCGGCAACGCCGTGAGCAACCTGCTCAACCTGTCCGACGGCCTGCTCTCCGACGGCTTCCACATCCAAATCATCTGCACCTTTAATGCCGAGTTGGCCCGCATCGACAAAGCCCTGCTCCGCAAAGGCCGCCTGATTGCCTCCTACCGCTTCGAAGCCCTGGACAAAGAGAAAGCCCAGGCGCTGGCCACTTCCCTTGGCCAAACGGAGCCCGTCACGGAAGCCACCTCCCTCGCCGACCTCTACAACCGCGATAAAACCGACTTTATCACCGAAAACAAGACCACGGGACGCATTGGTTTCAGCCGATAAACTAAGCTCGACAATACAAAATTGGTACAAAAAAAGTCAGAATTTGGCACAAAGAAAAAGCCCGCCCTGCAATGCGCAGTGCGGGCTTTTAGCTGATTATCAGCGCACGAATTACTTCGAGCCAAAGAAGAAGTCTGCTTCAATTTGAGCGTTTTCGTCGGAGTCGGAACCGTGCACGGCGTTGGCTTCGATGCTCTTGGCGTACTTCTTCCGGATGGTGCCTTCGGCGGCCTGGGCAGGGTTGGTAGCGCCGATGAGGGTGCGGAAATCGGCTACGGCGTTGTCCTTCTCAAGCACTGCAGCCACGATGGGGCCGCTCGACATGTACTTTACTAGGTCGTTGTAGAACGGACGCTCGGCGTGCACGGCGTAGAACTGGCCGGCGCGCTCAGGCGTAAGATTTAATTTTTGGAGCTCCACGATTCGGAACCCGCCTTCTTCCATCATGTGCAGGATACCACCGATGTGGTTTTCCTGGACGGCGTCGGGCTTAATCATCGTGAATGTGCGGTTGGTGGCCATTTGTTGGGCTGGAGGGGTTGGTTGAAAACTTTATTGTAGGGCAAAAGTAGCCATAAAGCCCAACGCTTTCCTTGGCCGAGTGCAGCCGAGCTTTGGCCTAGTCCAACCGAACCTTCCGGGGGGCGCGCGTTGTTAAGAACGGATTTCTTCCGACTTTTGCCGCCCCCTTTATTCGTAAGCCACCGGCCCTTAGTTCCTTTTCGGGCCATTCACGTTGTCGATGTCCACTTCCATCACCGCCCTGCAGGCGTTGCTCGCGCAGCCCCAGCAGGTTGTTATCACCACCCACCACAAGCCTGATGCTGACGCATTGGGCTCGTCACTGGCCTGGGCTGGTTATCTCAAGCAAAAAGGCCACCACGTCACGGTAGTTACCCCTTCCGACTACCCGGCCTTCCTCGATTGGATGGAGGGCAACGACGAAGTTGTGGTGTACGACAAGCGCCAGAACGACCGTCAGGTGCGCGACCTCGTCAACCGCGCCGACGTCATCTGCTGCCTTGACTTTAGCTGCCTGGGCCGCATCAACGAGCTGGGCGAGTACGTGCGCCAGGCCGCGGCCACCAAGGTGCTCATCGACCACCACCAGGAGCCCGAAGATTTTGCCGACATCGTGTTTTCGGTGCCCAGTGCCGCTGCCACGGCGGAGCTGATTTTTGAAATCATCCGCGACCTCGGCGACCAGGACCTCATCACCAAGGGCATTGGCGAGGCCTTGTACGCAGGCATCATGACCGACACGGGCTCGTTTCGGCACCCCAGCACTTCGCGCAATGTGCACCTCATCATTGCCGAGCTGCTGAAGGTCAATATCGACCTCTCGTCGGTGCACCGCCTCATCTACGACTCGCACTCCGAGATTCGCCTCCGCTTCCTGGGCTTTGTGCTGAAGGACAAGCTGGTGGTGAACCGTGAGTTCAACACGGCCTACATCGCCATCACGCAGGACGAGCTACGCCAGTACCAAAGCAAAACCGGCGATACCGAAGGCCTGGTCAACTACGCCTTGAGCATCGAGGGCATCCGTTTTGCGGCCGTGTTTATTGACCGCGGCGTGGCCGTCAAAATTTCTTTCCGCTCGGTGGGCAAGTTCTCCGTGAGCGACTTTTCTCGTCGGCATTTCGATGGCGGCGGGCACCACAACGCCTCTGGTGGCATCAGCTACCTCTCGCTTGATGCAACGGTAGAGCGCTTTCTGAGCATCCTGCCCGAGTACAAGGAGCAGCTCACGGGCGTGCCCGCTGTTGTAGCGCCGCCAGTGGTGTAACTTTGAACAGTTTCTGATTCTTCACTTCTTTTATTTTCATGCGTTTTTCCTCCCGCTCTGCGCGGCAGCTGGCCCTGGGGGCCGGCCTGCTGGGCTTCGCTTCTCTCACGGCCTGCAACAAAGACGGCGGTGACTTTGCCAAAACCAAATCTGGCATCGAGTACAAGATTTTCAAGAAAGTCGGTAACGACTACGAGCGGCGCGACATCAACCCCGATGGCGACCCGACTTACAAGGACCGGGTGGGCAAGTTCCTGCTGGGCAACATGCAGTACCGCACCGGCAAGGACTCGGTGTTGCAAAACACCCGTCGCGATGTAGGCCTGCCTGTGCCCCTGCCCTTGCAGGAGATAAAGCAGAAAGGTGCGCCCGACGAGGCCCTGTCTTTGCTGCAGCCCGGCGACAGCGGCGTGTTCCGCTTCCAGGTCGACTCGCTCATCAAGCCCAGCTCGGGCCAGCCCGTGCCCCCGTTCCTGAAGCGTGGCGGCAACGTGGTGATGATGTACGTGGCCACCACACCCAAGCTCATCACGCAGGAAGAAGCCCAAGCCATGCAGCCCGAGCTGCAGAAGCGCGCCATGGCCTCCCAAATGAAGCAGCGCATGGCTTCGCCCGAGTATGCCAAGCAGATGAAAGAGCAGGCTGACGCCCAGGCGAAAGCACTAGCCGCGCCCGAAGTAGTTGCTCAGCTGAAAAAGGACGACGCCATTCTGCAGGAGTACGTGAAGAAAAACAACCTGACCGTGCAGAAGCTGCCTTCCGGTGTTTACTACCAGGTGCTGAAGCCCGGCACCGGCCCCAAGCCCAAGCCCGGCCAGACCGTGAGCGTGAACTACAACGGCACGCTGTTGAGCGGCAAGCTGTTCGACTCGTCGGACAAAGCCGGCAAGCCCATTGACTTCCCCCTTGGCCAGGGCGCTGTGATTCCCGGTTGGGACCAGGGCATTGCCCAGTTGAACAAAGGCAGCAAAGCTATTCTGCTCATCCCCTCGTCGCTGGCTTACGGTACCCGCGGCGCTGGTGCCGACATTCCCGCCGACGCGCCTCTGCGCTTCGAAGTGGAATTGGTTGACATCCAATAGCCTTTATCCCTCTGAATTCCGGCCAACGGGCGGTGCGGCATAGCTGCTCGGGCCTCCGTTGGCCGGAATCCTTTTATCTCCTTTTTCATGAAAAATCTTCTGCTGCACTCACGTTACTTGGTACTGGCTCTGGGCTTGCTGCTGGCAGCCCCGGCCCTGTGGAGCTGCAATACCGAAACGACTTTTCAGAAAACGCTGCGTGAGCACGACGAAAAGATGAAGCGTATCGACGAGGACACGATTCGCAACTTTTTGACAAGGAACAGGCTCTTGAACAAAGCACGGCGGACAGAATCGGGCCTTTACGTGGTTGATAGCGTGGCCGGACAGGGCACGCAGGTTACCGCTGGCAAGCAAGTCACTGTACGCTATGTGGGTCGCTTCCTCAGCAACGGGGCCCAGCCCGGTTCTACAGGCTATCCGGCTTCGTTTGGCAATTCGCAGTTTCCAGCGGGCGCAGTTTTTGATAACTCCAGTGAAAACCGGACGGAATGCGGCTGTGCGGTGTTTACCCAGGGCAGCCCTGGCCTTGTGGCTGGTTTTAATGAGGGGCTTCTGCTAATGCGCAAAGGCGACCGTAAGTTGCTCTTGCTTCCCTCGCGCTTAGCTTATGGCTCCGGCGGCCAACCTGGCCGTATTCCAGCGGATTCGGCACTTATGTTTGACGTAGAAGTGCTGGACGTTTTTTAAGCAGTTTTATGCGGGTGAAGCCAGCAGCCAGCTACAGGACTTTTTTGCTTAGCCTGTGGCTGGTGCTCCTGCTGTCAGTTTCGGCTGCCAACGCCCAGCCTGGCACCAAACCAGCCGTTCTTTCCAATTCCAGTGCCCCCGCCCACGGCTCCGACTCGGCGCGCCTCACTCCGCAGCACACGCGGAATGGGGTGCGCTTTGTGTTTCATGAGCGCGGCACGGGCAAGATGGCCCTTGCCGGCAGTCGTGTGGCCATACGCTACGCTGGTTTCCTGCCTGACGGGCACCTCTTCGATGCCACCGCGGCATCGGGCAGCCCGCTTCGGTTCCGGGTAGGCCGGGGCGAGGTTATTCCGGGCTGGGATGAAGTGCTGCCTTTGCTGCCCGCAGGCTCGCGGGTGAGAGTATGGATACCCGCCGTACACGCTTACGGCGCTGCAGGCGTCCAGGACCCCGACGACGAGAGCCGCTACTTAATTCCCCCCAATACGGAGCTAATATTCGAACTAGAAGTAGTGAGTGTGCGCTAACGCGCGGCCAGCAATTCCATGATGAGATACCCACTTTTTAGCGCCGTTTGCGCGCTGTTTGTCCTCTTGCAGTCGGCCCACGCCCAAACTCCGGCCCTTGGCTTCTCGCGCCTGCCTTCAGGTACCGAGTACCGCCTATTTAGGAAAGATGCCGCTGGCCGCTACCAGCCGCGCACCTTGGCCCCTACCGACGCACCCTATGCTACCCGTGCCGGACAAATACTCACCGTATTTCTGGAATTTCGCACCGGCCGCGACTCGGTGCTGATGAAATCGCGCCAAATGCAGCCTATCCCGCAGCCGGTGCCCTTGCCGGCCCAGCCGGTGCCGGGGGGCATGGAAGAAGCCCTGGGCCTCCTCCTGCCCGGCGACAGCGCCTCATTCCGCTTCCCCGCCGACTCGCTATTTGCCAAGACCTTCCGTCAGCCTGTTCCCCTCTTTATTCGCAAGAGCGGCAATACGATGGTGGTGCTGGCCAGCGCCCAAGAGTTGTTCCCCATGTCGGAAATGCCTGCTCGGGCAGAAAAAATAAAAGCCCAGCTATCTGAGCAGGTACAACGCCAGGCCGTCGCCCAAACAGCGCAGGACGCCGCTCAGATTGAAGCCTATATAAAAAAGAACAAGCTGGTAGCGAAGAAAACGGCTGGCGGCACCTACTACATCGTAACCCGTCCTGGAAAAGGGCCACTCCCCCAAAAAGGGCAGACGGTGCGGGTGCTGTACCGCGGCACCGTGCTGGCCACGGGCAAAGAATTTGACTCTTCGGCCAAGCACGGCAACGAGCCCATAGCATTCGCACTGGGCGCAGGACGAGTCATTGCGGGCTGGGACCAGGGCATTGCCATGCTCACTGCCGGTAGCAAGGCCGTACTGCTTATTCCTTCATCCCTAGCTTATGGCTCTCGTGGCGCTGGCGCCGATATCCCAGCCAACGCCGTGCTGCGCTTCGAAGTAGAATTGGTGGACTTTAAGTAGCCTTCTACTCTACTCGGCAAGCACTTGCGACAAAATATCCAGCGACCGAATTTCGCCCAACTGCTCAACGTGCAGTTGGTAGTAGCGAATGAGCACAGTCAGCAGTTCATGACGCACGCGGCCGTTGGGAATGGTGCTCGTGGCCGGGTCACGTAGCAGCTCATCAAAGTAGGTTTCAAACTCGCGCAGCCGCAGGGTGGCCGGGCCAATAGCGCCCTTACTAGTGGCCGCGTGGCCGGCCATAATAACCTGGTCGGTCAGTTCTGCCCCCGTGCTGATGCCGAACCCCAGGTACGTGGACAACTCGAGCAAAAATACTAGGGCAAAGTTTTCGCTGCCCTTGGTTTGCTGGTCAAAAGCCAGAATGGAATCGTGTAAGAAGTGAAAAAGCGGCTCGTTTTGCTCTTCCTCGCGCACTGCTCGCCCCACCACTTCCGAGAGAAACAGCACCACGCTACTCTTTTGCACCTCATAGGGCAGCGTGCTGAAGGGCTCAGAACACCGAAATTCCGACAGGCGGGTGAGCCCGCCGCTACCCCGTGCCACGTAAGCCACCAAATCCAGCAGGGTGAAGGGCTGAAACAAGGCAATGCGTCCGGGAGGCTTGGCTTTGCGCACGCCATTCACGACGTAGCTCTGCACGCCCAGCCGCTCGGTATAGACGCGGGCAATGATGCTCGTTTCGCGGTATTTCAGATAGCTGAGGACGATGCCCCGTGTTTTTATCAGCATAAAGGTTAGGGTGCTGGCTCTGTACTGTACCAACGTGCTGCTCGCCCGTGCTTGCGCAGGCCGATCACAAACGGCTGAGCCCTCGGCACACTACTTACTCAGTACGGCCACTTTGCTCACGCAGGTATTTTTGCCGTCGGCATCCGATGACATTACGAGGTAAACCCCGGAGCGGACGCGCTGGCCTTCGGGGTTGGTCAGGTTCCAGGTTACAGTGCCGCCATTGGCTTTGGTGGCGTACACGAGGTGCCCGGCCACATCGGTAATTTTCACCAGGGCATCATTGGCAAGCCCGGTAATGCCCATGGTCCCCGCGAACTCGGGCCGGACGGGGTTGGGCGAAACTGCCGCGCATTGTGGGGCTCCCTCTGTGATGCTGGCGGCGCCACGATAAGCCACCACCCCGGCGTCCGTTGCTACCCATACTTCGCCCGTTTTATGGTTCACCTTCACGTCCACGATACGGTTGGAAGGCAATGGACTATTGGCCGTCGTAAAATGAAGCAGGGCTTCGTCGGCATCGGGGCTGAAAAGCCAGAGGCCATTATCGGTCCCGAACCACTTGCGGTCGCCGCCGTCCACCGCCAGGGTGCGCACGGGCTCAGTATACAAGGCCGGAAATCCGGTGCCATCGCCCCGGGTTACGTACGGCAACACGAACTGGGCAGCAGGGTCAAACGGTCCATTCGGGTCGTTGAACACAGCTACTCCTTTGCTGGTAGCCGCCCACATGTTGCCCCGGCGGTCCTTGGCAAGCTCATAGATTTGGTTATCTGGCAAACCAGTAGCCGTAGTGAAGAAGCGGGGCGGGCTGGGGTTGATAAGAGCCGGGTCGATGGCAAAAATGCCCAAGGGAGCGTTTGTAGGGTCAGTTTTACGCGAAACTGAAACCCAGGCATACCCGGCATCGTCCAGCGCGATGCGCTCCAGCGCTTCCAGCCCAAATACCCACGGAATGGTTCGCCACGTGGTGGCCACCGGGTCCAGAATAAACAAGCCCGAAGTATTGGCGGCTAGGTGTCGGTTAACCACCCATACCTTACCCTCAGCATCGGCGGCCAAGTCAGTCACTTCCACCCGGTTTCTGTCACCGAAAGTGCCAATGAGCGGGCTGCCCGCCGGGGTACCCTGCCCAAACACGCGAAAGTCGCCCGGGCCTTTCCATTCCATTAGCCCGCCCCCGTTGGCCCCCACGTACAGGGTGCCATCGGGCGTGCGGGTACCCCGCGAGGGGCTGACTGGGTTGGGATAATCCGTTGCCCGCGGCAAAGCGGTGGCCGTAATATTGGTCCACTGCCCGCTGGCGAACTCATAAAACCCAGCCCGCAGCCCCGTAGGTGCGTAGCGCTCCGAGTACCCTCCCGTAAATACATTGACCTTGTTGGTGCGGGCATCAGCCAAAATACTAAAAGCCAAGCTCGATTCTGGGCCGTTGGCCACGAACCGCTCCGCCGGCTGGTTGGTACCGGGCCGTACCCGCTGCAATCCGTTTTGAAAATTGGCCACGAAGTAGCTGCCATCGCGGGCGCGTACGGCGTCAAGAATGCTGGTGCCGGGAGTAGGCGGCACTACAGTGGTAACAGCCCCAGCTACGTCAATGCGACGTACGCCAGAGTCATCATCGACAATAAAAACTCCGATGCTGCTTGTGCGCAACCGGCGGAACTGCACAGTATAGGTATTAGGCACGGCTTGCCAGGAGCCCACACCAGTAGGGCTGCTGGCGGGCACAAATTTGTAGACGGCCCTACCTGTTCCTTCAACCCCCGCGTATACCTGTCCCGCATAGGCGGTTAGGGTGCTGTACATAGGGCGGCCTGGAGTAGCACCTATTGGGACGGGCCGGTAAACGGTCCAGCTGCGAAAATCCAATAGGTTACTGGTGAGCAAACCCCGCATGAGGCCTATTGAGGTCGCGACAAACAATGCGCCGTTGGCCTCGGCAGCATCATAAACGGCTACCGTGGTACCTCCTGGCCCGATATTGCTATAGGTGTCGGTAATCTCAACTTTAGTCAGGTCAATAACTACCAAGCCAAAACTTGTCGACAAATAAGCCTTGCCGCGCCCAACAGAGAGGTTATTGACCTCTTTAGCTCCCTGAATGGTCTTGCGCAGCACGTCGTTGAGGTTGCGAACGCGGCCATTGGCCTGCAGAATGTCGATGTTGGTGTTGCCATAAGCCAGCACCGTTTGCCGGGTCACAGAATCGTAGGCCAGCGCCGCTACCCCCACATCATTCAACCCATCGCGGCGCGAGAGCACCTGAGTAGTGTTGAGGTTCTTATCGACAAAATAGGAGGCGTTCTGAGTGGCCACGTACACCCGGTCGCCGGCGTCGGCCAAGCGAAAAGGGCGGTTGGTGGGCAAATGCAGCTGCCAGTCGCCGTAGCCCGCAGTGTTTTGTGCCCAAGCCGTGCCAGTGCAGTTTAAGAAACCAACTAACGCCAGTAAACAACGGAAAAGGTGCAACATACACTCAGCAAAAAACACGAGTTAAGTAGAAGCAGTAAGGCTGCTTTTGCCAACGCTTAGCCCAACGCTTTAGTGCGTGGCCGTTGAGCGCACCTCCGGGGCCGGCGCCTTGGCTTGCATGCCAGCTAAAAAGCAAGGCCGGCAGCGGGCTTCGTAAGAATCTGTCTCGCCGAGTAGCACTTGGCTTTCGCTCGCGGCAATCCGGTAAGAATAAGATGCTATTTCGCCGCAGCACACGCACACAGCATGTACTTTGGTCACATATTCGGCCGTGGCCAGCAGTGCCGGCATGGGACCAAACGGTCGGCCGAGGTAGTCCATGTCCAACCCAGCCACGATAACGCGGGTGCCATTGTTGGCTAACTGCAGGCAGACGTCAACCAGCGAATTATCAAAAAACTGGCCTTCGTCGATGCCCACCACATCGGACCCGGCAGCAAGCAGCAAGATTTCCGAAGGAATGGCCACCGGCGTCGACCGGATGCGGGCCGCATTGTGGCTCACCACGTCCTCCACATCGTAGCGGGTATCGACAGCGGGCTTGAAAATTTCGACCTGCTGCCGGGCAATCCGGGCGCGGGTGAGGCGACGAATCAGTTCTTCGGTTTTGCCCGAAAACATAGAGCCGCACACTACTTCTATCCAGCCCCGGCGGGGGGCATTGTGGCGGTTGCCAACACGGGGTTCAATAAACAAAGTACAGGCGAGCTTGGGGAGGTTTAGAAACCTAAAGTTAGGAACGAACGGCACAGCACGAGGCCTCTTTGCTGCCCAATAAAAAGCCCAGCCAAGCAAACGTCCTGACCGCCTGCCGTTGGACTGTTCACGCTGGCGGGTCAATAATTTTGGTTATCCAGCGTCAAGCGTTAGCCGTACTGCACGTGCGGCAGCTTCGTGGCTTCAGGCACGCGGCCGGTTACGGCGCCTGCTGGCAGGCGGGCCTGGCACGTCAGCCGCTCGTTGGCAAGCAGCCGACCAGCAGCCCGATAGCGTAGTTCAGTATCGGAGGGCGGGCTTAAGTTTTCCAAGCCGCTGCTTACCTGCAAACGACAGGTGGTGCAACGCCCTTTGGCACCGCAGGCGTGCATCCAGTCGTGCCCGGCAGCTTGTATTGCGGCCAGCAAAGTAGTCCCGGCGAGCACCTCCACGGCCGCTCCCGGTAAGTTTTCAATCGTCAACAGGGCCATTTATGCCTAACTTCGGCCACCGAAACACGGCCTTTTTATGAACGACAAATATAGCCTCGCCAAGTGCGCGCAATACGGTCGCCGCTTGGCCGCTCGCCTCTGCGACCAGCACTTCGACTCCGAGCCCACCGCCACTCTTGATGGCCCTGCAATACTCAAATTCACTCCCATACGCCAGGTTAACCTTCTGGTGGTGCGCCAGCTTTTGGGCCAATGGCAAGCCGAAACGGCCCGCCTCCGCAGCCCTTACTTCGATTTTGAAGCCCCGGCTGTTCAGGCTGCCCTCACGCAGTTCATGAACATTTTGTCGCGCCACATTAGCTTAAGTCGGACTTCTTTCGAGCCTTTATTGGCGCAAGCCATTGGCGACTCGCTGGGCATGGTAGCTGACCCAGTCGGCAGTTTCCAACGCCTGTTATTAGGCAATGGGGAATTTTCCTCGTTGACCAGCCTCCGCGACAACCTGCGTTACATTGACGTCTACAAGACTTTTTACCAAGGTTTCGTAGACAGCCTAACCAGCACTGGCGACCTCAGCAATGACTTCCTAACCCAGCGTTTCGAACTCTACCACGCGGCCAACTACAAGGCTCACCAGCCCATGCAGCGCCTCGTAGAAGAGTTCAGCACGCTTCTTCCGCTCACTACTGCCGACTTGCTTGAGGATGGTCCGGTGTCTGGCACTACCGCTCCTGTCCCCACACCTACTCAGCCCCAGGTTGAGCCTGAGCCAGTTCCCACTCCTACGCCAGTTGCAAAGCGCGTTACTCCGGAGCCCATTACGGTAGCAGTGCCTACGTTTGTAGCGGCCCCTACGCCCGCTCCAACTCATCTTCAAACGCCGTCTACACCCGTAGTCGTGCCGGCCGCTGCTGTGGTTTCTGGTGCATCCCTTACCACTGACGAGACCAGCAGCGTGCGTCTCCACGAGAAACTGAAAGCTGGCCACCCCTCAGCGCCGCCTTTGGCCGAAACCCTGCGCGCCACCGCGGCCCCGGCCGAACGCGCGGGTCCCAAAGTCGAAACCCTTCGCGAAGCCATATCCATCAACCAACGCTTTAGCTTTATCAACGAGCTGTTTGCAGGCGAAAACATGGAATACCACGCAGCCATTCAGCACCTCGATTCGCTGCCTACCCCAGAGCAGGCCCGTGCCTACGTCACCAGTGACCTGTCGCAGCGCTACGACTGGGGCCGCAAGGAGGAGCACGTCAACAAGCTCCTAAAGCTCATCGACCGCAAGTTTGCCTAGCCTCGCGCCGAATTCGACGTTGCCCTACTTAGGACCTCGGCTGCGCCGTTGGCTACTGCCCTGGCTCCTAGCAGTGGCCGCGGTGGCCAACCTTGCCTATCCGATGTACGTGCACTTCGATTTCTCGCATTCGCCCGATACGCGAAGCTACCTGCGCATGGCCACCGGGCATTTCGACAGCGTACGTGTCACGCATCGTTATCGGGTTCTGGTACCGGCTGTTGCCGCCGCCGTAGCGGCCCCACTTGCTAAAGCCTATGCTGCAGTATGGCCACAACGACCTACGGGCTTGTGGCCGCTACGCTTCAGTTTCTACTTGGTTAATTGCTTGCTTGTGGCTGCCGCTGGGGCTTGCTGGTTCAACAGTGCCCGCCACGCTGGAGCTTCCGCCGAAGGGGCAGCCCTCGCCATGCTGGCCCTGCTTACCAGCCGTTGGGCTTTGTACGCAGCCGGCCTTCCGCTCACCGATAGCCTTTACCTCCTGGTATTCGGGTTGGCTTACTATGCTGTCCGCCGTGGCCCGACCGGAAATTGGGCCTTGGTAGCAGCTTTATTGCTAGGCCCTTTGGCAAAAGAATCGTTCTTTCTGCTCTTGCCCTGGATACTCTGGTTTGGTCGCAAGTCCTTAAGCTGGCCGAAGCAGGCCCTGGCGCTAAGCATCGGGCTAATTGCACTGGTTGGTGTGCACTACCTCGTCAATGCAAGCAATGGAAGTTCTGATAACCAATCCATCACCAATGCATTAGAGCACTTCGATAACATAGCCTATTCGCTCGGGCGAGCAGCCTCTTTCAAAGGAATAGGTGAGCTGTTAAGCATATTTGGTCTTTTCACACTAGTTGTACCACTAAGCATACTGCTGGAAAAGCATCAGTCAAGAATCTCAGCCGACTACGCCTCCTTGGGCACGAAGGAAGTGTTCTTACTAGTTGTCGTAGCACTTCACATGGTTCTTTCCGGCGATTTGGGCCGCATGGGCTACTTGGCTGCCCCCGTTTTCAGCGCTGCTCTAGCTTTAACCTTTACTAATTGGCGCCGTCTCCTTCGCATATAGCGAAATAGGCAAAGGGCCTTGCCCACCCAATCCAACCAAGGACAAGCCCAAGAGCAGTGGCCAAACCGGTACCAGAAAGCGTGCCGCGCCCAAAGGTCCCGTCAGCAGTGCTACATAAAGTAAAATACCCAACACCACCCATCGCCCATGGCGTAGCGTTGGTCCGTAACTGTTAAGTCGTATAAAGCCACGAACGGCCAGCGCCAATCGGACGCTATTCGCCATTAGCATCAAGCTCAAGAAGGCTATCATGCCTACTGGAAGCCGCTGTACAGCGCGTAATATCCCCCCCGTCCGGGCTTGTGCCAGGAATCCACCCTCAGTAGGTGCTGCTAAGCCCAGAAACTGGCTTATATCAAACCGCCCAGGGTCCAAGAACAAAGCAACCATGCCCTGAAGGTGCTGCCTAGCATATACCCCGGGGTGTTCCCACAACACTGCTCTTGCCTGGTATTGAATAAAGCGCTGACGGGATGCAAAGTCTGGCTTCTGATTAGCCTCCGTAAGCACAGCCGCGACCCATTTGTCTTCCGCTGCAGGTCCATCAACCTGCCTTACTACCCCAGCTGCGTTATAATGCAACAGATTTATCTCGGCTATACTAGAAAAGTGGAAATAACCTGTGCGTATATAATTCCACTCCATGTATAGCCCCAAGGCTACCACTGGCATTAACCCAATAAGGGCTAGTTGCGGTTTTCTTCTTCTCCACGCCAGTACAACGCTTATGCCCAGCAATACGAGCGCAGAAGGATAAAATATCGGCTTCAATAGCATTGCAATCACCATGGCCAAGGCCACGGCAGCGAAGTATTGTCCTTTGCCGGATTTAATAAAAGCCAACCCTGCTGCTACTATTGTTACTACCAGCGTTTGTAGCATTACTTCACTCATCACCGCATTTGCATAGATGAGTTGAGCTGGAAAGCTTAGCACCAAAATTATGGGCAGTAACCAACCGCTATTTTTGGACTTAACCCTTGTAGCCCACCATAGTACCAGAAGGCTAATATTTAATAAGCTTAGTGCATTTTGTATTACTAATAATAGAAACGGGCGAGTGTTACAGTTGCCTAACACCAGTACGGCTAGCGGATAGCCAACTGGCCTGATAGTATACTCTTGCACAGCTTGCCCATTGTAAACGTTCCCCAGCCACGGTCGAGCATACAGTATACCATGCAATCGCAGGTTTTCTGCTGCCTGCATGTATCTGTCGGTATCTGGGAAGGCCCAGCTCTCATTGAAGAGCGCCCATGCAAACACTATTGTATGGGCTGTTGCCAAGACCATCCATACCCAAGCCGGCACTTGCCCGTTCCTCATCAGCGCACCAAGTCTTGCTTCCGGTACGCATCAAGCGCTAGCAAACTAAAAAGCAGTATGGTAAAAGACCATAGGGAAGACCCTCCATAACTAAAAAATGGAAGCGGAATGCCAACTACCGGCGCAAGCCCTATGGTCATTCCCATATTAACAGTCATATGGAAAAACAGTACGCTGGCAACGCAGTATCCATACGTCCGGCCGAAAACAGACTTTTGCCGTTCTGCAATATAAATAATGCGCCAGAGGAGTATTAAATATAATAAAATCACAACGAAACTACCAACCCAACCGAACTCTTCGCCTACTGTGCAAAAAATAAAGTCCGTACTCTGTTCTGGTACGAAATCAAATTTAGTTTGAGTGCCCTGCAAAAAACCTTTGCCCAATAGACCGCCCGAACCAATAGCAATTTTGCTTTGCGTCACATTCCACCCCTTGCCCAATGGGTCTGCCGACGGGTTGATTAGTATCTCAATCCTCTGACGTTGGTGTGGCTGAAGAACATTATTGTAGAAGAAATCAACCCCTACTACCATTCCTACCACCGACACCCATACACCAACTGCCAAGGGCAAATGATGACGTAAGACACGCCGATTCAGACCCAATATAGCAAGTAGTATTAGTGAAAAAGCAGCTATCAGCCACAATTTCGGCACCAATAAAGCTAAAATGAGTATGATGGCTGCTGCTGCCAACAAGAGCAGAATCAATGGGGACATCCCTTCACGGAAATAAGCCAGCAACAGTGCACCAAATACCAGCGCTTGGCCAGATTCATTGGAAGCAATAATCAACAGTGGAGGCAACAGTGTAATGCCAGCCAATACCAGTTGGTCACGCCAGTTCTGATACCGCAAATTGATACTGGCCATAAACCGCGAAGCTGCCAAAGCCGTGGTAAACTTGGCGAATTCAGCCGGTTGCAACCTCACTGGCCCAAGCTCAAGCCAGGAGCGTGACCCTGCTATCGGCCGGGCCACAAACATAGTAACCAACAGTAGAACAATCATGCCCCCATACATGGCATAAGCCAGTGTATCATATGCCTTATAGTCTACCACCAGAAGCACAACCACAAGCACCACAGCAGTAGCAATCCACAGTAGTTGCTTGAACCAGTTAAAAGCCATAAGCTTGTCAAAGCTGAGGCTTCCCAATGGATTTGCTGGTGCGTCAGGCGAGTAGCTCGACGCATATATACACACCCATCCAATGCCAACCAGCACTACATAAAGTAGAATGGTAAGCCAATCAATGCTACGACTATAACGTGCTGGTGATACTTGCACAGATACTAAGAGCTAGTACACAACCCAATTTACTTATATTTATTAACTACGAGAGGCTGATCACGCCCAGCAGTGCAACACTTGATACAGTAAGTATGCATACTCCCCCAACGCAGCACGCCCCCCGCGGGCTGGTGAGAGCGGGCGGGGGGCGTGGGGTTGTAAAAAAGGTTGGCGGCGACCGACTCTCCCACCGGTGAAGGCAGTACCATAGGC
>NZ_JAFCUF010000008.1:0-235387 GCF_049896385.1 Hymenobacter sp. B1770
AGCACCAGCGAGCGCGAATCGTTGACGATCGCGCCCCACACCTTGCGCGCCTCCCACCACCGGTCGTACGACTGGCTCAAGGCGAAGGCCAGCAGCAGCGAAATCGAACTGCCCAGAATGGCCGGCAACGCCAGCGGAATGGGGGGCAGGTACTGCCCCACGAACACCTTGAGCACCTCAAAGACCACCGAGATCAGCAGCAACACCGCCACATCGGGCAGAATTTGTCTGAGAATAAAGCGAGCGGGCAGCTTTGCGTCAAGCAGCATAGGCAGGGCGAAGAACGGGAAATCCTTCCTGTACGTGCCCGAACGGCCAGTAGCCAAAACGAGCGTTCAATGAAACGGTAGTAAGGTAAACCCGCTCCGTACAGTCGAAGGAGGGTCTATTTATAACAGCCGTTTTATCAGGTCGTCTTTGACGATGAAGAAGGCGGTAGTCAGTATAACCAGGATGGCCACCACCGAGAACACCGAACGGTCACTTTCCACTGCGGGCAGGGTGGCGTTATCGGGGAAATACCTCGAATAGGCGACCTCAATTGTCTCGGGGCGGCTTTTCAAGTACTGCTCCACGCGGGAATCAATTTTTCGTCTCAGGTAATACGTTTGCTGGTCCAACGGATTCACATACGAGACCGACAGGGCATTATTGTGGGTCTTCTCTATTGTCCCCTTGACCACCGTTCGGTCGATGAGCACCCCGGTATTGGGGAGTATCCAATACACCATGAACACGGCCGCCACCAGGAATAGCACCACCCCGCCGAACGTACTCTTGCCCTGGGTGGGCTGCGTTTCTTTTTCTTGCATGTCTCCCTATACCCGTATGAGGCCCGCAAGGTGTATTGTTTCTTCAATTAGCAAGACTTGCACCCTCGGTTCAATGAAAGGGTCCGACGGTAAACGCGCTCTGTTCAGAATAAGGAGGGTAAGTTTGTCAACGGTGCCACTCTTTTCTCGACCGGTCTGGGACACGAATCAAATGGAAAGGGCAACTCCTGCACCCTAGGGATTCCGTACGCGTGGCTCCCCTTCTGCCTCACTTATCGCGCATGCCGATTGTCTTTTTCAAACCGCTGCTGTTTGCCGCTGTGTTCGGGCTCACGGGCTGGGGCTTGCACGCGCTCAAGGAGCACCTGGGCCTGGCGGGCCGGTACTACCTATTGGTGGGCACCACCGCGTGGCTGGCGCTGATGGTGTTCAATGTACCGATGCCCTGGTTAGAAGCCATTCCCGGGCTGGGTGCGGTTGTCAGCTGCTGGCACATCGCCCTGTGGTGGGCGGTGTGCTGGCATTCCGCAGCGGCCCTGTTCCACCCCGCCCGCATCCCCGTGCTGCTCGCCCTGCCGTGCCTGGTGGTGTCGGGTATTTTTTGCTGCATGATGACAGGAGCGGCCTTGTTGTGGGTGGCCACCGGAGGGGTTGGCCTTAGTATTTAGTTGTTACTGTTCAGTGAAACGGTGGTGGCTTAAACGCGCTCCGTTCAAAAATAGGAGCGTTACTTCGAATCACTTAGCCTTTGTTTTCGATTCTGGTATGCTTCCCGATTCCCCTTCTGAACAGACCGAAGAAGAGCGCCTCCAGCAGGCACTCTTTGTTGAACTCTTGCACCTGGCGCCAGAAGGGGCCGAATTATACATCACGAACGACTCATGGGATGAATTGCCCGCTCTCCTGGGAAATCGGATGCGGGTGGTCCGCGAAAACAACTACGAGGATTGGATAATAGCCTTGACGCCCGAGAGCCGCACGTTCTTAGTGCAACAGGCCCTGCACGATGACATTCAACTCAAGTTTGTGCATTTCGTCATCCACGCCGACCAGCACGACGTGTTTACTTCCTATGACCGCATGGCGTCAATAGAACTAGACCCCAGCTTTCCAGATTACGAAAGGCTGGTGAAAGACTACGGCTCAATCCTGATGTTTTAAGCAGTGATAAGCCCCTTTCGTATTTCACGAAAACGGTCGTGGCTGTTGCAGAACTCGGGTTAGGCGGTTGACTTTCTGGTTCGCGGCTGGGCGCGTGTACGAGTGGGCGCTTCGGAGTGCCTGTTTCGCCGCCCGGCGCGCCAATTGGCTGCTAACAGAGGCCGTGGCAGGGCCACGGCCCGGCTCAGTTGCCGCTGGGGGCAGTGGTTTAAGAGCTTTTTGAGGTTGAAGGCCACGGCCGTGAGCAGCATGGTTTTGTGAGCCCCGGCCAGGCCGCGCACGTTGAGCCGGCGCAGGCCGTAGTGGTGCAGCAGGCTCCCGAAGACGGGCTCGACCGTGCCCTGGCGGACCCGGCGTTTGCGTTGCCCGCGCCGGGTGTGCTGCCGCTCCCAGGCCCGGCGGTAGGCCGCGTCGTAAATCGTGCGCGTCAGCTGCTTGCGCTTGGCCCCGGGCACGCAGGTGGACTTGAGCGGGCACTGCTGGCAGTCCGAGCAGGTGGCCCAGTAAAGCTTGAGCCAGGCCCCGTCGACCCGGGTGTCGTACTTGCGAAACGGGAGGACCTTGCCCGCCGCGCAGGTGTACTCGTCGGTGGGGGCGTGGTACGTGAAGCCGTCAATTTCGGCCTTATACTGGCCAAAAACAGGGATCCAGGCCGTAATGTGTGCGGCTTCGAGCAAGGCGTAGTTCGACCCGTTCGCGTAGCCGGCGTCGGCCAGCAGCTCGCGTAGAGGCAAGTCATTGGCCCGCAGCCGCCGCTGCAGGCCGGCGAGCAGGCGGGGCAAATGCAGGCTGTCGCGCTGGTCGGCGAAATCGGCTTGCACGTGGCTAATGACGCCGTGGGCCGTGTCCACGGCCAGGCTGCAGAGGTAGTTCAGGGCCCGGGCCTTGCCGGGCTTGACGGAGATGCGCGCGTCGGGGCCAGTCGGGCTGTAGTGGGTCTTGTTGCTCAGCAAGCGCGCCTGCTCGTGCCGCGCGCCCAGCGCGCCGGTCTGCGTGCCCTGCCGCCGGGCCTGGGACGTGGCCAGATTCCGCAGCTGGTGGGCCGGCGCGCTCAGCACCGCCGCGGCGGGCCGTGCCGCTTCCTCGGGGCTGCCGGCCACGTGCGGGCCGCGGGCCCCAGCGGGCTGCTTTTCGAGGACTGCCTCCAGCGCCGCGTTGGCCTTGACGGGGGCCGAGTCGACGGCCTGCGTGTCGCCCGCGACCAGGCCCCGGGCCACGCACTGGGCAAAGACGTGGTCAAACAGGCGCTCGAAGACCGCGGTCGGGAACAACTGGCGGGTGCGGCTCACCGTCGAGTGCCAGGGCAACTCCTCGTCGACTTCGTAGCCCAGGAAGAACAAGATGTCGAGCCGCAGGGCGCAGTGCGCGACCAGGCGCCGGTCGCTGACCAGGTTTTCCAGCCGGCCCACGAGCACGAGCTTGAAAAACACGACCGGGTCGAGCGAGGGCTGGCCCGTGTGGCTGTAGAGCGCCCGCGTTTCCTCGTAGAGAAACGACCAGTCGACCAACTCCGCCAGCCGGCGGTACAAATTATGCGGCGGGACCCGCTCCGAGAGCCGAAAGCGGGTCACCTCCTTGTCGAGGTACTGCTTCTTGCCTTGCATCTTCTCTCTACGAACCCGGGTTCTGCAACAGCCACGGTCCCAAGGTAAACGCGCACCGTGAATTTTAGAAGCTTAAAATGGTTTTAAATCGGTTTCAAAACGCTCTGAATGTAGTCCGAGAACAAAACGGTTTAGTTAGTGATAGTGGTCTGCAATACCTGATTTAACAGCCGGGTCACGGCTGTTTTGTAGAAGGGCCGGCCTCGCCGCGTCCGGTAGCCACTGCCGTTGAGTTCGGTCACAATTTGTTGTAGACTGGCGCCCTGTTCCCGCAAAAGTTGACACACGCGTCGGGCTTGCTTTATACTGACTTGTTCCCGGGCATTATGCTGCCGCACGGCTAAGCTGCGGGTCCGCGCGTTGTCAGTGAGGTTGCGAGGGGTACCCAGCTGAAAACCGCGGGCCTTTTTTGCGGCCAGCGCCGCGCACGTACGTTGGGAGATGGCTTCGGCCTCGCGTTGAGCCACAGCCGCCAGGATGTGAATGGTGAACTCATCTGCCTGAGGGACGTCCACGGCCTTGAAGCGCACCCGGCTCTCCATAAGTGTAGCCAGAAAGGCCACGTTGCGTGCCAGTCTGTCCAACTTGGCCACCAACAACACTGCCCCATGCTCGCGGGCCAAGTCAACGGCGGCGAGAAGTTGCGGCCGTCGGTTGTTGCGTCCGCTCTCCACTTCGGTGAATTCGGCCAATAACCCCGTGGAGGAACCCACGAAAGCATAAACAGCCGCTTGTTGGGCTTCCAGCCCTAAACCGGATTGGCCTTGTTTCTGAGTGCTTACCCGGTAGTAAGCAACATAGCTAAAGGCAGTGCTCATTTAATTGCGTTGTAAGGGGTTCCATTTGTTGAACGGGCGTTTGACAAATGCTTCAAATTAAAGAAACAGGTGTATTAGTTCTTTTAGACCCCATTCTTTGACATGCAATAACTGAAATGACAATCGACAGTCGACAGCCGCTTGGTTTTACCTGATATCTCCTAACTTGGTAGTCCGACTGTCGACTGTCGACTGTCAAATAAGTAAATGCACTACTGTTTGGGATGGGCCACCATGCTTTTGTGGAACTTCCTCGGCAACCAGTACTCCTAAGCCTACATGGTCTAGGATGAATGCGGTGGCTTTTGCCTGCGTATCCAGGCCTCCTACTTTGGCGCGATAGATGTCGCGCTTGGTAACCGTACCTCCCTTCTCCCGAATCCAATTGATTACTTTGTCGGTATCGGGAAGAGGGCTACTGGATGCAGCAATTTTGTCGTAGTGGCTTTTGAAATACTCAACCAACCGCATAGCCCGGCAAATGCTGCTCGCGCTGATGGCCTCGCAACTTCCTTCTTCTTTACAGACGTAAGCGGTGATGTGCAGTATGAGGGCGAAGCGCAGCAGGTAAGCTTCCAGCTTGGACAAGACTCCTTTTTCTCGTGCTGGGGTGTTGGGGTCATTAATTTTGCGGTTGATGTAATCCTCACTCCATTGTTCGAATGCCGCTCGCGCTTCGTGGTCCAATGGAATCAGATGTGGCGCGTACTCGCTGTCCCCGTCGCTAATGTGCGATAGCGCGAAAAGCCGTTCGAATACACTCGCGTAAGCTTCTCTAATGGTTATGGGAACGCTGACCTTCACCACGCACCGTGCGATGGGGTTCGGATAGGCAAAGAGTACGCGGTCTGAGAAGCCGTTTTCACTTTTACCTTGTCCAAACACTTCGCTGAGCACAGCGGGTTGTAGACCGCCGAGTACCGACACTACCGGTCTTTCGACAAATAATGGAGCCTGCGTTTTGCGATTGTAGGTGATGGACCCGGCGCTCCAGAGCGACAGCCACCGTTGTTCGTCTGACCCCGCACGGTAACGGTTCAAGTCGCGCGTCCAGCTAGCTAACTCGTCTCTGAAATTCAATAAGCCCCGCGGATTCTGGGCCAGCAGGCCGATAAGGGCTTCTACAGTAGCATCTTCGACGATGGTTTGTTCGCCACTAGGTAGTTCTGGAAGGGCACATGAATCCTTATTAGCTTTGGCTTGTCGCATTTGCTCGTCGTATTGCTGTATCGCAAGCATGTGGGCTTGAATTTGCTGCTTTTGTCGTGTCCGAATGGCTTTCATAGCATAATTCAAGGACGACGATTTGCGAACGCCAGCGTCGCCTACGATGGCTATAAAGAGCGTTGTTGGTTCATGCCAGTTCGCATTTACCTCCAACTCGTGACTGGCACCGATAGCAGTAGCGAGGCAGGCCAGGAGGGCGGCACCAACAAAGTCGTCGGGATAATTTTGTGAAGACCCGTGCTCAATGTATTCTCGTAGTGGTTTGGGAAAAACGGAAGTAGGAAAGGTTAGTAACGAAGACGATTTAGCGGCATTCATACAGCACGTGCTTGCTTATCGCCTAAGAATTCACGAACAGCTAGCTCGCTAACCCGATAATTCTTTTTGCCAGCGCATGTGTAGCGGATTTTGCCATCGCGGACTAAATCATAGGCAGTGCGTTCCGAAATTCGCAAGCGATGAGTAAGTAGACCACCGTGGGGAAGTGAAGGGTCCGGCAACCCGCTCAGGCAATACACTGCTGATAGCGCGGTTTGTTCAGCCTCAGCAGCCAAGCGGGAAGTCTGAGCGTGTTCTAACAAGCGAGCTGTGGTAGCGGCATCTTCGAACTGAATGGTACCGGTTGGAAGGTCGAAACGTACCATCGTTAAGGAATAAGGGTAGATAGGGTGTGTGCGGCAGCAATGCCTCCGCTTTCCTTGGCCATGCGCAAGGCTTCCTGCACCACGCGGCTTCCTGGCCTGCCGATTTTAAGTGCTCGGCTTGCTGCTGGCGTGGATATGCCTAGCCGCTTAGCAATCTCCGATATTGCCCCATGAGGCAACATTCGCTTTATATTTACTGCTACTAATGATTCCATTGTTAAGCGAGTTTAGTTAAATCCCCTTACTTTTGAGACTCTACGAAACAAACCTAGATAAAAGACATGATATTTAACTTAATTTAAGTTAAATAATATATTGTGCTTATCTAAGCCTTCTCATTATCAATGAGATAATTTTGCAATGGAAAAACATACAATTGGTTCTACAATCTTGCAGCTTCGAAAGAAGGCGAAACTGACCCAGTGGCAGCTTGCTGAAAGTGTTGGCGTTTCAGGGGCCGCTATTTCGCACTTTGAGAATGGAACAAGTAAACCGTCTGCAGAAACTGTAGAGAAGTTAACTCAAGTTTTAGGCTTCGATTTCTCAACATTGGAGGTGGAACCTAAGAGGCTAAAATGGCACGGCAGTGCGGACGACCTTGAAGCATTATTGAATGGAGTGACTCTAACTAGTTTTCCATTAACCAGTCGTAGACCTGAAAATCTATCTTGCGTTACCCCAACATATCCTAATCATTTAAGTAATACTGTCGGCCTGGTTATGTATAATCAGCCGGGGTTCATTAACTCTATTCTAGAGTCCAATCCGGTGTTGTTAAAAAACACTCAGAAATACCAGGTAAGCGTTCTGCCTTTACTTGGTATTGATTATCAACAAGCTGTGGTTCTCGAGGTTCAAGGCAGTAGCATGGCGCCACGGTATCCGGAAGGCTCGCGCTATGTTTTATTTCCGGTGTACGAAGAGCATTGGCAGTACGCCACAGGCGTACATGCAATATGGTTGAAAAGCAAAAAGCTTTTAATCAAACGGATTACATCAAATAAAGAAGGGACTATTACCCTTAAGTCTGATGCTACTGGTGACGAGACTACCGTTGAGGTAGGGGACATAGCCGCATTATGGAGGTTCGGCCAAGCCATACATCTTCCTCCAGAGGAATTATAGAATATGGAACTCGTATTCCGCCAGCGGCTAGACCGGCCCGACAAGGCTGGCCGGGCCAATATTTTTGGGGACCTGCATTGGGCCGGTGGTCACCGCTGGAAAATGCCGACAGGTGTGAAAGTGCTGCCGGTGCATTGGCACCCCACTAAAGCCAAGCGCATTCACACCAGCACACCCAATGCCAACCAGCTCAACCTGCGACTCACCCGGCTTCTGGCCGCTGTGCAGGGCGTGTTTCTGGCCGCTGAAGCCGCCAGAAGAGCTGAAGCCGAAGTATCTCAAGATGAAATTGAGGAAGCTGTACGTAGTGTGGGGGTGGGAGGGCAGCGTCGCAATGCTGCGCCAGTGCCCTCGGTGGCTGGCCCCGCCCCGCTCACACCCAATGCCACCTGGGCTGAATTCTCCGAACGGTGGCAAGCCGAGAATAAGCAGATGCTCAGCGCGAGTTATCTGCGCGGGGCCAACCAGGTGGTGAGCGCTCTGGCAGAGTTTGACCCCAAGCTACGGCTGGCCACGCTTACCCGCGAACAGCTGGCCAAGTACACAGCTTGGCTCTATGCGCAAGGACTGCGCGACTCGACGGTGCAGCGGCACTACAAGTTTTTCCGCGACTGTCTACGTCAGGTGAATAAACCCATTCCCGGGTGGCTGAATAAGCTGACGGTTCGTTACGGTCGAGCCCTCTCGTTGCGTGCGGGCGAAGTGCGGGCGCTAATGACTGCCCCGGTCGAAGACGATGTAGCCGCGGAGCGCGACGTGTTCCTGTTTCAAATGTTCCTGCTGTTGCGCGACACCGACTTGCGAGGCCTACGGCCGCACCACATCGCGCCACGAGAATTGCCCGGCTACGGGCCGACGCTGTGTGTGGAGCTGTACCAGAACAAAACCGGCGAGCCAGTGCTGATTCCGTTGCCTCCAGCTGCGGCAGGCATCTGGCAGCGGTATGGTGGGCAATTGCCATTAGCCAGCCAGCAGGAGCGCAACCGCCGACTGAAGCAGCTAGGCAGGGTGGCCGGCCTTAACCGCGAATTTGTTGACGTTGGCTTCTCCGGCAAGGTGCGCACCGAGGAAGTGCTGCCTGTGTATAAAGCGCTCAGCACGCACGCCGCGCGCCACACTGGTGCCGATATGCTCATCCTGGGTGGCGAAGGCGACCAGACCTTAAAAGAGATTGCTTTAGGCCACGTGTCGGACAGCGTGTATGGCTACGATACGCTGGAACGCTACGGTCCGCAACTGCTCCAAGCCTGGGAGCGTGTACTGCTGGTGGCGGTCCCCACCGCGGTCCCTGCCCTGGGGCGAACGCGCTTGGAGTCAACCGGGGGCTAAAACCAAAATTGCCCCCGGTTTTTATGAATATCCCCGCCAAATCGTGCCGGCTAGTGGGAGGAAGCGTCAGACAAAAGTGCCAAAGCAGCAGCAGCACCGGCAGTTAGCAGCAGGAACCAGCAAATGACTGTTCCCAGGAGGGAGCGCCAATACCGAGAATGCCCGACCTAACCGGCGGGCATTCTTCGTTTTCAGGCTATTCAGGGCGTATTTGCTGTTTGCCTCTTCGGGTATCTCCGATTAACTTTGGCTTGGACCGGGACATAAACCGGGACACATACCGGGACAGAACCCGGCATAACAGCCAAAAAGATGCTAGCTCCGACCTTTTACAAGCGCACCATCAGCGTGCAGTTTTACCTACGGCTGGCTGCCCGCAATAGGCGCGGGTACTGCCCGGTCCGCATGACGTTGCGGTGGCACGGCCAGGAATTGCAACTGGATGCCGGGGTTTTGGTGCTGCCGGAGCGGCCCGGGCCCAACGGCCAGGGCATTGAGGCGCTATGGGACGTCAAGGCACAGCGAGCGATGGATGGGCGGAAGCTGAGCATGAAAGAAATGGCCGTCGTTCCCACGCACCCGCAAACGGCCACCAACATCAACGCGCATCTGATGATGCTCAAGAAAAGGGTTGAGGACACCTTCAACCAGCTGTTTGATGCCCAAGGCTCGGGGAGAATAGCCAAAGACGTACTGGCTGCGGAACTGCGGCCCGATAAGGTAAGGGAAGTATCAAAGGCGGTGCCGGCGATTAGCCGCACCTTCCGGCAGGTGCTGGAGGAATGGAAGGCGGAAAACCGCAACCTGGCCAAGGACTCGCTGCGCAAATACGACCAGCTGGCTACGATGATGGAGAGCTGGCGGCCGGAGCTGCGGCCCGACCAGGTGACGCAGAAGGTGGCCAAGGAATACCAGCAGCACCTGCTGGACCTGCAGAAGTCGGACGCGACCATCAAGGTGCATTTTGGGGGTATCCGCAAATGCCTGGAGCAGCTTGGGCTGCTGGCGGACATGGCGTGGCTGCAGTACACGGCCAAGAACGCGCCGCAGCTGGATTTGGAGATGGAGGAGGTGCGCAAGCTGATTCGGTGGCGGCCAACTTCCGAGCAGCTGGCGGAGGAGCGTGACCGGTGGCTGTTTCAGTTGTTCAGCGGGCGGCGGTACGAGGACCTGGAGAGGTTTGACAAGCGCGAGCGGATTATGCTGACGCTGGCCGATGGCAGCCAAGTGCCGGCGCTGCTCCATGCGCAGGGCAAGACGGGCAATGACGCGGCGGTACCGCTGCCACCCATAGCCTTGAAGATTGGCGAGCGGTGGGGCTGGCAGTTTCCGGCGCGCAACTGGCAGCAGCGCGGTGACTGGATTAAGGAAATAGCCCAAGGGGCGGGCCTGACCCGGGAATGGGACGACCGGCTGATTACGGGCGGCAAGGTGGTGCACAACTGGCGGCCCATCTGGCAGGTCATCAGCACGCACACGGCGCGGCACACGGCCGGTACCTTGCTCAAGCAGGTGAGCAACGGAAACAAGGCGCTGGCCAAGCTAGTGCTTGGGCACGCCGACGAGGACGTAACGGACCGGTATGCCAAGGACAAGGCCCGGCTGCTAGCTCCGGCCGTACTGGAAGCCTGGCAGAAGATTCTGGGCGAGTGGTACGACGGGGAGCCAGCGCGGTAAGCGGCATCGTGCATTTACCCTACTGGCCGCCGCGCTGTTTCTTGGTTTTAGGTTTGGGCTCCGGCAATTCTTCCACCGTCAGGCGGGCTAGATTTGCCAGCCACTCCCGGTCCTCTAGCTGCTCTTCAACCAGGAAGCAGGGCTTTGCGCCTGGATAAGGCGCGGCCTCGGTTACTTCCGGCAAGAAAGCCCGCCCCGCCGCAGTAGGCTTAACGTATAGTTTGTTGTCGCAAACCAGGGCGAAGGGCTTACTGTCCCAATACAGGGTGTACTCCCCGAACATTTTTCTGGCGGTAACGTGACCGGAGCCGTTAAACTGCTCAACGACAAATTCGACAAATTGCGGGGTAGAAGCCATTGCACATGGGACGTAATTAAAGTCTTATTAGGTCTATTTGGTTTGAGCTTAGTCTGTCGGTCAGCGGTTAGCTGAACTGTAAATCGTTCGTAGGCTCGACAGGCTTCCAGCTAATGTACGACGGGGTGCTGGCGCGGTATCCCCTGCTGGCTGCCTGGCTATGAGGTGCCTCCAGACTGCCTACAGGGTGCCTTCAACTACGGTTTAGGGCGGCAGCTACCTCGGCTTCGGGCAAGCGGGTGTAATCGCAGAACTCGGCGACTGAGACGTAGGCGCGGGCGGGCTTGCGCAGCTTCGTGCGGATGCGCTGGAGGAGGCGCTTGCCGGCGTCGTAGCCGGTGCCGGTGAGTTGGGCAACGTCCTTGGGATAGAGGCAAACTTGGGGCATCTTGGGGCGTGTTGGGGCAAGTGGGATGGACGAATATACAACGGCTAAAACCCGTCTGTAGGTTCGTGTCATGAATCATAAAGCACTGTATTTCAGTGGGTGGTTGCTATCGGTTGCGGCTAGTTTCGGGATGAGCTATGTCCCGACGCTGGGCCGTGAGGGAAGCGGTGCGGGCACGGTGCCATTGGCGACCGAGACCGGGCGCGTGGTGCGCGTGGTAGACGGCGACACGTACGACGTGCTGGCGGGGGGCATAACGCACCGGGTGCGACTGCTGGGCGTGGACGCGCCGGAGCGGAACCAACCTTTTGGGAAGCAGGCGGCGGACTCGGTAGCGCGGCTGCTGCGGCCTGCGCAGCCGGTGCTGCTGACGCGGTACGGGGTGGACCTGTATGGAAGGGTGCTGGGTGCGGTGCGGATGCCGGTGGCGGGAAGGCCCGCGCTGGCGCTGGATTCGCTGCTGGTGGTGCGTGGGTGGGCCTGGGCTTGGGACCCGAAGCATAAGGTGGCCGGCCGTGCAGCACAACAGGCCTCAGCTGCGGAAAAGCGGCGTGGGCTATGGAAGTGCGGGGTTGTGGGCGTGCTCACGCCGCAGCAATGGCGGCGATTTAACTACAAAAACAAGCGGCGGTACGGGGTGGGCTGCACCTGGTAGCAATGCCGCATAAGCGCAAGCAGCCACAAGGCAAACGGATTTTTCAACTTCTAATTTATTTACAACAATGGCACGTCAGACGGGCATTATTGGCATCCAGGGTACCGTAGGGGGCCTGGTGTTCAGCAAAAACGGAAACATTTCACAGAAGCCGGCCAGCGACAAGGCGGCTTTTGCCAGCGCCCCAAGCCGGGCACGTACCCGCGAAAACGCGGCTGAATTCGGCTTGGCGGCTAAATACAGCAAGGTGCTGCGCGACTCGCTGCGCGTGGCCATTGCCTCGGCCAGCGACAGCCAGCTGGCCTCGCGTCTCACAAAGGTGATGCGCGAAGTCATCGGGCTCGACGACACAAACGACCGCGGCCTGCGGGTGTTTGACGCCAGCAACTCGGCGCCGCTGCTCGGCTTCAACTTCAACGCGGGGGCCGGCATTGGCCAGACCATGTACTTCCCTTACGAGGTGACGGGCGCGGGTGCTGATGTAACCATGAGCATTCCAGCCCTGAACCCGGCCAGCGACATTGCGGCTCCGCAGGGCGCTACGCACTTCGAGGTGGTGTTTGCCGCTTCGGACGTGGACATGGAGCTGCTGACGTTCACGAATGGCGTGGTGGCCGCTCCGCTGGGCATCCTGCCCATCAATAGCACACCGCTGGTGAATCAGACGGTGGTGGCCACGTTCCCCGCGGCTCCGGCCGATGCTAACCTGGTGGTGGGCGTGGTAGGCATCAACTTCTACCAGCAGACTAACGGCAAGTTCTACGCCCTCAATAACAACAGCACGAACCCGCTGGCCATTGAGTACGTGGCTTAAGGCCAAACACATCTGGCAATGAACGGCCAGCCGCTGCAGGCCGGCCGTTTTTCTTTCATCTTTTACTACTCAATGCCATGGCACTTACGGCCTATCAAACCCAATTCAAGCGGCGCATGAAACGCGCCATTAAGCTTCGCGCCAGAGCGGACCAAAAGGCGCGGCGCTACACCCAACTGCTGGCTGATGCCATTAGTGTGGCTGAGGACGCGGCTGCACAGATGAATGCGCTGAACCAACTCTATAACGTGGACGTGAGCACCTACACGCTGCTCACGCAGGAGCTACAGGCCAATAATGGCCGGCAGGCGCTGGTGGCCCACCTGGCGGGAAGTACGCCCGGCGAGGAAACCGTCATCTTCAACCAGGTGCCGGATGGCAACGGTGGGCAGCCTTTGCCGGATAATCCGCTGTTCGGCGAGTTGGTGGCGGGCACACCGATTATATCTCCTCCGCAGGTTGACGTACTGCAGGCATAGCGATGAATTGCTCTAAAATGAAAAGCCCCGCTTGCAGTGTGCAAGCGGGGCTTTTTTCGTGCCAAGGGCGGCGCTTTCGGGAGCCAGTAGGCGAAACAATCGCCCGGCCTGGCGGTGTTTGTGGCCGGGCAGACGTTGCTTATTACCCCTACTACTGACTGATGGATATTTACCGCGGCCTTATTCCCGAAAACGACGGCCAGCGACTGGCGGCCTTGCGCGCCTACAACGTGCTGGGGACTTCCCCGGACGGGGTGTTTGACGAAATAGTGCGGCTGACGGCCAAGCTCTTCGGCGTGCCTGTGGCGCTGATTTCGTTGGTGGAACAGGACCGGGTGGAGTTCAAGGCCAACTTTGGGATGGGCGGGGTGCAGCAGGTGCCTCGCACCGACAGCATCTGCTCGGTGGCGGTGCTGCGGGCCGAAACGACCGTGTTTGAGAACCTGCACGAAAGCCCCTGCCTGCTGACCAACCCGGCGGCCGCGGAGCTAAACAACTCCGGCTTTTACGCGGGGCACCCGCTGGCCACGCTCGAAGGCCTGAACATCGGGGCGCTTTGCGTGCTGGACCGCAAGCCTAGGACCGTGACGGGCCCGGAGCGGGAGCGGCTGGCTACGCTGGCCGGCCTAGTGGTGCAGCTCTTTGACCTGCGGGCCCTGCTGGAACAGCAGCCGGCCACGGGCGTGGTCACCTGGCTGCTGCTTTACCGCAGCATCGAGGAGTCGCTTACGCGCATCGACACGCTGCGGGAGCTGGCGCAGTGGGAGGAATCGGACCAGACGGAGGCCGCGCGGCGCTACCGGGTCGCGGTGGACGAGGAAGCGGAGCGGGTGCTGCAGGCCCTGCAGTCGGAGCTGGCAAGCATCCGCAAGCACCTGGGCTAAGTAAGGCACGCGGAGCCGGACGCGGGGTGCGGGGATTCCAAACCTACGCTTTCCCGGCGCGTACTGTTGACAGAAATTCACTGCCCATGGCCCTGCAAACCCTCTACGACGCGCCCACGCTTACCATCTCCTACGACCACGTCAACAACTGGCTCTATATGGACTGGCACGGCGCGCTGAGCGACGAGGCGGTGATGGCGGGGGCGCTTAAGCTGCTGGAGCTGCTGAAACAGGAGAACTGCCACAAGGTGCTCAACGACAATACTCGCATCACGGGCCTATGGGCTGACGCGGCCAAATGGGGCAGCGACGTGTTTTTCCCGATGCTGTACGAGGCGGGGTGCCGGTACTTTTCCTGGGTGTATTCGCCGGAACGTTTCAGCCAACTGTCGGCGCAGCTGGCCGCCGAGCGCACCTCGGCCGGTATTACCATCATGACCTTTCAGAATTTGGACACCGCGGCCGAGTGGCTGCAGCGCATGTAAGTGCCGGCGGTGGCATCACAACTTCTAATTTTGTATTTGCTATGACTCCTTCGCTTTCCGCACCCGGCACCTTTTATACCCTGTGGCAACTGCCCGAGCACTACCTGCTCATGGCCCCGGACTACACGATTCTGGACGCCAGCGACCGGTACCTGGCCGTGACTATGAAACAGCGCGATGCCATCGTGGGTCGGGATGTATTCGATGTGTTTCCGCGCGGCGAGCAAAACGACTGGAAGGTGTTTGCCGATTCGCTGGATTACGTGCGGGAACAGGCCAAGCCGCACACCATGCCCCGCATTCGCTACGACATGCAGCGCACCGCCGAGCAGGGCGGCGGCTTGGAGGAGCGGTACTGGGAAACCACCAATTACCCGCAGCTGGACGCACAGGGGAACGTGCAGGCCATCCTGCTGAAAACCTGCGACGTGACCGAGCAGCAACTAGCCGAAAAGCAGGCCCGGGCGATGCAGCGCGACCTGGTGGAGAGCCAGGAGCGCTCCAAGTTCATTCTGGAGTCGTTGCCGGTGATGGTATGGACCACCCGCGCCGACGGCTGGGCCGACTACTTCAACCAGCGCTGGCTCACGTTTACGGGCCGGGAAATGGCGCAGGAAATAGCGTTCAGCTGGCTGGACGGCGTGCACCCCGACGACCGCGCCGGCGCCGCGGCGGCGTGGCAGAAGGCCTACGAATCGGGCGAAACCTACCAGACCGAGTACCGCCTGCGCGGCGCCGACGGCGGCTACCGCTGGGTGCTGGCCCGCGGCATTCCGCGGCTTACCGCCGCGGGCGAAGTGAGCATGTGGGTGGGCTGCTGCGTGGACATCCACGACCAGAAGCAGCTGGTGGTGGAGTTATTGCAAGCTAACGAGGAGCAAGCCGCCCTCTCGGACCAGGCCTACCAGGCCCACCAGCTGGCCGTGAGCCAGCGCGAATCGTTCTACGCGCTGTTCATGCAGGCCCCGGCGTTGATTTCGGTGCTGCGCGGCGCCGAGCTCCGGTACGATTTTGTGAACCCGCCGTACTACGAGCTGTTTCCGGACCGGGAGCTGGTGGGCCGAACCGTGGCCGAAGCCGTACCCGAAGCCGTGGAGCAGGGCTTTGTGGCCCTGCTGAACCAGGTGTACCAGACCGGCGAGCCGTGGGTGGGCCGCGAGGTGCTGTTTCAGCTGAACCGCCGCGACACCGGTAAGGTGGAAGACGTATTCGTGAACGTGACGTTTCAGGCGCTGCGCGAGCACGGCGCTATCGTGGGCATCTCCGTGTTTGCCTTCGAAGTGACCGAGCTGGTGAAGGCGCGCCAGAAGCTGGAGCAGCTGCTCAACGATGCCCCCACGACTTGAGCCGTCGCAGCTGCGCTCGGTGCTCTACGGCGTGCGCGAGGCCGACGACGCCTTGTTTTCGCCGCAGGGCAACGCGCTGGGGCAGTGACTGAGCACGGTCATCAAGCCCAGGTTCCCGCTGCGGGCCGAGGTGCGGGAAGCCGAGCGCCTGCTGCAGGACATGCTCCGCACGGGGCACGATTTGGCCGCGCAGTACCGCCGCGGCCAGATAGAGGAAGCCCGCCAGTGCCTGACGCAGATTGACCGCCTGGGCGAGCAGCTGGTGACGGTGTTGCAGCAGCTGGGGCAGCAGACGGGGCCGTTGGGAGCAGCAGCTTAGCACCGCGCTCTGTTGCTGTAATTGTGGGGGCTGGTGGCGGAGGGAAGCTCAGCGAAGGCCCTGAGCAGGCGGGTGTACTTTTTGCGCCCCTGCTCGAGGAGGCCGGGCGTGGCGGTTAGCTCGACGCGCCATACGGTGTGCGGAGCCTTCTTCCGCACGCCAATGATGAGGAAGCGCGTAGCCCCGATTACGTCGAGGTAAAGGGCAGCCTGGCGGTCGTAGTCGTATTTCGCGATGGTGGTGAGGAAATGGGCCAGGTCGGGGCAGCTGGTGGTTTTGAAGTCGACCAGCGTGGTGCGGCGGCCGACGGGGCTGATGACAAGCAGGTCGGGGCGGATTTTGACTTGGATGCCAGTGGCGGTGTGCGTGGCCGTGTGGGTGAGCTCGGCGGTGCCGCGGTGTAATAGGTCGCGGCAGTAGCGCTGGCGGCGCACCTGGCAGGCCAGCTACTCGAGTAGGTTCCACTGGCATTTCTCTTCGGTGCGGGCATAGCCATGGGGCTCCAGCGTGGCGGCGTGGAAGTGCGAGCCGAAGGCCAGGGCTATGGGGTTGGGCTGGCGCAGCTGGCACAACAGTGCTGCTTAGACCAACTGTTACGCACGACAAGCTCAACACTAGCGATTCATTAGTAATAGGTTATATAAACAAACGATAAAGAATTTCGTTGAGTAAATTATGCGTACATAAGATATACCCCCCACTCAACTAACCCACTGTTTTTATGACCGAAGCTCTTCTTAATGCAGACTCCTACACTACAGTGCCCAGCAAGGGGGCTCCCCAAACGGAACGCTTGGGCGTGGCCATTGTTGGTCTGGGTGGTGCGGTAGCGACTACCGCCGTCGCCGGCGTGGCCTTGCTGCGCGCCGGGGCGATGAACACCACCGGTCTGCCCCTGGCTAATTTGCCGGCCTCGCTCACCGACCAATTGGTGCGCTACGAAAATCTCGTGTTTGGCGGCTGGGACCTGTGCCCCGACGACCTAGCCAGCGCGGCTCGCCAGCACCGCGTGCTGGAGCCACACCAGCTCGCCTCGGCCGAAGTTGAACTAAGTGCCCTGAAGCCCTGGCCCGCGGTAGGCAACGTGCGCTTTTGTCGCAACGTCACGGGTCAGCACCTGCTGCCGGTGGCGTCGCACGCAGCGGCTGTCGAGGCCATACGCGCCGATTTGCTGCGCTTCCGCGAAGAGCAGGGAGTTGAGCGGCTCGTGGTCGTCAACCTGGCCTCGACTGAGGCAATGCCGGACTTATCGCTGCCCTTGTTCGCAACCCCAGAGGCCTTTGAGGCCGCCGTGCAGGCCGATGACGAGCGCATTCCGCCAGCGATGCTCTACGCCTACGCCGCCATTTTGGAAGACGTGCCCTACATGAACTTTACCCCGTCGTGTGCGGCCGATGCCCCGGCGTTGCTGCGCCTGGCCGAGCAAAGGTGCGTGCCCGTGGCCGGCAAAGACGGCAAGACCGGCCAAACGTTTATGAAAACCGTGCTGGCGCCCGCCCTGCATGCCCGCAATCTGCACATCGACGGCTGGTTCTCGACCAACATCCTCGGCAACCGCGACGGTTTGGCATTGGACAACGCCGAGTCGCTGGCTTCCAAAATCACGACGAAAGGCTCGGTGCTCGACCAGATAGTGGGCTACAAGGTGGATAACCACGTGGTGCACATTCACTATTACAAGCCGCGCGGCGATAACAAAGAGGCCTGGGACAACATTGACGTGGAAGGCTTTTTGGGCCAGAAGATGCAAATCAAGGTGAATTTTCTCTGCCGCGATTCCATCTTGGCCGCTCCACTGGCCCTGGAACTGGCCCGCCTTGCCGACTTGGCTAAACGTCGGCAAGAAGGCGGCGTGGTCCAAGCCCTGGGGGCGTTCTTCAAGTCGCCCATGGTGCCGGACCCGAGCATGGTGCCCATTCACGGCTTCGAGCAGCAGCAAGCCATTTTGCTCAACTGGCTGGCGGCCGGCGTGACGGCCCCGCAGCCGCAACCCGCTGTAGAAACCGTCAAAGGTGTTTTGTCGCCTGCTTTGGCTTCGTTCAGCCCCGACTCTCACGCGATTTAGCTGGTGCCGACGCCTGCAACCGTCAGTGCCCCGGCTAGGCCGGAGGCACTGGCTGAACTGGCGGCGGTGTTGCCGTTGCTGCGCGAACTGAACGACTTGAAGCGCGGGCGGGTAGCCGGCCGCGACGGCTCGCTGGCCGAGCAGCTTTTTGCCGGGGCCTGGGCGGCGCTGGTGGCCGGCGAGGCTCCCACGGCGGTGGCGCTTCGGCAAACAGCGCGCGCTTTAATCGGCGTGCGCCTGCCCGGCTACAACGAACAGTTGCTCCGTACACTGGGCTTAGACGAGGAGGCCGCGGCGCAAGTGCTGCAGCAAGCGTTGCGCGGGGCGGCCCAGCCCCTGGACTTGGCCTTGGTGGCGCAGCTGGTGCCACTGGCGGGGGCCGCCGAGTTGCAACCGGGCCGGCTGCCGGCGTTTGTGGCGCAGCTGGCGCAACAGCCGCGGGCGGGGGCTACGCACCCCAGCCGCTCGCGCATTATGCTGTGGCCGCCCGAAAGCCACGCCGACCACTGTGCCCTGGTGGCCGTGTACGCGGTGCTGCTCAGCCCCTACTTCGGGGCCGAGCCCGGCGCGGCCTTCCTGACTGGCCTGGCCCACCACCTGCACAATGCCGTGCTGCCCGACCCCGGCTATGCAGGCGACGAATTGCTTGGGGAGCACTTAACAGGTTTGATGACGGCGGCCACTCAGCAGGCGGTGCAACAGCTGCCCGCCGCGCTGCAGCCGGAGGTGGAGGCGGCTCTCGGCCGCACCCGTGCGCTCGACGAGCCGGCTGCCCAGGCTTTTCACGCCGCCGATGTTCTGGACCGGGTGCTGGAAATGGCTTGGCATGACCAGAGCGCCCAGTTTCGGTTGCACCAGGCCTTGGATGATTTAAACATCGTGCACGCGGGCTTCACCCAGCAGTTTCACTGGCAGGTCCTGGCCGCCGCCGGGCTGCTTCCCATCGATTCATGAATCAGGTTGCTACGTTAAGTCCCGCCCGCTTGCTTTAGGGCTTGGTGTAGGTTGATACTTATTTTTTAGGACTTATGTCTGTAAATCAAGCAGAATCGGTTGGCTGGGGGATTGTCGGCTGCGGCTGGGTGGCCCGCGACTATGTGGCGCCCGCCATTGCGGCTTCCGCTAACGGCCGGTTGGTGGCGCTTTGCGATGTGAACGAGCAGGCCCTGGCCGCCGTGCAGCCCACCGACACCGCGCTGCTGCGCACTACCCACCTCGCCGATTTTGTGCAGACACCGGGCCTGCAGGCCGTGTACGTGGCCACGCCCAATGTCCACCATGCCCACCTAGTGCAGGCGCTGGCCGCCGCTGGACTGCCGGTGCTGTGCGAAAAGCCCCTGGCCCGCAACTCTGCTGAGGCCGCCGGCATGGTGGCGGCGGCCGAAGCAGCCGGCACGCTGCTTGCCACCGCCTTCGACCAGCGCTTCCACCCGGCCCACGTGCGGCTGCGCGAGCTGATTCGGGCCGGCCGGCTGGGCCGCGTGACGTGCGTGCGTATTCATTATGCCTGCTGGACGCCCGCCGACTGGGCCCCCGAAACCGACCAAGGCACCTATCAGAACTGGCGTATTTTGGCCGAGCAAGCCGGTGGCGGCGCCATGATAGACCTGGCCCCGCACGGCCTGGATTTGGTGCAAACGCTGCTGGACGAGCCGCTCACGGACGTGGCTGCCCTCACGCAGCAGCGCGTTCACGGCTACGCCGTGGATGACGGGGCTGTGCTCATCGGGCGCACGGCCAGCGGCGTGCTGTTTACCCAGGCCGTGGCCTACAACTGCCCCGACTCTTTTCCGCGCCGCACCCTGGAAGTCATCGGAGACCGGGGCCGGGCCCTGGCCCTGAACACCATGGGCCAAACCCCCGGCGGCTCGCTCACGCTGACCCATCCGGACGGCTGGGTGGAAGAAGTTGCTTTCGACCCCCACGCCTCGCCTTTTCAGCGCCAGGTAGAGGCCTTTGCGGAGGCCGTGCGCAGCGGGCAGCCGTTTCCCTTTTCCGCCGCCCAAGATTTGCACACCATGCACCTGCTCGACGCGGCGGCCCGCAGCGCCGAGCGGCCGGTAGAGCAGCCAGCGGCCGGGTGAGGCAGGTGGTGGAAGTAGCCGTTTCAATCTTAATCATTGACTTGCCGAATGCCCCACTACGTCTGCGAAAACTGCGGTTTCTGGCAGCGCTACTTTGCGCCGGGCCCGCCCGACTGCCCGGTGTGCCGCGACTACCGCCACCCGCTGCCGCCGACGGGTTGGCAATTCAGCACCCTGGCCGAAGTGGCCGGGCGGGTGGCGGTGCGGTGGGCCGAGGTGCTGCCCGGCATCTGGCAGTTTTGGAACGAGCCCCAGGTGGGCATCGGACCACGCGGCTACCTGATTGTGGATACTGAGCACGGCAATGTGGCCTTCGAAGGCGCCGGTTACTACGACGCGGCGGCGCTGGACTTCATCCGCACACTGGGCGGCATTCGCTACCTGTCGGCCTCGCACTGCCACGTGTTCGGGGCCTTGTGGCAGCTGGTGGAGGCTTTTGCGCCCGAGGTAGTGATGCAGCAGGAGGAGTTGCCTTTCTGCCAAGCTTTTCGGGTGAGCTGGCCTTATGAGGACCACGCAGAGCTGCACCCCGGCGCCGTGCTCTACCACACCGGCCGCCACACGCCCGGCCATGCCGTGCTGCACCTACCCGAGCGCCGGCTGCTGTGCTGCGGCGACGCCCTTAAGTTCAAGCTCGACGGGCTAGGCCGCGCTACCCACATCAGCACCCACCGGGCCTACGATGCCCACATTCCCCTCTCGCACGGCGACGTGCGCCACTACCAGGCCGTGCTGCTGCCCCTGGATTTCGACGGCGTGCTCACGCCCTGGGAGCCAGTAGCCGGCGGCGGCAAGGCCGCGGCCGCGCAGCTATTTACTGCCCAGCTGGCCGGGCGTCCGTTCGCCGATTTTCTCCAGTTACCTTCTTTCCCCATGCTCCAGCCCCAGCCCGACCCCGCCGCCGTTGCTTTGTACAAAAGCGCTTTGCCGCCCGCCCCGGTGTACGAAATCCCGCTCACCAGCCTCGACTACCTCGGCGTGCCCGTGTGGAGCCTGGCCCAGTGGCTGCCCGGCGGCATGAGCACCGGCACGGGTTACGGCGCCACCGACGCGCAGGCCCGCACGGGGGCCTACGGCGAAATCACCGAGGAAACCTTTGTGAACCTGTACCTGACCCAAATGCCGCGGCGCCGCGCTTCCTACCGGCAGCTGCAAACGGAAGGCGCAGCCTGCCTCGACCCCCTGCGCGACCGGCTGCCGGTGGGCACGCCGTACACACTCGACACCGAGCTGCTGTGGACGCAGGCGCGCACTTACCCGGCGGGCGACATCATCTGGGTGCCCATCGAAACGGCCGCCACCTGGCCCGGCGACTGGCACGGGCAGGAGCAGCACGAGTGGCTGTATACGCCCATCACCAACGGCATGGGTGCGGGCGAGTCGCTGGAGCGGGCCTTGTCGCACGGTTTGCTCGAACTGTTGCAGCGCGACGGCAACGCCATCAGCTACCGCGCCCTCGACCAGGGCGTACGCATCGAGCTCGACGAGGTGCAGGACCCCGCCACCCGCGAGCTGCTGCGTCAGTACGACATGGCCGGGCTCGAAATGCAGGTGAAGCTGGCCTCCACGGACTTTGGTATTACGAGTTTGTATGTAGTTGGCTACGAACGAGACTTGAATAAAGTACCGCACGCGTTAATGCTCACCGGCTGCGGCGAGGCTGCCCACCCCGACCGCGAAGTGGCCTTGGCCAAGGCCCTGCGGGAATTTGCCTCGAGCCGGGTGCGCAAGCGCTTCGAGCACGGCGACCTGGCTTGGCTGGAAACCGTAGCGCCCGCATACCTGGCCAACGTGCGGCAGGACCCGCCCGTGCTGGCCAACCAGGAGCCCCGCGCCGCCGCCGCCATGCGCCAGTGGCTCGATTTGAGTCCGGTTGAGTTGTTTGCGCGGGTGAAAGATTCGGTGTTTGGCGTGAAGCGCACGGTAAAATTCTCTGAGCTGCCCACCGTGCCATTCAACTCCTTGGCTACCCCCGCCGACCTGTTGCGCGTGGTCCACGAACGCCTCTCGTCAGCAGGCTTGTCCATTTACTACGTGGAGTTTACCGACCCCAGCGGCCCGGTGCGCACCCTTAAGGCGGTAGTGCCCGAGCTGGAAGTGGAAACCATGACCTACGACCGCCTCGGCCGCCGCAACCTAACCAAGCTGCTGGCCCGGCACAGTCCGCTGGTGGGGCTGGGTGCGCCGCCCCCCGGGGCCCAGCGCGTGCCCTTGCCCGCGGCCGACGAAGCTGCTCTCGGCGGGCCAGCCTGGTTCAAGCCCCAGCTGGCCCGCGAGCTGGTGGGCGAGCTGTACGCGCTGTACCGCGAGCCCGAGCGCCACGTCTACTATTTCAGCACCCCTGAATCTGCTCCCGAGCCCGCCCATGTCTGAGTCTGTACTTCCACCTGTTGCTGGTCTCCACCGGTTGCGCTACGCTTATAACACCAACGGGGCCGCCAACCACCGCCTCGATGATGCCCTGGTGCTTATTGCCGAAGCCGGCTACGACGGCGTGGCCCTCACCCTCGACCACCACCACCACGACCCGTTTGCGCCGGACTTCGCGGGCCGTAATGCGCAATTGGCCAGCCGTCTGCGTGAGTTGAATCTAGGATTAGTTATCGAAACGGGAGCCCGCTACCTGCTCGACCCGCGCCAGAAGCACGAGCCCACGCTGCTAGCGCCCAGCGCCGCCGGCCGGGTGCAACGGGTGGAGTTTCTCACTCGCTGCCTCGACGTGTGCGCCGCCTGCCAGGGCGAAACGGTGTCGTTCTGGGCCGGTGTGCCGCAGGCGGGCGTGGCGTCGGCGCAAGCCTGGGACTGGCTGCTGGAAGGGGTGCGCCAAGTGGAAGCCGCCGCCCGGGAGCGTGGCGTGGTGGCTTCGCTGGAGCCGGAGCCGGGTATGCTGGTCGAAACCGTGGACGACTACCGGCGCGTGCAAGCCGCCGTGCCGGGCCTACGCCTGGCCCTGGACACCGGCCACCTGCTGGTGACCGGCGAGCGGGAGCCCGCCGCCGCCGTGCACGAGTTTGCCCCGCAGATTGGTACCGTAGCCCTCGAAGACATGCGCCGCGGCATGCACGAGCACCTGCCCTTTGGCGAAGGCGACATGGACGTGCCCGCCGTGCTGCAGGCCCTGCACGCCATCCGGTTTCCAGGGCTGGTGTGCGTGGAGCTCTCACGCGAGTCGCCCCGTGCGCACCTGATGATTCCGCAAGCCCTGGCTTACCTGCGCCAGGCCGAGCACCACCTTCAACTGCCTACTGCGTGAGAATCTGCTTTATTTCCCGCCGCTACTTTCCGGCGATTTCGGGCATGAGCGTGTACGCCCAAAACCTGCTGCGCGAGTTGGTGGCGCTGGGTCACGACGTCACGATGGTGTCGCAGTACCGGGGCGATGCCCTCGGCCGCGGCGTGTACGGCGGCGGGCCCCCGCCGCCCGTGCCGGGCGTGCACGTAATAGGCCTCGAAGCCCTCGGCGAACAAGCCGGGGGCCGGTTCGAAGACGACATCCAGGCCATCATCGACACGGTGGAGCGCCGGCACGCCGCCCAGCCCTTCGACCTGCTGCACGCCCAGTACGGCTACCCACCCGGACTGGCGGCCCTGCACCTGAGCCGCCGGCTGGGCGTACCCAACGTCGTCAGCATCCAGGGCGGCGACGGGCACTGGGTGGGCGTGGACTGCTGCGGCACGCACCAGCGGGCCATCCGCAGGGTGCTGGACCACGCGGGTGCGGTGCTCATCGGCTGCCAGAGTTTTGCCGACGAGGTTATCGGCCACCATGGCACCGCGGCTGGCCGCTTCACGCTGGTACCCGGCGCCGTCGAGGTGCAGCGCTTTCAGCCGCGTGCGGGCTGGCAGGCCGGGCAGTGGGTCGAGGCGATGCACCCCACGCTGCTCTACCACGGCCGCGTGGACCGGCGCAAGGGCGTGCTGGATTTGCTCGACGCCTTTGCCCAATTGGCTCCGGCCCGGCCCGGGCTGCGCCTGCTCATTTCCGGTATCGGCCCCGACCTGGAGGAGGTGCGCCGCCGGGTGGCGTCCGCGCCCTGGCAGGCCCAGGTGGAGCTGGCGGGTTACGTCGACTACGACCAAGTGCCGCAGGTGTACCACCGGGCCGATGTGTTCGTGTCGCCGACCTACGCCGAGGGCTTTTCCAACACCTTGCTCGAAGCCATGGCCAGCGGCCTGCCCTGCGTGGCAGCCGAAGCGGTGGGCGTGGTGGACTGCCTGCGCCACGACGACAACGGCCTGCTAGTGCCGCCCGGCGACGTGGCTGCCCTCACCGCGGCCCTGGTCCGCGTGCTCGACGACGAAGCCCTGCGCGCCCGCCTGGCCACCGTCGCGCTGCACGAGGTGCGTACTACTTACGCTTGGCCCCTCATTGGCCGTCAGATTGATGGCATCTACCGGCAGCTCGCCGGCACCGCGCCCGACCTGGACTGGGCCGAAGACCTGGTCGGGCCCGAGCCCTGCCGCTACCGCGAAGCCCCGCATTTGCTGTAGTGAATAACTCGAATTGATGTGCCCTATCTCATCCCGTAGGCAACTGCCTTATGGCCCACGGCTTCGGCGACCCTCCGCAATAACCAACGATAAATCATCGCGCTATGCCTGTTGCCTTATTTATTTCGCCCCACCTGGACGACGTGGCTTTTTCCTGCGGCGGCACGTTCGCCACGCTGGCTCAGGCAGGCTGGCAGTGCATACTCCTTACAGTGTTTACCCGCTCGGTGCCCAACCCTACGGGCTTTGCGCTGGCCTGCCAAACCGATAAGGGGTTTGGGCCAGAGGTGGATTACCTCGCGCTGCGCCGCCAAGAAGATACCCGCGCGGGGCATCACTTGGGCGCAGCGAAAGCACGCTGGCTGGACCTGCCCGAAGCGCCGCACCGCGGCTACCACAGCCCGGCAGCCTTGTTTACCGACCTGCTGCCCACCGACGCGGTTAGTCAGGCGCTGGTGCCGTTGTTAGCAGCAGAGCTGTCGGCCACTGCCCCAAAGCTGGTTTTTGCCCCGCAAGGCCTTGGGCTGCACGTCGACCACCGCCAGGTCATGCAGGCGTTGTGCGCGGTGGTGCCGCCGTCTCTGCCGGTGCTCTGGTACCGCGACACCCCTTATATCATCCGCCAGCCCGATGCCCAACCCGCACCGGAGCTACCCGCCGGTCTTGCCGAGGTAGCCTTTCCCCTAACGGCAGCTGCACTGGCGGCGAAAGTAGCTGCTTCGCAAGCCTACGCTTCGCAGACTGGCTTTCAGTTTGGCGGAACCGAGCGGGTGTTGACGAAGCTTACGCAGCTAGCCGAAGCAGAAGGTAAGGCGGCTGGCAAGGCGCACGCAGCGGAGCGCTTTGCCGTAGCACCCGCTGCGGTGGCCGCCCTGCCAGGGAGCATCGAGGTTGTCCAGCCGCGGCAGCTCAGCGATACATTCTCGGACTAAGTATGTGGGTAAACCACAGAGGCAGAGCGCAACCTAATTCCTTTAGAATATGGCCATTACTAAGGCCCGCGACGGGAGGGCACGGGCTGCATGGCGTAGCAGCGTGCTGTATTTCTTGCGGCCTTGCTCGATGAATCCGGGAGCGGCGGTGGCATCGAACAGCCAAACCTCGTGCGGGGCTTTCTTCTGCACCCCGATGATGAGGAAGCGGGTGGCCCCGAACACGTCAAGGTAGAGGGCGGCTTGGCGGTCGTAGTCGTACTTCACGATGGTGGTCAGGAAGTGGGCAAGGTTGGGGCTGCTGGTGGTTTTGAAGTCGACGAGCGTGAGCTGGCGGCCGGCGCGGCTGCGCACCAACAGGTCGGGGCGCAGCTTTACTCCTACCCCAGTGGCGGTATGGGTAGCAGTGTAGGACTGCTCGGCTTGGCCGCGGTAGAGTAAGTCGCGGCAGTAGCGTTGGCGGCGCACTTGGCGGGCTAGCGTTTCCAGGTCGGCCCATCGGATGCCGCGTTCATCGGTGCGCTGGTAGTGCGAAGGTTCCAGCACGGCGGTGTGAAAGTGGCTGCCGTAGGCTAGGGCCACTGGGTTGAGCTGGCGGGGCTGGCCCAACAGCTCGTTTTTGAGGGCGCTTAGGTCGGTGTTGCTAACCTGAGGCAGGGCGCGGTGCTGAGCCTGCGTCAGGTCGGGGTGATGGGTAAGGGCGTGAAACATGGGTGAGTAGAATTAGAAGCCAGGAATTACAATTAGGGCTAGAATTGAGTTTATTATCGACCCGCTGGGGCCGCCCACTCCGGAATGAAGCAGGCGGCTGGTGGGCGGTGCGGCTAGGCTGCCATGGGCAGTGCGGTGGCTGCGGCAGCTGGTTCGGGGCCGTCCTCGGCGGGCACGGTGTAGCCGTGCTGGATGCGCAGGTCAGCGGCCCTGGTGTAGGTTTCGGCGCGCCAGATGGGGAAGTCGCGGGCGTAGTCGCGGCGGGCGGCTACTTCGGCCGCGTCAGCGGCGTCGTAGCTGAACTGGGCGATGTAGTAGGTGGCCGTCTTGCCTTCCTTGGTGGTCTGCTTCTTCTCGGTGGTGACCTTCACCGTCACGTCGGCCAGGGTCAGGTCGTCGTAGAACAGCGGCTCGATGAGGCGGTAGAGGTTTTCAACGCTGTAGCCGTGGAAAAGCACGGCGCAGATGGCGCCTTTGTCGTCGGCGAAGAATAGCTCGGTCCACAGCTTGCGGCCCATGTTCAGAATGTCGTCCTGGAATACGCGCCAGGCCAGCGGAATGAAGTAAAGCGAATTGCCGAGCGGTACGGCGCCGTTGATATTGAACTGGCCGGCCTTGGCGTCGAAACGCACCTGGCGCGGGTGGCCGGGCAGGTAGCGGAAGCGGTTCGACCAGGTTTCTTCGCCGGTGCTTTCGTCGACGCCGGCGACGAGGTAAGCGGGGCGGGTGCTGGGGGTGAGGGTTAGCTCGGTAGCCTGAGCGGTGGGTGCGGCCTTGGCGGCGGCTTGCTTGGTGGTGGCAGTTGCCATAAGTGGAAAGGGTTGTTGGGAGTGAAAAAAAGTGGGGCCAGTTATTGGCCGGCCCCTGCGCCGGTTAGCGGAAATGCTTGTCGTGGCAGAGGATGGCGCGGCCCACAATGGAGTCCTGGCCGCGCGCCTCGGGCTGGTGCTGGTACCAGAGGAAGGTGGCAATGAGGTTGAGGTAGGCAGGGTGGCGGAACTTGCCCTCGTCGTCGATGATGAGAATGAGCTCGGGGCTGAGGCGTACCACGTCGACGGTTTGGCAATCGAGCAGCTGGTACAATTCGGCCAGCTTGAAGCTCTTGCCATTGGCAGGGCTGACTGGCTGTGGCTGTGCGCTGTGTGGGTCGAGCAAATGGGGCTGATAGGAAGTAGCAGTTTTGGGCATGATGAGGTGAGCTAGTGGGGCCGCCCGGTTAGGCGGCCCCTGGTGGCTAGAAATGGGGGAAGGCGTGGGCGCTGGCGTGGAAAATGCGCTTCAAGCATTTGGGCGCTGCACGGCGGCGGCTATGGCCTCAAATGGTGTGGCGCCGGTGCCCCGGAAGTGGGCCACCACGGCCCCGGTGCTGGGGCTGGGCACGTCGAACTGGCAATTGAAACGGGTGCCGCGGGCGAAGGCGTAGCCGCTGAACTGAGCGCCGGGCACAGGGAAGCAGGCCGCGGCAACCTGAGCAATGCTGGGGGTGAGGGTGGGGGGCATGGCTGACAGGTGAGGATGACGGAGCTAGCGGCCCGGAGCGCGGCGGCGTGGGGACTGGCGTGGTACACTGCGGAGGCGGCAGCAAAAGCGGCGCGGGTGGCCTGCACGGCGGCAACTGTGGCCCGAAGCCGGACGAAGCGGCCGGGGCGGCGGGCATCGGCGTAGTTATCGCGCAGCGCCCAACGGGCTTCTTTGGCGGCGGCGTAGGCCGACTGGGCGCGGGCCAGCTGGTGTGCCGGGGGCAGGGCCGCCCCCACTGCGGGAACGGCCTGCCGGGTAGCACTAGGCTGCACTGGCGACTAGGTGAGGGGCTGGCACATAGCAGCAGCGGCACTGGCCGAGGGCATCGCGGCCCTCGCTGCACACGGCGCAGACTACCTCCGGCACTAGAACGGGCGCCGGGGTGGGTGCCCCGCTAAAGGCCTGCTCTGCGGCGGACACAATGCGGGCAGCGTGGCCCTGCACGGTGGCCCCGAGTAGCGGAACGGTGCACCGCTGGGCGAAGGCGGCCACGGCCTGGAGGATGGCCTCAAAAGGGCAGGGGGCGCTGCCCTGGTAAACCTGCTCCTGGGTTGCGCCAGCGTGGTAGCTGACCTGGTAGCTTTCGGTGGTGTAGCCGCTGCTGGCCACGTAGCGCTGCACGCCGGCGAAGTGACAGGTGAGGGCTGGGCCGCACCAGGCGGTGGCGGCGAGCTGAGAAAACTGGAATGGGGTGAGCATGGCTGTATGGGTTAGCCGTGAGGTGCCCCGCGCCGTAGGCCTCCGGGTAGGGCGGGCAGCCGGGCCTTTCCCGACTTGCTACCTAAAGATACAAACAAATGTTTGCAATTCAAACATGATGTAACAAATGTTTGGTCGGTTTTGTGGCTTTTTTGCTTGCCCATTTAATGATAAAAGTGCAATAAATGGCCTGGCTACCGGCTGTGGCCGACTTGGACATGCTTAAATGCCTATTGGCAGGGGTTTGGGGGCGGCCAGCCACCAATGGACGCGGCCCGGAGGGCGCCTTGTGAGGGCGAGGGGCGGGACTGGTGCGGGTGGGCCCAAGGAGGATGACACGGCGTTAGCCGGGGCATGATGAACGGGGGTTTGGGGGGCTGCCCCCAACGGACACTCTGCGAAGCGGGCCGCTTGGTGCGGTGGGGAGAGGGGCGGGACGGCGACGCAATGACCGGAGCGACCGGAGCCTGGCAAGCGTAGGGAGAGAGGAGCGCAGGCGTAGCTGAAGCAACGAGCGGACGTAGCGCAGCGTGGCGGAGGGAGCGTAGGGAATGGAGGCGACGGCTGGCCCCGGGGTGACTGGTTCGGGTGGGGGCGGACACGCTGCCTGGCGTGGGGTGGTTCGTGGTTTGGTGGCCGGGCTGCGGGGCCGCTGACGCGGTAGGCGGGCGTCAGGGAGCAGGCAAGAGACCGGGGACTGGAACGCAGCAGCCCGGCTTTGGCGGCTGAGCGGAGTGGAGGTGCTGAGCCGGCGGGATGGTTTGGGAGGGCCGGAAGCGTGGCCTGCCCTGGAGGGCTGGCGGCGCTGGAGTCAGCGGGTTGGCGGAGCGGTTGAGCCATGTGGGGAGGCCGCCGGGGCCCCGTATCGGAGGTGCCGACCAACGGAAGGCGGCGACTTTACGGATTGGCAACCGAAGGACAGCGCAACTAACGGCTGGCCGTGCGGTTGGCGGAGCAGGAGGTGCAGCAGGGATGGGAGCCAAGCCGACCAGCGGGAGGCTGACCGCAGGGCCGGAGCGAAGCGAAGTGGCGGACAGCCCGACCCGAAGGGGCTGCCCTAAATAGTGCAATATTGCTTATTGGTTTTGTTTGAACGGTGTTACTATTTGATACGTATGTTTGTAACAATAACAAACATTGTAACACAATTTAACGTCATGTTCAGTAGCACGAAAACAGGGCACTTTGCCCACATCATGGTCACGGCTTTGGTAGGCCAGCTGGCTAGTCAGGGATTGGTACCGCCGGACCCAGACAAGGTTGAGCAATACGGGCACCTGATTATACAGGCGCTGGTGGCTTTGGTGACCATCTGGGCGACGGTTCGGAAGGCATTGCAGCGTCCGGAGGCGGTGGTAAAACTGCCGGCGGATGGCGTGGTAGCCGTGGCTGAAGCTGCTGCGGCCGGTGAATCTGTAGCTCCCTTGGCGGGAAAGTCTGGCAATGGAAACGACTAGACTGGTGGGCCCCGCGGTGGCACCGGTGCGGGTGGTGCCCAGGCTGAGTAGCGTGCAGCAGCGCATTCAGGTGGCGCGGCTGGCGCAGGCGGAACCAAGCTTAGGCTCGGCGTATGCGCAGGCGTTGGCGCAGTGGATGGGTGACCCGGTGCTGCGGCTGGCCGGGGTGCCCATTGTGACGGAGTGCTACCGGAACCCGGCGCGTCAGGAAGAGCTGTATGCGCAGGGGCGTACCAAGCCGGGGCCGATTGTGACGTACAAGCGCGGCGGCGAGTCGAAGCACAACCGATGGCCGTCGCGGGCGCTGGACGTGGCATTTCTGCTGGCCGATGGGGAGGTGTCGTGGTCGGGGTTGCTGCTGAGCAAGTTTGCCCGGCTGATGAAGGCAGCCGATGCGCGGGTAAGATGGGGCGGCGACTGGCCGGGGTTTAAGGACCGGCCACACTTTGAGGTGTAGGGTGAAATGGAAACGAGCGGACCAGATGGTCCGCTCGTTTTGGTTGGAGAATAGAGGCCTTTACAAGCGACCGGTTGGGGCAACATATGGGGGCGTGTGTCGACTGCTACAGCCCGGCCGCCATTTGTTCGGGCAGGCAGTAGCATTCGCCGCGGGAGAGCAGGTGCACGCGCAGGTCGCGGATGGAGAAGACCTCGCCGGGCTTGACCTGGGGCAGGGTGTTGCCGGTGCAGCTCAGGCCGTCGACGAGCACGACGATGCCGTTGCCGAGAACTTCGAACTCGCGGCCCTTGGTGACGAGGATGGCCGTGTCTTCTTCGAGGCCGATGCCCAGGCAGCCGGGGTTGGCGGCGATAATCTGGGCCATGCGCACGATGCGGCCGCGGGTGACGAAGTGGGTGTCGATGGCCGTGTCGGGCAGCAGCTGCAAGCCGGCCGAGAGGTGGATTTCGTCTTTGCGAAAGCCCGCGTCGTTGCGGCCCTGGTAAATCATGGCCGTGGACATGGCCGCTGCGCCCGCACTGGTGCCGGCGATGACGAAGTGCTCTTGCTGGTAGCGCTCGCGCAGGCGGAGCAGAAACGCGGTGCCGCCGAGCAGGGCCGTGAGGCGCAGCTGGTCGCCGCCGGTGAACATGACGCCGCTGGCCCGGTCGAGCAGGGCCAGCGTGTCGGGGTGGTTGGCTTGCTCGCGGTGCTGGATGTCCAGCACTTCGACGTGTTTAATCCCCAGCTCGGTGAATAAGGTGACGTACTCCTCGGCGGCCGCGGCGGGCTCCTCGGAGGCGGTGGGGATGACCAGGACGGTGTTCTTCGTGGCGAGCTCGTTGACGAAGCGCTGGAGAATGAAGTCGGGGGCTTGTTCGGGGGCATCGCCTTCTTGGGGCGTTTGGCGCTGTTCGTGGCCGCCGATGAGCAGCAGCCGGCCTTTTGGGGTACGGGTGGGCATGTAAGGAAAGCGTTTTGGTAAGGTGTTAGCCAGCGGTTGTGCGCTGGCCATCATTGGGTTGCGGGTGGCGCCGACGGCATACGCCGGGCTGGCCGGGAAAGCGCCGCCGCCTTATAGGTCGGGGCGACCAAACTCCAGGGCCCGCGCGGCTTGGGACGTAGGGCCCGGCCGGTGCAGGTAGGCTTCGTCCCAAGCCGCAAACAGCCCGCCGGAGGAGGCGTAAGCTGCGTTGGCGCGACGGGTTTTCTTCACAATTCGGGGGTCGGCTTGCTGGGCAGGGCGGGATGCGTTTGGCGCACCTTTTATGGGGGTGAAGAAAAAGAGAGACCGCGCCCCCGACACAAGGCCCGGGGCGCGGTCTCTAAACGTTAATAGTCCAGTTAGAGGACAAGCAAAAGATGGCTGCCGGCTTAATTTACGTACTTACTGCAGGCGCGTCTGTATAATTACGCAGGGCGTCGGCGGGTAGTCTGGCAAGGCAGGGAGCGGCCCCTTCCCTCGCGTGTATCGGCGTAGCAGGAGCGCACCGCGGGCTTTCGTGAGGCGGGCTTACTTCTTCATCCAGATGTCCACAAAGGGCTCTTCTTCCTCGACGCGGTAGGCCCGGCGGAAGACGTTGGTGTTGGATTCGAGGGCGATGTTGCCCTCGGGGTCGAGGGCGATGATGCCGCGGTCGCCCTGCAGCTTGTCAGCGTACACCTCCACGGCGCCGCGGGCGGCCTTTTCAATCGAGAGCTTCTGGTACTTGCGCAGGGCGTACACCTCGTGGGCGCAGGCGGCGAGCATGATGATTTCGCCGTCGCCGGTACAGGAGGCGGCGCACACCTCGTTGTTGGCGTAGGAGCCGCCGCCGTAGATGCAGCTGTCGCCCACGCGGCCGCGCAGCTTGCCTTCGATGCCGCCGGTGGAGGTGGCGCAGGCAAGGTTGCCGTGCTGGTCGAGGGCCACGGCGCCCACGGTGTCGTGGCCATTAGCGCTTTTCTTTTCCGCATCCTGCAAAATTTCCAACCATTCCTCGCGCTGCTCATCGGTTTTGAAGTAGCTCGGGTCCTGCAGCGTTAGGCCCTGGGCCAGGGCAAACTCGTGGGCGCCCTCGGCGGTGAGGAAGGTGTGCTTGCACTTTTCCATCACGAGGCGGGCCAGAGCCACGGGATTTTTGATGAACTTAAGGCCACTCACCGCGCCGCCCCGCAGGGTGGCGCCGTCCATGATGGACGACTCGGTTTCCACGTCGCCGTTGAGGGTGAACATGCCGCCCCGGCCGGCGTTGAACAGCTCGTTGTTTTCCATGCTCATCACGGCCGCTTCGACGGCGTCGAGGGCGGTGCCCCCGCGGTTCAGGATTTCCCACCCGCCCTGCAAGGCAGCTTCCAGGCCTTCTTTCAGGGCTGCTTCCTTTTCGGGGGTAATAGAAGAAGGGTCGGTGGTAACGGCCCCTCCGTGAATGAGCATGACGTATTTTCCCATGGTGTGAAGAAGAAAAGAATGAAAAGAATGATGTCAGCTTCTACTGCGAAGGGAGAAAAGGGTTTGGTCGAGCTTAGGGCACTGGGGCCGGTTGGGACGGGCGCATCGCGGTTATTGTAGCGGTTGGAGGCAGCAAAACAACCGGTGTGCAGGGTGCGGGGCAGGCAGTAGAAAGACTGGGCTCGCGCAGCGCGACAATGGATGTAGCAGGTAGAACGCCCACAGGTGTTTGCCGTAAAGCCCGGCGTGCTCACGCGCCGTGAGGCCGCCGGGCTTTACGGCGGCTGGCACCGTGTCAGGAACTGCGGCCAGCACCTGGTTCAGCATGTTCAACCCCACCTCGGAACACAATTACCGTTGGCCGGCGGCGACGGCCACCACGGGTTTGTTGCGGCCGGTATTTTAAGACGTAGCCCCGTGGCTTGCTCGCGGCCCGCGCCGGCGTGGGCCGCGAGCAAGCCACGGGGCTGGGGCTGTGCATCACCTGCCAGATAGTGCAGCTGCACCGGGGCAAGGTGTGGGTGGAAAGCCGGGAAGGCGAAGGGGCGTGCTTTGTTGAGGAGCTGCACTGAGGGGACCGTGCTGGCGGCCGCTTAGGCCACCTCGGGCAGGAGAAATTCCGGACTTGTGGCGAAAGCGTCCAGCAACTGCGGCAGCAGTTAGTCGTTGAGGGGGTGGCCGGGCGAGGGGGCATGGGCCAACGCGGCATCGAGCAGACGGGTGACGGCGGGCTGGGCCGCGTTGGCCAAGCCCATGCGCCAGGAGGGAAAGAGGCGGGCGGGTTCCAGGCCCTCGCTGAGGGTAACGACGCGGGTGTGGCGCGGGTCGCGCAGAATGCACGCGTAGAGGGCGCGCACCTCGTGCTGGGGGCCTTCGAGTAGTTGCACGTAGCGGCCGTCGCGGTAAACCAACAGGCCGGTGAGCTGGGCCCCGGCGTTGTGGGCGCGGGCCTGGTCGAGCAGGTGCTGCAAGTCGGCGGGGGTCGGGGCAGTGGTGGCGTGGCTGCGGTAGAGCAGCTGGTAGGTGGCGGCGTCGAGCAGGTCCAGGACTTGGTCGATGGTCAATTCCCCCTGCTCGTAGCGGGCCAGCAGCTGGCGTTCGTAGCGGCCGGGCGCAAGGGCCGTGTTGGCGGTCAGGGAGAGGGCCCACGCCACCAAGCGGGGGCGTTGGGCAACGGGGTCAAGGGAGGGGTGGGGCATGCCAGGTAAATACGCCGGCCGCGTGGCGGTAGATACCCGGAGATTGGCGAGGCAAATACGGATTTAACCGATTGTATACTGCCTTGGAAGGGAAAGTAGGCCGCTACCGCCCGTTAATTGGCAGACGCGGCGTGGCCGAAGTGTTCGTGCAGCACCTGCTGGACTTTCTGGGGAGTGAGGGGCTTGGTGAGGACGCCGGCAATGGGCAGCTGCCGCGCGCGGGCCAGCTCCTGGGGGTTTGCCGAGGTGGTGAGCAGCACGATGACAATGGCCTCGCGCTGCGGCAGGGAAAGCTGCTGGTAGGCTTCGAGAAACTCGATGCCGTTCATCACGGGCATGTTGATGTCGAGCAGAACCAGGGCCGGGCAGTCCAGGGTGGGCACCTCGCACACTCGCGTGAGGGTATCCAGCGCCTCGCGGCCGTTCTCGGCCACGAACAGCTGCTCGGCCACGTCCAAGCGGGTGAGCAGTATTTTGTTGAGGTAGTTGGTGGTCGCGTCGTCGTCGACCAAGAGGACGCTTTTAAGGGGTGGCATGGCTTCATAGCAGGCCCTGGCGGCGCGGCGCGGCGAGGGGATGGAACACAGGGATTAACGGGGGACGTATACGCGGAACACCGAACCCTGGCCGAGCGTGCTTTCAACCTCGATGCGGCCGCCGGCGTTTTCGACCACTTTTTTGACCATGTACAGGCCGATGCCGGAGCCTTCCACGTGGGGGTGCAGGCGCTTGAACATGCCAAAGAGCATGTCCTGGTCCCGGGCCAGGTCCAGGCCGAGGCCGTTGTCGCGCACGGCCAGCACGTGGTGGGCGGGCTGGGCTTCGTAGGCGACGGACACTGCCGGGGCGCGGTCGGGGTGGCGGTACATGAGGGCGTTGCTGAGCAGGTTGTAGACCACCGAGCGCAGGTTTTTTTCGGAGAAGTGCAGCGTGGCATCCGCCGGAACGGTGACAGCCACGCGGGCTTGGGTTTGGGTGATAAGCGGGGCCAGGTCGAGCTGCACTTCCTGCACCACCCGGGCCAACAGAACGGCCGTGGCCGGCTGGTTGTACTCGTGCTGCAGGCGGGAGATGTCGGTGAGGTGGGCAATGGTGCGGCCAAAGCGTTCGACGGCGCCCTGCATCAGGTCGAGCATGCGCGGCACCTCGCCCACGCGCCCGGCCGGCGGCAGCGCGTGCTGCACGCCCTGCAACAAGCCCTCGATGTTGGCAATGGGCTGCTTTAGGTCGTGGGAGGCGGTGTAGATGAAGTTGTCGAGGTCGACGTTGGTGCGCTGCAGCTGCTCGTTGGCCTGCTTGAGGTCGGTAATGTCGATAGCCGAGCCCACGTAGCCGTAGAGTTCGCCGCCGGCCAGGTAGCTGGGCGCGCCCTGGGCCAGCAGCCAGCGGTACTGGCCGTCGTGGCGGAGCAGGCGGTGCTCCAGGATGTAGGGCTGGCGCTGCGCGATGGCCTGCGTCAGGGTGCCCTGCGTGAGCTCCAACTCCTCGGGGTGAAGGTAGGGCCCCCATCCGGTGGTGATGTACTCCTGCTCGGTGCGCAGGCCCACAAAGTCGAGAAAGGCGCGGTTGATGTAGCGGATGGACGAATTGGGGTGCACGGCCCACACCATGTTGGGGGCGGCGTCGGCCATGGTGCGGAAGCGGGCCTCGCTTTCCTGCAGCTCGGCGGCGTAGGCTTCGAGGCGCTGCCGGGCCAGAACTTGCTCGGCGACGTCGTAGGCAAAGGTGGAAATGCCAACAATCTCGCCGTTTTCGCGGTAGGCCTGGTAGGTGAAGGTGAAGTACATCTGCTTGGGCGGACCTTCCGGCTGGGTGATGAGCAGCGGCAGCTCGTAGCCGTAGTAGGTCTCGCCGGTGCGGTACACCTGGTCGAGCAGGTCCACCACGCCGCTGCCCACGGTCTCGGGCAGGGCCTCGGCCACGGGGCGGCCCAGGAGCTGCCGGCCGGGAAAGAAGTCCTGGTAAGCTTGGTTGACGTATTCGTAGCGGTGCTTCGGGCCGCGCTGCACGCAGATGGCGGCCGGGGTTTGGGCAAAAATCTGATAAAACTGCTCCCGCTCTTGCACCTGGCGCTGGGCCGCGGCCAGCAGGTCGGCCTGCAAGGCCAGGGCTTCGCGGGTGCGCACCTGCACGCGAGCTTCAAGTTCCTGGTTGAGCTGCTGCACCTGCTGGCGCGCCACCACCTGCTCGGTGACGTCCAGGCCCACCGTGATGAGGCCCGTGACGAGCCCCTGCGCGTCGTGCAGGGGCTGGTAGGTAAAGTTGTAGTAGCCCAGCGTCGGCGGGCCACCCGGATGGCGGGCCAGCCGCGTCGGGCGCTCCTGAAAGAGCAGCGGCTCGCCGGTGCGCAGCACCTGGGTTAGCAGTTCTTCCAGCCCCTGCCCCGCCAGGTCGGGCAGTGCTTCGAACAGGGGGCGGCCGAGCGCCGGCCCGACCGGACGGCCCCACAGCACGCCGAGCGAGGGGTTGGCCAGCTCCACGACAAACTCGGGGCCCCGCAGAATGGCGATGGAAACCGGGGCCTGCTCGAAGGCGCGGCCGAGCGCGGCCCGCTGCTCCTCGGCATCGGCCCGGGCCGCTTTTTCGGCGGCCTGGGCGGCGCGCAAGGCCTCTTCCACGGGGGAGCGGGGCTGGTCGGCGGTGTCGGTGAAGCTGACGAGCAGGCCGTCGCCGGCGCGGCGGGCGGCCAGGCGGTAGTAGTTGTCGTACCCGTCGGCCTGGTAGTTGATGTTGTACTCGCGGGGCTCACCGCTGACAAAGGCATCGACGTGGAAGGCGAAGGTGCCGTGGGCGATGCTGTGGGGCCATTGCTGGTTGTGCGTGACGGTGGGCACCTCCGGCATGGCCATCATGCGCTGGGCCACGGGGTTGAGGTACTCGAACGTGAAGTCGACGATTTCACCCGAGCCGGCTGGGTCGTAGACGGGCGTGTAGAGTATGATGCCGGTGAGCGAGACGGCGAGCAGCTCCCGCAACAGGACGGAGTCGGGGGCAACGGCGGCAGCGGCGGGAGAAAGCATGGACAACAGCGGCGGGGTGAGACAACCAAAACGAGAGGCGGTTGGTCAGCGCGCAACTTTTGGTAAACGAAGATGCGGTGAAAACGAGTAGGGCGGGACTGGGTTGCGGCCGGGGATGGGTGCGGGGTGGAAATAGAGGGTGGCAGAGACTGGATGCGTCTGGAGGTTGAGGGTGGAAACGAAACGAGCGGGCCAGATGGTCTGCTCGTTTTTGCTAGGAACGGCCGTATGGGAATAGTACCAGCACTTGAAAAGAACAAGGCAATGGTTATGGCTAACTAGATTGGACGTTTTAACTGATTAAAGTCGGCTTCTGGTTTAATTAAGTCGGCTAAGGCAATCCAGTCAACTTAATAAAGTGATATGGCCTGAAGGCCAAGTGACCGGGTAGTTGTTACAGAGGCCTTAACTTGTCCAATCAAATTCCCATTCTCAATTGCTTCTCATGAAAAACCTATTCCTCCGCAATGCTTCAGTGGTGTTGCTGCTGGCGGGCATGGCGCTGGCCGGCTGTTCGAAAAAGCCGGATGCCTGCTTTACCATTGAAAAAGGCCAGCCCAGCTCCAAAATAAATGACGAGGTGGAGGTTAGCGCGGCCTGCAGCACCGACGCCGACCAGTATGTGTGGGACTTCGGCGACGGCTTCAGTACGACCGGGGCCAAGGCCAAGCACAAGTACAACGCCGTGGGGCAGTTCACGCTTAAGCTGACTGCTAAAAACGACAGCAAGGAATCGACGACCAGCAAGCAGGTGACCATTGTGCCCTAACCCGGCCACCAAACGAGATGCAAAAGGCCCGTTCATAAAGCGGGCCTTTTGCATGTGGCGAGGTTGCTCAATGGGGTTCAAGGACCGGCCGCATTTTGAGGTATAGGGTGGAAACGAAACGAGCGGACCAGATGGTCCGCTCGTTTACGGAGAAGTGGGTAGTGACAAGCCGCCGGTTAAAATTGGAGCTTGAGGTGCTGAATGGCGGCCTGAATTTGCTTTTGCAGGGTCTTGGCTACCATGGACGCTTCTTCCCGGCGTGCGGCCTGGTAGTTGAGGGCGGCAGGGGTGTCGGCGGTCTCTTCCCACTTCCGGAGCTCGGCCAGGGTGTCGAGCCGGCTGATTGAATCGGCAATGGCGACGTAGATGGTGGGCCACAGCGCCGGGGCGGGAGCAGCCGTGGCGGTCAAGGCAGCCTGCAACTCGAGCAGCAGCAAGGCCACGTCGGCTAGCTCGCGCAGCAGCACGGCTTCTTCGGGCTCCAGGAAACGGGGCTGCCGGTCAATGACGCACAGGGTGCCCACGGCTTCGCCGGCCGTGGTGAGCAGGGGAAAACCGGCGTAGAAGCGCAGGCCAAGGGCGCCCACGGCGGTAGGGTCGATGAGGGTGCAGGGCCGGTCGGCCAGGTCCATGAACATGGTGGTCTCGTCGCTGAGAACGGCCACCGAGCACAGGCTCTCGTCGCGGGGCACCCGCTCGGGGACGCCCTCCAGGCCCGAGTTGCCCCGAAACCAGACCGTATCGGACTCGACCAGCGAAACCAGGGCAATGGGCACCTGAAACAGCTTGCCCGTGAGGCGCACGAACTCGTCGAAGAAAGGGGCATCGCCAGCTACTTGGTAGGCTTGCAAGGCAGCCAGACGCTGGCCCTCGTTGGGGGCAAACAGGTGGGAAGGGGTGGGCATAAAGAAAAGCGGGAGGCAGGCCACCCGTACTGGGAAATGACCGCACGGAGGGACTTATACCGGGGGTAAGCCGGGATTGTTCGGCCGATGCGCGTTTGCTTCGGGCGACTCGCCAACGGCCAGGGGGCTGCCGACCACCGGTGAGGGCGTAGGAGGGGAATGCAGTGTGCGGGTTAGACAACGGATTTAACAATCCGTAACTTGCGCCGCCCTGCCCATAGCGCAATACTTAACCCCTGCCATGTCGCTGCCTGCTGAGAAAATTCTGTCCTTGGAAGCGCAAAACGCGGCCCTGCGCGAAGAAATTCGGCGGCTGGGGGCCGGGCAAGTGGTGGCGCGGGCGCACCAGGCCGAGTCGGACGACCAGGAGCAGCAGCGGGAACGGTTCCGGACGGTGTTTGAGAACTCGCCGTTCGGGCAGAAAATCATTACGCCAGACCTGACCATCCGGCAGGCCAACCGAGCGGTGCTGGAGATGCTGGGCTGTGCCGGCGAAGCGGACCTAGTCGGGCACAAAATTCAGGAGTTTGCCCACCCCGATTACCAAGCGGACTGGGCATTTTTGCAGGAGCGGCTGTAGAGCCACCAGCTGCCGAGCTTCACGCTGGAAACCTGCCTGGTACGCAAAAACGGAACTTCGTTCTGGTGCCAGGTCACCTCGATTCGCTTGCCGGACGGGGAGCTGGGCTATACGCAGCTGGAGGACATCAGCGACCGCAAGGCCCTGGAACTGTCGCTGAGGCGGCTACACGACGCGCAAGAAACCATTCTGTACGTGGTGACGCACGATTTGAAAGCGCCCATTGGAAACATCCAGCTGCTGGCCGACCTGTTGCAGCGTCAGGTGGACGCGGCTACGTTTGTGACGGACAGTGCCAAAGACACGGCCCAGTACCTGGCCCTTATCCGCCGGGCCTGTTCCGACGCCAACAAGATGCTCCGCGACGTGCTGCTGCTGGGCTCCCTGGAGGCGCACCCGCTGGAAAAGGAGCCCACCGACCTGGGCGCCTTCCTGGCTGCGCGGCTGCAGGTGCACCACCTAGCCGCGCAGGACAAAAGCCTGGACCTGACCCTGGCCCTGCCACCGCAGCCGGCCAACCTGAACGGGGACCTGTTTGGGCGGGCAGTGGACAACTTGGTGAGCAACGCGTTGAAGTTTACCCCGGCCGGAGGCCGGGTGACCGTGGGGCTGCAGGAAAAAGAAGGCCGCGTGCTGCTGACGGTACAGGACAACGGCATTGGCATTCCGGCGGCGCTGCAGCCCGGCCTGTTCGAGAAGTTTAGCCCCGCGGCCCGGGCCGGCGTGGGGGGCGAGGCGGCTACCGGGCTGGGGCTGTTCATCACCGGCCAGATAGTGCAGCGGCACCGCGGTAAGCTGTGGGTGGAAAGCCGAGAGGGCGAGGGCACCTGCTTTTTTATGGATCTGAACTGAGTTCAACGAAGCGGGCTACGCCCGAAACTGGCGCTGGAAGTGGAGCTTGAGGATGGTATCGAGCTTTTCCTTGGTGAGGGGCTTGCTGACGAGGCCGGCAATGGGCAGGGATTCGATGCGGCCGAGGTCGACGGAGTTCATGGAGGCGGTGTGCATGACGATGACCACGGCCTGCTGGCGTTCCTCTGGCAGTTTCTGGTAGGCCTCGACAAAGGCCATGCCGTCCATGCCGGGCATCTTCACATCGAGCAAGACCAGCACCGGACTGGTGGGGTGCGCCTCGGCCGCGAGGTCTTGCAGGGCCGCCAGGGCATCGGTGCCATCGGTGGCGGCGAAGTAGCGGTCGGCGACCTGGAGTTGCTTGAGCAGGCGTTCGTTGAGGTCGTTGGTGCGCGGGTCGTCGTCGACCAGCAGCACGCTAGAGAGTTTTATCATGGGCAGAGCGAAGCGCGGGGTCCCGGAAAGGTGGGCCGGACGGCGCCGGGTGGGTTAACCCCGGGGCGCAAAACTAGTGCCCCACGGGTTAGGTCAGTTCGATGAAAAAGGTGGTGCCTTCCTTTTCGCGGCTTTCGAGCCAGATGGCCCCGCCGTGGAGCTCGACGATTTGCTTGGCAATGAACAGACCGAGGCCGGTGGTGACTTCGCCGTTGAGGCCGGCGCGACGGGTGGGGTTGAACTTGTCGAACAGGTTGTTGTGGAGCTTGCCGGGGATGCCGATGCCCGTGTCCTGCACCGTAAGGCGCAGCTTGCCTTCGTGCTCATTGACGCCCACGGTGACGGTGCCCCCGGTGGGCGTAAACTTGAGGGCGTTGTGCAGCAGGTTGTCGAGCACGCGGCCAAACTTTTCGGGGTGCAGGCTGACCTGCACAGGCTCGGGGGGCAGGTCCAAGGCCAGCGCGATGCCTTTTTCCTGGGCGGCGAGGCGGTGCAGGTCCAACTGCGTGGTGAGGTAGGCGCTGAGGTCGGTGGGGCGCTTCTGCAGGCCGTTCTCGTCGAGGTCGCCCACGTAAAGCACGTCTTCGAGCAGGGCGTGGGCGTGGGCGCAGGAGCTTCGGATGAGGCCCAGGTAGTGCACCATTTCCGGGGGCGGGGGCGCCTGGCCGGCACGACTGTCCACTTCGCGCTGGAGCAGGTCGGTGAGCAGCTCGATGTGGGCGATGGGCCCCTTCAGGTCGTGGGTGGCCAGCTGCAGGATGGTTTCCTGGGCGTCGTAGACGCGCTTGAGCTTTTCCTCCAGGTTTTTGCGGTCGGAAATATCCTCGAGAATGGTGTAACCCAGCTCCCCGTCTTCGTCGGGAAACAACACCGAGTGCACCTGGCACCAGAACGAGGAGCCGTCTTGGCGTATCATGCACGTTTCAAGCGTGAAGGCCGGCAGTTTGTGTTCCCATAGGCGTCTTTGCAGGTCCTGCCAGTCGGCGCGGTGGTCGGGGTGGGAAAACTCCATGATTTTGCGCCCCACCAAGTCTTTCACGCTGGCGCAGCCCAACATCTGGACCACGGCCGGGTTGGCCTGCCGGATGACCAGGTCGGGGGTGATGATTTTCTGGCCGAGCGGGGCGTTTTCAAACACCGTGCGGAACCGCTCCTGACTTTGCTGGTAGCGCTCATCGGCCGGGCTGGGGGTCGTGCGTTTTGGCTTGGGGGCGTCGGGCTTCTGGCGCGCGGCCTTTTTTTCAGGGGCGGGCGTAGCAGAAGGCTGGGCGGGGGTGGAAGCTTTGGGCATAAGGCGGGAACAGTGTGCAGGGGATGGATTAGGCAACGGCAAACCCCGGGGCGTAGGATGGACCAACGCTTCGGGCAGCATGCTACCGCAAGTAAGCTGCCGGCGGACCTACTGCGCGGCCGGGCTCGGTGAAAAGTGCTCTTGCAGCACCTGATTGACTTTGTCGCGGGTAAGGGGCTTGGTGAGGTAGCCGGCGATGGGCAGGCCCTGCATCAGCGCCACGTCGTGGGGGTTGAGGGAGGTGGTGAGCATGATGATGACCACCTTGGGATTTTCCCATGCGGGCCGCTGCGCGTAGGCTTGCAGGAACTCGAAGCCGTTCATGCGCGGCATGTTCATGTCGAGCAACACCAGGGCCGGGCAGGTGGACGAGGTGGGCCGCTCGCAGTGGGCGTGCAACAGGTCGAGGGCTTGCTGGCCATTGACGGCCACCAGCACTTCGTCGCTGACGGCCATGCGCCGGAGCAGGGCTTGGTTGAGGTAGTTCGTGGTGTCGTCGTCGTCAACGAGCAGGGTGCAGGAAATGGACGCCATGGACTTAGGAGGGGACGAATTCTGGGAAGGGGGCGCCGTCGGTACTGGCGGCGTGGGGCAGGAACACAAAGAAGGTGGTGCCGGCCCCAAGCTGGGAGTGCACCTCGATGCGGCCACCGGAATTTTCGACCATGCGCTTAATCATATAGAGGCCGATGCCGGTGCCCTCGACGTGGTCGTGGAAGCGCTGGAACATGCCGAAGAGCTTGGGCACGTGGGCGGGCGCGAGGCCGAGGCCGTTGTCGTGGACTTCGAGCACGGTGTGGCCGTCGCGCACGTGGGCCCGCACGTCGACGCGGGGCGGGCGGTCGGGCGAGTGGTACTTGACGGCGTTGCTGAGCAGGTTGTAGACGATGCTGCGCAGGTTCTTTTCGGAAAACTCGATGGCGGGCAAGGCCGGCACGTCGACCACCAGCTTGGCCCCGGCGGCGTGCAGGAAGGGCGCCAGGTCCTGCCGCACGTCCTCGATGACGGCGGCCAGGTTGACCGGGGCGGTGGCGGGCGCGTGCTCTTTCTGCAGCTTGGACACCTCGGTGAGGTGGTCGATGGTGCGCTTGAAGCGTTCGACCGCATCCAGCATGCGGGTCAGCGTGGGGCCCACGGCGGCGTCGTGGGCCACGGCCGCGGGCAGTTCTTCCTGCAGCAGGTAGAGCAAGCCTTCAATGTTGGAGATGGGGGCCTTGAGGTCGTGGCTGGCCGTGTAAATAAAATTGTCCAGGTCGACGTTGGTGCGGGTGAGCTGCTGGTTGGAGGCCGCCAGCTCCGCGGCCAAGGCGCGGGCCTGCGCCCCGCCTTCTTCCACCACGCGCCGGGCCTGCACCTGGTCGGTGACTTCGTGGGCAAAGACCAGTACCCCGTCCACTTCGCCCCGGGCGTCGCGGCGGGCCTGGTAGGTGAAGGTCCAGTAGATTTCCTCCAGGGGGCCCCCGTCGTGGCGGGCCAGCATCAGCGGCAGCTCCTGGGCCACGAGGGTTTCGCCCGTGTCGTACACGCGTTGCAACTGGCCGAGGAGCAGGGGGGCATCGGCCAGTTCGGGCAGGGCGTCGAGCAGGGGCTTGCCCAGCAGGGCGCGGCCGGGGAAGATGCGCTGGTAGGCCGGGTTGACGAGCTGGTACACCAACTGGGGGCCGTCGAGGATGACAAGGGGGGCCGGCGCCTCCATGAACAGAGCGTGGAGCTGCTGGCGCTCGGCTTCGCGCTGCTGGCGGGCGAGGACTTGTTCGGTGACGTCGAAGGCGAAGACGGAGACGCCGGCCACCTCCCCGCGTTCGCGGTAGGCCTGGTAGGTGAAGTTAAAATAGCCGGGGCGCGGCTCGTGCCCCGGGGCGGGCTGCGCCGCGAAGGGCTGCTCGTGCCCGAAGTAGGTCTCGCCGGTCTGGTACACTTGGTCCAGCAAGGCGATGTAGCCCTGTGCGGCCATTTCCGGGACGGTGTCGGCCGCGTCCCGACCCAGCAGCTCGCGGCCAGGGAAGAGGGCCTGATAAGCGGGGTTGACGTACTCGTAGCGGTGGGCGGGGGCGCGCAGCAGGGCCACCACGGCGGGCGTTTGCTCGAATATCTGGTAGAGCAGCGCGCGCTGGTCGGCCTGCTGCTGGGCGGCGACCAGCAGGTCGGCCTGCAGGGCTTCGCTGTGCCGGCGGGCGAGCACCTGTTCGGTGACGACATAGGCAAAGACGCACACGCCCACCACTTGGCCGTCTTCGCGGTAGGCCTGGTAGGTCAGGTTGTAGTAGTCGGACCGGGCCATGGTGCCGGCGGTGGCCTCAATGGTGAGTTCCAGCTCCTGGCCAAAGTAGGTTTCGCCGGTCTGGTAGACGCGGTCCAGCAGGGTGATGAAGCCCTGCTCCACCGTCTCGGGCAGGGCCTCGGCGACGGCGCGGCCGGGCAGCTCGCGGCCGGGGAACTGCTGCTGGTAGGCCGCGTTGAAGTAATCGTAGCGGTGCTCGGGCCCGCGCAGGATGCAAATAAGGGCGGGGGTTTCGGAGAACACCTGGTACAGGGTGCCGCGCTCCTGGACCTGGCGTTGGGTGGTGGCCAGCACCTGGGCTTGCAGGGCTTTGTTGTGCCGGCGGTCCAGCACCTGCTGGGTCACGTCGGTGGCGAAGGTGGAGATGCCCACAATTGCGCCGTTTTCGCGGTACGCCTGGTACGTGAAGGTGAAGTACCGCTGCTTGAGTTCGCCGTCGGGCTGCGCGACGCGCAGGGGCAGCTCTTCCCCGAAGTAGGTCTCGCCGGTGCGGTAGACGCGGTCGAGCAGGGCCACGACGCCGCTGTCCACGGTTTCGGGCAGGGCCTCGGCCACCGGGCGGCCGAGAAACGCGCGGCCGGGGAAAAACGCCTGATAGGCCGCGTTCACATATTCGTAACGGTGGTCGGGACCGCGCTGCAGGCAAATGGCGGCGGGGGTTTCCTCGAACACCCGGTAGAACGTGTCGCGCTGCTGCACCTGCTGCTGCGCGGCGGCCAGCAGCTCGGCTTGCAGGGCCAGCGCGGCCTGCGTGCGGGCCTGCACCCGGGTTTCCAGCTCCTGGTTGAGCTGCTGGAGTTGCTGACGGGCCCGCACCTGCTCGGTGACCTCGGTGCCGACGGTGAGCAGGCCGCGGATGCGCCCGTCTGGCCCGTGCTGGGGCAGAAAGGCGAAGTTCCAGTACACGTCCTCCAGTTGGCCGTGGCGGTGAATGCGGGTGGCTTGCTCGGACGCCGTGTAAGGGTTGCCGGTGCGGTACACGTACTCGAACAAGGCCACGACCTCGGGCGTGGCCGCCTCGGGCAGGACCTCGAACACGGACCGGCCCAGCACGGCGTCGAGGGGGCGGCCCCAAATGGCCAGCGTGGTGGCGTTGGCCATTTCCACCCGGAACTCGGGCCCGTGGTACACGGCCACGGCCATGGGGGCTTGCTCGAGGAGGTGCCGGATTTCGGTGCGCTGCTGCGCGGCGTCGGCGCGGGCCGCCCGCTCGCCGGCCTGGCTGTCGCGCAGCTGCCGCTCGGCCAGGCGGCTGGCCGTGATGTCCTGCACGGACTGAATGATGAACTGCACCTGCCCGTGGGCGTCGAGTACGGGCGTGTGGCGCGGCTTCCAGTGGCGCTCCACGAACCGGCCGGGCTGCGCCGGGTCGGGTACGTCGTAGTGCTGCGGGGCCATCTCGTGGGGCCGGCGGGTGGCCAACACGGTTTCCAGCGAGGCCCGCACGTTGGTTACGCCATCCGCCTCGGGGATTTCGGGGTTGTCGGGAAAGGCGTCGAAGATGTACTGCCCCACGATGACGGCCCGCTCGGTGAGGGTGGCGGCCAGGTAGTCGTCGCTGGCACCCAGAATCACCCAGTCCGGCGAGAGCAGCAGCGTGGCGCCGGGCTGGGCGTTAAAGATGGACAGGGAGTCGGGCGGTGGCATTGAGGCAGCAATAGGGTCGAGGTTGGCAATACGGGAATTGAAGGTATATGATTGGTGCTGGGGCAAAAAGAAACGAGCGGACTAGAGGGTCCGCTCGTTTTGGTTTAGGGAAAGGGAGGCCGCTTTAAGGTGCGCGTTAGGGTTAGCGCTTGACCTGCTCAATGGCGGCCTGAATCTGTTGTTGCAGGGTTTTGGTTACGACAGCCGCTTCTTCCCGGCGGGAGACCTGATAAGACAGGGCCGCGGTTGTATCGGGCGCGTCTTCCCACTGCAGAAGCTCGGCCAGAGTGTCGAGGCGGCTGAGGGACGTGCCGATGGCGGTGTACACGTCGGCCCACAACGCCGCCGGCGCGGGGGCTGACGTGCTGGCCAGGGCCGCCTGCAGGTCGAGCAGCAGCAAGGCCACGTCGGCCAGCTCGCGCAGCAGCCTTGTTTCGTCGGGGGCCAGCACGCGGGGCTTGCGGTCGATGACGCAGAGGGTGCCCACGGATGCGCCGCCCGCGGTTTGCAGGGGGGAGCCGGCGTAGAAGCGCAGGCCGAGGTCGCCGACGGCGGTGGGGTCGATGAGGGTGCAGGGCTGGTCGGCCAGGTTTTCAAACACGGTGGTTTCCTCGCTCAGGATGGCCACCGAGCAGAGGCTCTCGTTGCGGGGTACCCGCTCGGGGGATTTGTTCAGGCCCGAATTGCCGCGAAACCAGACGGTGTCGGCCTCCACTAATGAAACCAGGGCAATGGGCACCTGAAACAGTTTGCCGGTGAGGCGCACAAACTCATCGAAGAAGGGGGCGTCGCCGGTGACGCGGTAGGCTTGCAGGGCCGCCAGGCGCTGGGCTTCGTTGGAAGCAAGCAGATGATGAGAGGTAGCCATTAAGCGAAAAGAAAAAAGAGGGCGAAGGGAGCGACCGTGAACCGGCCAAAATACACAACCCGGGGGACGTCCCTTTGTTGTTTTGCTACCAAGGGTCTGGGGAACGAAGGGCCACCAGTCAGCGCCGGCTAACTGCCGTGGAACCGGGTAGCTTGTTGCCTGGGGTTGCGTTAGCGTGTTGAGTAAGTGGTCGGTATAGAGGGCGCAGGGGGGAGCGGGCGGGCCTGCATGCAATGAACCATGCCCGATGAGGCGGCGTCCTAGGGGAGCGCAGCCTAGTTGGCCTGGGCGAAAAGCGATAGTTTCGCGAGGCGGCGTGTCCGCACGCACGCGTTTCGCATTATTTTTGCGGCCCCTCCACTCCTTTCCACTAATCAATTTTGCTATGACAACTGATACCTCACACGAAACCGCCCGGCTGGCGGCGCTGAAGCGCTACGACATCCTGGACACCCCGCCGGACGGCAGCATGAACCGGCTCACCGCGCTGGCTTCGAAGATGTTCAACATGCCCATTGCCATCATCAGCATGGTGGATGAAGACCGGATTTGGTTTAAGTCGCTGCACGGACTGGAGGCGGAGCAGATTGACCGGGGCGGGGGACTGTGCGACTCGGCCATCCTGTCGGAGGACGTCTACATTGTGGAAGATGCCCGCAGCGACCCGCGCACGCTGACCAACCCGATGGTGGTGGGGGAAATGGGGATGCGCTTTTACGCCGCTTCGCCCCTGACCACGCACGACGGCCACCGCCTGGGCACGTTCTGCCTCATCGACCAGAGGCCCCGCTACCTGAACCAGGAGCAGCAGCGGATGCTGCAGGACCTGGCCGCCATTGCCATGGACGAGATAGAGCTGCGCCTGGCGGCCCGCACGGCCACGGCAGCCAGCACGCGCCGGGTAGCCGAGCTGGAACGGGAACTGGAGCTGTCCCGGAAGCAGGCTTAACAAAGCCAACCGGGCCCACGGCCTCCGTTTAGGCCACTTCCCGAAGCCAAGCCACGGCCTTGGCTTTGGTGTCGAAGAATTGATACGAGAGCACGGACGCTTTGGCTTCGTGCATGACCTGTGCCATCGAGAGCCGGGCAAGGACGTCGTGGGCCAGTAGAACGGCGCGGAGAAGGCCTTCGGGACGTTGGCGGGAGGCATCTTTGGCTACCGGCCGCTTATTTATCCGTAGTACGGGAACGGCCTCAGCGGGGGAGACGGCTTTTGTGGAAATAAGCAACGGTTCCCCGGGCCCCTGACGCCGAAAAAAGCCATCCATGCTGTGGGTGGCTTTTTTTTGCACTCGGCTATGGGTGCCAGAAAAAAGAGCCAGGTCCCTTGACAAGCTGGATTGCGGGCTAGCCTTCCCTTACTTCTATGCCTACCACTTCCGATTCACTCCTGGTTTCCAAACGGCCAAATACGTGACCTTGGTGCGGCTGCGCTACTTCGAGGCGCTGAGTTACGGGGAAGTGGCCACGCAGCAGCAACTACCGCTGGGCTCGGTGAAGGCCCATCTGCACCGGGCGCGGGCGTTGCGGGCGGAATTGCTGCAGGGAAGCGCGGAAGGACGGTGGGGCCGCTTACTTTTGCGGCCATGCATTCCCCCATCAATCTTCCCTCTCGCACCATTACCTTTCGCCCGGACCTGCAGGTGATGGTGGTGCGCTGGCACACCCAGGCCGATTTTGCGGTGGTGCAGGCGGATTATGCCGCGATGCTGGCGGCGGCTGAGGCGAGCGGGTTTACCAACTGGCTGCTGGACGTGCGCCGCCGGGATAGGGCCGCGGTGGAGCGCAGCGCCTGGGTGAGCCAGACGTTTTACCCGGGAGCGGTGGCGCAGCTGAGCCCGCGCCGGCTGCGCGTGGCGGTGTTGAACTCGCCGGCCCTGACGGCGGCCTTTCGCACCGACCCAGAGCTGCAGCAGCACGTGGCCTACAGCACAGACCCGGCGCGGCCGTACGACATTCAGCTGTTTGCCGATGAAGGGGGCGCCATGAGCTGGCTGAGTCCGCTGCTGGGCTAGGGAGCCCCGCAGCGGCTAAGCCACCTGCGTCAGCCACGCCACGGCCGATTCTTCGGAGGCGAAGACGCGGTAGGTCAAGGCCCCGGCTTTGGCTTCCTGCAGGGCCTGGGCGCTGGGAAGGCGGGCGAACTCGTCGGGGGCCAGCAGGATGGCGCCGTAGAGGCCGCGGGGGCCTTGCTGGGCGGGGTCGAGCCAGTGGTTTACTATCCAGAGGCTTTCTTCCTCGGTGAAGGGGGCCATCAGGCGCTGGTCGCCGAGCATGCGGTGCCACCCGCGGCGCGTGAGCAGGTTGCGGGTGTGCGTGAGCAGGGCCTGCAGGTGGTGAAATGTGCGCGGGCCGGAGTGGTACTGGAAAATGACGAAGCCGTCGGGGTGCTCGAGCACGCGGCCGGTCGAGTTTTCAAAGTATATTTTCGGCGTAGCGGGTGGAATCATAATAGAGGTAACGGTGCCGGCGGGCTGCTTAGACTGAGCTAGGCTACGGCTGGCATAGCTGGCGGATAGGTTACAAAAATACGGCTGGGCCAGGCAGAAGTTAAGACGGTGCCGAAGCTCGGGCGGTTTAGGCTACTTGCAGGAGCCACGCGGTGGCTTGCGCTTCGGTTTCGAAGCGGCGGAAGTGCACGGCGGCGGAGTTAACCTGCTGCACCACCTGGCCCATGGCCAGGCGGGTGAAGACGTCGGTGGCCATGACCACGGCGCCGTACAACCCATTGGGGTGGTCGGTCGAGGCGTTGCGCCAATGGTCTACTATCCACGCGACTTCTTCGGGGGTATAGGGGGCGAGGAGGCGTTGGTCGGTCAGGAAGCGGTTCCAGCGGTTGAGTTCCAGCAGCCGGCGGACTTGGGTGAGTAGCGTCTGCAACTCGGAGAACTTGCGCGGGCCGGTATGGAACCGGCACAGCGCGTAGCCGTCGGGGTGCCCGTAGAGGCGGCCCACGGCGTTTTCGAAGTAAAGCCGAGGGAAAACTGGGGACAATGAGAAGAGAAAGAGGTAGCGGTGCCGACGGCAAAGGTGCGAAGGGATGGCGAGCCCGGGCAAAAGAAAAGCCTTTTCGATGGGGAAAGGGCATTCTTTAAGGTATAGATAGAAAGGTGTGGCTGTAACGGGAAGCTAAGCGGCACGGTTGCGAAGCTCCCGCTCGACGTCGTCGGCCATGACGCCGGCTCTGGCGACGGCGGCGCGAAGCTGCTCGGGGCTCAGGTAATGGCGGAGCAGCCCGTAATTAGCGTCTGCGACCGAACGGGTATGGTCTGAGTTGAGCTCGTTGATGGGCGCCAGTGGATACCAGTTCTCGTATTTTTACCTGATTCTCCCTTTTCTCATTTGCTATGCGTCTATTACTACTCACTTTTTACCTGGGTTCTTTTCTGCTGGATGCCTTTCTGAGCTGCTCCGGCACTCCAGCTCCCGCGAAAACCATGCGCTTTACGCTTGACGGCTCGGTGTATGATGGGTCCGCAAACCTTTCTGCATTTCCATTACCCGATAGCATCTACGTAAGAACTTCCATCTATCCGCCCGCGCCTGCTCCTTCCCTGGGCATCAGTTTAAAATTCCCGAAGGCAGTGGGCACCTACAACCTGACCAGTCCGGCGGCTGGTAGCGCTAGCTTCGCAACGTATGGCTCGGGGACGAACACCCAAAACAACACTACGGAAAAGTACTATGCCGGAATTAAAGCCGGAACGGTGTACGGCAGCGGCACCGTTACGGTCGATAGTTATACCAAAGGCACCATGAAGGGCACGTTCAAATTCACAGCCCAACACCTTAGCTCCGCTGCTACCAAAACCGTTTCCAATGGAAGGTTCAGCGTAAATGTGCAATAACGAATTGCCGCATAGCAGAAAAGCCCGCATTGCCTGATTGGCAATGCGGGCTTTTCTGCTTCAAGAAGGTAGGGGCCGCGTTTTCCGAGCCCACCTTTGCTCAACGCAATCTAGTGGCGTGGGCAGCTCAAGCGCAGATTAGCGACTTTAACCCGTTGTACGGATGTGTAAATAGCTGACTATCAAAGGATATTCGGACAGTTAGGAGCGGAGTAAGAAGCACCTGCGGTTCTTGACCACCGACAGTAAGTGCAGAAATTTTGCAATAAAAAGCCCTGGGTACACACGTGCTCGGGGCTTTTATATTAGAAGTCTGGCAACAATTATTTAGCAGTGCTGCGTAACTCCCGCTCGACGTCATCGGCCATGACGCCGGCTTTGGCGACGGTGGCGCGGAGCTGCACGGGGGGCAGTTGAAGTGCTGGGTTAGGTGCTGTGGACGAGGGCAAATAAGATGGTGGAGCGGGTGACGCGCAAGGCCTCGGCGGGCTGCTGGGCGAGGTAGGTGTCGGCGACGTATTCGAGGAAGTCATCCATCCCAAGCAGGTGGAGCTGCTGGCTGGGAACCGTGAGGGGATAAAGGTCGCGGCCGTGGAAGTCGCGCTGGAAGGTGAAGGTGATGGCGTCGGGGGTGGGAGCAGTGAGTTTGACGGCGAGGAGGAATCGGACGTTGGTTTCGGGCTGCATGGCGGGGTTGGTAAGTGCTGGGTAATGGATTACTGCTGCAGTAGAAATGCTTGGCTACGCTCAGCATGACATTTTTTTGGTGTTTGGCTAGGGCTAGCCTACTTCCCATAGTTCGTCCCATGAGGTGGTGCGGGCGGGGGTACGGTGTCGGGTTTGGCCTTGCCAGGGGGCGGTTTGGCCTTTGGGTGAGAGGGCGGCAGCTACCTGGACGGTGGCTCGGCCGTAGCGTGAGTTGAGCTTGTCGAGCTGTTGCATCAGGGCCGCGGATTGGGGGCGGGTGATTTCCGGGGCTTTCTCGAAGAGGTTGAGCTGGGGCTGGCCGGCGGCTTCGAACCCATCGAAAACGACGCCGGCTTTGACGTAAATGGTGCCGGGCTGCCAGATGCGCAGCAGGATGGCGTGGGCGTAGCTCACCAGGTCGAGGGTGTTGCTGGTGGCGGCGGGCAGGGTGATTTGGGCGGAGCGGGTGTGCGGGGGCGGGGTGTTGCCGTAGCGGTTTTGGCTGAGGAAAACGGTGAGGACGTGGGCCACGGAACCTTGGTGGCGCAGCTTCTCGGCGGCGCGGGAGGTGAAGGCCGCGACGGCGGCCAGCAGGTCGTCGAAGCGGTGCAGGGGGCGGCCGAAGGTGCGGGTGCACGCGATGCTTTTGCGCGCCAGGGTGCCGTCTTCGCTGGGGGCCAATTGGTGGCAGGGGAAGCCCTGCAGCTCGCGTATTAAACGGGCGCCAACGACGCCGCCTAGGTGCTTGCGGGCAAAGGACTCGGAGCAGCGGGCGAGGTCGGCAGCGGTGGTGATGCGCTGGTCGTAGAGCTTGGTGGCGTACTGGCGGCCGATGCCCCACACGTCCTCCACGGGTACCTGGGTTAGGGCCCACTGGCGGCAGTCGGGTTCTTCGAGGCTGAGCACGCCGTCGAGGGAGGTGTTTTTCTTGGCGACGCGGTTGGCGAGCTTGGCGAGCGTTTTGGTGGGGGCGATGCCGACGCAGGTGGGAATGTGGGTGCGCTGAAGGACCTCGGCGCGGACGTTACGGGCGTACTTCTCCAGGGAGCCAAAATAGCGCTGCATGCCGTGGAGGCCGAGAAACGCTTCATCGACGGAATACACTTCGACTTCGGGGGCGACGTCGGTGAGGTAGTTCATCACGCGGCTGCTCATGTCGCCGTAGAGGGCGTAGTTGCTGCTGAACACCTTGACTTGGTGCTGCTCGATGAGGGGGCGCACCTGGAACAGGGGCTCACCCATTTTGAGGCCGAGGGCCTTGGCTTCGGCGGAGCGGGAAACGATGCAGCCGTCGTTGTTGCTGAGCACCACAACGGGCTGGCCGGCCAGCTTGGGCTGGAAGGCGCGCTCGCAGCTGACGTAGAAATTGTTGCAGTCGACAAGGGCGAACATGGGCGGGGAGCGGCTTATCGTGCGGGGAATGGTGGGCTAGATGCGACGGGTGCGGGTGTGCTCGTGGAGTTTGCCGTTTATCATTTCGGTGATGACGTGGGTGACGACGCCCCATACTTCGAAGCTCTGGCCGAGACGGCTGGTGTCGACGGGCTCGTGGGCGGGGTTGTCGGGTACCAGCCAGTAGACGCTGCCGCGCTTTTCGAGGCGCTTGAGGGTGAACTCGCCGTCGACGGCGGCCACGACGATGTTGCCGGGCTGGGGCTTGAGCGAGCAGTCGACGGCCATAAGGGAGCCGTCGGCGATGTGCGAGGGCGCACCATCCATGCTGTTGCCCCGGACGCGGGCCAAGTAGGTGCAATCGGGGTGGGGCAGCAGAATTTTGTTGAGGTCGATTTTGGGCCCCATGTGGTCCTGAGCGGGGCTGGGGAAGCCGGCGGGAATGGGGGTTTCGCATTGCAGGAGCCAGACGGGTTCGCGGATAATTTGGAGGATTTCGACGGTATCCATAAGAGGTTAAGAGTAGTGAACGAAGTATTACTTGGTTGCAAGTAACGTCACGCTTACTAATAATGTTAGTAGATATTGACCTAACGATGTTAGTAACTAATGTGGATAGTTGTAAGGAGACACCAATGGAGCGAATGGCTGGGGTTTTTATGGTGGAAAAAATGTGGATAAAAAAAGAGCGGGCCACCGGGCCCGCTCTTGGTGAGGGTGACTAAAGTTGTGCAGCGAGCAAAGCGCTGCCCCAGTTACTTTTGGCCATCATCTACCCGTTTTATTCGTGGATTACCTGCCGCAGTATTTACCGAAGCTCACCAGACTCAAAGTAGACATTCGTACTGTCGGGGGTGTCCGACTGGAGTCGCCGTACAAGCCGGCGTTGCTGCTGGCGGTGCTGGAGGGGATTGAGGAGGCTGGTATTCGGGACAACCGCATTGAGATTACGCCGGAGCTGATTGCCGCTTTTAAAGCATACTGCCGTTTGCTAAGCCCAGGCCCGGAGTATGCTGCTTGTCCGTTCCATATGCCGTTCTTCCACTTAAGGAGTAGCGGATTTTGGCACCTGAACCCACGGCCGGGGAGGGAGTTGGTGCTGACGTCGTCAAAGTCGATAAGCAGCTTTGGGCACTTGCGCGACGTTATTGCTTATGCCTCGCTTGATGCGGCCTTATGGGAATTGCTGCAGCAGCCGGTGGCCCGCGAACAGGTTAGGCAGTCCTTGCTTGCGCGCTACTTCCCGCTGACGCGGCATTACTTCCGGCCTCGGGCCGGGGAAGAAAAGTTGGACGAACTGGGCCGGCAGATGCTTGAGGAGCCAGCGGCTGTGTACAACCGAACGGTGGACGTGGCCGATGAAACGGAAGTGCTGGTGCGCAGCGCGGTATTTGGACGAGAGGTGCTGCGGGCGTATGAGTCGACTTGTGCGGTGTCGGAGCTGCAGCTGCTGAGCACCACGGGGGCGGCGCCGCTGCTGGATGCCTGCCACATTGTGCCCTGGTCGGTGAGCCACGATGATACGATTGGCAATGGGTTGTCGCTATGCCCGAACCTGCACCGGGCTTTTGACCGGCACCTGTTTTGGGTTGATGATGAGTACCGGGTACGCGTGGCGGATGGGTTTGGTGAGCTGGGCGGGCATGACTACGGGGTGCAGCGCTTCAATGGAAAACAGCTGCGGCTGCCGAAGGTGCGGGCGTGGTGGCCGCGGGTGGAGAACTTGGCGGCGCAACGTGGTTAGCAGATAGAGGTAAACATCCAACGGTGTTTTTCACCTTTAACCAAAACATGGGGCCATATGAAAGCTAATAGACTCAACTGCTCTCTTCGCTCTTTTAAGTCTAATTACTTAGACTAGATACTTTATCTGTCTAAGGTATCTAGTATATCTGTCAAATGCCCGTCAAGTATGTATCAATAGGGTAACTACTTGTATACTAGGAGTAAGTCAGTTGTCTGGCTGTGTTATCTAGTCTATCTGTCAAATGCGTGTCAAGACTATTAGACCATATGAATGAGGTCTAGTAGAGTAGAATCGAACGTTTAGAAGTTTAGAGAAGAGTCCCAATCAAATGCCCGTCAAGAGGGGCGGGGTAAGGGAGGAGCAGCCCACCAGGGAACATACTTCATAAGAGAGAAGGGAGCAGTAGCGTCAAAGGGGGCGATGGCACCAGCATCTAGAGCAGACCGGATAAGACGAGAAGCAGTAGCACTATTGCGAGGCTCTATCCCAAACCGTTCGCGTAAGGAAGTATTTGTCATGAATTCTCTATTGACATACTTCAGGCATGCATGCAGATAACAGGCACGAATACGATAGGCCTGGTCCATGTCGCGCAGGGCACGATGTGAAAAGAGAACAACGCGGGTGGCTTCAGGTGGGGCTTCAAAGAGAGGAGCAGGAAGCCGGTAGATTTCCGTTTGAGCAACTACTTTGTCAACTCCGCTGCCACGCTCTTCACAGATGCCCAGGCGGCGCATGAGGGAGGCAATGCCTTCATTGCGGGACTTGGGCGGCGTGTCTAGGAAGCGCTGGGTATCGACTAAAGGGGCACCAGGGTTAGTGACTTCGACCCGGTCAGTGAATATTTCCACCATTGGGCCAGCTCCAGTAACGAAGAGGTCTTGGTGAATAAGTGCGTTAGCAACAAGCTCTCTAACCGCCAACTCGGGGTACATGGGTACCGTCTCTCTCAAGGCCTGACCTATGACTTCGGTAGCAGGTAATAAGTTGTTGATGAAACCAATCAAGCCTTCAAAACCACTAGCATAGCCGCGGTTTCCCTCCCGTTCACGGGTTGTATCCAAGCGACTATTATCCCGGTATTGGATAACGCGAATGGCTTTGCGGCTCAGTTTTGGAAAATCCTTCAACCGTTTCGCAAAGAGCAAAGCCCCTATGTTGGTGATGTTCCACAATCCAGCCTCGGAAGGAAGAATGAGGTTGTCTTCCTGTAAATCATGAAGAATACCGTGCTTCTCTCCTGGCAACGGTAACTTCAGTAGCTCAAAGTAGGCAGGATAGTCAAGTAGGCGTAACACCTCATCAGCGCTGATGTGTTCTGCTGCCAAACCCTGCTCAAAAGGGGTTTGGTCAAAGATGCGCCATAATTCACGCTCCTTTTGAGGGAAATCTTTTAGCTTCTTTTTGTAAGAGCCTACCCGGATGAATTCTTCGCTCTGGAACCGTACCGGATGGCGAAAGGCTCGTTCAATTTCGAGCACTACCACTGCATGTCCATTGAGCTGTACTTCATAGAAAGTGAAGTGGATTTTGGGAGTGAGCATCCGAAGCAACCAACTTTCTAACTCTTCGCCACCGATTTTCCGTTGTTGGGGCTGGAAGTTGGTGCCTACTACGTCGTGGGTCTGGTCATCAATCCCCCATACTAGATAGCCAGTTGTTTTTCCTGCCAGAGCAGCAGAGTTGGATAAAGCAGACAGGTACTCTCCAATTTCGGCCGGCTCTGAGTTATTGGTTTTGAACTCCAACCACTCAGTTTCCCGAGGCTGCTTGCGTAGCTCAGCAACGAGACTTGCTAAATATTCTGGAGAGCGGTCAGCGGACATAATCTTAGTTGGTTTGGACTACAGCATCATTTGTCAAGCAGCTAGCGGGAGAGGAAGTGCAGACAGGCGAAGTATGTGATATTCTTATGCTAGTGCTATTCACCTTCTGCTGCAGGAGTCAAAGCTGGCAGACTTGTTAGAGTATGCAAAGAGAAGAATGCGTAGAACAATTCTATTGTCTGGCGTCTGTAGAGTTTGAGATAAGAACAGAAAAGCACAACGGCAAAAAAGCCATAGATTAATAGAATCAGCTTGTTGGCAGCGCGAAGGTCATAGGGTATATTGAAGTAGGCGTATACTGTAACTGATGACAAACGTGCGACGATATAAAGCACAAAAGTCATACAGACATTGCGCGTGAAGCCATACAAATTCACAAAGTGCTGAACACGCTGGTAAGCGTTTGGCAAATGGTGGACTACATCACTATAACAGAGCCAGTAGTAATCATTAATTCTAACGGCAAAGCCGAAACGCTTATTCACAACCTTTTTAAATTCGGTGATGAATGGCCTGTCAAAGTCCTGACAGTATCTGGAGGCAAACAGCCGGCAGCCCCTTCTCCATCCGAACATGAATTGGCGTTTGTTAAGGCGCACCATAGCCCATCGCGCCTGCCATCCCTTCCGAGTACCCATGCGCCTGAGCCGTACTTGCTTGTGCTGTTCTTGTCGGCGCATTAGGGGCCTAAATAAATTATTATCCGGGTACATGAACGTCCGAGACAGCACAATCTTTTCAATAACGACGCTTGAGAGAGCCGAAATCCCATGACCAAATAAGTAGCACACTACCAACAGCAATAGAAGAGGCATAAGCTTAAAGTCTTTTGGGGTTTGCTCCCATGCCAATAGCTTCATCAAATAGGGCAGCTTGTATAGACTTGCTTCTTTAGCCACAAAATCAAAACTGCGGGCGTGGTCTAAATAGGACGAAATGGCCCTACCCATGTCGTACTCAAAAAGCATGATGAGTAGAAAGAATAAGCCGGGAAGCAGATAGCCTAAAAAGTCATACACCCCGAAAGGCATTACTGTTGGCTTTAGGTCAGATAAGGAGGACATTATTGACTGGCAGAGGGTTAAGTGAGCAATGGTGCGTATTCTCGAGTAACCCCTCTTCAGAGAATATGGGTTGCTGGTTGGTAGGTGCAAAGCAGAAAAAAAGCAGCTTGTTTAGGCTGCTTTTTTGTAAAACCATTTGAGTGCTATCCCTCAGATGAGAGATAATCGGCACAACTATTAAAGCTGAATCTATGCGAGGCGAATTGGCAGTGTAGAAGACTTGGAAGGTGAGTGTAATGTGCCCTGTTAGGAGTCTCATTTAAATAGAAGGGCACTTCTGAAGTCCCAAGTTGGTCTAAGCAAGTAATCAGCAAATGCTTTTTTAATCCTCGGGAAAAATTAGCATCACTACTAAGTGCGTAGTTTAAAGAATCAAGGTTTAGGTTGCTTACCCGAAACTGGCCTTGGTGCTCATTGTATTGATTAGACTCACAATCATTATTGACTAGCTCGAGGGATTCATCAGCAGATGCCAAAGGTCCTGCGCCATGTCGGGTCTGATAGCACCGTGTGACATACATGATTTCAGCTGTTGTTGCTGGCAGTTGTCGCTTTAGTATTTCGAGCGCATTCTTTGAGGTAGTATTGCTTCGGGTGATGTGAGGAGGAGTGCCGAAATCCATATCAAGCAAAATGCCTTGTGCACCTTCGAAAATAAAGGATTGCCAAGAGGCATTTTGAGCAAACATTTCGTCTTCATTGACGAGTTGAATGGTCCCTTCTTGGCATAGTTTTCTTACTTCTTCCGCTTCGACACCGAATTGATGGTCAGCTGCATCGTGGTCAAATCGATTGAATGAATAGCTGGATTCTTGGTCTACTTTCGCTTGATAATGGCTTCTAATAAGTTGAAGCTTTGCCTTGTATAGGGCAGGGGAAAGAAGGTCAGCCGGAAATAACTGTAACTCTGGTAACTGATGGCGCTCTATTGTTGCCCCAAATCCTAGGCCACAACTACCGTGTCGAGCAAGGCCACGGGTAGCCTCCATGGCTCGGTTGTAGAGCACATCATAATGGGTTGTAACGGGGCAGTTGTTGTCAACGAACAACTTTGCTTGAATACCAAGAGAGCTATACTCTGGTAGCAAAATAGCAGGAGAGAAGGTGCAGTAAGAGGACCAGTAAGTAGGAACTCCGCGCAAAGTGCCAGCGCCTAGTGTGGAGAAAACGTGTTTGTGGCCGCTTTTAGTAACTACAGTATGCCCCGCTTGATGGCCTCCATTGAAGCGAATTACCAGAGGATTTGTGACGTAGGAGCACAGATAATCCGTTGCTAGGCCCTTTCCCTCGTCACCAAATCCCAATCCTACTACCACATAGGCTTTTCTCTCCATAACTCAGTTAGCCAGTACGTGCGGCGTGGTTTTTCCTTGGGCGTAAATTATTGTCGTTGCTTACCAAGAAGTTTGGTAAACGGCGGTAGTGAAATCATTAGTGATTTCGCAATCGGACCCGATGAGCATGGTCAAATCGTGTTCAGTTGTGTTTTCCGCCAGCACCACCACCCTCTTCTCTAACGCTCTCGCAAAACCGATTTCGAAAATGGTGCCTGAATCGAGACCAGTAGCTACAGCAAGTACCACATCAGCATCACGAATACCAGCCAAGTCGGGTTCCACAACTTGGTGTGGTGGGCCCTCGCCGACGTCATGAAGGGGAGAGAAAACACGATTGCCGAACTCCAGGAGTTTGCTCCGCAATTCGTTGATTAACCAACGTTCAGCCATTGTGAAGAACGGCCCTGCCAAGTAGACCAGCTGCTCGAATGCTTTTGGTTGCAGAGCTTCCAATTTCAACGGCTGGGCAGATAAAGGAAGTACCTTATTCTGACAAAATTGGGCGGTATACTTTGAAGCGAACATTGCAGCTTCGGATGCAGCTAACCTCTCTACCGCCCATTTCCATGCGAAAACAGCTGAGAATATATCGCCTGAGCCAATGGACCAAACAGAGCTGGTCTTGAATACAGGAATAAGCTGAGCACCCGAACGCTCGACGACCCAAGCACCTTGTGAGCCGTTCTTGATGATTACAACGTCGGCTCTCTCGCTGGCGAGCAGAGTCGCACCCACTTTAGGCAGGTCACTTTCCCCTTCCAGACCTGAAATAAGCCATGCTTCTTTTCGGTTTAGCACTAAAGCTAAATGCTCGGCGGTAGAATGGGTCTCGCCCCATGGGATATGATTTTGTGGGTCATATACCACGTAATTACCGACTACTTTCACGCTAGCTTCAACTTGGCCATATACCAATATTGTATCAGCACTGATAGTAGGCAGTTGCGTCTTAGGTTGCACCAAGACACTTGCTGGATAAATCAATGGCTGCGCAAGCGGGTGGTGGTAACTGAATTGTACAGTTTTAGGAATCCGCTCGAATACGGCATTAAAACCGTACGCGGCGGCACTGAACTCTGCTGTGGCAGCAAAGTCTTCGCCCACGCAACTATGAAAGTTGATGTTTGGTACGTTACCGGCTAAAGCTGCTGCAGCTCGCAAGCCAGAGCCATACAGTTCTTTCCAAGACGGTTCTTGACATAGCTCCAAGTAGGTGCCACCAACAATGGTAAGCATCCAGTCTACTGCTTGGCAGGCTGAACTAACACAGAGCAGGCATCTCCATCAATTTTAAGAATGGCTGCACTAAAGAGTTTGCCTTTGCTCAGGCAATCGACTAGTGATTGGCTTTGCAGAGATACAACAATGCCACATGGCTCCCCGTCATTATTGAGCACCCAAGGAATTCTTGCGGCATTCAACTGTATTTTAAATACATCACCCTCTTGCGCCTTACTGAGGGCTGGTTGCTGTGGGCTTTTTAGCTCAGCTGGAAAGCTCAGATTCCCGCAATCATCGGTTGAGCCATCGGCAGGAGGGATGCCGGAGGAAGTGTAAGTAGTATATGAGTCGAAATTACCGCGCTTACTCATGAAAAGAATGGTAGAAGTGAAAAGAGCGGTTAAGGTAGTACAGCTATTTGATTCTATACAGATAAACTTATCCTTGTTCCACCGTCAAGTTCGTAGTTGTCAGCAGGCACAACTACTTCTTGCTTCACTCTTTTAAAAAGACCATCTACCCAATGCTTCCCTTTTGAATTGCGCCACCGACCAAACCCGCACTCAGCGGTTCCTAATTCTGCACCTGAATCAAGATAGATTAAGACAGCACCGTCACATTCAAACCGACGAACAAATTCTTTCAAAACCTCTTCGTCAGTTAGGTTCTGTGCTGAAAGTCTAGACTTTGCCATATGCTGTCTTAGTTTGTGGGGTGCAATGATACGACTGATACATGCTCATGGTATGCGGTCAGCAGGGGAATTGGCAGGTATAAGCTGTCCCATGATGTTTAATTATTGAGTCAAATCCGAGAATAACCCACGCCGCATGGAGCAGGCGGCTATGACCTCATCAGCTGCCCCATTTCTGTGTTTGGCCACGTCGAAAAGGACTGTGTCTGTAGTTGGGGTACCGTCTTCGTACTCGGTGATGTCATAGTATTCGCCACGCCAGAGGAAGACGATGCAGTCGGCGTCCTGTTCGAGGCTGCCGGATTCGCGGAGGTCACTGAGGAAAGGGCGCTTCTCGCCGCCGCGCTTTTCTACGTCGCGGGAGAGTTGGGAGAGGGCAATGACGGGCGCGTTGAGCTCCTTGGCTAGTTCCTTGAGGCCGCGGCTGATGCTGCCGACTTCCTGCTCGCGGTTGCCTTTCGTGTCGCCGCGCATGAGTTGTATGTAGTCGACCAGGACCAGGCTGAGGGGGTGCTGGGAGTGGATGCGGGCGCACTTAGCGCGCAGCTGCTGGATGCTCAGGCCGGGGGTGTCGTCGATGTGAAGCTGGTGGCCGTGGGTTTGGAGGCGCTGGGCTTGGAGGCGGATGTGGCCTACTTGCTCGAGGCCGCCGGGAAGGTTGCCGCGGCGCAGGTCGGAGTTGCTGTAGCCGGGGACTTCGCTGGCCACCATGCGCTGCATGAGCTGCAAGGTGGGCATTTCGAGGCTGAAAATGGCGGTGTGCTGGCCGTGGTCTAGAGCGGCAGTGCGGGCGAAGTGGAGCAGGGCAGCGGTTTTGCCCATCGAGGGGCGGGCGGCGAGGATGATGAGGTCGCCGGGCTGCCAGCCACCGGTGAGGCCGTCGAGCTGGGTGAGGCCGGTGGGGACGCCGGTGAGGCCGTGCTGGCCGACGGCTTTGCTGAGGAGTTCGAAGGTGGGTTCGAAGGCTGCGGCGGCGGTTTGGCCGGGCTTGGTTTCGAGGGTGCGGTGGAGGGCGGTGAGGTGGGTTTGAGCGGTGGCTAGCAGCTCAAGTGGGTCGCGACTGTCGTCGTAGGCGTAGGTGGCCAGCTCGGTGCCGACGCGAATGATGACGCGGCGGGCGTGCTGCTCCTGCAGGAGGCGGCAATGGGTTTCAAAGTGGGCGGCCGAATTGATTTTGGAAGTGAGCTGGGCCACGAAGGCAGGGCCGCCGATGCGCTGCAGGGTGCCGCGTTGGCGCAATTGCTGCACGACGGTGAGCAGGTCGGCGTGGTCACCGAGCTGAACCAGGTCGCGGATGGCCAGGTAGACTTGCTGGTGAGCGGCGAGGTAGAATACTTCCTCGGTGGGCAGGGTGGCCAGCAGGGTACGCTGGGCATCGGCTTCGAGCAGGGCGGCACCGAGTACGGCGGCTTCCAGCTCCAGGGCCTGGGGCGGCAGGTGGCTGGGCTTGGTGCTTGCTGAAGTGGGGAAGCGTGGTGGCTGTTGGGACATGGGGACTTAGCTCCAGCGGGTGGGGTCGGCGGGTTTGGGGGCGGTGCGGGCGCGGGCTGGGGTGGTTGTGGTGCCGGCGGTCTGGAATTGGGGGCGGCGACGCATCCAGCTGCGGAAGGCAGCTTGCCAGTCGGCCATGGGCGTTTTGCCGGCGACGCGCCAACCGTTGCTTTGGAAGTGGTCGAAGAAGGCGGCGGCTTCGGTTTGAGCGTCGGCGCTGGCGGGGTGCTGCTCGGCGGCGTAGGCCTGGACTTCGGCAAGAGTGGGCGGTGCGGCGGCTGGTTTTTTGGTGGCCTTGCTGCCTAACTTTTCAGAGAAAGGCGCGGGCGTGGCGGCGTCAGCCGCACCTCTCTCTATTATTGAAGTTGTAATTGAAGATGAAATTGAAGGGGTTGCTTTTTGCTTAACCCGGGTGGTTGGCTTTTGCTTGGGGTTTTGGTTAAGCAAAGAGGGGTTGCCGCCCTTGCGACCGGCTTCGGTGCGTATCTGGCGTAGTTTCTCGTCTTTGACCATGCGGCGACAGAAAAGGGCGCCGTCGGTGGTGCGGCGGCTGGCCACGCCGTAGGTTAGGAGGGTGGTTAGAATTTGGTTGGCGGTTTGGTTATCCAAACCGAGACGGCGGGCGATGACAGCATCGGGCATGGGCTGGCCGTTGACGAGGAGCACGCCGCGCTCGTCGCTGTCGTGCATCATCAACAGTAGCTCGAACCAGGCCCCGCGTTGGGCGAGGTCGAGGGCCTGGACGCCCTGGTCTTTGTGCCAGTCGCCGGGGTAGAATTGGATGGCGGGAAGCTTCATGCCAGCGGTGGCGAGGGCACAAATGGGAGGATGGTGGTCGTGGTGGGCTGCTCGAATAGGTCGAGCTGACGGTAGTCGGTGCATTTGCCGCGCAGGGCGGCTTCGACTTCGGCGAGGGCCGTGGCCAGGGTGGCTTCGAGTAGGCCGGTGTAGGGGTAGCTCCCTTGCTCGTCGTCGAAGGACTGGTAGGGCGTGGTGAGGTTGAGCACGCGGCCGCCGGTGAGCTCGCGCTGGCCGATGAGCGTGACGCCGCTTTGGTGGCGGCCCATGGAGAAGCCCGTGACTTTGAAGCTTTCGAAGAGGGCGGGGAGTTCTTCGGCTTCGTCGGGCCAGTAGTCGGCGGTTTCGGTTAGCTGCTCGGTGAGCAGGCAGAGGTGGGGGACCAGGCGGCTAAGGGCGTGGGTAAGGTCGGGGTGGACGTGCTCGGCGCAAGTGAGGGCGAAGGCGCGGGGTGGGGCGTCGTCGGTGCGCTGCTCGGTGAACTCGCAGGAAAGTTGCTGGTCTTTGAGCTTGGCCCGCTGGATGGTGATGATGGAGGGGGTGGCCTCTGGGCTGTTGGGGCCTACGATGGGGAGTAGCTGGGACATAGTTGTGGCAGGGGCGGGGTGATGGGTTGGCCGGAAAGCTTGATGGGGAGCTGCTAGGCAGTGGGGCGGCGACCGCGGACTCGGGGCGCGGGAATGGCGGCCGGCGGGGCATCGGTGCGGTTACGGCGCTGCCAGTCGTGGATTTGCGAAAGCAGAATGCGGTCGCCGCGGCTGGACTCACCGGGCACATAGTGTAGGCGGCGCGGGTGATGGTCGGGCAGGCGCATGTAGTCGCGCAGGGTCTCGGGGTGGAGGTCGAGGAGGTCAGCGGCGCGGGGCACGGCGTAGGCAGGGTCCGGGGCGGGTGCCTCTTCGATTTGGCGGCGGGCCTCGGCGGCGCAGGCACGCTCCAGGGACTCGCGGACCCACGCGTGATTGTCGGGCATGCGGACGGTGATGTGCAGGCCGTCGGGGGTGGTAGTAGTTAGCTCGGTCATGGATGGGGCTGGCTTGGCATGGGTAGCTGCTGCTGGCTCAGTTAGAGCCGACGCTGGGGCTGGCTAGTTGGGCCAAGTCTTGCTGCACGGCCTGGCTGCCAGATTCCTTGATGAGTCGGATGGCATGGGCCACGGCAGGGTGAGCGGGCTTGGCCTTCTGCAAGGCCTTCGAGACGGCCGCGTGGGACATATTCAGCGAGCGGGCGATGCTGGAAATGGCGCCGTGGGGCAGCAACGTTCGCAGGTCGGCCGGCGTAGGGATGGTTTCAAGTGGTTGCATTTTAGTTTTGTTCTGTTACCTTTGGGTACGGTGTCAATACTCAAATGTAGGTAATAGTTACCAAATGTTACAAAATGGCTACACTGGAACGCAAAAAAATAAGCTCAGTTAGTCCGTTGCCGGAACTGAGCATGGCGGAGCGGCTGAAAGTTGTGCGCCAGGCGCGTGGGCTGACGCAGCAGCAAATGGCTGACTTGCTGAATGTGGCGCGGCCTACCGTAGCTCAGCTAGAAGGCGGGCGGCACCAGCCGAGTAACGAGGTGCTGGAAACCATCGTGACGGAATTAAATGTCAGCCGCGACTGGCTGTGGTTTAACAGCGGCCCAATGGAAGATGGCGGCGCTCCTGGCGGCAATGTTATCCTGCTGGGCAAGTTTGCGGATGCCGAGTACATCGACTGCCCGTTTATTCCAGTACCGGTGCGTGCGGGGTTTGTGGAGCTGGTGGCCAGCGAGGGCGACTACGGCCAGTTCGAGATGATGCGGATTTACAAGCCGAGCCCTGAGCTGCGCAAAGCCGGGACACTGGTGTTTGAGATTGATGGCGACTCGATGGAGCCGCAGCTACGCGCCGGCATGCTGGTGGCGGTGACGCCGATTCCCTTTGAGGATATTAAGTACACGGTGAGCGGGGTGTATGTAGCCACGTTCGGGCACCAGCTCACGGTGAAGCGGATTAAGGATAATGACCTTCTCACCAAGCGGCAGCTCGTGCTGCATTCTGACAACCCCAAGGCCGGCATGCTGACGGTGGCGGGGGAGGATATTCGCGGGCTGTGGAAGGTGGTGGATATTATTCGGGGACGAGTGGAATAATTGAGAGAGCGGGTGAGACCGGGACATAAACCGGGACAATTATTGTGGAAAATGCCTTTTAAGCTGCTTTGGGCGGTTTACGCGGTCTCAGGAGGGAGCGCTACAAAAAGAGAAAAGCCCCGTGAACATATTGTTCACGGGGCTTTTCTCTTTTTGTGCTTACCAGGGTTGACGCAGCCATCATTACTCGTTGAGTTTCAGCTATGCCGCAACCATTACGCGTTTTTGCTCTTCCTGACTAACAGCAAAGCCAAAAGGGTGAGGAGGGGCGGGATGGAGGCGCGCTGCACGAAGCGCAGAATGTTGATTGAACCGGAGGAGGGATGAAGGCCACCAAGGGTGAGATTCAAGCAGCTACTTGTAGCGACAGAATGAGCCTGCATTCTAGTCAAATCTATCTAGGCATGGTTCATTGCTGAATGTATTGTAATCTTGCCTAGCTGCGTTCCTTACTCCTTCGTGCATGAAACACATGTTACTAAACCCATATGCTCCGGTGCTAGCCGGCTTTTTAACTCTGTTTAGCCCTGTGGCCCTTGCTCAACGAGCGGTGCCTGCTGCCTCAGCTGCCCGTAATGCGGCTGCGGGCAAGACCATGGGCACGGTGGGAACAATGACCAGAGGGATGCAGAAGTTTGACGGCTACTTTCCCTTTTACTACGAGCAGAAAACGGGCAAGGTGCTGCTGGAAGTAGACCGGTTTGACCAAGAGTTTTTGTATTTCGGGTCGTTGGCCAGCAGCATAGGCAAGGGCATTGAGCGGGGGCAAAGCAACGCGGCCATTGCCAAATTTATCCGGGTGGGCGGGAAGGTGTTTCTGATTGAGCCCAATTACGATTACCGGGCCGTGAACGGCAATGCGGATGAACAGCAGGCAGTCGACAACGCTTTTGCTAAGTCGGTCATCTGGGGGTTTGTGCCAGTGGCTAGCGAAGGCACAAAGGTGCTAGTGGACCTGACACCGTTTCTGGTGCGCGATAGCCAGAAAATCGCCGAAGGATTGGGCCGAAGTGGTTATCAAGGGCCCGGCGCCAGCCTGATGGGCGGACCCGGAAGCGGCCCCGCAAGCAGCTATAGAGTAGATGAATCGCGCTCGGCCGTGTACCTGGAGAACACCCGTAATTTTCCTAAAAACTCGGAGTTCGAGGCCATGGTCACGTTCACGAGTACTCCAGGCCGAGGTTCCGACCCATCTTTGGCTCCAGACCCGAATGCTGTAACCGTGCAGATGCACCAGGCCTTTATTGAGCTGCCAGATAAGAACTTCCGGCCACGCCAGTTTGACCCCAGGTCGGGCTTTCAGAATTTCAGCTACCTAGACTTTGCCGCTCCCATGAGCCAGCCCCTGGCGCAACGGTTTATTGTGCGGCACCGACTTGAGAAGAAAGACCCGGCCGCGCCAATTAGTGAAGCGGTGAAGCCCATAGTGTACTACGTGGACCGGGGTGCCCCGCCGGCTATTAAAAAAGCGCTGCTGGAAGGCGGTGCTTGGTGGAACCAGGCCTTTGAGGCAGCCGGGTATAAGGATGCCCTCCAAATCAAAGAGCTGCCGGCTGGGGCCGACCCCATGGACATTCGCTACAACATGGTTAACTGGATTAACCGGTCTGGTAGCCCGCGGGCTTATTCGTACGGATACAATTACGTGGACCCACGCACGGGTGAAATCCTCAAAGGGGTGGTGTCATTAGGCGCTGACCGGCACCGGCAGGACTTTCTGATTGCGGAAGGCCTGCTACAGCCCTACGAGGACGGCAAGCCCGTGACCGACCAAATGGAGCAGCTGGCCCTGGCGCGCATCCGTCAATTGTCGGCCCACGAAATTGGTCACACGCTGGGGATGCACCACAATTTTACGGCCAGCACCAAAGAGCGGGCTTCGGTGATGGACTACCCGTTTCCGCGCTTCACCAGGCAGCCCGATGGTAGCCTCGACGTGTCGCAGGCCTACGCGACCGGCATCGGCAGCTGGGACAAACGCGCAGTGCTGTGGGGATACGCCGACTTCCCGAAGGGCACCGACGAAAAGCAGGAGCTGGACCGCATCATGCAGGAAACTCTGCAGCAGGGGCACCGCTTTATCCCCGACATCGGCGGCTACGCGCACCCAGCCGCTAACCAGTGGGACGAAGGCGAGAACCCCGTTGCGCAACTGGCTACGCTGATGACGGTGCGCCGGGAAATACTCGATAAGTTTTCCGAAAAAGCCATTCGCCCGGATGCGCCAATGGCCACGCTGGAAGAAGTGCTGGTGCCTATTTATCTGTTGCACCGCTACCAGGTAGAAGCCGTGGCCAAATCCCTTGGCGGGCAGTACTTCACCCACGCGGTGAAAAATGACGGCCAAGCTCCCACGCAGATGGTGGACCCGGCCGTGCAATGGCAGGCGTTCGATGCCCTGCTTACCACCATAACGCCAGCCGCGTTGCAACTGCCCGAGGCGTTGATTGCCAAGATTCCGCCGCGGCCGTCGGGCTATCCGGCTACACTGGAAACCTTCGGCCGCTACACCGGGCCCACCTTCGACCCGCTGGCGGCTGCCGAGGCGGCGGCTGGTCCCACTATTGCCTCGATTCTGAACCCACAGCGGGCAGCCCGCCTGATTGAATACCAGGCCCGGGACAGCAGGCAACCCGGTTTTCTGCCGGTGGTGGAGCAGCTGCTGGCGCGTACGTGGCGCGTCCGGCCGGAAACCGGCTACGCCGGAGCGCTGCAAACGGTGGTAAACAACCTGACCCTGCAGCACTTGCTGCAGCTTGCCGCCAATGCGAAAGCGCCGGCCAGCGTGCGCGGGCAGGCCTTGCTCGCGGTAGAAGGACTACAGCGGTGGATGCTCAAAGAGGCGAAGCGCGGCAAAGCGCCCCAGCAAGCCAACTTGCTGTTCGGCTTGTCGCAGATTGAGCGATTCCGGGCCAACCCATCCACGTTTACACCAGCGCCAGTGGTGGATATGCCCCCCGGCGCCCCCATTGGGATGCCAGGCCTGGGCTTCGTGGACTAGCCCAGGCGTTGTTTCTGCTTGTTACTGCCCCTTTCACTATGAAAAGACTTATTGTTTTCTGCTGTTGCCTGCTTTCCCTGTGCGCAGCGGCCCAGCCGAGTACGGACATTTACCTCTTTGACCTGACCGTGAAAGCAGGAACCGTGGTACTTTCCAAGCCGCGCAACGTCACGCCCCACCCGGGCTACGACAACCAACCCTTTTTTCACGTCAGCCAGCCGGTGCTCTACTATACTTCCAGCGGCGAGGGTGGGCGCACCGACCTGAAGTCGTACAATTACCGCACGGCCCTGACCCAGCAGCTTACCAGCACGCCCGATCGGGAGTATTCGCCGATACTTACCGACGACCAGCAGTTTCTTTCCTGCATTATTCAGCGCGACAACGGGCAGCAGGACCTGGGCAAATACCCATTGGCGGGCGGCCCGCCCATTGTGCTGATTGATAATCTCAAAGTGGGGTATCATGCCTGGATTGACCAGACCCGCCTGCTGCTATTCGTGCTGGCGACGCCCGTGAACGAGCTGCACTACCATGACCTCGCGACGGGGCTCGACACCGTCGTTGCCCGCAACATCGGGCGCTCGCTCAAACGCATCCCCAACCAGTCCGCTATCAGCTTTCTGGAGCAGACGCCGGAAGGCACGTGGCTCATCCGGCGGTTCGACACCCAAACCCGGGCTGTTACAACCCTCGGCCCGGCCCTGGCCGGAGCAGAAGATGTAGCCTGGACTCGCAACGGCCTGATGCTGATGAGCAACGGCGAGCAGATTTACTGCCGACGCCCCGGCAGCAGCCAAAGCTGGCAGCCCGTTACCATAAAAGGGGCAGCACCAGCCTTAAAAAGAATGAGTCGGCTGGCCACCAACGCCGCCAATGATAAACTAGCAGTGGTGGTTGCTGATTAAATTATAATATTATTGCTGTAATATATTAATTTCACTTTTTAATTTTAGTTTGGTAAAAAGCGTGCTTTTCGAGTACCTGACCTAGTTATTGTTTATTATGCAGCCCGCAGCGTTTGCGAAACCCGCCCTCAATTATTTGCAATGCCAGTATCGTCCCGATTTGGACGTGCTCGTGGGCCGCTGGCTGCGGCAGCCTACCGAGGCCGAACTGCAAGAGGGATATTTCTACTTGCTTGAAATGGCCCAAGCCTACAACGCCCGCTTCTGGCTGGTAGACGCCCGCCGGCGCTCCCACGCCAGTCAGCAAAGCACCCCGTGGATGATGGAAACGTTTCTGCCACTGTTACCACAGCACTTGGGAAAGCCCGTGTTTATGTCTTATCTGTTTATGCCCAATCACTTGTATGAGATAGAGCAGGATGCGGCCGTGCCTCCGCTCACGTACTTTGACCACCGCCCCTACCAAGTGCAGCGTTTCACAGATGAGCAGGCCGCCATGGAGTGGCTGCGTACCAGCCGCACGGCCGGCGCTGGGGCCTAGCGAAGCTCTAGTCTTCCGGTTTGTTAGCCTTATCGCGTGTTGATGGCGTGCTTTTTTATCCGAGAAGCAGGTGCTGCCGGCATACCCCGGTCCTAAACAGCGCCTCCGAAAATAGCCGCAACTAGCGGCAGGAAACGCTGGAGCCTGCATGCTGCCACGCTCGCCGAGCTAGCCGAGCTAGGAGGGCAGAAAGAAAGCTGGCCGCAATTAGCTGGCGCGGTTTTTATTTGTTGAGCTTTACCACCGAGCCATGGGTGTGCATCGGTTATGGTAAATTCTCATTTATTTCTGCTTTATGTCAGGTGTCTCTATTAATTTCCCTTTGGTCATGAGTTCAAAATTGTCGGGTTATGCGCTGGCGCTGGTGGGCCTGGCTCCGGCGCTGAGCCAGGCACAAGGCTTGGTGGCTTTTCCCGGGGCCGAAGGTGCGGGACGCTACACTTCGGGCGGTCGGGGTTCAGTGGCTGTGCCCACCATGGTCTTTGAAGTAACCAACCTTAAGGACGACAACAAGCCCGGCAGCTTGCGGTATGCACTAAGCCAGCCCGCGGCGGCTCGCACAGTGGTGTTTCGAGTGTCGGGTACCGTTCACTTGGCTTCTCCGCTCGAAGTCAACAAGCCCAATACCACCATTGCCGGGCAAACGGCGCCCGGCGACGGCATCTGCCTGGCCGACTACCCAGTGTCGGTGAAAGCCAACAATGTTATAGTGCGCTTCATTCGCTTCCGCATGGGCGACAAAAACCAGAACCAAGGCTTTGTGCACGGTGCGGGCGGCGACGATGCCTTCGGGGCGCAGCGGATTAAACATCTCATCGTCGACCACTGCTCGATGAGCTGGAGCACCGATGAAGCAATGTCGGTGTACGAGGGCGACAGCACCACCCTGCAGTGGAACCTGATTGCGGAGCCGCTGAACTACTCTTTTCATTTCGAGAGGGGCGACGAAGACTTCGAGCGCCACGGCTTTGGCGGCATTTGGGGGGGGCAGCACGCGTCGTTTCATCACAACCTGTTTGCGCACTGCAAAAGCCGCACGCCCCGTTTCAACGGGAGCCGCTACACCCACCCGGCAGGGTTTGAGAACTGCGACTTTGCCAACAACGTCATCTACAACTGGGGCGAGAACAACGTGTACGCCGGCGAGGGCGGCAATTACAACGTGGTGAATAACTACTACAAGCCCGGCCCGAACACTGACCCCAAAGTGCGCGCTCAAGTGCTGAACCCTTACAAGATAGACAAGGAGCTAGGCCGCCTGCCCTATGGCAAGTTTTACCTGACCGGCAACTACGTGGCCGGCTCCCCCGCCGTGACGGCCCGCAACTGGCGCGGCATGGTGATGAACGGCGGCACCCCCGCCGATACCGTGCTTTCCAAAGTCGACCAGCCCTTTGCCATTGGACAATTGGCGCTGCAGCCAGCAGCGGAGGCGTTTGAGGCGGTGCTGCAGGGCGCCGGTGCCATTCGGCCGCGGCGCGACACGCTCGACCAGCGCATTGTGCGTGAGGTGCGGGCGGGAACTGGCACCATCATCGACGTGCAGGGCCACTACCCCCACGGCACCCCCTACAGCATAACCAAGCAGGCATGGCCCGTGTTAAAGTCTGCGCCTGCCCCCACCGATACCGACCACGACGGCATGCCCGATGCCTGGGAAACAGCCAACGGCTTGAACCCTAAGAGCTCCGCCGACCGCCAGAGCATTGCTGCCAACGGCTACACTAACCTAGAAAACTACCTGAATAGCCGGGCAGCGGCAGCAGCCGGTGTGCAGAAAGCACCCGCGCCGAAAACCAAAAAGAAGTAAGCTGCACTAAGCGCGGCCGTCCCACACTCCACCGGCTCTCAGGGCTTCTTCGGAAGCCTTGGGGGCCGGTGTCGTTCTGGGGTGGTCTGCCGCATTCCATGCAACTGGTTTTCCGACCGCTCAGCAGGCTGAGTAACCTTTGTCTGAAATCAGGTTTCCTCGGCCGCGGCCCTGGCCCGGGTTAATAGCCAGTAGATTATCAACCTGAAGTGGATTGCCAGCATCGAGCCGTGGTTCAGCAACACCCCCGCCTCACCCTGCTCGACGGACCCGAGGTAGAGGTTTCGCGGCAGCAGTCGGTGCGCTTTCGGGAATTGCTCAGCCTGTGAGTCCCTAAGCGCAGGCCTCCACAAAAACCAGGCGGTTGCCGAAGGGGTCGATAACTTCGGCCTGCATCACCTTTTCGCTCCAACTGGTTTTCTCCAGCCCCGGGCGCACAAAGGGATGCGTTTTTTGCACCAGCCTGTAGTGATACGCCACCAGCCCATTGATTTCAGCAATTGCCTTCGAACCGGGGCAACTGTCGCCGTGATGGCTGGTAAGGTGCAGCACCACGTCGCCCCGCGATACCTGCATGTACAGTGGCCCGGTGGCGGGCCGGTCCTCCCAGTCGAGGTGAAACCCTAGCCACTCAATGTAAAATTCGTAAGCTTGTTGATAGTCAAAAACGTGGAATATAGGTGTTACCATATGAGTCGGGAAAGTGGAATCTTCGAAGTTATTAAAGGTAGTACTCAATTCCAGGTACGATAGTATATAACCTTTATATGTTAACCTTATACGATGGCTTAAGCACAGCTTGGTTACAAGTATTAAATATCTGCCTTTTAGATAAAGGCGGAATAAATTGTTGTGGTTCATCTTCAGGAGTCGTAAAAAGGCTGGCCCAGAACCTCGCTACATTTAGGACATGGTTTCCGCTTCCGAATACGCCCAGCTCGATGCCTTGGCAATGGCTGCCTTGGTACGCGCCGGCCAGCTCACAGCTTCCGACTTATGCGAGGCCGCCATTGCCCGCGCCGAAGCAGTAAATCCTCGGCTGAATGCGGTGGTCCTGCCATTGTATGAGGCTGCCCGGCAACGAGCCTGCAGAGGGCTGCCGGCCGGCGCGTTCGGAGGCGTACCTTTTTTGCTGAAAGACTTTGGGGCGCAGTATGCTGGCGTGCCGCACACTTCGGGCAGCCGGGCGCTACGCCATTTTGTGCCCGCCGCTGATGCCGAGCTAGTGCGCCGCTGGCAAGTGGCGGGGCTCAACATCATGGGCAAAACCAACACCCCCGAATTTGCCCTCATGGGCATAACCGAGCCGGCGCTATTCGGGCCGGCCCGCAACCCCTGGCACTTGGCCCACACGCCGGGCGGCTCCAGCGGCGGCGCGGCGGCAGCCGTAGCAGCAGGCATTGTGCCTGTGGCCGGCGCCGGCGATGGCGGCGGGTCCATTCGGATTCCGGCAGCCTGTTGTGGCTTATTTGGGTTGAAGCCCAGTCGGGGGCGGGTCCCCACTGGCCCCGAGCAGGGCGAGAAATGGCAAGGTGCAGCCGTAGAGCATGTGCTCAGCCGCTCGGTGCGCGACAGCGCCGCCCTGCTCGATGCCACGCACGGCGCCGATGCGGGAGCGCCGTATTTCTTGCCCAGCCCCGTGCGGCCTTTTTTGGAAGAGGTCAGCCGGCCGGCTGGCCGCTTGCGCATCGCCTTTAGCCTGGAGCACCCGCTAGGCAGCGCCCTGCATCCGGAGTGCGCCACAGCCGTGCGAGGTGCTGCTACACTCCTCGAGTCGCTGGGGCACACCGTGGAGGAAGTCACTTTGCCCTTCGATGGCCGCGCGGTGGCCGCGGCTTTCCTTATGCTCTATTTTGGCGAGACAGGCGCCAGCATTGCCGCCTTAGCCAGAGTGCTGGGCCGGCCCGCCCGGCCCAGCGATGTGGAGCCCACTACCTGGCTGCTGGGCTTATTGGGTCGCACCTACACTGCCGCTGACTTTGCCGCCGCTCGCCACACTTGGAACGACAGCGCCCGCCGCATGGGTCGCTTCCACCACACCTACGACCTGTTGCTAACGCCCACACTGGCCACGCCGCCCGTGCGCATAGGCGCGCTGCAACCCAAACCCCTTGAGCAAACCCTGCTTAAGCTGGTCAACTCATTCGGCCTGGGCGGCCTCATCCGGCGGTCCGGCATTGTGGAGAAGCTGGCTGAGCAAAGCCTCGAAAAGACACCTTATACCCAAGTGGCCAACCTCACAGGGCAGCCGGCCATGTCGGTTCCCCTGCACTGGACCGCCGACGGCCTGCCCTGCGGCGTGCAGTTCATTGCTCCGCTGGGGGCCGAAGACGTGCTTTTTCGCTTGGCTGGGCAGCTGGAGCAAGCCCAGCCGTGGTTTGCCAAGCGCCCTGCCTTGCCAAGTGGGTGATTAGCTCGTTTCAAGTAGCCCAGGTTTGCAACAGAAGAGCATAAAAAAAGCCCGGTCTTGACCGGGCTTTTTTATAATCAGGCTAGTTGAGCACTTAGTGCTGAATGCTCACCTTGGTGGTGAACGTGCCTTCGCTGGTGGTTACCCGCACCACGTAGACGCCGGTGGCAATCGAGCTGGTGTTCAGCTCCAGGCCGTTCTGCTGCATCCGAGCCGCTGGGATGGAAGCGGACCGCAGCACCGCTTTACCCAACAGGTCAACCAGGGTCACTTGCATGGGCACTGCGCTGTTGAGCTGCGTGCGCACGGTCAGCTTGTCCTGGGCCGGGTTCGGATAGGCTTCGAGTGTGTTGCTCACGACGTTGCCGTTCTTATTGGACAGGGCAATAACTTGGGCCCCGGGGGGCAGGTCGAAGCTCTGTACAATGCCCGTGACGCGGGGAGCCCCGTTTACCCGGTCGCCCTGAACGGCGCTGGCACCCATGCCGCGACGAGCAAACACGTTCCAAATCAGGGCAGCGTTGGCGGCCCGGTTGGTTACGGAGTCGGCGCGCAGCAGCGCGTCGCGGCCGTCGAGGAAGCCGGGGTTGCACACCTGCAGCTTGCAGCCGTCTAGCACCAGCTTAAGCATCCTGTTGTTGCCGCCGTTGGGGCTCAAGAAATCGGCATTGTAACCATACTTGTAAATGAACTGCCAGTTCAAATCCCACAGCACCGTAGCCCATACTTCACCCACGGAGTGGGTGGCGTCGTACTTGCCGGTGGAGGCGCCGGTTGCGTCGGTAGCGTTGCCCAGCTGGGCATACGTGTAGTTGTTCTTAGCAAAATCGGTGCTGTAGGGCTTGCGGCGGAAGCCGGGACCCACAGCGTAAGGCTGGCCATTGTCGTAGGTTGCCATGTAGCGATTGGTGCGGCCATCGTCGCCGGGGCGGGTGGTCATCCACAGCGCAAAGAAGTCGCTCCAGCCTTCGCCCATGGTTTGGTTGCCCGTCGCCGAGTTGAGGCAGCTGGAGTTTGCCGGGCCGCCGGTGAGGCGGTTCGAGATGCCGTGGCCTAACTCGTGCGATACTACTCCGTTGTCAAACGAGCCGTCGAAGTCGGGGCCAACGGTGGCGCAGCCCGTTGCTACGGCGTTATTTGCCAGTGCGGCTTTTAACCGTTCTCCATCGACCCCGCTAATGCCGATTGTAGGAATAGTAACGGTGGCATCCGTGCCTCCTGGAACCACTGGGATGGTGCCCGTAGGGTTTGAATCGTAAATAATGGCGCCGATAGCCCCGTTAAGCTGGGCAAATTTAACTTTATCGCTAAAGTTGTTGGTGGCAGGGGCAGTGCAACCACCGCGCTTAATCAGGGCTATTTTGCCCTGCATAGCGGCCGCGTTCACATAAGGTGTGGCGCAGGAGCTAATGCCGCCATCCGCCGATACGCCATCGTTGACAGCCACGATATCGCCGCATAAACCGTTGGGTAACGTCTGGATTATCGGCCCGAAGCTGGCACCAGCAAATTTGTAGTTGCCGGCAGCGCTGGCCGGGGCCGTAATGGCGAGGTTGTTTAACGCCGGGTTGTCGAACAGGTACATCTGCATCCGGCCGGGCCGGCCGTCCACCGGGGTCGAGAAGTTGGCGTTGTTGCGCCCGCTGCCGTCTTGCGACTCGGCCAGCACTTGGTCCTCGCCCGCGCCCAGGTTGGTAATGTTCTTGTACTGGAAGTTGCCCGATACTTCATCAAATCCCTTGCTCATCATCACGTCGTGGAGCATATTGTTCCAGTAGAACAAGTTCGTGATGCCCGCCGCCAGGTTGCCGGCATTGCGGGCGCCCAGGCTCTGGTTGAAGGGGAAGTCGAAGTCCAGCGTAGCGCCACCATCGGGGGAGTTGGTGGTGGAAGTGAGGCTTCCGTTGCCGCTCGCAGTAGTTGCGTTGTCATCGTAAGCGGCCACGTTGTTGCCGCGCGTCAGCTGCTTGCCGCTCGATAGCAGCGAGTAGGTGTCAGCAAAGAAGTTGCTGGGGGCTTTGCCTTCGCCTACCTGCCAGCCATAAGGCGAATACAGCGGGTTGGCCGAGCTAAACGGTACCACTACCCGGGGCGAGAGGTCGGGGCTTTCGAAAGGAACCGGAATAACGGTCATGCTATTGGCAGCCGATGTGCCCTTAGTGCCCAGCACCGAGCGCTTGGCATCGGCTGCAAGGGCCGCCACCGAAGTAGCCATTGGCTGGCGCTGCGGCTTCTTGCTTTCCAGCACGTGCTGCTGGAAAGAGGTGTGCTCACTCACCACGTAGTCGTTGCGGTCTACAGAGCGCCCGGTTTGGGCATCAATGCGGGCGTTCCAGTGGTGTTGCTGGTCGAGTTGGGCAATGGTTACGTTCCAAACCAGCACCAGCTTGTTGTCGACGCGCATATAGATCAGGCGCACCGGAATGTTCTCTTCCGAGATGCCGCCTTTGTTAAACACGATGCCGTCGGCGGCCCGGGCCTCCACCAGCCGCTGCAGCGCAACGGGGCGAGGCAGCTCCAGGCTCTTGGCCGCGGCCACCACGGCTTGCTCGGGCGTGAGCGTGGGCGTAGCTGAGGGAGCTACGGTTGCGGCACCCGGCAAAAAGTCCTGGTTGAAAAATACCACTTTGCCACTCCGGTCGGTATGCACCGCGCCGTTGGCGTTGAACACGGTCAGGCCATTTACCCGCTGCTGCAGGTAGGTATGCGTGAGGCCCGTGCTGGGGTCAAAATAGGAGCTGGTCACGTAGGGGTTGGCCACGTCGGCCGCGCTCAGGTGGCTTTGCCCTTTCGCCCTGGCCGAGAAAGAAGCCAGCGCTTCGGCCACTGGCGTGCCCTGTTGTGCTACCGCCAAACCAGGCATGGCCAGTGCAATGGCCAAGGCCAGCTTGCGGTAGCCCAAATTAGTAAGAATCAATGTCATATAAAGTGAAAAGTGAGAAAAAGGAGCATGAGGAACAGTCCTTTTGGCTATTGCCAGGAAAGACGGGAAGCGTGCGGAAAAAATTCCGATTATTCTATTGAGAAAATAATAGTCTTTGAGTTTAAAAATATTGGTACCGAAGCGCAGGCCTTTTAACTGTAGCATTCCTCCCTGGGAGAGCCCTGCCGGGAGTAGTCCCGGTGGGATTATGCAAAAGGGAAACACCTACAGTTGAAAGCTGAAAAGGCTTTGGTACCAATATTTTTAACAAGCAGGGTTGCTTTGCGGCAACCCGTGTTATTTCACAATGCTTACCCGGCTGGTCATTTGCTCGTCGCCGTTGCGCACCTGCAGGTAGTAGATGCCCGGAGCGAGGCTGCTCAGGTCGAGCTTGTTGTTGTAGTTGTCGCGGGCCGAACCAGTGTATACCTGCTGGCTGAGGGTGTTAGTCACCAGCACGCCAAGGCGGCCTTTGGCATTTGCCCCGTGAATTTCGAGGTCGAACAAGCCCGTGGTCGAAGGATTGGGGAACACGCTGATGGCCCGCAGCAGCGCCTCCGAATTGGCGGTGACGGCGGTGGCCGTAATGGCAATGTCGTCGATGTAGAGGTTGCCCTGGTTGGCTGCGCTCTTGATGTGGAAGCCCACGTATTGGATGCTGGCACCGGCCGGCAGCAGCGCTACCGCGGGGGTCGAGGCGCCGTTGGCCAGCGCATACGAGGTGTTGGTGATGGCCGCGTTCGTGTACAGCACATTGGTTTGGGCAGCCACGGTGGCAGCCGTGCCCGATGTCACTTCCAGGCTTTCAGTGAAGGTAGAAGGGCTGTTGGTGATGCCCTCGCCGCGGTAGCGGAATGCTACTTGGTAGCGCGAGGTGGCAGCCAGAGTTAGGGCTGGAGTGAAGAACCAGTCATCGGCAGCAACATTGTTCAAGGTAAACCCGCGGTAGCGAATGGTGTTAGCCCCCGAGTTGGGGTTCGTGTTTGTAACCGCCCAAGTAGCCCCGTCGTTGTTGGCGTTGAGGATGGTGTAGCCACAGGGAAGAGCTAGGCCAGCGGGCAGGTTGTCAAAGTTTTCGGTATAGGGGAAGGTGGCGACGGAGGTGACCGTGGCGCAAGGCGTGCCGACGTTAATCGGTCCCGTGAGCAGGCTAGTGCCGCCCGCGCTGCAGTTGGTGCGCACGTACACCTGGTAGTTGGTGCCGGGTTGCAAGCCCGTGAGGGTAAAGGGCGAGGCAGTAGCCGTAACGGTGGTGCCGCTGGTAGCCGGTTGGAAGCCCACCAAGCCGTAGATGAGCTGGTAGCTGCCGGTATTGCTGGCGTCGGCGAACGTTACAGTGGCTGTGGTGGGCGTTGAGCTTGTTACGGCCAAGGCGGTAGGGGGAGCGCAGTTGGGGGCTGGCGCCAGGCCCGCTTCAATGGCCAGTCGGCCCGCAGATGTCTGCGTCGTAAAGTCAGTCCAAGAAGTCGCACCATCTGCCGAAAAATAGAAAGTCGAAGCGCGGATGGGAGTTTCCGATTGCGTTGCAATGCCGATGCCAGTGGTGCCGGCTTCAACTACTCCTAAATAAAAAGCGTCCGTAACCTGCAAGGAGGGCAGCGCAACGGTTACCGTGCCGCTAGCAGCTGGGCGGTTCTGCGTGGGCGAGGTATAAAGCAACTTGCCGGGAAGGCCGCCTGAGCCGCTTGCGTCGTAGACAACGGCCTGGAAAGCCACGGTACTTGCTGGGTTAAGAGCAGCGAATGTGAGTACCTCCTCGGTGAGCACTACCGTGCCGGAAACGGCATACTTCACAGCAAAAGCTGTAGTCGAGTTGGCAAAACCGCTGAAGGCACCGTTGGTAGCTCTACCGGGCTCAATGTAGCTAAGGCGGTCGGAGGTGACAAGCTGGGAAACTGTGGAGGTATTATTGGAGGCAATGTCGTCGGCCGGCAGCGTCACGGTTACGCTATTGGTGCCCAGGGCCAGCGTGGCTGGCAGTGCCGTGAACGTAACCAAAGTTGAAGCGCCTGCCGCCAGCGAAGCCACGCGCTTGGTGTCGGTAAAAGTGTTGGCGCCGGATATGTTCAGGGTAACGTCCAAGTTGGTTTTAGCCGCGAGGCCCGTGTTGGTTATCACCGCTCGTACAGTCTGAGGCAAGGCTGCAGGAGTAGCAATTTTGCCCAAGGTATAGATGGCCCGTACCGCCGCGTCATTGTTGGGGGTCGGCGCGAAGCGGTAAGTACGGCCGGCATCGGCGGGGACGCTGCGACGGTAATTATGAGCCGAACTGCTATAGCTCCCGGTAATGAAAACGGTGGTTGACCACGCCGCCAGAGAACCCGGTTTATTGGCCAAAACCGTTTGACCAGCCCCGCTGCCCGCACCTTTAATGCCGACAGCGGCGAAACGGAAGTCCTCGGCTCCGGTAGTGGCAGCTACCGTTGGACCGTACACGAATTCAATAATATTGGTGCTTTCGTACAGCTTGGCCTGAAAGCTGAAATTGTCGTACTGCGCGGCTTTAGTGAGGGCTTTGTCCTTCACGTTCTTCCACTGAATGGTGCAAACTCTGCTGCCAGCAGTGCCGGTGGTGGACACCCGGTACTCCGCCGTGCCGGTGCCGCTCTGCAAATCCACGTTGAAAGGCGAGACGATGTTCACATCGGCCGCGTTGGTGCTGGTGAAAGGGTCGCCGGCAATGGTTACTTCCGTGCGATAATATAGGTTGGCAACTGAAGGGGCCGTTGCTCCCAACTTGATGAATCCGTTCGTATTCAGCACAAATTCGGTGAAAGCCGTGCCGTTGAACGTGAATGTGAACCCGATGGGCTGCGCTGCAGAGTTGGCGTCGTCTGTGTTGGCCGTGGCAATGGCCGTGCCTGTGGCAGCCAGGTCGGTGTAGGTACCCGCTACGTTGGTGGCAGTTGCGGGGGCATAGTTCAGCGTTTGCGCTTGCGCAGCCACAGCCGCTCCGCTCAGTAGCAGGGCCACCAAGCCTAGCTTTTGGAAACTACCAGCCTTGAATACCTGATTGTAGGAGTTTGTCATGAAAAACGAAAAGATGAAAAGAAGAAAGCACTAATAGTCGGTGCTTTTGCCATTAAGTTGAATTCCGACCAGAACATTGGACTTGCAATATCTCGATTTTTTAACAAAAGAATGGGCGTTAGAGCAAGTATTATCTGTGCTAAATGGCTATAGGATTGATATAGATAATTCAATCTGCAGCTTTACATTACAGCGCCGCTTGCTAAGAGGTTCTTTGTGCGCTCTTGTTAGAAAGGTTATTCAATAAAAGTGCTGCTATAGCATTTTTTGGATTAAGAGTTATCTCATGAAGAGAAGTTGGGCCTAAGAGGAGCATTGTCACTCGAACCGGTTTTAATTATCGGTTTTGTCATAAACACCCGTAGCGGGCAGAAGCTGTATTATGGTTGGCGATAGCTGGCTAAAATCATAAACTCCCCGTTTCCATGCTGAGCAGCTCGGTGAGCTCATTAGCATGGAAACGGGGAGTTCTGCTAGCCGTTTTATATAATGCTTATTACTAGTCGACTACTTGCATGGCGGTGTTGCCAGTCTGGTGTTCTTACTTGCCAAGTACCTCGTTGAGTACGCCCGCCAAGCGGATACCGGCTTTGAGAATCTGCTGTTGTACGGACGGGCCGAAGGCGGGATAAAATTGGTAGTCGAGCTTCGGGTTGGTAGCGGCCGCGGCGTAAAGGGGCGTGCACAGCTGGTAAGACTCAAACAGCCACGTGGCCACGTCATCTTTCTGCCACTGCTTGATTTGGGCAGCGGTAGCTTGGTCGTAGGCCATGGCCATTTCCGAGTAAGTGAAGCCAGGGTATTCCACTAGGTCGCCGTCCAGGATGCTGTGCAGGTTCGTGTCGCGGCCACGCCAGCTCACCTGAATGCTGTTGCCGCCCCGGTCTTCGCCGCGGCCCACGTGCAGGGGTTGGTGCACATCACCCACTAGGTGAACCAGAAATTTCAAAGCAAATAGCCGTTCAGCGGCTGTCTTCTTGTGGTCTTTCAGGTCCCGACGCACCTGCAGCAAGGCTGTATAGGCATTGGCTGGCGGTGTGGCCGGAGTGGCGGTGAGCTGCGCCGTGAAAGCCGGAAAATCGAGGCCGGGCACTACGTTGAGGTAGTGCCAGGGTCCCGTTTCCTTGTACTGCGGGTCTGAGCGAATCTCGTCGGGCCACGTGCTCACCAGCGGCAGTGTTTCGGTGCCCAGAATGCGGGCTACTTCGCGCTTGGCCGACGAGGAGAGGTGGTTTTCGGCAATTTTAGCTACGGCCCGGTGGCCAATGGTGCCCCAGGCAAACACGCTAATGGGCGCGCAAAAACAAACGAGCAGGGCAATACATCTTCTGAGCATGAGGAGGCAATGAGGGAGGAGCGAACGACTTTCCAATAAGTTCGGCCTGCTACCCAAAAGCAGGGCCACAAAGCTAGGGCTCCCGGGCCCTGGCTGCCTCCGATGCGTGGACTTGTTTGCGGCAGGCCCACAAAATGATTGCAAGGGTGGTGGTTTGCCAGCGTAAATTTGGCTGCTCATGTACCCCTATCCAGTGGGTGACCCCGTGCCCGTATGCAGTTGGACGCTATTCTAGACTTGCCCGAGCTATTTATTGGCTACGATACAGAAAATGGTTGGCTATATGTGGACTGGAAAGGAGAGCATAACCAGCTCTCTTCACAGGCGGCCTGCGAGTTGATGCTAGACTGCCTGCGGGCAATGCCCTGCCCCAAAATCCTGAACGACAACTCCAACATTACTCACATCAATATGCAGCTCACGCAGTGGGGCGTGCGCTGGGTAGAACAAATGCGGCTGGCCGGCCTGCAGTACATTGCCTGGGTGCTGCCCCAGAACCTGCTGGCCCGCCAATCCGTCGAGAGTACTGTGCATGCCATTGAAGCTCCCCGGGTAGGCACCTTCGACGACGTCGCTTCGGCCTACGTCTGGCTACAGCAACAGCAGGTGGCGCTGAGCACGTACTCTAAACAGCAAACAGTAAGGCGCCGTCTGGAGTAGGAATAATAGTTGCCACTCATCGCGCCGCATGTATACAAACCCTGTCATCGACGAGAACTTTCCGGACCCCACCATCATCCACGCGTCCGACGGGTGGTACTATGCCTACGGTACTCAAACCAAGCGTGCCGGCCGCATCATCAACCTTCAGGTAGCGCGCTCTCAGGATTTAATCAGCTGGGAGCACCTGGGCGAGGGGCTGCCCCACAAGCCGGCCTGGGCCACCGATAGCCAGAAAATATGGGCGCCGCACGTGAGCGAGCACCAAGGACGTTATTTCCTGTATTACTCTGCCCGGCCCAATGGTGCCGACTACCTTAGCTTGGCCGTGGCCGTGGCCGAGGCTCCCGCCGGGCCATTCGTAGACAGTGGCCGCCCACTGCTCCCGGGTCCAGGGTTCACCTGTATCGACCCCATGGCCTTCGACGACCCCACCACCGGCCAGCGGCTGCTGTATTGGGGCTCGGGGTTTGGCCCCATCTGGGTGCGCGAGCTGGCTGATGACCGGTTGCACTTCCGGCCAGGCACCGAGGCGCAGCCCATTATGTACCCCAGCGTATCCGACGACCCGGACGACTACCACCGCCTGGTAGAGGCTGCCTGGGTACACTACCGTCAGGGGTGGTACTTCCTGTTCTTTTCGGGCGACAACTGCTGTGGCGCCAAAGCTCACTACGCCGTGCTGGTCGCCCGTGCCCGGCACGCTACCGGCCCCTTCGAAACCTATGCCGCCGCCACGGCCAACCCCCACGCCGCCCTGCTGGCGGCCAACTCCCACTGGCAGGCCCCGGGCCACAACTGCGTGGTAACCGACGCCGCGGGCCAGGACTGGCTGGCATACCACGCCATCGACCCCCGGCAGCTTACCTTCGACGCCATCGACGACTCGGAGGGCTATTCACGCCGCATCTTGCTGCTCGACAAGCTGGAGTATGCCGATGGCTGGCCCGTGGTGGTAGCCGGCTCGCCCTCGCGGCAACCAATGCCCGCCCCCGCGGACAAACTGTGAGCGGACAAACTGTGAGTTGCTTGCCCAGAAACACCCTTCCGCCCAGCCCGCTGCCAGGTGCAGTCTTGGAAATCAAGGCCCGGGTGCCAAAAGTTGTTTTCAATCAAGCCAATGGCTGCCTGTTTTCCGTACCTTCGGCAGCCCGCGTTTTATTTCCTTTTCTATGCAGATGGCGTTATCGCTCTTTCGTTTTCTTGGCCAACGGCTGGGAGTGTTTTCGGTCTTAGGGTTGCTTGCGGCTGAACCGGTGCTGGCGCAGGTGCCCCTGCCCGAATCCCAATGCCTCATGCTACCCTTGGAGCCTGCCCGCCGCGCGCAGCAGTCGGGGCTGGTGGTGGAAGCCCAGGTGTTGGATGCGCAAAGCTTTTGGGACGCTGGCCACGCCCGGCTGTTCACTAGGCACCACCTGCGGGTGTTCTCGCTGCTTAAAGGCCAGGTAGCCGACACCACTGGGCTGGTGCTAATCACTGAAGGTGGCCGCTTGGGCCTCGACCAGCAGATACTCAGCAATACCCTGCGGCTGGCTCCTGGCCAGATGGGCGTATTCTTTTTGGCCCGGGCCCCGTGGGCCGGCCTGCCCTTGGCCGGAGGCCGCAGCTGGACGCCCTACGGCAGCGAGCAGGGCTTCATTGAATACGACCTGACCGAGCGCACCGCCTCCGAGCCTTTCCGCACTTATCCAACAATCGATGCAGCTTTCTACCGGGAGGTAAGCCGGTTCACGGGCCAGGCGCGGCGAGTGCTGCAAGCCAGCCCCGCCGACGTAGTTGCTGCACCTCTGCAGCGTGGCACGTTGGCCCCTGTCGTTAACAACTTCACGCCTCAAACCCTGCCCGCGGGCGCCGAAGCTGTCCTTACCATCAACGGCGACGGGTTTGGCAGCAGCCGCGGCAATGGGTTTGTCGAATTCCGCAATGCCGACGACGGGGGCGCTACCCGTGTAAAGGCTCGCGAGCGGGACTACGTTTCCTGGACCAACACGCGCATTCAAGTGCGGGTACCTTCTTCGGCCAATGGTGGCCAGCCGGCCAGCAACGGACATCCTGCCGGCTCCGGCACTGTGCGCGTCACCACCAACGACCAACAATCTGGCGAGAGCTCGGGTTCGGTTACCATCAACTATGCCCTCACCAATGTGGAAAGTACCGACGGTGCCTATCTGCAGCGGCCCAACCACATTGCCCTCAATAGCACCGGGGGCATCACGTTTCGGTTCAGCCCCAATTTCACAGCCAACGCCGCCGCCGTTGCGGCCAAGCAGCGTGCCATTGCCACGTGGCGCTGCCAAACGGGCATCAACTGGGAAGTAGGCCCCACGTTTACCTCCAATGCCATTGCCGACGATAACCAGAACGTGATAGCTTTTGACGTGGGTACCCAGTTGCCCGACCGCGTGCTTGGCCGCACCACCAGCTACTACCGCGGCTGCTTGATAGGCAACGGCGAGGTAGTATTTTGGGTAAAAGAAATTGACATGCAGTACGACGATGCTGCTGTGTTTCAATTTGGGCCTGCGCCGCCGTTGGGGGCGCTCAATCAAATTGATTTCGAAACCGTGGCCGTGCACGAACTGGGCCACGCCCAGCAGCTCAGCCACCTTATTTTGCCCGGCGCCGTGATGCATTACGCCATTGGCCGTGGCCAAAACACCCGGTCACTCAACCCAGCCAGCGACGTGGTAGGCGGCCGGCAAGTACTGCGGATGCGCAGCTTCAAAAGCTTTAGCTGCACCGGAGGCACCCCGCTGCCGCCCATGCTGCCGGCACCACTCACCAGCTTTAGCGCCCGGTCCGAGCGCGGGGCTGGCGTTATCGTGTCGTGGGCTACCAGCGACGAGTGCTTCGTGACCAATTTTGTCGTAGAGCGCAGCGTGAGCGGCGACACCACCGCCTGGACGCGGGTTGGCACAGTTGCTACCCGGCCGCCATCAAACACCTATCAGTTTTTCGATGCCCAAGTGCCCGCAGGTTTGTTTTACTACCGCCTGCGCCTAACCCGGCCCGATGGCTCGCTCGATAGCGTGACGCCCGTGGTGCTCACTACCGAAGGCGGTAATCCCACCGTTTCCATCTTCCCAAACCCCGCCACCGCCACCGACAAAAGCCTGAAGCTGCAATACCCCGCCGCCATGGAAGGAGCAGTCGTTTTTCGCTTTTATGATGCCGTGGGCCGCCGGGTGCTTACCCAAAGCCTGGCCACTATAGCTGGCCTGAATGTGCTTGAATTGCCAATTGGCAGCCTGATTCCGGGCCTGTACATACTCAACTGGCAGGACACCCACGGCACCAGCGGCAGTGGCAAATTTGTGCGGCTGTAGCGCGTCGTCTCCGGAGCTAATCAGTTCCGGAAATCGACATTCACAGGCTGCGGACGGCTGGGGTGGCCGCCACCGCAGCCGCCGGGGCTATCCTGTAGCTGGCCAGCTGGGCTTCGTCCAAGTTGCCATTCAACCACTCGTCTTCAATGTTAGCGCCTAGCTTCTTGTAGAAGGCGATGGCGGGCTCGTTCCAGTCCAGCACCTGCCACTTCATGCGCACAGCGCCGGTAGCGCGGGCCTCGGCCACCACGGCATCGAACAGGAGGCGGCCAAAGCCGCCGCGGCGGGCAGCCTCGGTTACCACCAAGTCTTCTAGGTACAACATGCGGCCCTTCCAAGTCGAGTACGCGGTATAGAACAAGGCCAAGCCAATGATTTCGGACGCGTGATTCTCAAGCACGAAAAAGCTGAAGATGGGGGAGGGGCCAAACCCGTCCCGCTGCATGGCCGCCAGAGTATTAGTTACGGCATCGGGAGCACGCTCGTATTCGGCCAGTTCCTGAATAAGGGCTAGTACCTGCGGCAAGTCAGTTTCTGCCCCGCGGCGCAACACAATATTGTTTTCCATAAACAAAAAATGTGCTGACCAAGCAGCACCAAAAGAAATTAGGCCGCCACCGCCTCAGCAGCAACGGCCCAACCTGTAAACCTGAATACGTTCAATAAACCGCGAATTACATTTGCGGCTGCATCCTCTTAATGTCTTCGGTTGCATTCACTGAATTTAGCTCCCGGTACGCTTCGGGCTGCTTGGCACCGGCAGTGGTGTCGGGGGCAGCGGGCAGGGGAGGCAGCTTGGTGGTTACAAGGTCTTCGTTGGTATCACCCGTCGAAGGACCGCACGAAGGCAGCGTGAAGGCAATCAGAGCGGCGGCCAGCAGGCCAGGGAAGAGCGTTTTTTTCATGTGTGGGAAAACGATTATGGGCGCAAGTTACGCACGGAGACCGGGTTGCGATACGCAGAATTGTACTCTTTCCTACGAAGCCCTCTGCATTGCAGTTGAGCCATTTGGTAAATAAGAGCCTAGCACGGACTATTCCAGAACCGTAAACCACGGCACACCCAAGCGCCCTGGCATTAGCGCAATGGTAACTTTTTGGCCCTCCTGCACCTGCTGGTAGTAATCGCGGCTCACCTGCACATCCTCGGCTGTGGCAACCGGGCCCCAGGCCGTCACATTCAGATAGTAGCTGGTGTGCTTGCCCGATGAGTAATGCTTGCCCAGCACCTGCGGCGTGTAGGTTGTCACTTCCCCTTCGTCGTATACTGCATTCACAACGGAAGTGGCCCCGTAGCCATAAATCAGCGCCAGAAACAAGATGGTAAAGCCTACGCTCAGCGCCGATTTGCGGCGAAACAAAAAAATGCGGCTTCCTATAGCCAGCATTAAAGCGGCACCCGTAGTAGTGGCGCCCACTAGCGGCCATAGTGGCTCATAGCTCACCAATTCGTAATCGAATAGTGCCCGCATCATCAAGCCAAAGACTGGACCCACGAGGGCGTATAGCACCGAAGGATAACCCGTATTCTTTTGCTCATCGATGCGCAGCGTGGTTGAAGAAAGACAAACCACAACTGTCACTGCTACCGGAAATAAGATACTCGCACCAATCGCCCATTGGTAGGGTTGCGGGTAAAAAATGGCCCACGCGCCCGCCACAACTCCAGCAACATTAAGCACGCGCGCTTTCGTCTTAGCCTGAGCCAAAGCTTCGGCCCGTTCCTCGGGAGTGCGGCCCAGGTCGTGGTCTTCCAGAAGCAAATCCGTCGCCTGCTCGGTCTCTACCTGGTCGAGGTCGGGGTACCGGTCGGCTAGCCACAGTTGAATTTCCTCGTACCGCTCGGTGGTGTAGCCGATTTTGAGGGTCGGCTTCTGTTTATCATGTGGGTAGATATGGGTATACTTATCATCGGTTCGATAACCGCTGATTTCACCCAGCGCCAGTGTATTGGTTTTGAACACTCCTACCTGACTTACGGCTTCGCCCTGAATTATGAGCCGGTCTTTAATCGTTTCTACCAAACCATACATCAGGAGTGCCGCCAAACCCAGTCCGAGCACCCCGAACCCTACTGCTAAGCCTAACGATGGGTTTTTGCCTCGCATGAGTAGGAATGGCAACGCTAGGAAAAGGACTATTAGCGGTGGCATCAGCAGGTATATAAAGATGCGATAGCCTTTGGCCGTGCGGTATTCTTGGGTTGTGGTATCCAGCGAAGGAGCCAGCATTGGATTGGAGGAAGACGTAGGAGTAAGAAATGTTGGCCTGCGGAGACAAAGCCGCACAAGATACTATGATGGACGCCTCCCTTGCATCACCCGTGTACCTTTGTTGGCACTTGCTCCCACCTTTGGCTTTTCCGCGTGGTCTCCCTCTCCGTCGTCATCATCACCTTCAACGAAGCGGCTAATATCGCCCGCTGCCTCCAGGCGCTGGGCGACGTCGCGGATGAGGTGTTGGTAGTCGACTCCTTCTCGACCGATAATACCGTCGAAATTTGCCAGCAGCACGGCGCCCGCGTCATCCAAAACGCTTTCGCTGGCTACGTAGAGCAAAAGAACTATGCTACCGCTCAGGCCCAGTTCGACCACGTCCTTCAGCTCGATGCCGACGAAGTGCTGACCGACGAGCTGCGCCAGTCCATCCGTGCCGCCAAGCAGCACTGGCAGTACGCGGGCTACAGCCTGGCTCGCCTCACCAACTACTGCGGCCACTGGGTGCGCCACGGCGGCTGGTACCCCGACCGCAAGCTGCGCCTCTACGACCGCCGCCTGGGCCGTTGGACCGGCCTGCTCCTGCACGAGCGCTACGAAGTGAGCCCTGGTCAAACCACCGGTCAGCTCGCCGGCGATGCCCTGCACTACAGCTACCACTCCATTGCGCAGCACGTCAGCCAACTCAACAAATTCACCAGCATCACCGCTCAGGAACTGGCCCTTCGCGGCAAAACCAACGTCAGCCTCTTCCACCTGCTGCTGAAACCGCTCTGGAAATTCATGCACGGCTACTTCTTCCGGTTGGGCTTTCTCGATGGCTTCGCAGGCCTTTGCATCGCCGGCATCTCGGCCTGGGGCGTATTCCTAAAATTCGCCAAGCTAAAAACCCGCACCGAAAGCGCCGTAGCATGAGCCAGACCTTCCTCGTGTCCCGCACCGATGCCATCGGCGATGTGGTGCTGACGCTGCCAGTAGCTGGGCAGCTAAAGCAGCTTTTTCCGGGTTCGCGGGTAGTGCTGATTGGTCGCACCTACACTGCACCCGTGGCGGCAGCCTGCCCATGGGTCGATGATTTTCTGAATCTGGATGAGCTGCTTCAAAAGCCCGAAGCCGAGCAGTTGGCAGCCCTGCAAGCCTATGCCGCCGCCGCCATCATACATGTCTTCCCCAATAAAACCCTTGCGCGCTTGGCCCAGAAGGCCAAAATCCCTGTCCGCATCGGCACCCGCAACCGTTGGCAGCACTGGTTGACCTGCAACCGCTTGGTTGCCCTAAGTCGCCGCCACTCGCCCCTGCACGAAGCACAGCTGAACTTGCAGCTTCTCCAGCCGCTCGGCTTCAAGGAGGTGCCCAGCCCACTCGATGTTGCCATATTGGTGCGTCTAGAGCCAGTTGAGCCCTTAGCGGCACAATTCCAGCAGCTTTTACAAGCACGCCAAACGGGTCAGCTCAACGTTGTGCTGCACCCCCGCAGCCGTGGCAGCGCCCGCGAATGGGGCCTCGATAACTTCGGCCAGCTTGCCCAGCTGCTCCACCGAGCAGGGCATCGCGTATTCGTCACGGGCACCGCCGCAGAAGGGGAGGAGCTAGCCGATTGGTTGAAGCAGCACGCCGCCTTTCTCGCTGCCGACATGACGGGCCAGCTTGTCCTGCCGCAGTTCTTGTCCTTCATTGCCGCCGCCGATGGCTTGGTTGCGGGCAGCACGGGCCCCCTCCACTTGGCCGCTGCGCTAGGCCGCCATGCGGTAGGCTTATACCCACCCATCCGCCCGATGCACCCGGGGCGTTGGGGGCCGCTGGGGCCCCATGCTGGCTTTATGGTGTTCGATAAGCCAAACTGCGAAGCCTGCCGTACCCAGCCAGCTGCTTGCAGCTGCATTCGCGCCATCGAGCCACTGGCAGTAGCTGCGCGGGTACTGACCTGGAAGCGGCTGGCTTCGAAAGATGAAGAATTGCCCTCAGGCAACGAACAATAGCTATTCTGTCCCGTTAGTCTATTGCGCGAGGCGCAGGATGCAACCTACGCAGCGCCAAAATCCGTACATCGGGCATTACTCCACGTGCTAAGAGGAGCCAAAACGGGCAGGTATCTGCCCGATGAAAGCTTCTCAATTGGCAGTTAGTAGCGGTTTATAGCAACGAAAATAGAATGCTATGAGTCGTTTGCTCGCCACCTTGGCCGTGTAGTTGTTTTCGCCAGATTTGTCCTAATCAGCTATTATTTCGTAGGTTTCGACCCACAATTTCCCCCGCCACCTGTATGAGCGATTCTCCCGAACGGGTTAAACTGAGCAAAGAGGAAAAGGACCGGCGTTTTCAGGCCGAGCTCATGCCCGTGCTCGACCCGCTCTACAACTTTGCCTATCGCCTCACCCTCGATGAGGATGATGCCAACGACTTGGTGCAGGAAACCTACCTCAAGGCGTACCGCTTTTTCGAGTACTTCGAGCCCGGCACCAACGCCAAGGCCTGGCTTTTTCGCATTCTCAAGAATTCGTTTATCAACGACTTCCGCAAGAAGAGCAAACAGCCCGCCAAGGTCGATTACAGCGAGATAGAAGGCTATTACAACCCTGACGATGTAGAGGCCGAAGGAGAAATTGGGGCCTCGTCGTCCGATATGCGCCAGCAGTCAGCCCGCGATTTAATTGGCGACGAAGTGGCCAGCGCCTTAAATTCTTTGCCGGTAGATTTTCGCACCGTAATCATCCTCTGCGACCTAGAAGGATTTACATATGAGGAAATGGCCAAAGTGCTTGATATTCCGATAGGTACCGTCCGTTCGCGCTTGCACCGGGCCCGAAATTTCCTCAAGGATAAGTTAGAGAGGTATGCCCAATCAATGGGATATGGCAATGAAGCAATAGACGACGAGGCGGAACTAACCGAGCCTGAAAATAATTAACCTCCCCAGAAAGCACACACTCGTGTAGCTTTGCTTTGCAGGTCATTGTCTATCACCCTTTTCTCGCGTCACTCGCACATTACAACTATGGACCAATCCACTACTACTAAAACCAATACGTCGGCTCCCATTGCCATCACCCCTGACAATGGCCCCGACTGCGAGCGCGTGAATATTGTATTAGACCAACTCATCGAAGGCCAGCCCGTGACGGCGGAAGACGAGGATTACCTCTACGACCACGCCAACGACTGCTCGCCCTGCTTCGACGACATCAAGAAGCAGCGCATCTTCATCAACTTCCTGAATCAGGGCGTATCTCGCCGGTCGAGCCCAGCTAACTTGCAGCAGTCCATTTTGGCCCGCGTAGGGGCCCAGGTGGCCTAATACCGGCTGCTACTGGTTAGCTTTGCGTGATGCAAGGCAAAATCATCGTGTTTTCGGCGCCGTCAGGCGCCGGAAAAACCACTATCGTGCATCGGCTCATGGAGCGGATACCCGAGCTAAGCTTTTCTATTTCAGCGTGCACCCGTGACCGTCGCGGCCGCACCGAAGCCAATGGAAAGGACTACTATTTTATTTCCGTTCAGGACTTTCAGGATAAAATTCGTCACGACGAATTTGTGGAATGGGAGGAAGTGTACGAAGGTGCTTTTTACGGCACGCTGAAATCCGAAATTGAGCGCATTTGGGATAGCGGCCAGCACGCCATTCTTGATGTCGACGTGAAAGGCGGGCTCAGCATCAAAGAGTTTTACAAGGACCGTGCCCTGGCAATATTTGTCCGCCCCCCGTCCATTGAAGTCCTTGAGCAGCGCCTGCAGGCCCGTGCCACCGACTCCCAGTCCAGCATCTCTTCGCGGGTATACAAAGCCAACTTTGAGCTCGGTTTTGAAGACGAGTTCGACGTAACCGTAGTCAACGACGACCTCGACGAGGCCACAGCCCACGCCGAAAAGCTGGTGCGCCAATTCATCAGCGCCGAGCCGGCCATCGTATGAGCGGCCGAGTTCGAATAGGCCTGCTTTTCGGCTCGTTCAACCCCGTGCACATCGGCCACCTTATTCTGGCCGAACACTTCGCCACGCGTACCGACTTGGCCGAAGTGTGGTTCGTCGTGTCGCCGCACAGCCCTTTCAAGGAGGCAACCGACTTGCTGCCTGACACCGAGCGGCTGCGGCTGGTTGAACTGGCCCTGACCGGTAACCAGCGTCTCCGTGCCGAGGATATAGAGTTCAGCTTGCCGCGTCCCAGCTACACCATTGCCACGCTCGACGGCCTGCGCCAGCGCCATCCCACGCACGACTTCGTGCTCCTGATGGGCGCCGACAACCTCCCGGGCCTCCCACGGTGGCAGGAGTCTGCCCGCTTGCTCACTGAGGTTGACATCTACGTTTACCCGCGTCCCGGCACCGAACTGCCCGAACTGTCCTCGTTTCCGCGTGTCAGGGTAATAGCTGCCCCCCTGCTGGATATTTCTGCTACCTACATCCGCGAAAGCCTGCGCACCGGTCGCAGCATCCGCTACCTGGTGCCTGCAGCCGTCGAAGAATCGCTGGTCACCCAGCGAACCTCTGCGTAAGTCTCAGTGAACTTCAGCGAGAAACGCCGACACACAAAAAAGCCCCGGCTGCCAGATGCAGCCGGGGCTTTTTTATTTTCAAACCAATCAAATCAGATGGTCATAATCTCCGATTCCTTCTTGCTAAGCGTCTTATCAACCTCGGCAATATAGGTGTCGGTCGTCTTCTGCACTTTCTCTTCAGCGCTCTTAATGGCATCTTCCGAAGCTCCTTCTTTCAGCAATTTGCGGAGGGCCTCGTTCACATCCTTGCGGATGCCCCGAACCCGCACCTTGCCGGCTTCCGATTCGTTTTTGGCTTGCTTCACCAGCTCACGACGTCGCTCCTCGGTCATGGCCGGGATATTGAGGCGCACGCCCTCAGCATCCGTCACCGGATTCAAGCCCAGGTCGCTGTTCTTGATGGCCTTGGATACCTCGCCAATCATGTTTTTCTCCCAGGGCTTGATGAGCAGCGACCGGGCATCCGGAGCGGTGATGGTAGCAATCTGGCTAACCGGCGTCGACGTACCGTAGTAGTCCACGCGCAGACCGTCGAGCATGGTCGGCGAGGCCTTGCCCGCCCGGATGCGGCTCATTTCTACGTTTACGTGCGCCAGCGCCTTGCTCATCGATTCAGCAAGCTCGTCGAGGTAAAACTGAATTTCTTCGTCCATTTTGTTTTTAGTTGTCAGTTGGTGGTTGTCAGTTGTCAGGCCGATTCCCAGTTTTCAGTACAAACTAACAACTGACAACCAGCAACTGACAACTAAAAATTATGCTTGCTCTGGCTGATTGCCTAGCAGGGGCTGCAATAAGCTTTGCTTAGGGTCCAGCAAGGGCTTGCGGGCGTTGCGAATGTTGGAGTTGCCATCGCTCACCAACGTGCCCATCGATTCGCCGTCGAGCAAACGCTGCAGGTTGCCTGCCGTGTTCATATCGAACACAATGATGGGCAAATTATTTTCCTTGCAGAGCGTGAAGGCCGTCATGTCCATCACGTTCAAATTCTTGCTCAGCACCTCGTCGAAGGTAATCTCATCGTAGCGAGTCGCGGTGGGGTCTTTCTCCGGGTCGGCCGTGTAAATGCCATCTACCCGCGTGCCCTTCAGCACTACGTCGGCTTCAATCTCAATGGCTCGCAGCGAGGCCGCCGAGTCCGTAGTGAAATAAGGCGAGCCAATGCCGGCCCCAAAAATGACCACGCGGCCCTTTTCCAGGTGCCGCACCGCACGCCGCCGGATATACGGCTCGCATACCCGCTGAATGGTGAGACCCGACAGCAGGCGCGTGCTTACTTCCAGCTTCTCTAAGGCGCTTTGCAGGGCCATGGAGTTGATGACCGTCGCGAGCATGCCCATGTAGTCGCCCTGCACGCGGTCGAGGCCAAATGCTTCGGCTTCTACGCCGCGGTAGATGTTGCCCCCGCCAATCACCACGGCCACTTGCACGCCGGTAGCCGCCACGGATTTAATTTCGGACGCGTATTGCATCAGCCGCTCGGCGTCGATGCCGTACTGCTGCTGGCCCATTAGCGCTTCGCCGCTGAGCTTTAGAAGGATGCGATTGTATTTCAATTCGAAGTGGGTGAGTAGTTCGGAATAATTTAATAACGGGTGCTACGAGAACTGCACCAGCACCTGGCCTTTTTGCACATTGTCGCGCAGGTTCACTTTGAGGCTGCCAACAGTGCCATTGGCCGGAGCTTTCAGGATATTTTCCATCTTCATGGCTTCCAATACCAGTAATGGGTCGCCTTTTTGTACAGCTTGGCCGGGCTCTACCCTGATGTCTACGATAAGACCGGGCATTGGGGCCTTCAACTCGTTAACTTTCGCAGCGGTTGCGTTGCTCATGCCCAAGCGCTCAAGCAGCAAGTCGAACCGGTCTTTGGCGTTTAGTTCGATGCGCTGTCCGTTTATCTTCAGCACAATATTCTTGGCAGCAAAGTCGGTTGACACAACTTCCGCATTATACGAACGACCTTCGTGCAACACGTGAAACCGGCCTTCACCCAGATTCGCTATGTCCCAAGCAAAAGGCTCGCCGTTGAGCGTAATGGTATCGGCGGCGCGGAAGTCAACTTCCCAGAGTTGCTCGGGGCCGGTGCTGATTTGTAGCATCTGAAGCGGATGGGGTGGGATGAAAGTGGGGGTTAAAGGTAGGTCAAATCTCAAATTAATTCAGAAATTGAGGCGTTTTTCGCCTATTATCGTTTGCATGAGATATTTGGTCCTGGGCTTCACCAGCCTGCTGTTATTTGTTCACTTGCTGGCTGCGGCCCAATCGTCGGGGCAAGGTGCGCGTAAGCCTGCGGCCAAGGCGCCCGTGCATAAAAAGGCAGATGCGCCGGCTGAGTCTGCACCCCGTGTCGCTGGGCTAGTAGTGCCCTCGTGGCTGCCTGCCGAAGCGCCGCTGCAACCTGCCGCCACCATCCTCACCGATGTCCTCGACACAAAGCTTGATGTTCGCTTCGATTACAAAAAGCAATACCTCCTGGGCACTGCCATCCTCACGTTGCGCTCTCATTTCTACCCGCAAACGGAAGTTGCCCTCGATGCCAAAGGCTTCGATATTCAAAAGGTCGAGCTAGTTGGCGATAAGAAGAACAAGACCCTCACTTATAACTACAACAAGCGCAAGCTCGTCATTGCCCTCGACCGCCCGTACCCGCGCACCACTCCCTATCAGGTGCGCATCATGTACGTGGCCAAGCCCAACGAACTGCCCCAGGGTGGCTCCGCCGCCATCACCTCTGATAAAGGCCTCTACTTTATCAACCCCTTAGTTACGGAGAAAAATAAGCCCCGACAAATCTGGACCCAGGGCGAGACCGAGGCTAACTCCGCTTGGTTCCCCACCATCGACAAGCCCAACCAGCGGATGACCCAGGAAATCAGCATGACGGTGGAAAAGCAGTTTAAAACGCTTTCCAACGGCACCCTGACTTCCTCCAAAGCCAATGCCGACGGCACCCGTACCGACACTTGGAAACTTAGCGAGCCCCACGCGCCTTACCTCGCCACCATGGTGGTGGGCGAATTCACCGTGGTGAATGATTCCTGGCACGGCAAGCCCGTCGATTACTACGTCGAGCCTCAATATGCCAGCACCGCCCGCATCATCTTCGGCCGCACGCCCGAGATGATGGATTTCTTCTCTAAACGGCTCGGCATAGAATACCCCTGGGATAAATACGCCCAGGTGGCCGTGCGCGACTACGTGAGCGGCGCCATGGAAAATACCACGGCCACTACCCATGGCTCCAGCATTCAGCTTACCCGCCGCGAGTTGATTGATGCCAACTACCAATCCGGCGAGTCAACGATTGCCCACGAGCTGTTTCACCATTGGTTCGGCGACTACGTCACTAGCGAATCCTGGGCCAACCTGCCCCTGAACGAGTCATTCGCTGATTACTCCGAATTCCTCTGGGCCGAGTTTAAGCTGGGTGCCGATGAAGCCGGCCTCGTGCAGGAAACCAAAATCAACAACTATCTCGAAGAAGCACTGTCCAAGCGAGAACCGCTCATCCGCTACCGCTACAACAACCGGGAAGATATGTTCGACCGCCACTCCTATGATAAGGGCGGGCGCGTGTTGCACATGCTTCGCAAATTGGTAGGCGACGAAGCTTTTTACGCCTCCTTGAACCGCTACTTAGTGCAGAACAAGCACAGCGCAGTCGAAATCTCCAAGCTGCGTACCGCGTTTGAGGAAATTACCGGCGAGGACCTCACCTGGTTTTTCAACCAGTGGTTCATGCAGCGCGGCCACCCGGAGCTGCGCATCAGCCATTCGTACACCAACGGCCAGGTAACCCTGCGCGTGCAGCAGGTGCAGGATACCCTGTTTCAGCCCGTATACCGCCTGCCTGTCACCGTGGCAGTCTGGACCAACAATAACCAGCCAACCGAGCACCGTATCACGGTCACCAAGGCCAATCAGACCTTTGTGCTGCCCGCTAACCAGAAGCCCAACTTGGTTAAATTCGACAATGAAAGCCAGCTTTTGGCTCAGTTTGAAGAAGAACGGACCCAAGACGAACTGATATTCCAGTTCTACCACGCCCGCGGCTACCAGCAGAAGTCGGAGGCCATGGAGCTTCTCCACAACAAAACCACTGAGCTGACAGTGAGTAGCATGCTGCGCAACGCCATGAATGATAAGTTCTGGGCCGTGCGACGTGCCGCCCTCGACCACGTGCGCCGCTACCGTGGCCCCGAGCCGGATGCGATGCGCAAAGACATTCAGCGCCTCGCCACCACCGACCCCAATCCCCGGGTCCGGGCCCAGGCCATCACCACGTTGGCTACTTTCTCAGATGCCACCTTTGGCCCCATTTTTGGCACGGCTGTCAACGACAGTTCTGCCTTGGTAGCGGCAGCGGCGGTAGAAGCCCTCGCCAAAAAGCCGAGCGAGAACTCCCGGCAGCAGGTAGCTGCTCTCGATAATACCACCAGCAGCACGCTCGTCCTTGCAGTGGCGAATTACTACGCCACCAATGGCAGCCTCGACCAATACAGCTGGTTCCTTCGCCGTCTACCCGACGTAGCGGAAGCAGACCTGTACGCCTACTTCCAGGCTTTCGGCACCCTCATGAGTCATATTCCCCCCGTAGAGCGTGACAAAGGGCTGAAAGTCCTGGAAGAATACGCTCGCACTGCGCCCCGCTTTGAAGTGCGATTAGGTGCTTATCGCGGCCTCGCTTTGCTTGCCCCCACCACGCCCACCCTAAAAGCCGTGCTCCAAAACATCCGCGACAAAGAAACCGACGACCGGCTTAAGGCGTTCTATAACCTTATGTAAGAGCGCGGGAGCAGTTTTTTCAGAAAAAAGTCTAACCTTTTTTCGCTTTAATGCTTGCTCCTTGTCAGAAAACCCTTAATTTTGCGACTCCTTACGAAACACTACTGCTTCGGTAGCTGGCAAAACAAAAGGGAAACGCTTTCTGGTAATCGGCCAGCAAGCAACAAATTGGGGAGGTTCCAGAGCGGCCAAATGGGACAGACTGTAACTCTGTTAGTGTAAACTTTCGAAGGTTCGAATCCTTCTCTCCCCACTTTTTTGAGGCCAACTGCGGGAGTAGCTCAGCTGGTAGAGCGGCAGCCTTCCAAGCTGCAGGTCGCGGGTTCGAACCTCGTCTCCCGCTCATTTTTTAGCATAAGCCGTTTTAGCTCAGTGGTAGAGCACTTCCTTGGTAAGGAAGAGGTCATGGGTTCAAATCCCATAAATGGCTCAGATTACATTACAAGTCCTACAGCTCATATTCTCGGGCTGCGGGCACGGTTCTCTCAGGTAAGCGACGCACAGTTTTCTATTTCGTAGGGGCTGAGTCTCGCTTTCTTGTTGTAGGGTCGGATTTATCCTCAAATTCACTTCACCACCTCTTTTTTACTCTTTACAATGGCTAAAGAAAATTTCGACCGGTCCAAGCCGCACGTAAACATCGGTACCATCGGCCACGTCGACCACGGTAAAACGACCCTGACCGCTGCTATCACCATGGTGTTGGCAAACCAGGGCCTGGCCGAAAAGCGTGACTTCTCTTCGATTGACAATGCTCCCGAAGAAAAAGAGCGTGGTATCACTATCAACACCGCTCACGTGGAGTACTCGACGGTTAACCGTCACTACGCTCACGTTGACTGCCCCGGTCACGCCGACTATGTAAAGAACATGGTAACAGGTGCCGCTCAAATGGACGGCGCTATCCTCGTGGTAGCTGCTACCGACGGCCCAATGCCCCAGACCCGTGAGCACATCCTGCTCGCTCGTCAGGTAGGTGTTCCTCAGCTGGTGGTGTTCATGAACAAAGTGGACATGGTGGATGACCCCGAGCTCCTCGAGCTGGTGGAAATGGAAATCCGCGAACTCCTCTCGTTCTACGACTTCGATGGCGACAACATTCCGGTTATCCAGGGTTCGGCCCTCGGCGGCCTGAACGGCGATGCCAACTGGGTTCCCAAAATCAACGAATTGATGGAAGCGGTTGACTCGTTCATACCGATTCCTGCTCGTCTGACCGACCTGCCCTTCCTGATGCCTGTTGAGGACGTGTTCTCGATTACTGGCCGTGGCACTGTTGCTACTGGTCGTATCGAGCGCGGCATCATCAACTCGGGTGAGCAAGTTGACATCCTCGGTATGGGTGCTGCTGCCGGCCTGAAGTCGACGGTTACGGGTGTGGAAATGTTCCGCAAAATCCTCGACCGTGGCGAAGCTGGTGACAACGTAGGTCTGCTGCTCCGTGGTATTGAAAAAGAAGCCATCCGTCGCGGCATGGTTATCTGCAAGCCCGGTTCGGTAACTCCCCACCAGAAGTTCAAGGCTGAGGTGTACGTTCTCTCGAAAGAGGAAGGTGGCCGTCACACGCCGTTCTTCAACAACTACCGTCCGCAGTTCTACCTGCGTACCACCGACGTTACCGGCATCATCTCCCTCCCCGAGGGCGTTGAAATGGTAATGCCCGGCGACAACATCACCATCACCGTTGAACTCATCAACAAGGTGGCAATGGAGAAAGGCCTCCGTTTCGCTATCCGTGAGGGTGGCCGTACGGTAGGTGCTGGTCAGGTAACGGAAGTACTTGACTAAGCTTCGGCTTAGCAGTTAAAAAAAAGGCCGCTTCCGACAACTCGGGGGCGGCTTTTTTACGCTGAAACAGAAGGGAATATTTGTTTTGTCCGCTGTTTCTCTTACCTTTGCACTCCCTTTGGCGAAATGCGTTAAGCGGGAGTGTTAACAAACGAGTGTAGTTCAAGGGTAGAATAGAGGTCTCCAAAACCTTTGATGGGAGTTCGAATCTCTCCACTCGTGCAATTTGGGCCAGTTGGCCCGCTCCATAAGTTTCCAGCGGCACCGCTGATTTTTCTTTAACCAATGGACAAACTGAGCAATTATTTCCGCACTACCATCGAGGAGATGCGCTACAACGTAACGTGGCCTTCGACGACGGAACTGCAAAAAAGCGCCGGTCTCGTGCTGATTGGTTCGCTCGTGTTTGCCGTGGTGGTAGGCATTATGGATGTTGGCTTTGAAACTGTCCTCAAAGCTTTTTATAACTCGTTTCGCTAATCAGCAATCAAGATGGGCGAATTGAAATGGTACGTGGTTCGCTCAGTGAGCGGCCAGGAGAAGAAAGCTAAAAACTACCTCGAAACAGAGCTCGGCCGGCACAACCTGACCGAGCTTGTTCCGCAAGTGTTGATTCCGGTTGAGAAGGTGTTTGAGATGCGCAACGGCAAGAAGCGCGTGCGCGAGCGGAACCTGTATCCCGGTTACATCATCATCCACGCCGACCTCGGCCATGGTGAAGTCGACCACATCATTACTAGCACGCCTGGTGTGATTGGTTTCCTCGGCGACAAAGACAAGAAGGACGCGGCCAACAACAAGCCCGTCCCCCTGCACATCTCCGAAGTAAATCGCATCCTTGGCATTGTGGACGAAGCCGAGCAGCAGACTACCGCTACCCTCGACAAGCCTTACGTAGTGGGCGAACTCGTTAAAGTAGTAGATGGTCCGTTCAACGGCTTCTCCGGCAATGTGGACGAAGTATTCGAGGAGCGTAAGAAGCTCAATGTAGTCGTGAAGATTTTCGGCCGTTCGCAGCCGGTAGAACTCAGCTATACCCAAGTAGAAAAAGAGGTTTAAGCCTCCATCGATTATACCACGCCGGCTAATTGCTCCGGGTCGGCGGGGCTTCCAAACAGGAGTTTATACAAACTGAGGCAAGCGCGAGTTACGACGCAGGAGCCACAGCCAACTCAATCAAATGGCCAAAGAAATCAGAGGTTATCTGCGTCTGCAGATAAAGGGAGGCGCCGCGAACCCTTCGCCGCCGGTAGGACCTGCACTTGGTAGCAAAGGCTTGAACATCATGGAGTTTTGCAAGCAGTTCAATGCTCGCACCCAAGATAAAGCCGGCCAAATTTGTCCTGTACTCATCACCATGTACACCGACAAGTCGTTTGACTTCGTGGTGAAGACAGCACCGGCTCCGGTGTTGCTCATGGAAGCTGCCAAGCTGCAGAGCGGTTCGAAAGAGCCCAACCGCAACAAGGTAGGCTCCGTGACGTGGGACCAAGTCCGCACCATCGCCGAAACCAAAATGGCTGACCTGAACGCCTTCAAGGTGGAAGCAGCTATGAAGCAGGTGGCAGGTACGGCCCGCAGCATGGGTATTACCATCAAAGGCGACTCTCCTTTTGCTGAATAATTAAAAGGAAAAACGACAGATGGCAAAAATCAGCAAAAAGCGCAAGGAAGCCCTTGCCAAGCACGACCTTACGGAAGTGCGCAGCCTCATTGAGGCCGCCAAAGTGGTGAAGGACATTACCTACACCAAGTTCGACGCTTCAGTCGATATCGACGTTCGCCTCGGCGTGGACCCCCGCAAAGCGGACCAGATGGTTCGTGGCGTGGCCACCCTGCCCCACGGCACCGGCAAAGTTGTGCGTGTTCTGGCTCTGGTTACTCCCGATAAGGAGGCCGAAGCTCTGGCCGCCGGCGCCGACTTCGTGGGTCTGGACGACTATATCGCTAAAATCGAGAAAGGCTGGACCGACATCGACGTAATCATCACCATGCCCGCCGTAATGGCTAAGGTAGGTCGCCTGGGCCGTGTGCTCGGTCCCCGTGGTCTGATGCCGAACCCGAAGTCTGGTACCGTTACTACTGACGTAGCCAAGGCTGTGCAGGAAGTGAAAGCCGGTAAAATCGACTTTAAAGTTGATAAGACTGGTATCATTCATTGCTCGGTGGGCAAAGTATCGTTCGACGAAAAGATGCTGGCTGAAAACGCCTTGGAGGTAATCCAGACGTTGGGCCGCTTGAAGCCTTCTTCTTCGAAAGGCACTTATATCAAGAGCATCACGCTCAGCAGCACGATGTCGCCTGCCGTTCCGGTAGACAGCCAAGTCAATTCCGCTAACTAATTAACCCAACCAAACATGACCAGGGAAGAAAAACAAGCCCTCGTGGATGAGTTGAGCGGAAAATTCCAATCGCACAACTCGTTCTACATCGTCGATGCTTCGGTAATGACGGTAGCGAAAATCAACGATTTCCGTCGTCTGTGCTTCAACCGCGGTATGGAATACAAGGTGTACAAAAACACCTTTATCCGTAAGGCGCTGGACACCCTCGGCCACGATACTTCGGAGATGGATGCTGCGCTGAAAGGCTCTTCGGGCGTGTTGTTCTCGCAAGAGAGCGGCTCGGCTCCCGCCAAGCTGCTGCGTGACTTCTACAAAGCTCAGGCTTATCCCCGCGGTGTTGAGCCCAAGCCCGTGCTGAAAGGCGCTTATGTAGATGCTAGCATCTACATTGGCTCCAACCAACTCGAAGGTTTGACCACCATCAAAGGCAAGCAGGAACTGCTCGGTGAACTCATCGGCCTGCTGCAATCGCCCGCCAAAAATGTTATCTCGGCTCTTCAGAGCGGTGGCAACAAATTGGCCGGTATCCTCAAAACGCTTTCCGAAAAAGAGGCCGCCTAAGCGCCACTTCTCTTTTTCGACTTCAACAATAAATTTTCAACAACACATTTTTTTAACAATCTACAGAAATGGCAGATTTGAAAGCATTCGCTGAGCAGCTTGTAAACCTGACGGTGAAAGAAGTAAACGAATTGGCAACCATCCTGAAGGACGAGTACGGCATCGAGCCCGCTGCTGCTGCTCCCGTGATGATGGCTGGTGGCGGCGCTGCTGCTGCTGACGAGGCTCCTGAAGAGAAGACGTCGTTCGACGTTATCCTGAAGGCTGCTGGTGGTGCCAAGCTGGCTGTAGTTAAGCTGGTGAAGGACCTGACCGGCCTCGGCCTGAAGGAAGCCAAAGAACTGGTTGACGGTGCTCCTAAGCCCCTGAAAGAAGGCGTTACCAAAGACGAGGCTGAGTCGCTGAAGAAGCAGCTCGAGGAAGCCGGTGCTGAAGTAGAAGTTAAGTAATTTCTGCTCCTGAAGCATCTCCGGACTCGCTTCGAATAAGGATTAGACCTGGCAACTTAGCCAGGTCTTTTCCTGTTTGTAGTGTGTCAAAAGCGCGAGCTTTCTAGTTCGCGCTTCTTTGCGTCAGCTAACGTCACTGTTTACGTGCGCGTTAGGGAGTGCTAGGTTCTGCCTTGCATTGCTGACCAGCCGCCACCCCGGCTTCCTTTTTTACGCTTCTGTGTCCATCTTTTAACCCCCATCGCATTGGCTACACCGAAAGCAAAGACGGCCGCCCTGAAGAAAACGGCCGCCGAGCGAATCAATTTCGCCAAGATTAAGAAGGTTATTGAATATCCGGACTTCCTGGACGTGCAGGTTCGCTCGTTCCAAGAATTCTTTCAGTTGGAAACCGCTGCTGAGCGTCGTTCTAACGAAGGATTGTTCAAAGTGTTTGCCGAGAACTTTCCGATTTCGGATTCGCGCGAAAATTTCGTGCTCAACTTTATCGATTATCACGTCGACCCACCGAAATATTCGGTTGATGAGTGCATCGACCGCGGCCTGACCTACTCGGTTCCCCTGAAGGCCAAGCTCCGGTTGATTTGCAATGATAAAGACAACGAGGACTTCGAGACGATTGAGCAGGAGGTGTTCCTTGGGAACATCCCTTACATGACCGTTAAGGGCTCGTTTGTTATCAATGGCGCCGAGCGCGTTATTGTATCGCAGCTGCACCGCTCGCCGGGTGTATTCTTTGCCCAGAGCAAGCACACGAATGGCACCAAGCTGTATTCGGCCCGTATTATTCCGTTTAAAGGTTCTTGGATTGAATTTGCCACGGACGTGAACAACGTGATGTACGCGTACATCGACCGGAAGAAGAAATTCCCGGTGACGACGCTGCTTCGCGCCATCGGCTATGGTACCGACAAAGACATTCTTGACTTGTTCGGTCTGTCAGAGGAAGTAAAGGCTGACAAGAAAAATCTTAAGAAAATCGTAGGCCGCAAGTTGGCTGCCCGGGTGCTGCGCACCTGGACAGAGGACTTCGTGGATGAAGACACCGGCGAAGTAGTATCCATCGACCGCAACGAAGTGTTGCTCGAGCGTGATGCTACCATCGAAGATGCTGACATCGACGTAATTTTGGAGGCCGGCGCTAAGTCGGTAATCCTGCACCGTGAAAATGTAAACATTGCGGACTTCGCAATTATCTACAACACGCTGCAAAAGGACAACTCCAACTCGGAAAAGGAAGCTGTTGAGCAGATTTACCGCCAGCTCCGTAACACGGAGGCTCCTGACGAAGAAACCGCCCGCGACATCATCCAAAAGCTATTCTTCTCGGATAAGCGTTACGACCTCGGTGAAGTAGGCCGCTACCGCATCAACAAGAAGCTGCAGATTGGCATGGAGCAGGAGTCGCGGGTATTGACCAATCAGGACATTGTTCTGATTGTGAAGTACCTGATTGGTCTTATCAACTCCAAAGCCATTGTCGACGACATTGACCACTTGAGCAACCGTCGTGTACGCACGGTAGGGGAGCAGCTTTATGCCCAGTTTGGCGTAGGTCTGGCTCGTATGGCGCGTACCATCAAAGAGCGCATGAACGTGCGCGACAACGAGGACTTCAAGCCGGTCGACCTGATTAATGCCCGCACCCTGTCGAGCGTAATCAACTCGTTCTTCGGTACGAACCAGCTGTCGCAGTTCATGGACCAAACCAACCCGCTGGCCGAGGTGACGCACAAGCGTCGCGTATCGGCTCTTGGGCCAGGAGGTCTGTCGCGTGAGCGTGCTGGTTTCGAAGTGCGTGACGTTCACTACACCCACTACGGTCGTCTTTGCACCATCGAAACGCCGGAGGGACCAAACATTGGTTTGATTTCGTCGCTGTGCGTTCATGCTCGCGTGAACGCCATGGGCTTCATCGAGACGCCTTACCGCGACGTGAAAGCCGGCAAGGTGGACATGAGCGAGAACGTGAAGTTCCTGACTGCTGAGGAAGAAGATACACACCACATCGCCCAGGCTAACTCCCTGCTTGATGAGGACGGTAAGCTGACTCAGGAGCTGGTGAAAGGCCGTTTTGAAGGTGACTTCCCGGTGGTAAATCCTTCGGAGTACTCCTACATGGACGTTGCCCCGAACCAGATTGTATCGGTTGCTGCTTCGTTGATTCCGTTCCTGGAGCATGACGACGCCAACCGTGCACTGATGGGCTCGAACATGCAGCGCCAGGCAGTTCCGCTGCTCCGCCCCGAAGCTCCGATTGTGGGCACGGGTCTGGAGGCGCGCATTGCCAGTGACTCGCGTACCCTCATTATGTCGGAAGGTGAAGGCGTTATTGACTACGTTGACGCCAACAAAATCGTGGTGAAGTACGACCTCACGGAGGACGACATCATGGTGAGCTTCGATGCTGAACGGATTACCTACGACCTCATCAAGTTCCGTCGCACCAACCAGGACACTTGCCTCAACCTGACGCCGCTTGTGAAGCGTGGCGAGCGGGTAACCAAGGGCCAGGCGCTTTGCGAAGGTTATGGCACAAACCAAGGCGAACTCGCCCTTGGCCGCAACATGCAGGTAGCCTTCATGCCGTGGCAGGGCTACAACTTTGAGGATGCCATCGTCATCTCGGAGCGCGTGGTTCGCGACGACATCTTTACCTCGATTCACATTGAGGAATTTGAGCTGGAAGTGCGCGAGACCAAGCGCGGCGAAGAAGAGCTGACTTCGGAAATTCCGAACGTGAGCGAAGAAGCCGTCCGCAACCTCGACGACAACGGCATCATCCGCCTCGGCGCTGAAGTGAAGGAAGGCGACATCCTGATTGGTAAAATCACGCCTAAGGGCGAGACGGACCCGACTCCGGAAGAGAAGCTGCTCCGTGCCATCTTCGGCGACAAGGCCGGTGATGTGAAGGATGCTTCGCTTAAGGCGCCGCCCTCCTTGCAGGGTGTTGTTATCGGCACCAAGCTCTTCTCGCGTCCTAAAAAAGACAAAAACCTCCGGGCCAAGTCGAAGAAGGAAGTGGAAGACTTGAAGGCGACCTACGCGCAGGAACTGCGTGGCGTGAAAGCCATCATGATTGACAAGTTGGTGCAATTGCTGGAAGGCAAAACGTCGCAGGGTATCAAGCACCGCTTCGGCGAGGAAATGATTGCCAAGGGCGTGAAGTTCAACCGCAAGAACATCAACGAAGGGATGTTCCCCGAGAAGAACCCTTATAAGGACGAAAGCAACTACGCCGTTCCCGAAGAAGTGAACCTGTTTAAGGACCTGATTCTGGAAGGCTGGACGGCTGATGCCCGCGTGAATGGCCTGGTGCTGGAGCTGGTGCGTAACTACGCCAAGCGCCGCAACACCATCACCGCGAAATTTAAGCGTCAGCGCTTCACCTTGGAAGTTGGTGACGAACTGCCTGCTGGCATCGTGCAGCTCGCCAAAGTTTACATCGCCAAGAAGCGCAAGCTGAAGGTGGGTGATAAAATGGCCGGCCGCCACGGTAACAAGGGTGTGGTTGCCCGCATCGTGCGCGATGAGGACATGCCCTTCCTGCCCGATGGCACGCCTATGGACATCGTGTTGAACCCGCTCGGTGTACCAAGCCGGATGAACATCGGTCAGATTTACGAAACCGTACTTGGCTGGGCTGGTCTGAAAATGGGTCGCACGTATGCTACCCCCATTTTCGACGGTGCTACCGAAGACGAAGTTGCTCGTGAGTTGACCGAAGCTGGCTTGCCCGATTGGGGCCGTGCTTACCTGCACGATGGTTTAACGGGCGACCGTTTCGACCAGCCGGTAACGGTAGGCGTGATTTACATGCTCAAACTGGGACACTTGGTTGACGACAAGATGCACGCTCGTTCCATTGGGCCGTACTCGCTCATCACGCAGCAGCCGCTGGGTGGTAAAGCGCAGTTCGGTGGCCAGCGCTTCGGCGAGATGGAGGTGTGGGCATTGGAGGCCTTCGGTGCTTCCAACGTTCTCCAGGAAATCCTGACGGTGAAGTCGGACGACGTGGTGGGTCGTGCCAAAGCGTACGAAGCCATTGTAAAAGGCGACGTTCTGCCCAAGCCGAATATCCCCGAGTCGTTCAACGTGTTGCTCCACGAACTCCGTGGTCTGGCACTGGAAATCACCCTGGAATAATTACGAGCTGCTTGTTGCTTGTGGGGCCCACGCCTCGCACGCAGCAAGTGGCTTAATTGCCGGCAAGCCATACGAGCTGCTAAATGAGCAGTTCATGTAACGAAGGGTGCGAAAACGCTTCGGTGACAGATAAAGGAGAGGTTGTTCCGAGATATGGTCAGGACAGCAATTCACTCTCTGAGTTTCCTAACTGAAGGCCTTCCCATCCGTCCGCTGGCCCGGCAACTAGATTACCCGACCTTCTAAAAGGCTTTTGCGCATCATACCTATCTGGTCCGTAGCGGCACTTTTCTAAGAGTCAAACTGTTGGGAACTCTTGCATTCTTCTGGCGAAGAATGAGGCGCCCAACAGCTCAAAGCCAACAGCTAACAGCTTAAAACCAATCAAATGGCTTTCGCAAAAAACAAGAAACTGGTTCAGGACTTCTCCAAAGTCACTATTTCCCTGGCCTCGCCCGAAGCAATTCTGGAGCGCAGCACCGGCGAAGTGGTGAAGCCTGAAACCATCAATTACCGCACCTACAAGCCCGAAATGGGTGGCTTGTTCTGTGAGCGGATTTTCGGTCCGGTTAAGGACTGGGAATGCCATTGCGGCAAATACAAGCGCATCCGCTACAAGGGCATCATCTGCGACCGTTGCGGCGTGGAGGTGACCGAGAAGAAGGTGCGTCGTGAGCGCATGGGCCACATCGAACTGGTGGTGCCCGTTGCTCACATCTGGTACTTCAAGTCGCTGCCCAACAAAATCGGCTACTTGCTGGGCCTGCCCACCAAGAAGCTCGACCAGATTATCTATTACGAGCGGTACGTCGTTGTTCAGCCCGGTACTTTGGCGGAAGAAGGTGTGCAGATTCTCGACTTCCTCACCGAGGACGAGTACCTGGACATCATCGACAAGCTCCCCCGGGAGAACCAGATGCTGCCCAACGAGGACCCCAACAAGTTCATCGCCCGCATGGGTGCCGATGCCCTGCACATGTTGCTGGAGCGCATCAACTTAGACGAGTTGAGCTACTCGCTGCGTGACTCCGCCGCTCACGAGACTTCGCAGCAGCGTAAGGCTGAGGCGTTGAAGCGTCTGCGTGTAGTAGAAGCTTTCCGTGACGCCGCTACCCGCGTGGAAAACCGCCCTGAGTGGATGGTAATCCGCATGGTGCCGGTGATTCCGCCGGAATTGCGTCCCCTCGTTCCGTTGGATGGTGGCCGTTTCGCTACTTCCGACTTGAACGACCTGTACCGTCGCGTTATCATCCGCAACAACCGCCTCAAGCGCCTGATTGAAATCAAAGCGCCCGAGGTGATTCTGCGGAACGAGAAGCGCATGCTGCAGGAAGCTGTTGACTCCTTGTTCGACAACTCGCGTAAGGTGAACGCCGTGCGCGCCGAAGGCAACCGCGCCCTGAAGTCGCTGTCCGATATGCTGAAAGGCAAGCAGGGCCGCTTCCGTCAGAACCTGCTCGGTAAGCGTGTCGACTACTCGGGTCGTTCGGTAATCGTCGTTGGTCCTGAGCTGAAACTGCACGAGTGTGGTTTGCCCAAGAACATGGCGGCCGAGCTGTTCAAGCCGTTCATCATCCGCAAGCTCATCGAGCGCGGCATTGTGAAGACGGTGAAATCGGCTAAGAAAATCGTGGACCGCAAGGACGCCGTGGTTTGGGACATCCTGGAGAACGTACTAAAAGGCCACCCCGTGTTGCTCAACCGTGCTCCTACGCTTCACCGCTTGGGTATTCAGGCGTTCCAGCCGCGCCTCATCGAGGGAAAGGCTATCCAGCTGCACCCCCTCGTTTGTACGGCTTTCAACGCTGACTTTGACGGTGACCAAATGGCTGTGCACGTTCCCCTCGGACCGGCTGCTATTCTGGAAGCCTCCATGCTCATGTTGGCCTCGCACAACATCCTGAACCCTGCCAACGGCGCGCCCATTGCGGTACCGTCGCAGGACATGGTTCTGGGTCTGTACTACGTAACTAAAGGCAAGCGCAGCACCGACGACGAGAAGATTCAGGGCGAAGGCCGCGTGTTCTACTCGGATGAGGAAGTGGTAATCGCCCTAAACGAAGGTCAACTCTCGAAGCACGCCTACATTAAGGTGCGTACGCAGATTCGCGACGAGAACGACGACTTAGTAACCAAGGTGGTTGACACCGTGGCCGGCCGCGTTCTTTTCAATCAGATGATTCCCGCAGAAGTGGGCTTTATCGACGAGCTGCTGACCAAGAAGAAGCTCCAGCAAATCATCTCGACGGTGTTCAAGCGCACGGGCATGGCCCGCACCGCGCAGTTCCTGGACGACATCAAGACCCTTGGTTTCCAGTCGGCCTATAAAGGCGGCTTGAGCATGGGTCTGGGCGACATCCAGATTCCGAAAGAGAAGGACGAACTGATTCTGCAAGCACAGAACGACGTGAAGGCGGTAACCCAGAACTACCAGATGGGTCTGATTACCGACAACGAGCGTTACAACCAGGTTATCGACATCTGGACGCGTATCAACAACCAAATCACGGAAACGCTGATGGGTCGTTTGGAGCGTGAAAACCAGGGCTTCAACTCCATCTACATGATGATGCACTCGGGAGCCCGTGGCTCGCGCGAGCAGATTCGTCAGTTGGGCGGTATGCGTGGTCTGATGGCCAAGCCGCAGAAGTCGCTGCAGGGCTCGATTGGTGAGATTATCGAAAACCCGATTCTGTCTAACTTCAAAGAAGGCCTGGACGTAATCGAGTACTTCATCTCGACCCACGGTGCCCGGAAAGGTCTTGCCGACACGGCTTTGAAGACGGCTGACGCCGGCTACCTAACCCGTCGTCTGGTAGACGTTTCGCAGGACGTAATTGTGAACGAGCCGGACTGCGGTACCCTGCGTGGCATCGAAACCTTCGCGTTGAAAGACAACGAGGATATCGTAGAGCCACTGTCGGAGCGTATTCTGGGCCGCGTAACGGTTCACGATATCATCGACCCCAATACGGACGAAGTAATCCTAACTTCCGGTTCGGAAATCAAGGAAGACACGACCCGTCGCATCGATGCTACCGGCATCGAGTCGGTGGAGATTCGCTCGGTACTGACTTGCGAAAGCAAGCGCGGTATCTGCGCCAAGTGCTATGGCCGTAACCTGGCTTCGGGCCGCATGGTGCAGCGTGGTGAGGCCGTGGGTGTTATCGCCGCTCAGTCGATTGGTGAGCCCGGCACGCAGCTAACCCTGCGTACCTTCCACGTAGGTGGTACGGCTTCCAACATTGCGGTTGAAGCCAACATCAAAGCCAAATTCGCTGGTGTGGTTGAGTTCGAAGACGTTCGTACCGTGGCTACCACCACGCCGGAAGGTGTGAAAGGTGCTGTGGTAATGGGTCGCTCGGGCGAGATTCGCATCGTGGAGAAAGGCACTGGCAAAGTGTTCACTACCAACCACGTTCCCTACGGCTCATTTATGCTGGTAGAAGAAGGTCAGGAAGTGGAGAAAGGCCAGGAGCTGAACAACTGGGACCCTTACAACGCCGTTATTTTGGCCGAGTTCGATGGTACCGTTCAGTTCGACGCCATCACCGAAGGCATTACGTATCGTGAGGAGTCGGACGAACAGACTGGTCACCGCGAGAAAGTAATCATCGAATCGAAAGCCAAGGACCAGAACCCGTCCATCATCGTTCGCCCCGGCAAAAAGGGTGATGTTGAAGGTCAGAAGGGCTACAGCATCCCCGTAGGTTCGCACTTGAACGTGGAGAACAACGATAAAATCAAGGCCGGTCACATCTTGGCTAAGATTCCGCGCTCCGTGGGCAAAACCCGCGACATCACCGGTGGTCTGCCACGTGTTACCGAACTCTTCGAAGCCCGGAACCCGTCGAACCCCGCTGTGGTATCGGAAATCGATGGCGTAGTAACCTACGGCACCGTGAAGCGTGGCAACCGCGAAATCTACGTGGAGTCGAAAGACGGTGTTAAGAAGAAGTACATGGTGCCATTGTCGAAGCACATTCTGGTGCAGGACAACGACTTTATCCGCGCCGGCATGCCGCTGTCGGATGGTGCCATCACGCCTTCGGACATCCTGAGCATTCAGGGCCCCGGTGCCGTGCAGGAATACCTCGTGAACGAGATTCAGGAAGTATACCGCTTGCAGGGTGTGAAAATCAACGATAAGCACATCGAGGTGGTAGTTCGCCAGATGATGCAGAAAGTTGTGATTCTGGATGCCGGTGACACGTCGTTCCTAGAAAACCAGGTGATTGACAAAATCATCTTCATGGCCGAGAACGACATGATTATCGACATGAAAGTCGTGACCGAAGCCGGTGACTCGACCAACATGAAGCCCGGTCAGATTGTGAACGCCCGCAAGCTTCGCGACGAGAACAGCAGCCTGAAGCGCCGCGACCTTGCCCTCGTGCAAGTGCGCGATGCACAACCTGCTGTTTCGCGTCCGACGCTGCAAGGCATCACGCAGGCTTCGTTGGGTACGGCCTCGTTCATCTCGGCCGCTTCCTTCCAAGAAACGACCAAGGTGCTGAGCGAAGCCGCCATCCGTGGCAAGGCCGACCAGCTCCTGGGCTTGAAGGAGAACGTAATCGTTGGTCACCTCATCCCGGCCGGTACTGGCTTGCGCGAGTACACGCGTCAGGTAGTAGGCTCGAAAGAGGAAATGGAGGCTGCGCAGCAAGCCGCCAAGGCCGCCGAAGAAGTGGTGCCTGCCAAGCGGCCCAGCCGCGCTGGCAAGCGCGAAGTATCGGCAGAGTAATCTGCCGTAGGTTTGTAATAGAAAAGCCGACTGGGGTAACCCGGTCGGCTTTTCTATTTCAACGAGCCAAACCACATAGAACGTCATGCTGAGCTTGCCGAAGCATCTTTACCGCTTCGTTAACCGAACGCCTGATTGATATGTACGTTTACATTCTCACTAACTCGGGCCGTACGGTTCTGTACATTGGTGTAACCAACGACCTTACTCGCCGCTTGTATGAACATCGCTCTGCCAATGGAGATGTCAGTAAATTCACCGGCCGCTACCAAGCTGATTTACTGGTTTACTTTGAACTACTGCCTGACACCACTCAAGCTATTGCCCGCGAAAAGCAATTAAAAGGATGGACTAGAGCAAAGAAAAACGCGTTAATCAATACTTCAAATCCTGACTGGACCGACATTGACTTAGAGAAGTGGGAAGGCTAACAACGAAGCGGTAAAGATGCTTCGGCAAGCTCAGCATGACGTTCTACTGTGATGTTTTAATAATCACCTTATGCAACCAAACGACCAAAACCCGGACCCAAACGCCATCAACATTGAGCTTTCCGAAGCTATGGCTGAGGGCGAATACGCTAACCTCGCCATGATTGCGCATAGCAACAGTGAGTTCGTAATTGACTTCATCCGTATGATGCCCGGCCTGCCGAAGGCCAAGGTTAAAGCGCGCATCGTCGTCACGCCCGAGCACGCCAAGCGCCTTTTGCAAGCCTTGTCGGAGAATATTGAGCGCTTTGAAGCTGCCTTTGGGGCTATCAAAATGCAGAACGAGGCTCCTAGCTATCCAATGAACTTCGGCGGTGCGGTAGGGGAAGCCTAAGCTGAACAAGTCATTCCAGACGCGAAAGCGCCTTCATTTTCGAGTGGAGGCGCTTTTTATTTTGGCCGAAAAGAAGACAGTTAAAAATTAACATCCTCAGTGTGTTTGCTATTGCGGCGAAATAATCTTACCTTTGCAAGCCAAATTTTAGGGGCAAACGGCTCCAAACAAACCAATCGCTAAATGCCAACCATCAATCAGTTAGTACGGAAAGGCCGTGAGGCTTTGACTACCAAGTCGAAGTCGCCCGCCCTTGATTCGTGCCCGCAGCGTCGGGGCGTGTGCACCCGTGTGTACACCACCACGCCTAAGAAGCCGAACTCGGCTATGCGCAAAGTGGCCCGTGTGCGCCTTACCAACGGTAAGGAAGTAAACGCATACATCCCCGGTGAAGGCCACAACCTCCAGGAACACAGCATCGTGCTGATTCGTGGCGGCCGGGTTAAAGACTTGCCAGGTGTACGCTACCACATTATCCGTGGCGCCCTGGACACCGCCGGTGTAAGCGGCCGGACCCAGCGTCGTTCTAAGTACGGTGCCAAGCGTCCGAAGCCAGGTCAACCCGCAGCAGCAGCTGGCAAGGGTGGCAAAGGCGCACCCGCTAAAAAGAAATAAATCAGCTAGTAGTGAGTAGTCAGTGATGCGTGGCACCGGAAACGGAACTGCGCCTCCTTGATACTGACTACTCAATATCAACTACCTATCATGAGAAAGTCTAAACCAAAGAAGCGCATCTTGCTGCCGGACCCTAAGTACAAGGAGACGCTGGTAACCCGTTTCGTGAACTACATGATGTACGACGGTAAGAAAAACCTGGCGTACACCATCTTCTATGACGCTTGCGACCTCGTGGAGCAGCGCACCAAGGAGAGCGGCCTCGAAATGTGGCGCAAAGCGTTGAACAACGTAATGCCCACCGTGGAAGTAAAGAGCCGCCGCGTAGGTGGTGCTACCTTCCAGGTTCCGATTGAAGTGCGCGCTGACCGCCGCATTTCGGTGGGTGCTAAATGGATGATTCAGTACGCGCGTCGTCGTGGTGAGAAGACCATGAAGGACAAGCTGGCTGGCGAAATCATCGCTGCCGCTAAAGGCGAAGGTGCTGCCGTTAAGAAGAAAGACGACACCCACCGCATGGCAGAGGCCAACAAGGCCTTCTCGCACTTCCGTTTCTAAACTGGATAATTGGGTTTGGGGTCTTAGGGACTTGGATTTATTTGACGGACTGTTCTGTTAAAGCGCCAAGACCTGAGACCCCAAATTTCTAAGCCCTAACCAAAATCATGGCCGTTAACAAAGACCTACAATACCTCCGGAACATCGGGATTATGGCGCACATCGACGCCGGTAAGACCACGACCTCGGAGCGTATTCTGTACTACACGGGTAAAACCCACAAAATCGGGGAAGTGCACGATGGTGCTGCCACGATGGACTGGATGGAGCAGGAGCAGGAGCGCGGCATCACGATTACCTCGGCTGCTACGACCACTTTCTGGAACTACCCAACCGACGTGAAGGGTGACCCAACGTCGGAAACCAAGCAATACAAAATCAACCTGATTGACACCCCCGGCCACGTGGACTTCACGGTGGAAGTGGAGCGCTCGCTGCGTGTACTCGACGGTGCCGTGGCCCTGTTCTGCGCCGTGTCGGGTGTTGAGCCCCAGTCGGAGACCGTATGGCGTCAGGCTGACAAATACAGCGTGCCCCGCATCTGCTTCGTCAACAAAATGGACCGTGCCGGTGCTGACTTCTTTAAGGCCGTTGCCGAAATCAAAGACAAATTGGGTGCTAACCCAGTGCCGTTGCAGATTCCGATTGGTGCTGAAGACACGTTCCGCGGTGCAGTGGATTTGCTGACCGGCAAAGCCATTGTGTGGGACGATGCTACCGAAGGCAAGTCGTACAGCGAAATCCCCGTTCCCGAGGATTTGGTGGAGACGGTAGCTGAATGGCGTCAGAAGCTCGTTGAGAGCGTAGCTGAGTATGATGACGCGTTGTTGGAGAAATTCTTCGATAACCCTGATTCCATTACCCGCGAAGAAATGATGGTCGTTATCCGCCAGGCGGTAATCGACATGAAGTTTTCGCCCGTACTGTGCGGCTCGGCTTTCAAAAACAAGGGTGTGCAGACTATGCTGGATGCCGTTATGGCTTACCTTCCGTCGCCCCTCGACATGCCCGCCATCATCGGTACCCACCCCGATACCGGCGCGGAAATCGAGCGTCACCCCGACAACTCGGAGCCTTTCACCGCTCTGGCATTCAAAATTGCTACCGACCCATTCGTAGGCCGTCTGTGCTTCTTCCGCTGCTACAGCGGCGTGCTGGACGCTGGTTCGTACGTACTGAACAACCGCACAGGCAAGAAGGAGCGTATCTCGCGCCTGATGCAGATGCACTCCAACAAGCAGAACCCGATTGACAAAATTCAGGCGGGTGACATTGCTGCAGGTGTTGGTTTCAAAGACATCAAAACCGGTGATACGCTGAGCGAAGAGAAGAACCCTATCGTCCTTGAGTCGATGAGCTTCCCCGAGCCGGTAATTGGTTACGCCATCGAGCCAAAAACTCAGGCTGACGTTGACAAAATGGGCATGGCCATCGCCAAGCTCATCGAGGAAGACCCCACCCTGAAGGTTAACACCGACCCCGAGACCGGCCAGACCGTGTTGCGTGGTATGGGTGAGCTTCACTTGGAAATCATCATCGACCGCATGCGTCGTGAATTCAAAGTGGAAATCAACCAGGGTGCTCCGATGGTAGCGTACAAGGAGGTTCTGACCAAGAAGGTCGACCACCGCGAAACCTACAAGAAGCAGACCGGTGGCCGTGGTAAATTCGGCGACATCGTTTTCGAACTCGGCCCAAAAGAGACCGAGCCAGAAAAGCCCGGCTTCGAGTTTGACAACGCCATTGTTGGTGGTGTTATTCCCCGCGAATTCATCCAGCCGATTCAGAAAGGCTTCGAAGAGGCCATGCGTCAAGGTCCATTGGCCGGCTTCCCAGTTGAGGGCATGAAAGTGCGTCTCTACCACGGTTCCTTCCACGACGTTGACTCGGACGCCCTGTCGTTCGAACTTGCCGCCCGCGGTGGTTTCCGCGAAGCAGCTCGTCAGGCTGGCCCGAAATTGCTCGAGCCCATCATGGCTGTTGAAGTGGTTTGCCCCGACGAATACACGGGTCCCGTAACCGGTGACTTGAACCGTCGTCGTGGTCTGATGAAAGGCATGGACACCAAAGGCGGTGCCCAAGTTATCAAGGCCGACGTTCCGCTGTCGGAACTATTCGGTTACGTAACTGCCCTGCGTACGATTTCGTCGGGTCGTGCTTCGGCATCGCTCACGTTCTCGCACTACGAGCAAGTGCCAAGCAACTTGGCCGAAGGCATCATTGCTAAAGTAAAAGGAAGTAAATAATACCGGTCACTAACTTGGTCAATCGGACCAAAACCCCCAATGAACCAGAAAATTCGCATTAAGCTGAAGTCCTACGACCACAACCTCGTGGACAAATCGGCCGAGAAAATCGTGAAAGCTGTGAAGGCCACCGGTGCCATCGTAAGCGGCCCGATTCCTTTGCCGACCCAAAAAGAGAAGTTCACCGTGTTGCGCTCGCCCCACGTGAATAAGAAGAGCCGGGAGCAGTTCCAGCTTTGCACCTACAAGCGCCTCGTGGACATCTTCTCGACTTCGTCGAAGACCGTAGATGCTCTGATGAAGCTGGAATTGCCCAGCGGCGTTGACGTAGAAATCAAAGTCTGAGGATTCGATTTCAGTCTTAATTAAGAAAAGCCCCACTGCAGTGAAATGCGGTGGGGCTTATTCTTTGGAACTTGCACCAGTACTATCCAGCCTACATGCAATCTGTATTCACTGTAGCTCGTTTGCATCGAGCAATTCTCTTTTTCTGCAGTTGTGTCATCATTGGCATTTTCGTTGCCAACTGGTTTCGTATACTTCCGAGCATTGGGGTAGCCGGAATAGCATTGACAGGCATCATTTATGCCTGCACATATCGTCGGATAGCAAACTGGGATATGTCGCCCGTGTTTGGAAGTTTGTTTTCTATATACTTATTGAACCTCTTGCAAGGACTGAATACTGATGCAGCTAACATTGGCGAGTACAACCGGGATATAGTGTTGAAGTTGCCCTTTGTGGCACTGGTACTAGGGCTTTGGTTGATGCCTGCAATGCCAAGCCGATATCTTCGGTGGTTGTGGTTGTTATTGATTGGCATGACCGTGATTGCGGCAGTAGGTGCTACAGTTAACTATTTGCTGCACTTCCGGGAAATCAATGAAATGTATCTGCATTCTAAAGTCATGCCGACTGAGCCAGACCATATCCGGTTCAGCCTCCTTATCACCTTAGCTATTGCAGCAGGAGTACTCCTATTGGTGCATCAAGCTGTGCAACAAAAGTGGCGGGCTTGGCTTATCGCAGCCATTATAATACTAGCTGCTTTCCTGCATCTGCTAGCTGTTCGTAGTGGTCAGATGACTTTTTATGCGTTATGCGGTCTGGCAATCTTGTGGCTCGTGTTAAAGAAAAAGCTATGGAAGGAAGCAGCCATTATCATGGCTACACTTTTCCTATTGCTTGCCATTAGCTATATAGCATTTCCAACTTTTAACAATAGGGTATTTAATACCCGGCTAGATGTAAGCAAAGTCAAACAAACATCAGCGAAAGAAGGCAAAAAGTACTCAATAGCGGCCCGTGTCTACTCATATAAGGCAGCCCTGAGCGTTTGGAGCGACAACAAGCTTTTAGGGGTTGGAAAAGCGGATTTAGAAGGGGAGATGGCTAAGCGTTATGCCATCCTTTATCCAGAGATGGAGTCTACTTATTACATCTTACCCCACAATCAGTACCTCTACAATCTAGCTGCTCATGGCGGCCTAGGTCTGCTGGTTTTTCTGATTGGAATATTTTATCCAGCTTGGTGGGCCCGGCGCAAACACGCTCCTCTGCTGTTGGCCCACTACCTAAGTATCGCATTATCTTTTTTGGTAGAGTACACCTTAGAAACGCAGATAGGGTTAGCCTATATTCTATTTTTCTTGTTGCTCGCTTTACAGGGTTCTATGCCCGCTGAGGATAATGATCCAATATGGCGGCCTGCATAATTCTTCCAAACGGACACACGTTGGGTAGCTAACAGCCTCATCTAGAAAATATTTCTAAGTGTGGTTATGAATCCTGAGCCTTTTTTTCTATCTTTGCACTCCCTTAGCGAAAACGGCACTCGGCCGTTTTCTTTTTGTGTCATTTAATCATTAACAGAATGCCTGGCATCATCGGTAAGAAAATCGGTATGACAAGCCTCTTCACTCCGGATGGGAAAAACATTCCCTGCACGCTCATTGAAGCGGGTCCGTGCGTAGTGACGCAGGTTAAGACTATCGCGAATGACGGCTACACCGCCATTCAAATTGGGTACGGCGAGAAAAAAGCCAAGAACACCACCAAAGCTTTGGTAGGTCACTTCGCTAAAGCTGGTACTACCCCCAAGAAAAAATTGGTTGAATTCCGCCTCGACGCCGAATCGACCTACGCCGCTGGCTCCACCATCGACGCTACTTTGTTCGAAGAGGGCGAGTTTGTGGACGTAGTGGGTACCTCTAAAGGCAAGGGTTTCCAAGGCGTTGTGAAGCGTTACAACTTCCAGGGCGTTGGCGGCCAGACTCACGGTCAGCACAACCGTCTGCGTCACCCCGGTTCTATCGGTGCTTGCTCTTGGCCTTCACGCGTATTCAAAGGAATGCGCATGGGTGGCCGTATGGGCAACGACCGTGTGAAAGTGCAAAACCTGAAGGTGATGCGCGTAGTCGGTGATAAGAACCTGATTCTGGTGAGCGGCTCGATTCCCGGTGCTAAGAATTCTTACGTGGTAATCGAGAAATAGACTATACGATGGAACTCTCAGTTTATAGCCTCAAAGGCGAAGACACCGGCCGCAAGGTGACCCTGTCTGACGCCATCTTCGGTCTCGAAGTAAACGAGCATGTGATGTACTTGGACGTAAAGCAGTACTTGGCCAACCAGCGCCAGGGCACGCACAAGTCCAAGCAGCGCAACGAGGTGCACGGCACCACGAAAAAGCTCAAGAAACAAAAAGGTACGGGCGGTGCCCGTGCTGGTAGCATGAAGTCGGGTGTGTTCGTAGGTGGTGGCCGCATGTTTGGTCCTCAGCCCCGCGACTACAGCTTCAAGCTGAACAAGAAGACCAAGCGCGTAGCTCGTCTCTCGGCTCTGTCGAGTCTGGCAAAGGATGGCAAAATCTCTCTCGTGGAGAACATTGCCATGGATGCTCCCCGCACCAAGGACTTCGTAGCCATCCTGAACGGCCTCAAGCTGAACAATGGCAAAAAGACCATGCTTGTTACCGCTGAGGTAAACAAGAACGTTGTTCTCAGCGCCCGCAACTTGCAGAAAGTGACCGTGTCGACGCCCATCGGCCTCAACACCCACGACCTGCTGAACACGGACACGCTGCTGATTTCGGAAGACGGCATGGCTTCATTGGTTGAACTCTATAGCACCGCCGAATAATGAGCACGCTGAAACGCCCCATCGTGACCGAAAAGGCCACCGGCCTCAACGAAAAAGGTCGCTACACTTTCGAAGTAGAGCGCACGGCCAATAAAGTGCAAATCAAGAAGGACATAGAAACGCTGTACGGCGTGACCGTGACCGACATCAACACGATGCGCACCATTGGCAAAATGAAGTCGAAAGGCACCAAAGGCGGTCAAGTGACTGGCCGTCGGGCCCACGGCAAGAAAGCCATTGTTACCGTGAAAGAAGGCGACGTAATCGACTTCTACGGCAACCTCTAGGCCTCGCCTTAATTCTTCAGCCGCAAAAGCAAAACTAGCTAGTAATGGCACTTAAAAAACTCAGACCAACCAGCCCAGGGCAGCGCTTCCGCGTTGCGCCGGCGTTCGACGAGATAACCACGTCGACCCCGGAGAAGTCCTTGATGACTTCCCTCCCCAAATCGGGTGGCCGGAACTCTTCCGGTAAAATGTCCAACCGCTACATCGGCGGTGGTCATAAAACCCAGTATCGTATCGTGGACTTCAAGCGCGACAAAGCCGGTGTTCCGGCTACCGTGAAGACCATCGAGTACGACCCTAACCGTACCGCCCGCATCGCCTTGCTCAGCTACGCTGACGGCGAGAAGCGCTACATCATCGCTCCCGCCGGCATGACCGTGGGTACGACGGTAGTATCGGGTACAGGCGTAGCTCCCGAAGTAGGCAATACCTTGCCGCTCCGTGAGATTCCCCTCGGTACCATTCTCCACAACATTGAGCTGCAGCCCGGTCAGGGCGCGGCCATGGCTCGCTCGGCCGGCACCTACGCCCAAATCGTAGCCCGCGAAGAGAAGTACGCCACGTTGAAATTGCCTTCCGGCGAAATGCGCATGGTCCTTGTGACTTGCATGGCCACGGTTGGTACCGTTTCGAATGGTGACCACATGAACACCCGGATGGGTAAGGCTGGCCGTAACCGGTGGGCTGGTCGCCGTCCTCGCGTTCGTGGTGTAGCCATGAACCCTGTCGACCACCCCATGGGTGGTGGTGAAGGCAAATCGTCGGGTGGTCACCCACGTAGCCGCAACGGTATTTTGGCTAAGGGCCAGAAGACCCGCAACAAGAACAAGTATTCGGAGAACCTGATTGTGAGCCGCAAAGGCAAGAAGTAATATATGGCACGTTCACTCAAAAAAGGGCCGTACATTGACTTCCGGCTGGAAAAGAAAGTCACGGCACTCGAAACGGCTGGTAAGAAATCGGTGGTAAAGACTTGGTCGCGCCGCTCGATGATTTCCCCGGATTTCGTTGGCCACACGTTCGCTGTTCACAACGGCAATAAGTTCATCCCGGTGTATGTGACCGAGAACATGGTAGGGCACAAGTTGGGCGAATTTGCCCCGACTCGTAACTTCCGTGGTCACGTCGCCAAAAAAGATAAAGGCAAGCGCTAAGATGGAAGCAGTAGCAAAACTCCGCAATGTGCCGACCTCGCCTCGCAAGATGCGTTTGGTGGCCGACCTCGTGCGCGGCAAGAAAGTAACGCAAGCCCTTGGCCTGCTGCGCTTTGAAGCCAACATCGGCGCCGAGAAGATTGAGAAACTGCTCCTGTCGGCCTTGGCCAACTGGCAGCAGCACAACGAAGAAGAGCGGATTGAGGACGCAAACCTCTACATCAGCGAAATCTTCGTGGACGAAGGACGCCAATTGAAGCGCCTGCGCCCCGCCCCTCAGGGCCGTGGCCACCGCATCCGCAAGCGTAGCAACCATGTGACGCTGAAAATCGACACGAAAGTGGAGAAGCTCGGCAAGAAAACCACCGAGCACGCCAAGCAAGTTGGTACTACCGATAACCCTAAGGCCGACGCCAAATCCTAATTTATTATGGGACAGAAAGTAAATCCGGTTGGCTTCCGCTTGGGAGTAATCAAAGGCTGGGACTCCAACTGGTATGGCGGCAAGGACTTCGCCGAGAAATTGGTGGAGGACGAGAAAATCCGCAAGTACATCAACGCTCGTATTCAGAAAGGCGGCATCAGCCGCATTGTGATTGAGCGCACCCTGAAGCGCATTACCATCACCATCAACACGGCTCGTCCGGGTGTGGTAATCGGTAAAGGCGGTCAGGAGGTAGATAAGATTAAGGACGAGCTGAAGCAAATCACCAGCAAAGACGTTCAAATCAATATCTTCGAAATCAAGCGTCCGGAGTTGGATGCCAAGCTGGTAGGCGAGAGCATCGCTCAGCAGCTGGCCGCTCGTATCTCCTTCCGTCGCGCCATGAAAATGTCGATTCAGGCTGCAATGCGTGTTGGTGCCGAAGGCATCAAGATTCAGTGCGGTGGCCGTCTCGGTGGTGCTGAGATTGCCCGTTCGGAGCAGTACAAAGAAGGTCGTACGCCGCTGCACACGCTGCGCGCTGACATTGACTACGCTTTGTCGGAAGCTCAGACCGTCTATGGCAAAATTGGCATCAAGGTGTGGGTAATGCGCGGTGAGGTGTTCGGCAAGCCCGATCTCTCGCCGAACCAGCAGCTCACTAACCCCGGTGGCGATGCCGGTGGACGTCGTGACGACCGTGGCCCCCGTGGCGAGCGTCGTGAAGGCGACCGCGGCCCGCGTCGTGACGGTGGTGCCGGTGGTCGTGGTGGCAACGACCGTGGCGGCAACGCCGGCGGTGGTGCCCCCCGTGGCGACAATGCCGGTCCTCGTCGCAATGGCCCCGCCCAAGGTGGTGGAGCTGCTGGTGGTGCCGCTCGCGGCCCGCGTCGCTAGAACAAGTCAAGCGCATTTCACTTCGTTTGCCGGTTGGTGAACGAAGTGAAATGTTCGACTGTTCGCCTCTCTCTCTTACAGAACACTCTCTTTTATTAAAATCAAATGTTACAACCGAAAAGGACCAAGTATCGCAAGATGCAAAAGGGTCGCGTAACAGGCCTCGCCTACCGCGGCAGCTCCATAGACTTCGGTTCGTTCGCTATCAAGTCGCTTGAGGTATCTTGGATTACGGCCCGCCAGATTGAGGCAGCCCGTATCGCCATGACCCGCGCCATGAAACGCGAAGGGCAAGTATGGATTCGCATTTTCCCCGACAAACCCATTACCAAGAAGCCTGCTGAAGTGCGGATGGGTAAAGGCAAGGGTTCGCCTGAATATTGGGTGGCCTGCGTAAAGCCCGGTCAAATCATGTTCGAGTCGGACGGTGTTTCGCTGGAAGTAGCTAAAGAATCGCTGCGTCTGGCGGCTCAGAAGCTCCCCGTAAAAACTTCATTCGTGGTTCGCCGCGACTATACGGACGCTGCTTAAGTCATGAAGAACAAGACCGACCTCAAAGGCCTTTCCGCCGAAGCGCTGAAAGAGCAAATCAAAACCGAGCAGGCTCAGGGCCAGCAGTTGCGTTTCGCTCATGCGATTTCGCCGCTGGAGAACCCCGCCCGCCTCAAGGCCAACCGTAAAAACGTCGCCCGCTTGCTCACCGAGCAGACTCGTCGGAACAACGAGCAGGCCACTAACCCCGCTCAATAACCGATGGCAACCGACGTAACAACCCAAGACCAAGCCGCTGCTGAAGCTTCGCGCAACCTGCGCAAAGAAATCACCGGCAAGGTAACGAGCTCCAAGATGGACAAGTCCATCACCGTAGCTGTGGTGCAGAAGCAAAAGCACCCCCTTTACGGTAAGTTCATTACCAAAACCACAAAATTCCACGCCCACGACGAGAACAACGAGTGTGGCGAAGGCGACACGGTTCTCATCATGAGCACTCGCCCCCTGAGCAAGACCAAGCGGTGGCGCCTGGTGGAAATTATTGAACGCGCTAAGTAATCCAGACTAATGATACAGCAAGAATCCCGCCTGACGGTTGCCGACAATAGCGGCGCCAAGGAAGTCCTCTGCATCCGTGTTCTGGGTGGCACGGGCAAGAAATACGCCAGCGTTGGCGACAAGATTGTGGTAGCCATCAAATCGGCTATCCCTTCCGGCAACGCCAAGAAAGGCACCGTGAGCAAGGCCGTAGTAGTTCGTGTGAAGAAAGAAGTGCGCCGGAAAGACGGTTCGTACATCCGTTTCGACGACAATGCTGCCGTGTTGCTCAACAACAACGACGAGCCCCGCGGCACGCGCATCTTCGGCCCAGTGGCCCGTGAGCTGCGTGAGCGTCAGTTCATGAAAATCGTATCGCTGGCCCCCGAAGTACTGTAAGCTATGGCTATCAAAAAAGCAGACCCCGTACAACTGCACGTGAAGTCAGGTGACACCGTCAAGGTGATTGCTGGCGACGAGCGTGGCAAGACCGGCGTAATTAAGTCGGTAAACCGGGTGACCCAGCGCGTAATCGTGGAAGGTCTGAACCTGGTGACGAAACACAACAAGCCGAGCGCCAAATCGCCCCAGGGCGGCATCACCAAGATGGAGGCGCCCATGCACGTGAGCAATGTGCAGGCTATCAACCCCACCACCGGTGAGCGTGTGCGCAAAGGCGAAGCAGCTTCGGCAGCTCCGACCACCAAGCGTGCCACCGCCAAAACGGCGTAATTGCCCCCTGCATCATGGCCCGTCTCAAAGACATTTATAAGAAAGACGTAGTACCCGCGCTCCAGGAGAAATTCCAGTTTAAGAGCATCATGCAGGTACCACGCATCACCAAAATCTGCATCAACCGCGGTATTGGTGCTGCTGTTGCCGACAAGAAGTTGGTGGACAACGGCGTGGAAGAGCTGACTACCATCACCGGTCAGAAAGCCATCCCAACCATTGCCAAGCGTTCGGTGTCGAACTTTAAGCTCCGGGAAGGCATGCCCATCGGTGCTAAGGTTACGCTGCGCGGCGAGCGCATGTACGAGTTCATGGACCGTCTCCTGACGGTGGCCCTGCCCCGCGTACGTGACTTCAAAGGCATTAACGACAAAGGTTTCGATGGTCGTGGCAACTACACGCTTGGCGTGAAAGAGCAAATCATCTTCCCAGAAATCTCGATTGACAAAATCAAGAGCATCTCGGGCATGGACATCACGTTTGTAACCACCGCCGAAAACGACGAGCAGAGCTACGAACTGCTTAAGGCGTTCGGTATGCCCTTCGCTAACGCTAACAAAGAAGCTTAATCTCCCGAACTCATGGCTAAAGAATCCATCAAAGCACGGGAGCGCAAGCGCATTGCCACCGTGGCCCGCTACGCTGAGAAGCGCAAGGCTCTGAAAGCTGCCGGCGACTACGAAGGTCTCGACAAGCTGCCCAAAAACGCTTCGCCCGTGCGCCTGCACAACCGCGACATGATTGACGGCCGCCCCCGCGGATACATGCGCAAGTTTGGCATCAGCCGCGTGCGTTTCCGCGAAATGGCCCTCGCTGGAAAAATTCCTGGCGTGACCAAGTCAAGCTGGTAGTATTCCGGTTTAGGCTTTTCGCTAAGCAATAAAATAGGCGCTTCCACTTTGGTGGAGGCGCCTATTTTTGTTTGTGGTACAACTGCACAATGGATTAAACAATCGTTAATGAAAATTCCATTACTCATTCTTAGTCTTATTGTGATTGGTTGCTCAAACCCAATCGACTTGCGTTTTCAAGATAAAATGATTGGTCATTGGCGTAAGGTTGAAAAGCCATATGATACACTTTTAATCATTAAGGGTGACGGCAACAAACTGCTAGTAAAGTATCAGGGACTTCAGTTTCCTGTTGTACCAGATACTTTGAAGCAAGTGCTTCATCTTGATGCGGGTACAGATATTATCAACTTCATTCTTTCGCCTATTGATGATAATAGATTGAATCTGGCAGGAGAAGGAGAGTTTGAGCGTATTGCTAGCAAAGAATATTGGTTGCCGTATCTGCTCAGCCTGCCGCCACAGCAAGTTTTTGCAGATGCGTCCTGGGCAGGGGAGCACCTTGACAGGGCCTGAAGAGGAGAGTTAAGTAGGCAAAGTGCAAGCTCACTGCGAAGGATTTTCAACACTGCACTTGCAAAAGCCCTGTAAGTCTGCTACCTTTGCACTCCCAAAAGCTGGGGAAGGCCCCAAACCATTTGGCAGGTTGCCAAAAGAAACCATTGGCTGCACCGTCGCCGGGCAAGCCAAGTAGTCTTAACCGAAATTTCGTTGGTCCCGTTGGGCACCCGGCGAAATTTTCTTATCTTTGCGCTCCGAAAAAAGCGGACGCATTTAATACTCAATGAATACTGACCCCATTGCCGACTACCTGACCCGGGTACGCAACGCCATCAAGGCGAACCACCGGGTGGTAGAAATCCCGGCCAGCAACATCAAAAAGGAAATCACGAAGGTGCTCTACCACAAGGGCTACATTCAGTCGTACCGTTTTGATGATTCATCGGTTCAGGGCACCATCAAAATTGCTCTGAAGTACAACCCGACCACCAAGGCTCCTGCTATCACCAAGCTGCAGCGCGTTTCAACGCCTGGCTTGCGTCAGTACGTGTCTTCCGATAACCTGCCCCGGGTACTCAGCGGCTTGGGCGTCGCCATCATCTCGACCTCAAAGGGCGTGATGACGGAGAAAGAGTGCAAAACCGAGAACGTGGGCGGCGAGGTGCTGTGCTACGTGTACTAATCCGGAACCGCTTTAGCTAACTTAATTATGTCACGTATTGGTAAACTCCCGATTTCTGTCCCCACTGGGGTCGCTATCTCGGTTGAGAAAGACAACGTGGTAACGGTGAAAGGCCCCAAGGGCACGCTAACCACGCAAGTGGACCGCGACATCAACGTTGCCATTGAAGACGGTACCCTCACGGTAACCCGTCCCACGGAGCAAAAGCGTCACAAGGCTATGCACGGCCTGTACCGCTCGCTAATCAACAACATGGTACTCGGTGTGAGCAATGGTTTCGAGAAGAAGCTGGAGCTTGTAGGTGTAGGTTACAAAGCCTCCCTCGCTGGTACCACGCTCGAGCTGGCCCTAGGCTACTCGCACAACATCTACATTGCCCTGCCGAAGGAAGTAACTGCTACTGCTGTTACCGAGAAAGGTAAGAACCCGATTGTGACGCTGAACAGCATCGACAATCAGCTTCTGGGCCAGGTAGCCGCTAAAATTCGTTCCTTGCGTAAAGTCGAGCCTTACAAAGGCAAAGGTGTACGTTTCGTGGGCGAAATCATCCGTCGCAAAGCTGGTAAAACGGCCTCTAAATAAGTTCGCATCATGGCATTTGATAAGGCACAACGCCGCAAGCGGATTCAGCGCATCATCCGTACCAAGGTGGCTGGCACGTCCGAGCGGCCGCGGCTCTCGGTGTTCCGTAGCAACACGGGCATCTACGCTCAGATTATCGACGACACCACCGGCCGCACGCTGGCTGCTGCTACGTCGAAAAAAGTAACGGCCGAAGGTGGCAACGGCGTGGCTCTGGCCGCTGCTGTAGGACGGCAGATTGCCGCCGTCGCCCAGGAGAAAGGCATTACCAAAGTGGTCTTCGACCGCTCGGGTTACCTCTACCACGGTCGCGTAAAATCATTGGCTGAAGGTGCCCGCGAAGGCGGCCTCAATTTCTAAACTATCATGGCGCAAGAACGCGACAACAATCGTCCTGGCGGAGACCGTCAGCGCAGCAACGACCGCGACCGGAACAAGGACAACTCCCGCATGGGTGCTGATTCCGACTTCAAAGAAAAAGTAGTAGCCATCAACCGCGTAGCGAAGGTGGTGAAAGGCGGTCGCCGCTTCAGCTTCTCTGCCATTGTGGTAGTAGGCGATGGCAACGGCAACGTAGGCTACGGCCTCGGCAAAGCCAACGAAGTAACCGACGCCATTGCCAAAGGCATTGACGACGCTAAGAAGAACGTAGTGAAGGTGCCGATGTACAAGCACACCGTTCCTCACCTCATGGAAGGCCGCTACGGCGGTGGTTTCGTGCTCATCCAGCCGGCAGCGGCTGGTACGGGTGTAATCGCCGGCGGTGCAATGCGCGCCGTGTTCGAAAGCGCCGGTATCAAGGATGTATTGGCGAAGTCGAAAGGCTCGTCGAACCCCCACAACGTGGTAAAGGCTACCTTTGCTGCCTTGGCCAAAATGCGTGACCCGTTGCAAATTGCACAGGCACGTGGTATCTCTCTTGCCCGCGTTTTTAACGGTTAAATGACATGGCACAAATTCAAGTAAAGCTCGTGCGCAGCGCCATTGACCGCCCCGAGCGTCAAAAGCGCACCGTTCAGTCCTTAGGCCTGAACAAAATGAATAGCACCGCGCAGCACGAAGTAAACCCGTCCATCATGGGCATGGTAAACAGCGTGAAGCACCTGCTAGAAGTAACCGAACTGTAAGACTATATATCGTCATGCTTAATCTCAGCAATCTATCGCCAGCCTACGGCTCGACTAAAAACGAGAAGCGGATTGGCCGGGGCGAAGGCTCCACGCGCGGTGGCACGTCGACCCGTGGTCACAAAGGCGCCAAGTCGCGTTCGGGCTACAAGCGTAAGTCCGGCTTTGAAGGTGGCCAAATGCCCCTCCAGCGTCGTGTGCCTAAGTTCGGCTTCACCAACATCAACCGTGTAGAATACAAAGCCATCAACCTCGATGTGCTCGCAACTCTGCTTGAGAAGAACAGCGCTACCACCATGGATGCCGCTTACTTCATCGCCAACGGTTTGGTATCGAAAAACGCTAAAATCAAAATCCTCGGCCGTGGCGAAGTTTCCACGGCTCTGGAAGTTCATGCTCACGCATTCTCGAAGTCGGCTGTTGAAGCCATCGAGAAGGCGGGCGGCAAAGCGGTAACGCTCTAAAAGCTACCTTCGGCAATGAATAAGTTTATCGAGTCGATAAAGAACATTTTTGCGATTGAGGATTTGCGTACGCGAATCCTCAATACGCTTTTCTTCATTGCCATCTATCGCCTCGGCGTTTACGTGGTGTTGCCGGGTGTCGACCCGACTCGCCTGAAGACGGGTGCCGAAGGTTTGTTTGGCATTCTGGATACCCTCCTTGGAGGCGCATTCAGTAACGCGTCTATTTTCGCGTTGGGCATCATGCCTTACATCTCGGCCAGCATCGTGTTGCAGCTGCTCACCATTGCTGTTCCTTACTTCCAGAAATTGCAAAAGGAGGGAGAGTCGGGCCGTAAGAAAATCAACCAGTATACTCGCATTCTCACAATTCCGATTGTGTTGGCGCAGTCAGTTGGCTTTATCGCTACCATAAACGCGGATGCCATCATTAATCCGGGCACGTTCTTCACCGTGTCGACCATGATTATCATCACGGCCGGTACGTTGTTCTGCATGTGGCTGGGTGAGAAAATCACTGATAAGGGTATCGGCAACGGTATCTCGATGCTCATCATGATTGGTATAGTATCGCGTCTGCCCGGTGCTATTATTGGTGAAGCCGCTGCAAAGGGAGTTAATAAATCGCTTATATTCCTGCTGGAAATGGTGGTTCTATTCCTAGTCGTAATGGCTGTTATCGTGCTCACGCAGGCTGTTCGTCGCATCGCGGTGCAGTATGCCAAGCAGGTTGGTGGTACTACCCAGCTCGATGCTCAGCGTCAGTTTATTCCTCTCAAGGTTAATGCTGCTGGTGTAATGCCCATCATCTTCGCTCAGTCGTTGATGTTCGTGCCGGCCATTGTGGCTTCGGTATGGCAGAACCAGAGTGATATGGCTAGCTACATTGGCGTTAAGTTCTCGGACTATACGTCGTGGCAGTATAACCTGACTTTTGCATTGCTCATCATCATCTTTACTTACTTCTACACGGCTATCAGCGTCAATCCTAACCAGATTGCCGATGACCTGAAGCGGAGTGGGGGTTTTGTGCCAGGTGTGAAGCCAGGGCGTGACACGTCGGAGTTCATCGATGAAATCCTGACCCGTGTGACGCTGCCAGGTGCTGTTGCCCTCGCACTGATTGCAATTTTCCCTGCTATTGCATTGTTGCTTGGCGTTACGCGTCCGTTCTCGGCCTTCTATGGCGGTACATCGCTCATCATTATGGTGGGTGTAGTATTGGACACGGTAAACCAAGTACAAAGCTATTTGCTCATGCAGCACTACGATGGCATGATGAAATCGGGTAAGCTGCGCGGTCGCACGGCACAGCCCATTTCGGTGGCTTCGTAATTTAAACATGGCAAGCGGCAGCATACAGTATAAAACCGAAGAAGAGATTGACCTCATCCGCGCCAGTGCATTAGTACTGGCTAAGGCCCACGGCGAAGTCGCGGGCATGGTGAAGGAAGGAGTAACGACGCGACAGCTTGATAAGCGCGCGGAGGAGTTCATCCGAGACCATGGTGCAGTACCTTCCTTTAAAGGCTACAACAAGTTTCCTTACAGCCTGTGCCTCTCACCAAATTCGGTGGTGGTGCACGGGTTTGCTACCGATGAGCCGCTGAAGAGTGGCGATATCTTATCGGTGGATTGTGGCGTTTACTTGAATGGCTTTCATTCAGATAGTGCCTACACCTACCCAATAGGGGAGGTGGCGCCCGAAGTACTGAAGCTCTTGGCTGAAACCAAAGCTTCGCTGTACAAGGGCATCGAACAAGCCGTGAGTGGCAACCGCGTTGGTGATATCAGCTTCGCAATCCAGAACCATGTGGCTCGAATGGGCTACGGGGTGGTGCGCGAGTTGGTTGGCCACGGAGTTGGCGCAAAGCTGCACGAGAAACCTGAAGTGCCTAATTACGGCAAACGGGGTTCTGGGCCGCTCTTACAAACGGGTTTGGTGTTGGCAATAGAGCCAATGGTAAATTTGGGCAAGAAGGACGTGGTGCAGGAGGCGGATGGCTGGACCATTCGCACCAAAGACCGCAAGCCCTCAGCGCACTTTGAGCACACCGTTGTTGTTAGAAAAGATAAGGCGGAGATTCTTACCTCCTTTGAGTACATAGAAAAAGCATTGCAGCAGTAGCCCTTATGGCAAAACAAGCCTCGATTGAGCAGGACGGTACCATCCTCGAAGCCCTTTCCAACGCCATGTTCCGCGTGGAACTGGAAAACGGCCACCAACTGATTGCCCACATTTCGGGCAAGATGCGGATGCACTACATTAAGATTCTGCCCGGTGATAAGGTTAAATTGGAAATGTCTCCCTACGATTTGTCAAAGGGTCGCATCAAGTATCGTTATAAATAAACTCGTTTCTCTCCACAGGTCATGAAAGTAAAAACCTCGGTGAAAAAGCGTAGCGTGGACTGCAAACTCGTCCGCCGTAATGGCAAGCTCTACGTCATCAACAAGAAGAACCCGCGCTTTAAGCAGCGCCAGGGTTAATTCATTTTTTAGAATCCCGGAGCCTTGGGTACTGGTAAGTATGCTTACCGCCTTCCAAGTAGCTGCCGGGCTTCTGTCCGCAAACACTTAACCACACAAAATGGCTCGTATCGCAGGGGTAGATATCCCGGACAACAAGCGCGGCGAAATCGCCCTGACTTACATCTTCGGCATTGGCCGGAGCAATTCTCAGAAAATTCTGGTGAAAGCCGGGGTTGACATCAACAAGAAGGTGAAGGACTGGTCCGACGAGGAGTCGGGTGCTATCCGTGCCATTATTGCTGCTGAGCACAAGACGGAAGGCGTTCTGCGCTCGGAAGTAACCACCAACATCAAGCGTTTGATGGACATCGGTTGCTACCGTGGCTTGCGTCACCGCAAAGGTCTACCAGTTCGTGGTCAGCGCACCAAGAACAACTCGCGTACCCGCAAGGGCAAGCGTAAGACGGTAGCCGGCAAAAAGAAGGCAACCAAATAATCTCACACGGGAATCGGCGCTGGCTGCTGCGGATGAATTATCCGCAGCAGCCAGCGCCAACACCTCCCGCATTTTTTGCGATAACCAAATGGCACAAAAAAGAAAAGACAAAGCCAAGAAGCGCGTTGTCGTAGTGGAGCAGGTTGGTCAGGTACACATTCGTGCCTCGTTCAACAACATCATCATCTCCATTACCAATAACAACGGTCAAGTTATTTCGTGGGCTTCGGCTGGCAAAATGGGCTTCCGTGGTTCAAAGAAAAATACGCCTTACGCCGCCCAAATGGCGATGAGCGACTGCGGTAAAGTAGCCCACGACCTGGGCATGCGCAAAGCCGAAGTATTCGTTAAAGGTCCGGGTTCGGGCCGTGAGTCGGCCATCCGCGCCCTCGGCAACGTGGGTATTGAGGTGACCACCATCCGCGACGTAACGCCGCTGCCCCACAACGGCTGCCGCCCTCCCAAGCGTCGTCGCGTTTAGTTTTTAACTTCAGATAGTAGATTAAGATGGCACGTTATACCGGCCCTACCTCAAAAATTGCCCGTCGCTTCAACGAGCCGATTTTCGGCCCCGACAAAGCGCTCAACAAGAAAGCCTATCCTCCGGGCCAGCACGGCCGCGGCCGTCGCAAGAAGCAGTCGGAATACGCTGTTCAGCTGATGGAGAAGCAGAAGGTGAAGTACATGTACGGCATGTTGGAGAAGCAATTCGAAAACCTGTTCCACAAAGCAGCTACGTTGCCCGGCATCACCGGTGACAACCTGCTTGCCCTGCTGGAAGCCCGTCTCGACAACACCGTGTACCGTTTGGGCATTGCCTCGACGCGTCGCGCTGCTCGCCAACTGGTTGGCCACAAGCACATCACCGTTAACGGCGAAGTTGTAAACATTCCTTCGTACCACCTCCGGGCTGGCGACGTGGTGGGTGTTCGCGAAAAGTCGAAGTCGTTGGAGGCTATCACCACGAGCCTGTCGGTTCGCAACTCGCGCCAGTTCTCCTGGTTAGAGTGGGACGGCAAGGAGATGGTGGGTAAGTTCACCAGCGCCCCGGCCCGCGAGCTGATTCCGGAGAAAATCACGGAGCAGCTCATCGTCGAATTGTATTCGAAGTAATTAGCGCTACTGGTAGCGGCCCGGCAGATTGCCGGGCCGCACTTGTGCTTATACTTCACCTAATTTTTTCAAATTTTTTACGCCCCACATATGTCAATCTTAGCTTTTCAGATGCCGGAGAAAGTGGTGATGGAGAAATCCGACGACTTCACCGGGACGTTTGAATTTAAGCCGCTCGAGAAGGGCTACGGCGTCACCATCGGCAATGCGCTGCGTCGCATTCTGTTGTCGTCGCTGGAGGGTTTCGCCATCACGTCGGTTCGCACGAACAGCGTGTTGCACGAGTTTTCGACCATCGAAGGTGTGATTGAGGACATGTCCGAAATCATCCTGAACCTGAAAATGGTCCGGTTCAAGAAGACCAGCGACGCCATTGCTGATAAAATCACGGTGCGCGTGAAAGGTCAGGAGACCTTCTCGGGCGCCGATATTGCCAAGTTTGCTAGCGGCTTTGAGGTGTTGAACCCCGACCACGTGATTGCACACTTAGACCCCAGCACTGAGCTGGAGTTTGAGCTGACTATTGCTCGTGGCCGTGGCTATGTGCCCGCCGATGAGAACAAGCCGACTGACCAGGTTTTTGGTCAGATTGCTATTGATGCCATCTACACGCCTATCAAGAACGTGAAGTACAGCATTGAGAACACCCGTGTGGAGCAGAAAACCGACTACGAGAAGCTCGTTATCGAGATTCAAACCGACGGTTCGATTCACCCGGAGGAAGCATTGAAAGGTGCGGCCAACATTCTCATTCAGCACTTCATGCTGTTCTCAGACAACACGATGACCCTCGAAGGTCCTCGCGTGACTGAAGACGAGCCGATTGATGAGGAAACTATGCAGATGCGCAAGATGCTCAAGACTCCTCTCGAGGACATGGAGCTCAGCGTACGCGCCAAGAACTGCCTCAAGGCTGCCGACATCAAGACGATGGGCGAATTGGTACAGCTCGAAATCGCTGACATGATGAAGTTCCGCAACTTCGGCAAAAAGAGCTTGACTGAGTTGGAGAACTTGGTTGAAGAGCGCGGCCTGGAGTTCGGCATGGACTTGGGCAAGTACCGCCTCGAAGAAGACTAGTCGTGATGGCTGAACCGTTGGAAAGTTGACTGTGTTGCAGTCGGCGGCCTATGGTTCAGCCATTCGTTTTTTATAAACCTTTTATTTTTTACCAGTGCGCCCAAGGGGCAGCGGTTCTAATGAGGCCACCTAGGCCCGCCGTGGTCGCCGCCCGCAAGCGCACATCTTTTCAAACGTCCAATGAGACACGGAAGAAAAATCAACCACCTGGGTCGGACTACCGCCCACCGTCACGCGATGCTGTCGAACATGGCTTCGTCGCTCATCCTCCACAAGCGCATCACGACTACGGTTGCCAAAGCCAAAGCCCTGCGCAAGTACGTGGAGCCGATGCTGACCAAGTCGAAGGAAGACACCACGCACTCGCGTCGGATGGTATTCGCGGCGTTGCAGGACAAAGAATCTATCAAGGAGCTGTTCGGCAACATTTCGAGCAAAATTGCTACCCGTCCCGGTGGCTACACCCGCATCCTGAAGCTGAGCGATACCCGTCTGGGTGACAACGCGGAGATGTGCATCATTGAGCTGGTTGACTTCAACGAGACCCTGCTCGAGGCTAAATCGGCCGCTGCCGAGAAAGCTACTACGACTCGTCGTTCGCGCAGCCGTGGTGGTAAGAAGGCTGCTGGCGACGCTGCTACATCGGCCATCGAAGTAACTAGCGAGGCTGTTGCTCCTGCTGCTGTAGTTGAGACGTCGGCTCCGGCTGATACGGCTACGGAAACCGTTAAAGAAGGCGAGAGCCGTGATGAAGCTAAGGCTGACGAGGCTGGTGCTTAATTAAGCTTAACTGCTAGAGTTAAAAGGGACGCGCCGTAAGGTGTGTCCCTTTTTTCTTGTCGGCCTACGTTGTGTTTAGGCTGATGAGGGCTGCAAACGATTGGGGCGGTGACCCAACTTGGTTTTGATGAGTTATCAGTAAAACGTGCTTATGCCGGCTGATTCGCGTAGGTTTGTGACAACGTAAACTGATTTAAAACCGAGACAAGATGAGCTTCATTTCGCAGATTCACGCCCGCCAGATTTTTGATTCCCGTGGTAATCCCACGGTAGAAGTTGATGTAACCCTTGATTCGGGGGTGATGGGCCGCGCGGCCGTGCCTTCGGGCGCTAGTACGGGCAAGCACGAGGCAATGGAGATGCGCGACGAAGACAATGGCCAATACATGGGCAAGGGCGTACTCAAGGCCGTTGATAACGTTAATTCCCGCATTGCTGAGGAGTTGGTAGGCTTCTCGGTATACGAGCAAGCGCTGCTTGACAAGATTATGCTGGAGATGGACGGCACGCCTAACAAAGCCAACTTGGGTGCCAATGCTATTCTGGGCGTGAGCCTGGCAGCCGCCCGCGCTGCGGCGCTGGATGCCAACATGCCGCTCTATCGTTACGTGGGCGGGGTAGGGGCCTCCACCATGCCGGTGCCGATGATGAACATCCTGAACGGTGGTTCGCACGCCGACAACTCAATTGACTTCCAGGAGTTCATGATTATGCCTGTGGGTGCATCCTCGTTCACGGAGGCCATGCGCTGGGGCTCAGAGATTTTCCACACGCTGAAAGGCGTTCTGAAGAAGCAGGGCCTAAGCACCAACGTAGGTGACGAAGGCGGTTTCGCTCCTAACATTAAATCAAACGAAGAGGCTATCAAGGTGGTGCTGCAGGCTATTGAGGTGGCTGGCTACCGCCCCGGTGAGGACGTGATGATTGCCATGGACGCCGCCGTATCGGAGTTTTACTCGGATGGCATGTACCACTTCAAGAAGAGTACGGGCGACAAGCTGACGTCTTCGCAGATGGCCGATTACTGGGCTGATTGGGTGAGCAAGTACCCCATCATCAGCATCGAGGACGGCATGGACGAGGACGACTGGGCCGGCTGGAAGCTGCACACCGAAAGCTTGGGCCACAAAATCCAACTGGTGGGCGACGACCTTTTTGTAACCAACGTAGACCGCCTGCAGCGCGGCATCGACGAGAGCATCGCCAACGCCATTCTCATCAAGGTGAACCAGATTGGTACTCTCACGGAGACCATCGCGGCCATGAACCTGGGTCGTCGCAACGGCTACAAGAGCATCATGAGCCACCGCTCGGGTGAGACCGAGGACAGCACCATTGCCGACCTGGCTGTGGCCCTGAACACCGGCCAGATTAAGACAGGCTCGGCTTCGCGCTCGGACCGGATGGCGAAGTATAACCAATTGCTCCGCATAGAGGAGGAACTAGGCGAAGTAGCTTACTATCCTGGCCGCAAAATGTAATTCCTCAGCTATTAATAGCGCAAACGGCCGATTCAGTACATCCTGAATCGGCCGTTTCTATTACCTTTACCCTGATGCAATTACCTTCATTTATTAGCCCTGTTCTGCGCGTTGTTCGCAGCTTTTATTTTCTTACGGGCATGGGCTTCTTGGTCTGGATGCTGGTGTTTGACGCCAACGACCTAGGCAAGCAGTTCGATATTTACCAGAAATGGAAAGAGCTGCGCAACGAGAAGCAGTACTATCTCGACAATATTGAAGTGGTAAAGCGGGAGCGGGCGGAGTTGATGAGCTCACCAGCGCTGCTGGAGAAGTTCGCCCGCGAGCGGTACCTGATGAAACGCCCTGGCGAGGACGTGTTTGTGCTAGTGCCTGCCACCGCCGAATAATAAGTAAGTGGGGCTTGAGTAGCTGCTCTTTAAATGGGATAAGACTTTTTTTGGGCCCTAATCATCTGAATATTTATCTATTTGCAAATCCATTTTACTGCTTATATGAAGCACATCTACCCTGCCGCTTCGCGGTTCATTACTGGGGTTCTAAGTCTGCTGATACTCGTAGGGGTGGCCACGCCGCGGGGCCTGCACGCCCAAACGTATCTGTTGCCATTTTCGGGAAGCACCAACGTTACCGCTTGTTCGGGAACGCTGTATGATAATGGCGGGGCCAATGGGCCGTACTCTTCCTACGCTAATGGTTCGACTACCATTTCACCGGCCACCGCGGGCAACAAAATCAAGCTACAGTTTACCTCGTTCGCTGTGGAAACCGGGTACGATGCGGTTTACATCTACGACGGTGCGAATGTGAACGCACCTCTGATTGGGGTCTACAACTCCAGTAACCAACCGGGCACCGTGTATGGCACTTCAAACTCGGGAGCCCTGACGGTGCGGCTGACATCGGACGGGATGGTGCAGTTGAATGGCTTTGCTGCGAACATTGAGTGTGTAACCACGGTGCCGCTGGTATTGCCGGACTTGGCAGTACAGGGCGCATCGTTGTCGCCGCTGAGCGTGGTGGCCGGTGGAAGCCTTACGTCTAACTGCTCGATTTATAACCTATCGGGGAGCACGGCCAGCAGTAGTTCGGTGGGGTATTATTTGTCCCAGGATGCGGTGCTGGATGCGGCAGACCAAATGCTAGGCAACTCGCAGGGGCTAGCCCTGCCCGTGGGGCAGTCATCGTATCGCTACGGCAACTTTACGGTGCCTCCCAGCACGGCACCAGGCAATTACTTTGTGCTGTTTGTCGCCGACTACCTGAACCAGGTGAGCGAGAGCAATGAGAACAACAACGTGGTGGCTGTAAACATGACCGTGACGCCGCCCAGCATCGACCTGACTATCCAGCAGGCAGCGGTTACGCCGCTCAACACGGCCGCAGGTAACCCCATCAGCATGTCTTGCTACATCCTCAACCACGGCAATGCCATGGCCAACAGCAGTAGCGTAGGGTTCTATTTCTCGACCAATGCCACTTTGGATGCATCGGACCAACTGCTGACTTCCCAATATGGCTCGCAGTTGTCGCCCCCTTATTCTGCGTATCGGTCTGGTACAGCAGCAATTCCTTCGGGAGTGGCGCCGGGTACCTACTACATCTTGTTTGTAGCCGATTACCAGAATCAGGTAAACGAAACCAATGAAATCAACAACGTTTCGGCGGTCAGCATCACGGTATCGCCTCCCGGTACAGACTTGGTTATTGAGCAGGAGCAGCTATACCCCAGTTCTACGGTAGCTGGAAACTCGTTGCAGGTGAATGCCACCATTACCAACCAAGGCAATACGACGGCTAACAGCAGCACGGTGGGCTTTTACCTGTCCACTAACCAAGTGTTCGATGCCAGTGACGTGCTGTTGAGCACGGTGATGGGAGGAGGGCTGGGAGCTAACCAGAGCGCTTACCGTTCGGCGTACCCGGTGGTGCCGGCGGGCACCGCACCGGGTAACTATTACGTGCTGTTTGTGGCGGACCCACAGAACGCAGTAGTAGAAATCAACGAAACGAACAACGTACGCAGTCTTTTTCTGACGGTGCAGGCCCCAAGCGTTGACTTGAGTATCCAAAGCGCATACCTAAGCCCGGTATCAGTAGGCTCCGGTGGCGTAACGTCGGCGTCGTGCTACCTCTATAACCAAGGCAACGCCATGGCCAACGTGGCCACTGTAGGGTATTATTTGTCGACCAACCAAGTGCTGGATGCCAGCGATGTGCTACTGGGAAGCACCAATGGCAGCGTATCGGCGGGAAATTCCTCGTCGCGGTACGCCAACCTCACTGTGCCGGCGGGCACGGTAATCGGTACTTACTACGTGCTGTTCGTAGCCGACCACCTCAATCAGGTGCTTGAAACCAATGAAAACAACAACTTGGCTATTGCCGCTCTACAAGTTGTGACGCCTAGCATTGACCTGACGATTACGCAGGCTTATGTTTCAACGGCTTCTGCCGTGCCTGGGAACAGGATTTCCACGAGTTGCTACATCCATAACGTGGGCAATGCTACAGCCGCCAGCAGCACCATCGGCTATTACTTATCGACCAACCAAGTGCTGGACGCGAGCGATGTCTTGCTACAGACTATCCCGGGCGGTACTCTGGGGGCCAACCAGTACTTCTCGCGCTACGATAACCCGATAATTCCAGCAGGGACTGCCCCGGGCAACTACTACGTGCTGTTTGTGGTCGACCCGCAAAACGTGGTGGCCGAAACTAATGAATTCAACAACGTGGCTTTCCAGGCATTGGCCGTGATAGCCCCCGGAATCGACCTGCTGATTCAACAGCCGGCGCTTTCAGGGGGCAGTGTCACGCCGGGCTTTACCATCTCGGCTGGCTGCACCGTGCAAAACGCAGGCAATGCCACTGCATCGAGCAGCTCGGTCGGCTACTACCTGTCTGCTGACCAGGTGTGGGACGCCAGCGACGTGTTGCTGAACAGCGCGACGGGCTTTGCGCTGTTGGCGGGCCAGGGCTCGTTCCGCTCAGCCAGCCTGGTTGTTCCAATGGGTACGGCGGCTGGCAACTACTACGTGCTGTTTGTGGTCGACCCGCAGAACGTGGTGGCCGAAACTAACGAAAACAACAATATGGCTTCGCAGTCGCTCACCGTGCTGGGACCCTTTACCGGGACTATTGTGCCTTTCACGGGTACTGCCACGGTCACTACCTGCTCGACTACTATTTATGACAACGGCGGCTACAGCAACTACGCTGATAACTCTAATGGCTCGCTGACCATTCGGCCTGCAACGCCCGGAGGGATGGTACAGCTGGTATTTAACTCGTTCCTATTGGAGTCGGGGTATGATTATGTGCGTGTCTACGACGGCACAACTACCAGCGCGCCGTTGCTGGGTGCCTACACAGGCGCCCAAATACCCCCGCTCCTGCTGGCTACTAACGTCGAAGGAGCCCTCACCGTGCAGTTTACCAGCGACGGCAGCGTGGGTGCGCCGGGCTTTGATGCCACGGTGAGCTGTGGCGTGGCGCCGCAGTCGGACCTTTTGCTGACCCAGATTGGCGCTTCGCCGTCGACGCTTCCAGCAGGTAGCAGCTTGTCGCTGAGTGCAACCGTGGCCAATCACGGTGCTGGCCCGGCCACTAGTTCAGCTGTCGGCTATTACCTCTCCACCAACCAGGTGCTGGATGGAAACGACCGCCTCCTGGGCACCAGTGCGGGCGCTGCCCTGGGAACGGGCCTCAGCGCCGCGCGCCAATTGGTGGCCGTAGTACCCGGCAACGTCACTCCCGGTGTATATTACGTGCTATTTGTGGCCGACCCCCTGAACGTGGTTAGCGAGTCGGATGAAACCAATAACATGGCTGCCTTGGCCGTAACGGTGACTCCCGTATTGCTTTCCAGCCGCGAGCAAACAGCTGGCTACACCGTGGCGGTAGCGCCGAACCCCGTTGCAATGGGCAACGGCCTGCGCGTAAAGCTCGGCGGTGCCGGAGCTACCTGTGCAGCCACTATGGACCTGTATAACGCCTTAGGGCAGCGGGTGCGCACACAGCCACTGCTGCTAAGCGCCGGCCGGGCCAACCAAGCGGAGGTAACCACGCAAAACCTAGCCACGGGTGTATACACGTTGCGCATCACAGGACTGAACCTAAGCGTGACGCGGCGGGTCGTTATTGAATAAACCAACAGCAAGCGCTGGCCAACCTTTTGAGGCGAGGGGCGGGGGCGGCTGACCGGGCACAACGCTCGGCTGGCCGCCCCCGCTTACTTTTGACCATGCACGTACCAAATGTTTTTCGGCAAAGGCTGCAAGAGGCAACGTCGCCAAAGGGGCGCCTGACAATGCTGGGCTGGACATTGGCACTGTTGGTACTGCTGACGGGAGCAAGTGCGAAGCCGCTGCCCACCCTGCTCACTAAGCCCGTCCGGCTCGCGCAGGGGCAGGCGGCCTGGCAATTTTTGCGCGCCGTGCTCCGGGCCGATTATACATCGGCGTACGGACGGTTGGCCCCCGAAGTGCGCCGAGCCGTAAGCCTGGAACGCTTCGAAGCAGCCGCGCTGCCACTTTGGAAAAGCGGGCAGCGGCGGGGCCAGGAAATAGAGCTTTACAAACTGGGCGTTCGACTAGGAGCGGGCAACTCTTCGCGCATGTTTTATGCCTTCACGTTTGCTGTCGATTCGGGGGTAGTGCCACCTCCGGCGATACTGGAGGTGACATTTCGGGACACCGCTACACGAGCTGTGCTGAGCTTTGGGCTACGCCCGGGGCCTCGACCGTTGCCCAAACTCCTGACCGCGCCCGTGCCCGCTGGCCAGAGACCGAAGCGCTAGTAGGATAACCGTCTTCCCAGAAGCGCTGCAAGCCAATCACCAGCCAGAAAATCACCACCACGCGGGGCTCCTGCCAGAAATCCTGGGTAAGGGAGTGCAGCAGGAAATACAATAAATACACGGACAGGGCTACTTGCCCCAGTGGGGCCGGCCATTGGAAAGCCCGGCGTACTACCCGCCACACCACATAGCCCAGCAGCAGCAAGCCGGTGGCCAGGCCCATCCCCCCAGCTTCTACTAGCCAGCTCAGGTAAATATTGTGGGCGTTCATGCGCCGCAGCGTGGTGAAGTAGGTGGGGTGATTGGGTGAATTTTTGACAAATTCAAGGTACCGGTCGGCGAAGGTACCCGGGCCTATGCCCAGCACGGGGTGTTGCTGGAAAAGCTCAAGGCTATAGAGCCAACGGCTTTTGCGTTCGGCATTTGACTCGTTGGCGGGCGAAAAGTCGCTCACGGAGCTGAGCTCGGTGAGGAGCTTCGGGTCGGAGGGCTTGGAGGCCTGTGGGTGTACTTCCTCCAGTACTTGCCAGCCCGCCAAAATCACCAATCCGGCCACGGCCCAGGGCAGCAGCAACCTTCGCCCTGTTGCCCAACTCGCATAGAACAGCAGCAGCATGGCCTGGACCAGCAGCGAGGCATACGAAGCGCGCGAATAGGAGAAGGCCACTACCATGAGCACGCCCGTCAGGAGCACCGCCGCGAGCGCCCGTACCCAGAAGCTTTGGGTGCGGGTGCGATACATCAAGGCCATATTAAGGGCCAACACCAGGGGCTCCAGCATCACCGTGAGGTTGGTGTGACCGTGGTGCAGGAAGGGCTCGGCAATGGAGTAGGATAGCTGATAGGAAATGCCCTGCATAGCTTGCTGCACCAGCACATAAAGAGCCAGCAGGCTCGTGCCCAGCGCCAGAGAGCCCACCGCGGCAAGCCACTCGGACCGGACTGGCACCAGCAAGCGGGGCAAGCCGTAGCCAAACGAAACATAGAGCAGCAGCGTGATGAAAAATTTGGCAGATACCAGCGGGTCTGTTGAAAATACAGTAGCCAGGAGCAGCGCCCCGAAATGCAGGCCTATCAGCTTATCAAGCAGATTGAGGCGCGGTACCGCTACCCAGCCGAGTAGCCCGCCTACTACTGCCGCTGCTACGGTCAGGGCCATGAGGGGCTCAGCAAAGAGCATCATGCCCACGTTCCAACGGTCCGCAACCCAGTTAAACGACAGGGGTAGGCTGAACAGGGATAGATAAAATAGCAGCAGCAGCAGCGAGCGATAGCGCGAGGGATTCATGCATAAAAGCTAATGCAAGGCAGAATTCGGCGTAAACGAGGGGCACTCGTTAGCCGATTTTTTTGCCTGCCATGGCTTGTTGAATTGATATGTTCATTACTCGTTCGGCGTAGGGACGGGTGAGCTCATCCAATTCGTCCATGGCCTTGAGGATGGGGTCACGGTCGGGGCTGGTTAGGGCAGTACGCAAACTCTCCACTTTGGCTGCGGTAGCGCTTATCTCCTCCTCGGTGAGATGCTGGCGATTTTTTCGGGTGAAATTTTCTACCTGGTACAGCAGCTGCTCGGCGGCGGTGCGGGCCTCGATGAGCAAGCGGGCGGCTACGTCTTCTTTGGCGTTCACCAGCGAGTCCATCAGCATTTGCTCTACTTGCTCGTCGGTCAGGCCGTACTGGGGCTTTATCTCGACTTGCTGCCGGGTGTTTGAACGCAGCTCAATGGCTTCCACTTTCAGGATGCCGTCGGCGTTGAGCAGGAAGTTGACATCGACCTTGGGCAAGCCGGCGGGCATGGCCGGAATTCCCTGCAGGATGAATTCGCCCAGCTTGCGGTTTTGGCTCACGAGGTCGCGCTCGCCTTGGTAAACGGCGATTTTTAGATTTACCTGGCCGTCGACGCTTGTGGTGTACTGGCGTCCGGCCTTGGTCGGAATCTTGGAGTTGCGCGGAATGATGGGGTCGAGCAGGCCGCCCAGCGTTTCAATGCCAAGTGTGAGCGGAGTCACGTCCAGCAGCAGCACGTCGCGCCGGTTACCGGCAAGAATGTCGGCCTGAATAGCCGCGCCCAGGGCCACCACTTCATCTGGGTTAAGGGAGTTGTTGGCCGGCTGGCCGAAGAACTCGGAAACGGCATCGTACACCAACGGCACGCGGGTAGAACCGCCCACCAGGAGCACAGCGTCGAGCTTGGTGGTTAGCTTGGCATCGGCCACGGCCTGGCGGCAAGCCGTGATGGTGCGTTCCACCAGCGGGCGGATGAGGTCGTTGAACTCTGCCCGGGTGAGCGTGACGGACGTATTCTGCCCGGCAGCGTCGGTGAGCTGGGTGGTGAAGTCGTCGTGCTGGCTGAGGTATTTCTTGGCCATTTCGGCGGCCAGGCGCAGCTGCTGTTGCAGGTGCGGGTCGGAGTGAAAGGCAGGGGAGAGCTGGAACGCGCTGGTCCAGTGCTCGGCCACGGCGCGGTCCAGGTCGTCGCCGCCCAGGTAAGTGTCACCGTTGGTGCTCAGCACTTCAAAGATGCCTTGCTGAATGCGCAGGATGCTGATGTCGAAGGTGCCGCCGCCGAGGTCGTACACTGCCACGGTTTTCTCGTCGCTGGGGTCGAGGCCGATGCCATAGGCCAGGGCCGCAGCCGTGGGTTCGTTCACGATGCGCAGCACTTCGAGGCCGGCGAGGCGGCCGGCGTCGCGGGTGGCTTGACGCTGCGAATCGTTGAAATAAGCCGGCACCGTTATAACAGCGCGGTTGACGGGCGTTTTGAGGGCGTGCTCGGCGCGGGCCCGCAGTTCCTTGAGAATGTCGGCCGATAGCTCGATGGGCGAGAAGAACCGGTCTTCGACCCGGATTTTCACCAAGCCCTCGGAATTGTCGTCGATGACTTTGTAGCCGAGCTGGTCTGCGTGGTTGCCCAGGTCGCGGTAGCTTTTGCCCAGCAGGCGCTTCACCGAGTAGATGGTGCGCTGCGGGGCGGTGAGGAGAAATTCGCGGGCTTCGTTGCCTACCACGGGCTCGGCACCGTCGGCGGGGAAGTGCACCACGGAGGGCACGATGCTGCCGCGCCCTTGGTCGTTGATGGCCACGGGCTGACGGCTGTCGGGGTGCACGTAAGCCACAAGGCTATTTGTGGTGCCGAGGTCGATGCCGACAATAATTTCTTCTTGCTGAAACGTGCCAGTGGCAAGGTTGATAGCGACAGTAGCCATAAATGCACAAAGCCAACGAATTCGCGGACTTAAAAAATAATAAAAAAAACACAAAAAAGCCCTGGAACAGGCAACGCAAAAGTAGCTTATAAACGCCCGTGGCAGGAAAAAGATGGAGCACAGAAAAACTAACGCAATAGAAAAATCATAATTGCATAAAAAGACAAAATTTTATGACAATAATAATTACGCAAGGTAAGTCCAAAGTATACAAGCTGTCCGTAGATGGGTAGCGACTAAAGACTGAAATAACGTCGACCGTAAGTGCTTTCCACTGAGCTTTTTTGAGGCGAGAAGCGCACGGTTTGGCTATACGCTTCTAGGCGCATTTTCATTCATTTTTACCTATTTATTCAAATTTTTCACCTAAAACCATTTCTATGAAACACTTGCTTACCCGTCCCCTTTTCCAGGTTGCGCTGCTAGCAACATCGGTAGGGGGAATGTTGGCCTGGACTGGCCAGCACAACAATTTGGAGGCTTCGAGCCACCGCGAAGCTCCCCTTGTCGCCGATGACCCCTTGGTTGACAATACCGACGTGTATGCCTTCCGCAGCCCGGATGCGCCCGCCAACGACGCCAATGCCTCGGTTACTATCATTGCCAACTACATTCCGTTTGAGTTGCCTCAGGGCGGGCCAACCTACTACACGTTCGGCGAGAACATCCAGTACGATATCCACGTCAAAAACCAAGCAGACACCCGAGGTGATGACATTACGTACCGGTTTACCTTCAAGCGCTTCAACGAAGACCCCTCGACGTTCTTCCGGGTGCGACTGGGCAAAGAGAACCTGAAGACTTACTACGCCCTGGACGAAATCCGGAACGGTAGGACGACGCAGATTTTCGGTTTCGAGCCGGTACCAGCGCCCAACATCGGGCCCCGCTCCATTGAGACGCCCGTGGGATTGAACCGGACGGAAGGCTACGAAGCCTATATGCAAAGCCGCATCCGGCGCACACAAAGCGGCATGCAGGTGTTTTGCGGACAGATTGACGACCCGTTCTTTACGGATATCGGAGCCATCTTTGACTTGGGCCACGTGCGGCCCCGCGGCGAGGCCCGCGACGGGTTGGCGCGCTTCAACACGCACACCATCGCCATGAAAATTCCGGTTCGCTTGCTGACCAAGCCCGGTGTTGGCGCCCTGACCTCGGCCACGAATATTCTGGATTCCAACTACATCATCGGCGTATGGGCATCGGCCAACCGCCGTTCTCTGCGCACCATTGCGCAGAATGGAGCTGAAATTCATCGCGGCGATTTTGTGCAGGTTTCGCGCTTGGGCATGCCCCTCACCAACGAGGTAATTAACCCCATTGGCTTGAAGGACGAGTGGAATTCGCGCGACCCCTACCAGCAGGCGCTGCCGGGCCAGGGCACGGTGCAGTTCCGCCTCAACGAGAACCTGATGAACCCCGAGCTCGGCCTGTACGTGGCCGACGACATGCCGAAGAACGGCGCGGCTCCCAAACCTATGGGCCAGACGTATTTTGGCGAAGCCATTCCCGGCCTGAGCCCCCTGCGCATCCAGACCCGCTCGCTGGCCGGCCTGTTGCCCGCTGTGCCCAACGGATTTGACTTCCGCAACGGTGCCAACGGCCTGGCCGTGCTGGCCGGCAACCCCGTGCTGAACGGCACGGCCCTGGCACCCTTTGCTCAGGGCGGTTTTGGCGAGTACCTGCTGCGGCCGGGCAAGCCCCGTTCGGTTGACCTGCTGCCCCTCTTTCACACGGGTGTGCCCAACCTGCCTCCCTACCAACTGGCTACCGGCAAAGAAGGCAACCCCTTGGCCGCTGGCAAGCCTTTTATCAACAACTTCCTGCCCACGTTCGGCGACATGCTGCGCCTGAACATGGCCGTGCCCCCCACGCCCCGCAACTCGCCCGACTTCAGCTCGGAGGGTCTGTTGGCCGCCGCTGCTCTGGGCTTGGCTGACCCCCGCTTCAACACCAGCACGGCCGTGCAGTTCATTCCAAACATGGACGGCTTCCCCAACGGCCGCCGCCTGGAGGATGACGTGACCCGCATCGAGCTGCAAGCTGTAGGCGGCATTGTACTGGCAGCCATCGGCCTGTGGTACGACGACTACATGGTGGGCTCTAGCCCTAGCCCACTCACCCCACAGCTGCTAAGTGTGTTGAACTTCACGACCAACGTGGAGAAAAACGACAAGGCTTTCAGAACAGTATTCCCTTATGTGGCAGTGCCGTGGAGCGGTTATGAGGGCGGTGACGTCGCTCAGAATGACATGGTAGCCGCTCAAAACCGCGCTATGCCAGCCGTTGGCCTGGGTATGCAGCCAAAAGTAGCCGTATTGCAAGGCTACCCCAACCCCTTCGTGGACCGCACCACCCTGTTCTTCGAACTGGCCCGCCCAGCTGAGCTGACCATCGTGGTTACGGACGTGAAAACGGGTCGCAAAGTAGCAACCGTGGCCGCAGGCAGAAGCTTTAAAGCCGGTGCCAATGAGCTGGTGTGGCAGCCAAATGGCGACGTAGCCCCCGGGCTTTATAACGTGACGCTGTACACCGGCAAAACGATTATCACTTCCACACGCATCGAGCGTCAATAACCGCTCGTACTTCGAATAGGAGCCGCCGGCTAGTCGATTCGCGACTGGCCGGCGTTTCTTTTTTTGGGGTAGCTATTCCCAACCGTTTGCAGGGAAGCGGCAAAGATTTTAGTTGACTTCACCTAAAAATGCACCCATAAGGTCATTGCAGGAAGCAGAGAAAGGCAGCTCATTCAATGGAAATAAAGATTTAGGCAAAATGACAGCAGGGTCCATAAATCTTATTAAAATAATATTTCAGAGTTTAAAACCAAACTAACCACGGCACTCGTAGGCAGGATAACAACAACATTAGTCGAGCTCAGTGTCAACAATTTCTGGCTGTTAGGCCGCTGATGCTTGGTTTTTGCCGTTTGAGTTTTCTTTTATCCAAAGCCAATTTTTATTTCATGAAACACTTGCTTACTCGTCCTCTTTTTCACGTTGCTCTACTCGCAACATCAGTAGGAGGGATGTTGGCCTGGAGTGGTCAGCACAACGCATTGGAGGCCTCGAGCCACCGCGAAGCCCCGCTTATTGCCGACGACCCGCTGGCCGATAACACCGACCTCTACGCCTTCCGTAGCCCCGATGCGGCGGCCAACAACGCCAGTGCCTCGGTTACCATCATCGCCAACTACATTCCGCTGGAGCTGCCCCAAGGCGGCCCCAACTACAACACGTTCGGCGAGAACGTGCGCTACGAAATCCACGTGAAGAACAACCCGGTCACTGCCGGCGACGACATCACGTACCGCTTCACGTTCTCGCGCACCAACCAGGACCCAACCACGTTTTTCAACATTCGGCTGGGCCAGCAAAACCTCAAGACCACCTACGTCTGCGAAAAAAGCATGGCGGGCGGGGCCTTCACCACCATCGTAACCAACGGCATTGTGCCGCCGCCCAACGTGGGCCCACGCTCCATTTCGAGTGCGGCCGGACTCAATACTACGTATGAGGCTTTGATGACCGGCGCCATCCAGACGCTGGCTGACGGCACCAAAATTTTCTGTGGCCCTACCGATGACCCGTTCTTCGTGGACCTGGGCGGCATATTCGACCTGGGCGGCGTGCGCGCACCCGGTGCCGCCCGCGACGCTGTGGCCCGCAAAAACACCCACGCCATAGCCTTGCAAATTCCGGTGTCGGTGCTGAAGAAAGCCAGCGCGCCGGCTTTGTCAGCCACTACCAACATCCTAGACTCTGACTACATCATCGGCGTGTGGGCTTCGGCCAGCCGCCCCGCCATCCGGACTCTGAACGTAGACGGCACTCAGGCCCATACCGGCAACTTTGTGCAGGTGTCGCGCCTGGGCATGCCGCTTACCAACGAAGTAATTAACCCCATTGGCGCCAAGGACGGCTGGAACGCCCGCACCCCCTACGCCGAAGCCGCTACCACCGACGACTACCTGTCGAACCCCGAACTAGGCCTGTACATGGCCGACAATACGCCTGTGGCACCCGCCGCGCCCAAGCCCGCTGGCCAAACCTACTACGGCGAAGCTGTGCCCGGCCTCGGGCCGCTGCGCATTCAAACCAAGTCGCTGGCTGGCCAAACATTGCTTGGTGGTTCTACCTTCCCCGGATTTGACTTCCGCAACGGCGCCAACGGCCTGAGTGGCCTGGCCGGAAATGCCCTGCTAAACGGCACGGCGCTGGCGCCCAACGCCTTCGGTCCCTACCTGCTGCGGGCGGGCAAGCCCCGTTCGGTTGACCTGCTGCCCATTTTCCATACGGGCGTGCCAAACCTGATTCCGTACCAGCTGGCCACCGGCAAAAACGGCAATCCGCTGGCTGCCGGCAAGCCTTTCATCAACAACTTCCTGCTGGTAGGCGGCGTCGCCAGCAACCCCGGCGGCGACATGCTGCGCCTAAACATGGCCGTGCCCCCCACGCCCCGCAACTCGGTTGACTTCAGCTCGGAGGGCCTGCTGGCCGCTGCCGTGCTGGGCCTAACCGACCCGCGCTACAACACCACTACTACCGTTGAGAACATCCCGAACATGGACGGCTTCCCTAACGGCCGCCGCCTGGAGGATGACGTGACCCGCATTGAACTGCAAGCCGTGGGTGGCGTGGTACTGGCCGCCATCGGCCTGTGGTACGACGACTTTACCCCCGCTACCACCAACCCCGTAACGGCACAGCTGGGTCGGGTGCTGGCCTTCAACGCCGGCATCACGGCCAACGACACCACTTTGCGGGCGGCATTCCCCTACGCCCAGACGCCCTGGAGCGGTACCAACGCCCAGCGCACGGCTTTGTCGCAGCGTTCGGCCGGCCTCGGCCTGGCGGCTAACCTGACGGTGGCCCAGGCCTACCCGAACCCCTTTGTTGACCGGACCACGCTGCGCTTTGAGTTGCCTGCCCGCGGCACCATGAGCATCGTCATCAGCGACCTGACGGGCCGCAAGGTGGCGACCATTGCCAAAGACAAAACCTTTGCCAGCGGAGCCAACGAAGTAGCGTGGCAGCCGGGCCGCGACGTTGCCCCTGGCCAGTACATTGCCACCCTCTACAATGGCTCGACGGTAGTGCAGTCGGTGCGCCTGCAACGGCAATAAATTAACTTAAGCACTTGATAAAAAGCCGTCGTGGGTGCAACGTGGACCGGCGGCGGCTTTTTTTCGTATCTTACACAAGAAGGCCTCATCCTTACCTTAGTCTAGTCCTTGCTGCTTTGAAAAAATACTTGTACCCAAGCTTATTGCTCGTATTTGGCCTGCTTGCGGTGGCCATTTACATGTTTAAAAAACCGGCGCCCCGCATGCCCGGCCTGAAAGAGCGTCACAGCGACTTATCGGTTGGCAAGGAGTGGCTGAACACCAAGGCGGCTATTCAGGACCTTCAGGCCAAACTGCGGACCGACCCCAACGACCAGAAAAGCCGTCTGCTGCTGGCCCAGGCCTACATGCAGGAAGCCCGCGTGACCGGCGACCACCCGTATTACGACGGTGCCGCCATGCAGCTGGTGGAGGACGTGCTGAAGGCCGAGCCCGAGAACTTCGAGGCCCTGTGCTGCAAGGCCTCACTCAGCCTTACCCAGCACCACTTTGCGCAAGGCCTTGGCCTGGCCCAGCAGGCCCATAAATTAAATCCCAGAAGTGGTTTTGTGTACGGTTTGCTGACCGACGCCAACGTGGAAATGGGCCACTACGAGGAGGCCGTGAAAATGGCGGACAAAATGAATGAGCTGCGCCCCGACCTGGCTGCTTACGCCCGCGTGAGCTACCTGCGGGAGATTCACGGCGACGTACCCGGAGCCATTGAGGCCATGGACTACGCCGTGAAGGCGGGCGTCATCGGCCTGGAGCAAACCGAGTGGACCCGCGTGGCACTGGGCCACCTCTACGAAGTGAGCGGCGACACCGCCCGCGCCCGCAACAGCTTCCTGATGGCGCTGGCGGCCCGCCCCGGTTATGCCTACGCGCTGGCTGGCCTGGGCCGAATGGCCGCCGCCAAAAAGGACTACGCCACCGCCATCAAAAATTATCAGCAGGCGCGCGCCATGGTGAAGGACTACGCTTTCAGCGACGAGCTGACGGACCTATACCGCCTCAACGGCCAGCCCGCCGAGGCCGATAAAATGGCCCGGGAATCCATTGCCATGCTAGCCGGAGCTGCGAAAGAAGCCGACGAAAACGAGCAAATGGGCCACTACGCCGACCGCGAGCTGGCCTATGCCTACCTCAAAACCAACGAGCTGGACAAGGCCCTGGAGCACGCCAAAATTGAGTACGAGCGCCGCCCCGACAATATCGACGTGAACGAAACCATGGCCTGGGTGCTCTACAAGCGTGGCGACTACGCCAACGCTCATAAGTACATGCAGGTGGCGCGCCGCACCGGCTCGAAAAACCCGGTGCTGCTGTGCCGCGCTGGTCTCATTCTGACTAAAGTAGGCAAAGCGGCCGAGGGCCAGAAGCTGATTGAAAACTCGCTGAAAACCGCGCCCTATCTCAACTCCGAGGTCGAAGCCGAAGGCAAAGCACTGCTGGCATCCCGCTGATGAGCACAACTGTTGGCCAAGCCGCCTGGGCTGGAAAAGTGTTGCGCCGCAGCTGGCCGGCGGTGGCGCTGCTGGTGCTACTGGCGCAGCCGGCCGCGGCCCATGTGCTCAACACCGACCTGAGCAAGCTCTCGCGCACCGAGATTTTCTGGACTTACCTGCAACTGGGCTTCACCCACATCATTCCGCTCGGGCTCGACCACATTCTCTTCATTCTGAGCCTCTACATTCTGGAGCCGCGCCTGAAGCCGGTGCTGCTGCAGGCCACGGCCTTCACGGTGGCGCACTCCATCACGCTGGGGCTGGCCATGTACGGGCTGATTCAGCCTCCTTCGGAGGTCATTGAGCCCATTATTGCTTTGTCGATTCTGTTCGTGGCCATCGAGAACCTGATTACCAACCGGCTAAACCCGTGGCGGGTGGCCATTGTGTTCGGGTTTGGGTTGGTGCATGGCATGGGCTTCGCCAGCGCGCTCACCGGGCTGGGCCTGCCGGAGAAGGACTACTTTGGCTCGCTCATTTCGTTCAATGTGGGAGTGGAGTTGGGCCAGGTCACGGTGATATTGCTGGCCTGGGCGCTGGTGGGGCGCTGGGCGGCGAACAAAACCTGGTACAAGCAGCGCGTGGTGGTGCCGGTGTCGGTCGTCATCGGTTTGGTGGCCGCGTACTGGACCGTAGAGCGCGTCTTTTTTTCTTGACCGCTCCACCCACCAGGCCAAAACGAAAGGGCATTGGAGGCGGGTGTCAGGGTTTTTAAGCCTGAAAGGCAGTCTCATTCAGCGCATTTCGCTGAGTTGCCCTAAATTATTTGTTCCCTGCTGTTTAAGGCCGTAATCTGGGCATCCAATTCGCCCTGCGCGCCGTAGATAGCGCCAGACAACTATTGTACTTCTTCCGTGGCTCTCCGCTCGTACCTCACGCTGCTGCTGCTGCTCAACTACCTGTTGGTGGTTGGGGCCGGCCTTGTGGAGCGCCCGGCCCGGGTTATTGACCGTCCTTTCGCTTACGAGCACAGCCACGACTGCCAGCTGCAAAACACCCTGCGCATTGGCTGCTTCGACGACTGCAACGGCGTGCAGTATGTGGTAAAGAAAAACGGCGAGCCCCTGCCGCTGCAAGTGCTGCTGTCCACCCTCAAAGGCCTCGATACGCATTGCCTGCCGCAGCTGCCGTTGGCGTTTGCCATGCCCGCTTGGCACTATGCTGAGGTCTGGCTAGGGGCCTGCCAAGCCGCCGTGCCCACTGGCTACCGGGGCCAGATTGAGTTGCCACCCTGTCGGGAATAAGTAAAGCGCCGGCCCTGCGGGGCCATGGGTTGCGAACGTCTGCGTTCAGCCCGCTTCACCTTATCCAATTTACTGCCCTTGGCCTGCTGCGCCGTGAAGCCAGCTGCCGGGGCATTTCCCCGACTTTATGAATTTCCGGACACTACCATTTTCACCCGCAGCGGGCGCTGTGGGCATTGTTTCCCGCGTGCAACTGCCGATGGCGAGCCGCGGCGCCCTTTCCCACCCTGGGCTAAGCAAAGACAACTATCTCCTGCGGCCGTCCCTCAGCACGGCGCCAGACCGACAGCGGACCGGGCCGTCTCAGCAGCGGGCGCAGCACCGGGCCCAATGCCGGGCCATGTGCATGAGCAAAGCTAATTTCTAATCGCGCGTCAGTTGCCTGGCCGCTGCATCCGAGACGGGGCAGCGGTCAGGCAGCAGTCGACTTTGCTCGGCGCGTATCCCCTCATTCGAGGCCTTTGCTGAGAAGCAACCGCACCCATTCCTAACTTCTTCATGAAACAACTTCTTACGCTTGTGCCGGCCTGGCGGGTGTTGCCGTTGGGCTTGTGCTTTCTTTTTCTCGCCGTTTGTTGGCCCCGCCACGCCGCCTGGGCGCAGGGCATGGGTACGCTGCGAGGCACTGTGGCAGATTCGCTTTCCGGCCAGCCGCTTATGGGGGTGAGCGTGGGGCTGGAGGGCCAGGCTGGCGGCACCGCTACCGATGCATTGGGGCATTTTCGGCTGGGCGGCGTGGCAGCGGGCTCCCACACGCTGCGGGTAGGCGGGCTGGGCTACCGGGGCCTGGGACAAGCCGTAACAGTGGCGACGGGCGAAACCAACGTGGTAAACATCGCCTTAGCGCCCACCTCCCTCAACCTGGCGGAGGTGATGGTGAGCCAGCCGCACGACCCCAACCAAAGCCTGGCCGCCATTAATCAAATCGACAAAGCGCTGCGGCCCGTGAACTCGGCCCAAGACCTGCTGCGGCTGGTGCCGGGCCTGTTCATTGCCCAGCACGCGGGCGGCGGCAAGGCCGAGCAGATTTTCCTGCGCGGCTTCGACGTTGACCACGGCACCGACTTCGCCGTGAGCGTAGATGGCCTGCCTGTGAACATGGTGAGCCACGCTCACGGCCAGGGCTATGCCGATTTTCACTTCGTGATACCCGAAACAGTGGAGCAGCTCAAAGTGTACAAAGGGCCCTACACGGCACGATTTGGCGATTTTGCTACGGCCGGGGCGGGCGAGTTCAGCACCAAAACCCGCCTCGATGCCAGCCAGGTAAAGCTGGAGGCAGGCCGCTTCGACACACGCCGGGCGCTGGTGATGCTGGACCTGCTGGGCAACAACAACCGCCACCTGTTCTCCAAAAAGCCGGAAAGCGCCTACGTAGCCGCCGAGTATAGCTTCACCAACGCCTACTTCGACCAGCCGCAGGATTTCCGGCGCTTCAACGGCATTGCCAAGTACACCGGCCAGCTGTCGGACCGCACCTCGCTCACCCTGCTCGGCTCGCACTTCACGTCGAGCTGGGACGCCAGCGGCCAGATACCGGAAAGCGCCGTGCGCGACGGCATCATCTCGCGCTTCGGCAGCATCGACCCCACCGAGGGTGGCAACACCGACCGCACCAACGCCTCGGTGGTACTCACCACGGGCCTGCCCGGCGACGCTGTGATTCGCCAGCAGCTCTACTACTCCAACTATAACTTCAACCTGTTCTCAAACTTTACTTTCTTCCTGGAAAACGAGGAAGACGGCGACGAAATCAACCAGGCCGATGCCCGTAACATCTACGGCTACACCGGCACTTACGACCGCGACGACCGTCTCGGGGCCCGCAACCTGCACACCACTTTCGGCCTGGGCACCCGCATCGACGACGCGGACGTGACCCTGCGCCGGGCCGTGCGCCGCGCCATCACCGACACCATCATGGCCGGCACAGTCTACGAGCAAAACATCAACGCCTACCTCGACGAAACCCTGACCCTAACCGACCGCCTCACGCTAAACGCTGCCGTGCGCGCCGACGTGTTCGTGTTCGATTTCCGGGGCATCATCACCAACGATGACGGCGACCTGAAAGCCTTAAACGGTCGCAAAACCCGCGCGCTGGTGTCTCCGAAGCTGAACTTGTACTACCAGCTGATGCCGGCCGTGCAGCTGTTTGTGCGCTCCGGCTACGGCTTTCATTCCAATGATGCCCGCGGCGTGGTGCGCGGCACCGCAAACGACAACGTGCTGCCTCGCGCCCTGGGCTACGAGGCAGGCAGCACGTTCAAGCCCATGCCCGGCGTGGTAGTGAACGCGGCCCTCTGGTCTCTGCACCTGCAGGATGAGCTAGTGTACGTGGGCGACGAGGCCATTGTGGAAAGCGCCGGCCGCACCCGTCGCTATGGCGCCGACCTCTCGGTGCGCTACCAGCTCACCCGCTCCTTGTTTGCCGATGTGGACCTGAACTACAACCACGGCCGCCTAGTGGGTGCGGCTGAGGGCGAAAACTACATTCCGCTGGCGCCGCGCTTCACCAGCGTGGGCGGCCTCACGGTCAAAACACCCCAGGGTTTCGGCGCCAGCCTGCGCTACCGCAACATCGACAGCCGTCCGGCCAACGAAGACAACTCCATCCGCGCCCGCGGCTATTTCCTGCTCGATGGCGTGCTGAGTTACACCCAACCGCGCTTCCAGATAGGGGTCACGGCCGAAAACCTGCTGAACGTGGACTGGAACGAAGCCCAGTTTGCCAACCCCAGCCGTCTGCGCGACCAGACCTCCCCCGTGATTGAGCAGCTGCACTTCACGCCCGGCACACCGTTTTTCTTCAAGATAAATGCCAGTGTGTTTTTCTAAAAGGATACCTGCATCAGCGACGTGAAAAGTAATGTTTTGGCAATTCAGAACTTAATAGGAGGGAGGCTCGCGCCTCTGGGGCGTAAAGTTGTGCAACTTCGTCCTGCCAATGCCTCTTGCCATTGGCCCCTTTTATGTTCAAACGATTACTCGCGCTTCTGCCGTGCTTGCTTGTTGCCTGGGGCAGCGCGGCCCAAACGCCTGCGCAAACCATTAAGCCTCGCCTCACCAACGTAACGGTCTACCTGAACGGCACGGCCCTGGAACACCAGGGCCAGGTAACCCTGGCCGCTGGCCTAAATCGCTTGGTGGTAGGCAACCTAGCGCCCCGCATGGACGCCCAGACGCTGGAAGTGCGCCTTGGCGATGCAGCCGAACTGCTTTCCGTGAGTGACGACGATGATGCGGCCCCGACCCCCACGCTCCTCAACAAAACCGCCGCCGACAGCCTGACCCGGGCCGAAGCCGAGCTGCGCACCATCGAGGGCGAGTTGCAGGGGTTGCAGCAGGAAAAAGCCTTTCTGCTGGCCAACCAAACCCTACCCTCGGGCAACCAGGCCAACTGGAGCGCCGAACTCCAGAGGGGCAGTAGCCTGATGCGTGCCCGCCTGCCAGCCATTCAGCAGGAAACGGACCGACTCAAAGCCCGGCAGCAAGCCCTGAACACGCAAACTAGCCAGCTCCGCCCGCGCGCCAACGAAACCAGCCTAGGGAGCTGGCAGGTGCTGCTGGTGCGTGCCCCCCGCGCCGTAATAGTGCCGCTCGTCGTGCGCTACTTCGTCGGCAGCCGCATGCCGTGGTTTCCGAAGCTCGACATTCGGGCCAACGCCACGGGCCGGGAGGTGGAGTTCGTGACGCATGGGCTGTTGCGCAACAGCAGCGGGCTGCCATGGCAGCAGGTGCGCCTCGTGCTGATGCGCTACGCGCAGGGCGCCGACATCTCGCGCCCAGACCTCACGCCCTGGGAGCTGGACTTTGACGGTGGTGACCACATCGGCGAGGGCCGCATCGACGAGTTTGTGGTGAAGGGTACGGCCAAGGGCCGCCCAATTGAAACGTCGCAGGGAACCCGCTACGAGGTGCCGGAGCTGGTAACACTGGCCACCGGGGCCCGGCGGGAACTTACGCTGCCTGCGGTGAAGCTGGCAGGCCGGCCCGAGTACCTGGCCGTGCCGCGAGTGTCGGAACGAGTGTTTCTGCAATCCAAAGTATCGGGCTGGGAAGGGCTTCAGTTGCCCGACCGGGCCAAAGTATTCCACCAAGGCACGTACGTGGGCAACACGGAACTGAACGACCGTGCATTTAACGACTCGTTGGAAGTGGCCTTGGGCCATGACGAGCAACTGGTGGTGGGGCGGGCCAAACTCGAAGACATTAGCGGCAACGTGCCCCTCAGCGACAAGCGCCGCGTGCGCCTCACCTACGAGCTCAACGTGCGCAACCGCCACCCCGAAACCGTGCGCCTCCGCCTGCTAGACCAAGTGCCGGTGTCCGAGGAAAAGGAAATCAGCGTGAAAGTGCTCGAAACCAGCGGCGCCCAGCTCGATGCGCGTTCAGGCAAGCTGACTTGGTTGTTAACCTTGCCTTCTGGCGCCAGCCAGCGGTTGCGCTTTAGCTTCCAGGTCGATTATCCAAAGGATAAAAAGGTGGAAATCATCAACCATCAGGTCCGGATATCCAACCCCAAATTCAGGTAGTAAGCCTTTCTGCTGTTGCAGAAACGTATTCACAAAAGATGCCCCTTCCAATAATTGGGAGGGGCATCTTTTGTGAATAAACTTCAGCCGGAAAAGCCCGGTCGGGCTTGCCGACTAGCGCAGTGCCAGCTTGCGGCTGATTTTGAACTCCGGCACCGACAGCTGGTACATGCCGGCGGCTAAGGGCCGCTTCACGCCGAGTCGTACTTCGTTGGAGCCGGGGTAGAGGCGCACGGTTTCTTCGTGCACCAGGCGGCCAGTGAGGTCGTGCAGGCGAATGGTAGCGTTCTGCTGCAGGCTGGCCTGCACCACCAGGTCGATGCGGTCGGCCGTGGTGGGGTTGGGGTACACGCTCAGCTCATTGCCCAACTCGGCCTGGGTGGCGGCGAGTACCTGGGCTTCGCGGCGGCCGGTCATGGCGCCAGTCACGACGGCCGGCGGCATGTAAGTGGCCCTGATGAAGCAGCGCTGGGCCGGGTTGGCGGTGGAGGCGTTGTTGGCCTGCAGGGTAAACCAGCCCTCGGCGGGAGCGGTGTAGGAACCCGTGAGGGTGCCCGTGCCGGTGAGCGTGCTCACCACCGTGCCAGCACTGTTCACCACCGATACCGTGAGGCTGCGGGTGGCATCGGTGGGGTAGAGGACGTAGGAAATACCTTGCTTGAAGCCACATAGATGCGGCCCGCCCTGCGCACCGCCGTAGAGCCGGAGGGCAGTTGCCCGCCCTGGCGCAGCGAGCGGCTGTCGCTGTCGCCGAGGTCATCGGCCAGCTCCCATTCCTGGGTGGTGTTGCGACCGGGCAGGGAGTAGCCGGTGGTGGCGTTGGTAGGGGCCCACACCGAGTAGCCGCGGCGACCGTTGTTGGCGGTGCCGTTGCAGGGCGGCGTGTTGATAGCCACCGTTTGCGAGCTGCTCACCGTGACGGTGGCCGTGCCGTTGGCGCCGGAGTAGTCCTTGAGCACCGTGCCGGCCGGGAAATCGCAGCTCACCGTGCTGTTCTGCCAGGTGTTGAAGTTGTCGTTGATGCCAATAATGGCCTTGGTGCTGCGCTCAATTACGAGGTGGTCGGCAGCCTGCCAGCGCACCTTGTAGGCACCCTGCTTGAACTTCAGGTTCTGGTGGCACCAAATCAAGTTTTCGATATCGGAACGCACGGGCAGGTCGGTGCTGCTTTTGGGCGAGTGCGAGTAGCGCTTGCTGGTGTTGCCGATGTTGAACAGGTCTTCAAAGAATACCTGGGGCGAGCCGTCGACGGCCAGCGCGGCGGCGTAGGCGGCCGAGAGGCGCGGGTCAAACGGGTCGATGTGCGGGGCCAGTTCGTCGCCCGTGTTCCAGCCAATGTAGTTGCCGTTGGTGTCTACTTTGGGCCGGAAGGTATCGTGGTTGTTCACAAAAGGCACCGTGCGGTGCACGTACTTGCCGTCGATGAGCACCACGCGGCGGCCTTGCTGGTAGCCGGGCAGGCTGCCCAGGTCGAAGCTGCCGCCGTTGCTCACCAGTTTATAAATTCCGTCGCGCATGGAGAAGTCGAAGGTGCCGGCGCGGTTCTGCACGTCGGTGCACCACTGGTCGAGCTGGCTGGCACCGCCCACCCATTCGCCCACGGCATACATGGTGGCGCTGCCATTGGCCCAGCCGGCGTTGCTTTGCATATTATAGAGGAAATGCTTCACCGCATCGAGGCGCACGCCGTCGAAACCCATCTGCTTTTTATACCACACCAGCCAGTTGCGGTTGCCGTTGCGCATGTAGTCCGCCGTCTGGGTGGGGTTGAAGGTGGCGTTGGAGCTTTGACCATAGGAGCCGTTGTAGTAGCTGATGTCCGGCCCGAACAATACCTGGTTGAGGTCGCCGCTGGTGGAGTTGTTGCCGGGGTTGGGGTTGAAGTTCTGCCAGTTTTTGGAGAAGCGGCCGCGGCGGGCCAGGTAGTTGGCCGCGGTTTCGTCTACGGCCGGCGAGGCATAGCTCACGTAGCGGAAGTTCTTGTATTTGCTGGTGGTGAAGTCTTCCCAGGCGTTGGGGTCCTGCCCACCGGCGCCGGTAGAAGAGCCGGCCCCGTCGTTGTGGTTTAGCACAATGTCCTGCACCACATTGATGCCGTTGGCATGTAGAATGGCTACGCCGCGCAGCAGCTCGTCCTTGTTGCCCACGCGGGTGGCCAAAAATCCTTTCTGGTATTTATCGCCAAGGTCGTAGTTGTCGAAGGGGGAGTAGCCGTTGCCCTGGTTGCCGTTCTTGATGGTGGGCGGCATCCATACGGCGTCGATGCCCATGGATTTGAGGCGCGGGGCCAAGTCGGCAATGTAGTTGGCCCACCCGTTGGGGTAGTTAGCATTCCAGTAGTCCCACCAGAAGCCTTGTAGCACCACTTGTTGGGCGCGGGCTGCCTGGTTGCTCAGGCCCAGCATCACTGCCAGTAGCAGTAAGTGCCGGGTACTTCGACGGAAGAAAGAAAACGGAGTAGAGTGCTTCATGTGTGGGAATTGGGGTTTGTGAAAAAAGAAGAAATTCGTGCAGATGCGGTACCCTGCCCGGGAAGGCAGGGTAATGGTATTAAAGCAGTTATATGGCCTGTAATAAGTAATTATTCTTATAGTATTATAAGATATGCTGGGGAAGCTAGTACGTGGGATATAATTTTAATATTTATACTTAATAAATATTAATTAGCATGTGAAGCTTTCTGCGATGGTTTTTTATGTGGGCAGTGGCAGCGAAGCATTTGAGTAGCTGCCGTAGTCGATTTAATGCCACGATTCTGGCTCGCTAACCGAACCAGTTACAAATCCAGATGTACTTTCAAGCAATGCTTGCTAATGCCCAAACTTCCGTGGCTACTTCAATTGCCAAAGCTTTCTCGTGGGGTTGCTTTGTTTACGTAGCCGTTCTGACCGCTGCACTAAGCAGCTGTCAGCTCCGTGCCGACCAAGTTCACTCCAGCCCCAGCGCGATGCCCTATGCCCTGCCGGTTACCACCGTCTCTGGCCACATCATCCCTCCCCCTGTTGCTGCCGTCGCCGATTCGCTGGTGCTCACTCCTGTGCCGGCTTTGCCCGAGGTGCCCGACACGCTGCGCCAAGCTATTAGGTGCCTGCACGCTGCTCTGGGCCCTGCCGCCGCCGGCCTGCGCCCCGCGGTGCTCGAGCAGGCCTGTGTGGGCTACCTCACGCTGCACCCCACCGGCCGTATTGAGCGCGCCGGCCTGCTGGCCGTGGCCGATATGGACCTGCCCAATACCGCCAAACGCCTCTGGGTGCTCGACCTGCGCAAGGCCCGCGTACTGCATCACAGCCTGGTGGCCCACGGCGAGGGTTCGGGGCAGCTGCGGGCTACGCGGTTTTCCAACCAGGAAAAGTCGGCCTGCACGTCGCTGGGGTTCTACCGCACGGCCGGCACCTACGATGGCGTTCACGGCTACTCGCGCCGCATCGAGGGCCTCGACAAAGGGCAAAATACCAATGCGTTCGACCGGTACGTGGTGCTGCACGCCGCGGATTATGCCAGCCCGAAATACATTCAGCAGCACGGGCACCTGGGGTACAGCCGCGGCTGCCCGGCCCTGCCACCCGAGCAGTACAAGGAGATTATTGCCACGGTGCGGGTGGGCAGTATGCTGCTCATCAGTGGCCCAGGGCTGGCTTCGCGCTGGCTGGATGGGCGGGCCGCCGGGCGGCGTTTTTTGGCCCGGGGCTGGGATTAATCGGTCGGTGCGAGTGCCGGGCCTCGACCAGCCAGAGCAGGCCGAAGGAATCATTTGCCCCAAGGAACTGTTTGAAAACCAGCCACCAGATAGATAACCTCGTATAAGGTTGGAAATCATGGGCTGTTATAAGCCTCTTGGTTCTTTTTAATTACTCAGCTAACTCCAGGTAAACATGCACCAGACCAGCGTAATTCAGCGCAAACGCAAGATGATGCGGACCCGCATTGCTCGTCGCGTATTGCCCTTTCTGGCGTCGTTGTTTTTGGCCACGCCGCTCGCCGCACCCGTAACCAAGTCGATGGCTGGTAGCACGGGCAACGAACTGCGCCTGCCCAACCAGCCTGTATCGCCCGATGCTTTTGCCTCGCCCGCAGAATTATTGGAGCAGAAACTTCGCGCTACCTACAACGCCCTTGGCGCCGAGCAGCAAGGCTTGAAGTACGAAACCTTCGCCAAGGCCATGACTGGCTACCTGAACTTGCGCGAGGCGGGCCGCTTGGCTGAGAATAAAGAGTTGCTAACCGTGGTCGACTTCGACTTGCCTTCGACCAAGAAGCGCTTGTGGGTGTTTGACTTGGCTACCAACCAAACCAAGTTCAACACCTTGGTGGCCCATGGCCACAACTCCGGCGAAAACGAAGCCACCAACTTCTCCAACACCGACGCCAGCAACATGAGCAGCTTGGGCTTCTACGCCACAAGCAACGAGTACACCGGTAAGCACGGCCGTAGCTTGCGCCTTGAGGGCCTCGACGAGGGGTTCAATACAAACGCTGCTGCCCGCGCAGTGGTGATGCACGGCGCTGACTACGTCAGCGAAGACTTCATCAAGCAAAACGGCCGGCTGGGCCGCAGCCTCGGTTGCCCTGCTTTGCCTATGGACTTGAAAGACGAAATCATTGAAGCCGTGAACGGCGGTACTTGCTTGTTTATTAATAAGTCGGACGCTGGCTACGACTCAAAATTCCTGAATCAGGAAGATGCAGCCACGGCTTTGGTATCAACCAATATTGCTGACTATAACAGCTAAGCTTCCTTAGGCATTCAACAAAAAAAGCTCCTCATCTGCCTTCTGCAGGTTAGGAGCTTTTTTTGTTGAATGCCATGAGCGGGGCTTATTCCTTTACTACCGCCTGCCGCCCTACCGTACCGTCGTTGCGATACACCGGAAGGGCGTATAAGCCGCTGGGCAATCTTTCGGCCTGGATAAGGGTAGCTGGCTTGTCCGGCACGCTGCTAACCAAGCGTCCACAGCCATCAAATAACTGGTATTTGACGGCGCTCAATAACTTCCAGCAACTAATAGTGGGGTTTGGGTAGGGGAGTACGGCAAAGGCTGGCTGTGAGCTATGGGTGGCTAACACCACGGAGGTGCCGGCGTAGTAGCTTATCCAAGCGTCGGTAGCGGCAATGCGGGGCTCGATGTAAAACCACCAGTACCGCATTTGCCCGCCAGTGCTCTTGCGGAAAGCAACAAAGCCCGATGCGTTGGAGCGGAAAAAGCCGCGCCCACCGGTGCCGCCATTACCAGTTATTGTATAGTCGAGAAAACCACCGCCGACATTTCGCCAGCGCAGGCCCGGGCCAATCTGGTCGCCCGCTACAAACCGGTGCACGCTGTCAAACTCCTTGTCGTCGATGGCATATTTCCGCTCCGCTCTCCTGCCCGTCCTGACGTCAGCCCGGAAAGTCCTAGTGGATGGTTGTCCCTGGCCGCCACTGGGAACATTAGTGCTCTTGAAGACCACATCCGGTTGTGCGTTGCCATCTACATCCATCACCAGCGAATCCGTGGCTGCCAAGGGGCGCTAATTGACGGCAATATTGCCCAAACCCATCGACTGGACGGTTTGCCCCTGCACGGCCAGCGGCCCGAGCACCAGCAGCAGGTAGAGGAGTGGTTTCATAAACCAAGTTTACAGCTTTACGCCAAACTTTTTGCCCACGCCTTCTAGGTCCTGCACCACGGCTTCCAGCAGCGGAATACCACCGAGCAGGCGGTGCGCAGCCATTTCCCGCTCCGGGTCGCCGGGTATCAGCACTTTTTTGCCCTCCACGGCATGGGCGTTGCGGAAGGTGGTAATCCAGTTGTCCATGTGCGCCTTGAACTCCTCGGCGGGCCGGAAAGCATCCACGCGCATCGCGCCGAAAAAATGCCCCAGGCCCTGGCCCACCGGGTTGGCTGAGGGCTGCAGGAACGCCACAAACGGCGGTACCCACGGTCCATAATTAGCTCCTGAAAGCACAGCCGAAAAAATGTCTACAATGCTGCCCAGTGCATAGCCTTTGTGCGAGCCGGTGGCGCCGCCCAGTGGGAGCAGCGCGCCGCCATTCTTCACCGCGTTGGCATCGGTCGAAACCTGGCCCTCGGCGGTTTGGGCCCAGCCTTCGGGTAGGGGTAGGTTTTTGCGTTGAGCGATTTCGAGCTTGCCGTTGGCGGCGGTGGTGGTGGCCATGTCAGCCACAAAGTCGGGCTGCTCGCCAGCGGGCACGGCCACGGCAATGGGGTTGGTGCCGAGCAGGCGGTCGAGTGAGTAGGTGGGGGCCACCAAGGGCGAAGCGTTGGTCATGGCCACGCCTATCATGTCGTGGGCCAGGGCCAGCATGGCGTGGTAGCCGGCAATGCCGAAGTGGTTGGAATTTTTGACCGAAACCCAGCCGGTGCCTACTTGCTGGGCTTTCTCGATGGCCACGCGCATGGCTTTGGGGCCCACTACCAGGCCTAGGCCACCGTCCCCATCAACCACAGCCGTGCTGGGGGTTTCGTAAGTCACGCCCACGCGCGGCGTAGCGTTGATGCGGCCGGCTTCCCAGAGGCGGACGTAGCCTACCAGCCGCGCCACCCCGTGCGAGTCGATGCCGCGCAGGTCGGCCGAGAGTAGCGTTTCGGTGGCCAGCGTGGCATCGTCCTCGGGGCAACCAATGCTGCGGAAGATGGCCTCAGTGAAAGAAAAAAGCTGGGTGTAGGAAAACGTCATGAGAAGAAATTACGCAGCCAGCATTTCGGCCAGCAGGCCTTCTTTCAAAGCATAGGCAGACGTGCGAATGCGCTTGATGCCGGATATGCCCAGCACGAAATCAATCAGCACACTGGCCACTACCAGCATGTCGGCCCGCATGGACAGGATGCCGGGCAGGGCCACGCGCTGCTCGTGGTTGCTGCTAAGCAGCGAGGTGTAGCTTTCCCGGAAGCTGGCCAGCCGCAGTTCGGTGTGCGGCGGCAGTTGCGCTTCGGCGCGGAGCTCGCCCAGCTGCATGTCGGCCAAGCTGTCGAAGCTGCCCGAAGCGCCCACCAGGCTTACCGGCTTGTAGTGCTCGATGGCGGCCATGAGAGGGGCCAGCACCGTGCCCAGGTACTGCTGCTCGGCGGCCACTGTGGCAGCCAGCATGATGCCTTCGGGCTCGGGAAAAAACTGGTCGAGCAGGCGCTGGGCGCCAATTTCAAAGCTTTGCTTCCAGAAAATCGTGGCTTCGTCGGCAATGATAAATTCTACGGAGCCGCCGCCGATATCCATGAGCAAATGCGGCTCCTGGCCCAGCGGCACGGCCTGGCGAATGCCGGCGCAAATAAGCTCGGCCTCGCGCGAGCCGGGGATGACCTCGACGCGGATGCCGGTTTGCTCGAAGATGTCGCGCACAAGCTCGGGGCCGTTGCTGGTTACGCGCATGGCGCTGGTGGCCGTGGCGCGGATTTCGGTCACGCCGTGCAGCTCAATTTCTTCCTTGAAGCCGGCCAGCGTGTGCAGCGCACGGGCATAGGCATCGGGGGCAATGATGCCCTTGCTGATGCCGCCCTCGCCGAGGCGCACGCCGGCTTTCGTGCGCAGCAGCGGCACCGGCTTGTCACCCGGAGTGGTTGGCATTTCCACGATGAGCAAGTGGAAAGTGTTGGTGCCTAAGTCAATGAGGGCGAGGCGGCGATGGTCGTGGGCGGTGTGCATGGTGTAGCGCAGACTTGTAGTCCACGTCCTGTAAGTAAAGAAAAGTGCTTTCGGTCGCAGACTACAAGTTCGCGCTACGTGGCAAACCGGCAGAACGTGCCCAGCGGCAGCTTGCGCTGGCCGGCGTCTTGCAAATAAATCTCGCCCAGCTCCCGCACCGATTTCTGGCCTGGAAAGATGGCCGTGGTCAGGTTATCAAGTATCAGCGCCGAGAAGCCGAGCGAATATAGATTCACCACGAAGAAATGGTCTTCGGGGTCGAGCAGCTGCTGGCTTAGCTTGAGCATCTCATTGAGCTCGTCTTCCAGCTGCCATTTCTCGCCATTGGGGCCACGGCCGTAGGCGGGCGGGTCGAGGATAAGGCCTTGGTACTTGCTGCCGCGCTTCACTTCGCGGCGCACGTATTTCATGGCGTCTTCTACCAGCCAGCGCACGCCGTCGAGCTGGCTGGCTTCCATGTTGTCGCGGGCCCAAAAGTTGACTTGCTTCACCGAATCAAGGTGCGTGACGTCGGCCCCGGCAGCGCGGGCGGCTAGGGTAGCCGCGCCAGTGTAGGCAAACAGGTTGAGCACGCGCGGCTGCTGGGCGCGGCGCAGGCGCGTCTGGTTGTAGATGAACTGCCAGTTGGGGTCCTGCTCTGGAAACAGGCCCACGTGCTTAAACGACGACAAACCCAGCCGAAACTTCAGCTTCAAGCCGTCGGGCCGCTCGTAGGCAATGACCCATTGCTCGGGCATGGCGGGCTTGAGGCGCCACTGGCCCTTTTCAGTCGAGCCGGGGGCACGGGCGAAGGCAGCAACGGCTTTTTCCCATTCTTTCAGGGGGAGGTGCGGGTCCCAAATGGCTTGTGGTTCGGGCCGGGCCAGGAGGTACTTACCGAAGCGTTCCAGTTTCTGGAAGTTGCCGCAGTCGATGAGTTCGTAGTCGGGCCAGGGCGAAGTGGTGAGGAAGTCGTACATAGAGAGCACAAAGGTAGGGGCCGTGCCCGGCAGGGAGGGCCGATTTGGCAGGGCCCCAGCCCAGTGTTTTGAAAAGTTGGCGTGGCAGGCAGAAAAGTATAGTTACTCATGCCCATTGCTTTCTTACCCTTTTATGATTCCTGAAAAGCACTCGTCTTCTCGACCAAATCTGCCAGGCGTTCGACGTTTAAATGTGAGAATACCCATTATCAGTCTCTTGCCGTACAAATGGAGATGTTCAAAATCCGTAAAGACCCTGAATTACCAGCTTGGGTGTTTTTTGCCCTGCGCCTGGGCTCGCTGCTGGCCGTGGCCATCATTGCAGCCATAATAGTTAGGTGCAGTGGCTATTGACATCGTGCCGCAGGGCCCATAGCTGCAAGTTGGCTTAATTTTTACCTGGCAATCGAAAACGAACTTTCTGATATCCAATTCATCCGAATGACCATCAGTCTCGTTTATCGAAAACAACTGGCCAACCCGCCGGACACCGCCTAGCCTTATTGACTGCTTATGGCCCTTGCTACCTGGAAAGCTCACTTCTTCTCGTTGCTGCTGATGATGACGGCCTGCTCATCGCCGGCACAACAGCACGAGGTGGTCGTCCAGGATACAACTGTGGGGCCCCTCATCCCGCGCCGCGAAGTAACGGAAGCCCCCCGCCGGGGCCGGGTACTCGACCGCAACGACTCGGTGCTGGTGGCCACGCGGTCCGTGTACTTGCTCACGCTGCCCGCCCGCCCGCCGCTCGACTCTATGGGCCTAAGCCGCCTGCTTGGCTGGCGCGACAGCACCTTGTGGCACCGCATTGCCGCTGCCCTGCCCTACGAGGGTGCCCGCCCCAAAGGAGGGGTTAAGCTGCTGCTTACCAACGGCGAGGCTGAAAAAATTCGCAAGCGCCAGCGCGAGTGGCCCATGTTAACGCTAACGCAACAAACCTTGCGAACCTACACCACCGGTTCGGCGGCCAGCATACTGGGCTACTCCGCCGACCAGGCGCAGCCCTTTCTGAGCTCGGCCCAACGCTACCGGCGTGGCCGGTTCTACCGCCTGCGCAACGGCGGCGTCGAAACCTACTACAACGGTCTGCTCAACGGCCGCCGCGGCGCCCGGCACCCCCTCGTCGACACCACGGGCCAAGAGCACGGCACGTGGGCCCCCGATACCGCGTTTCAGCAGGGCCAAGACCTCCACCTGAGCCTCGATACCAAGCTGCAGGCCTATGTTGAAAGCCTGCTCGGCGGCCGCAAGGGCTACCTCGTGGCGCTAGACCCGCGCACGGGCGAGGTGCTGTGCGCCGTATCGGCTCCCACCTTCGCGCCTAGCACCCTAACCGCGCCTGACCGCGCTGGCGCCCGCCAAAAGCTATTGTATAGTGAGGATATGCCCCTGCTCAACCGCCCTGCTACCCTGGCCAACCCGCCCGGCTCGGTATTTAAGCTGGTGAATGCGGCGGTGGCCCTGCAACTGGGGGCCATTCAGCCTACTACTTCGTTTCGCTGCGACCAGTCGCTCATCAACTGCGTGCACCGCCACCCGCCTGGCCGAAACTTGACCATCGCCCTGCAGTACAGCTGCAACCCTTACTTCTACCAGGTAATGCGCAATCTCATTGAGCACGTGCCCGACAGCTTGGCGGCGGATGCCGTGGAGGCCCGCCACGCCAACCTGGCTGCTTGGCAGCGCTACGCCAAGTCGTTTGGACTCGATACGCTGCTCGGCGTCGATGTGCCCCGCGAACAAGCGGGCTTCCTGCCCACGCCGGCCTACTACGACCAGAGGCGGCGCACCCGCAACTGGAAATATCGCTCCATCTATTCCCTGAGCGTAGGCCAGGGCGAAATCAACCTCACCGGCATGCAAATGGCCAACATGATGGCCATCATCGCCAATCGGGGCTGGTACTATACCCCGCATTTTGTGCGGAGCGTGGGCACCAGCGGTCCGTTGCCCCGCTTCACCGAAAAGCACTATACCCTCATCGACAGCGTGCACTTTGAAGCACTAGTGCCCGGCATGATAGCCGTGATGCAGCGCGGGGGCACCGCCGAAACCTCTAGCTTGGCCAACGTAGGCATCACCATCGCCGGCAAAACGGGTACCGTGCAAAACGACGAGGGCGACGACCACGCCACCTTCGTAGGGTTCGCCCCAGCCGAAAACCCCCGAATTGCGGTAGCGGTGTACCTCGAAAACGCGGGCTTCGGAGCCACGGCTGCCGCACCAGTCGCGGCATTGGTTATTGAAAAATACCTGCGGGGCAGCATTGCTCCCAGCCGCAAGCGAAAGGAGCAGCGCATGCAACACCGCACCTACCGCTACCAACGCGAACATCGATAAGTTGGGCCAAAGGTGCGCGCAGCCCAGATAATGAAAATATTCTTCTGTAAAAAGAAAGATTGTCCCGCACAGGGTGGTTATGCAGAACAATCTTTGTGGTTGCAGCTGGTAAGCACATCCGCGGACAACCAGAGCAAAATATAGTAGTTTATCCCACATGACTTTCCATAAATACCAAGGCACCGGCAACGACTTCGTTATCATCGACGACCGGGCCATGCTGTTCGATGAAACCGACCACGCCTACATTGCCCGCCTCTGCAACCGCCGCTTCGGCATCGGGGCCGATGGGTTGATGCTGCTCCGCGACCTCACGGGCTACGATTTTGAAATGGTGTACTTCAACGCCGACGGTCGCCCCAGCTCTATGTGCGGCAACGGCGGCCGCTGCCTTGTGGCTTTCGCCAAGTACCTCGGCATTATCGAAGACAGCGCCCATTTCCTGGCCATCGACGGCTCGCACGATGCTAAAGTGGAAGACGACGGCACCGTGCGCTTGAAAATGATTGACGTGGCCCCGGCCCAGGATGCTGAAGTAGGAGAGGACGACGTTTTTCTGCACACCGGCTCGCCCCACCACGTGCATTTCCTCGACCCCACAGAGTCACCCAAGCTGGCCGACTTCAACGTATTTGCCGCTGGTCACGACATCCGCTACGACCAGGCCTACGACCCCGCCGGCACCAACGTCAACTTTGTGGAAGTGCCCGCCGACCCCAGCCAGCCCTGGCCCGTGCGCACCTACGAGCGCGGCGTGGAAGACGAAACCCTGAGCTGCGGCACTGGCGTAACGGCGGTGGCACTGGCGGCCAGCGGCCGTGGCGCGCAATCTCCGGTGCGCTTGCGCACACCCGGCGGCGAATTGGAGGTGTCCTTCGACAAGCAGTCCGATGGCGGTTTTACCAACGTGTGGCTGAGCGGGCCGGCGGTGCGCGTGTTCAGCGGGGTGCTGGAATAGAGCCAGGCCCGGTAGGGGTGAGGTTCGGCCAGCAGGAGTTACAATTGCACCTATGTTCCTGAAAGCTAGCATTTGCCTTCGTGCCCTCGAGCCCGAAGACCTTGATTTCCTATTCTCTTTAGAGAACGACCCGGACATCTGGGGCGTATCGGATACTATGGGTCCGGTGTCCAAACACGCACTGCGTGAGTATTTGACGCACGCTACTGCCGACTTCTACGTAGTTAGACAATCAAGGCTCGTGGTTATTACTGAAATTAGTAGCACGCCAATTGGCGTGGTCGACCTGTTTGAGTACGACCCGTTGCACCAGCGGGCCGGAATTGGCGTCACAATTTTGGCCAGCCAACGGCGCCACGGCTACGCCCGGCAAGCGCTGGAACTGCTCAAAGTTCATGCTCGCCAAGTGCTGCGTCTGCATCAATTGTATGCCACGGTGGGCGCCGGTAATAGCCCTAGTTTGAGGCTGTTCCGGGCCGCTGGGTTCCGGCGCGTGGGCACGCGCCACCAGTGGCTGCGCACCGCCAACGGGTGGGAAGATGCCGTTGAATGGCAGTGCCTGCTATAGCTTATTTACGCTTTTAGCCGCATAAACATTATTTATACTTAGCATATATAGATTTAAAGCGTGGCACATTCGCAAACTAAGCTCAACCATATCCTTCGCCACTACGGGACCGTATAGGGTGGCAAGCGCCCCGGACATCTATACTCGTTGCTATTCCGGCGCGGCGCGAAATCTAATCTTCTTGTTGATTTCCATGCCACCATCGTCGACGGCGGAAGCACCCCTGCGTGCCTCCTCCACCGCTGCCCGGCCCAGCGCATCAGCTGCCGAAAATTCTACCGCATATACCTTGCCAGACCTGGTTTGCTTTGCGCATTTGCACTGGGACTTTGTATGGCAGCGCCCCCAGCATTTGTTTTCACGCTTCGCCGAGCACGGGCGCGTTTTTTATGTCGAGGATGCCTTTTATCACAACGACAACCTAATTGAGCCACACGTCGAAATAAAAGACCGGGACAACGGCGTGAAAGTGGTGGTGGTGCACCTGCCCCAGCGCTTGCGCGACGATGAGACCGCCAGCGAGCAGGTTCAATCTGAAGTCTTAAGCGAATACTTTACGGAGCAACACATTACGAAATACGTTTCCTGGTACTATACGCCCATGGCGATAGGCAAGTCGCGACATTTCACCCCGGTGCTCACCGTGTACGACTGCATGGATGAGCTGGCCAACTTCAAGTTTGCCCACCCCGAGTTGAAGAAGCGCGAACAGGAGTTGTTCCAGAAGGCCGACCTCGTGTTCACGGGCGGCCAAACGCTGTACGAAGCCAAGCGCGAGCAGCATTCTGACGCGCATGCCTTCCCCAGCAGCATCGACAAGGCCCACTTCGGCCAGGCCCGGGGCCCGCTGGCCGAGCCCGCTGACCAGGCCGCCATTGCGCACCCGCGCGTTGGCTTCTTTGGAGTGGTAGATGAGCGGCTCGACATCGAACTGCTGCGCGAATTGTCCCAAAATCATCCCGAATGGCAATTTGTCATTATCGGACCCGTGGTCAAGATTGACCCCGCTATTTTGCCCCGCACCGCCAACGTGCATTACCTCGGCGGTAAGGACTACAAGGAACTCCCAGCCTATTTGAAGGGTTGGGAAGTAGCAACATTACTATTCGCAGATAACGAAAGCACTAAATTCATTTCGCCGACCAAAACCCCGGAATATCTGGCGGCCGGCAACCCCGTAGTGAGCACACCAATTCGCGATGTGGTGCGCCCCTACGGCGACCTGAACCTTGTGCAGATTGCGGACAACGCCACTGATTTCGGCGTGGCCATCGAAAAGGCCCTTACCCAGCGCGACGACGCCGATTGGCGGCGGCGCACCGACGACTACCTGGCCACCATCTCCTGGGACCAAACCTGGCAGGGCATGGTCGACCTGATGCAGCAGCGTCTCGCTGCGAAAAATCCCGATGCGGCCACCGCCGCAGGCAACCAACTAGCCGACAGCGCTTCGGACGGAAACTCCGCGGCTTCGGCTCCGCGCATTTAGCCCAACTTATTTAGTCAGTCCCTTCTACATTCCATACTCCTCGCACCATGTTCGATTACCTCATCGTTGGGGCCGGTTTTGCCGGCAGCGTGCTAGCCGAGCGGCTGGCCACCCGCAGCAATAAGAAGGTCCTCATTATCGATAAGCGCAACCACATTGCTGGCAATGCTTACGACCATTATAATGAAGAAGGCATTCTGGTGCACAAGTATGGCCCGCACATCTTCCATACCAATTCGAAGGATGTCTTTGATTATCTCGGCAACTTCACCGACTGGCGCCCCTACGAGCACCGCGTACTAGCCTCGGTAGATGGCCAAATGGTGCCCATGCCCATTAACCTCGACACCATTAACAAGCTGTATGGCTTGAACTTGACCAGCTTCGAGGTGGAGCAGTTCTTCGAGTCGATGGCCGAAAAAGTGGACGTCATTAAAACGTCGGAAGACGTAGTGGTGAGCAAAGTAGGCCGCGAACTGTACAACAAGTTCTTTAAGAACTACACCAACAAGCAATGGGGCCTCGACCCCTCGCAGCTCGACAAGTCAGTGACCAGCCGAGTGCCCACTCGTACCAACCGCGACGACCGCTACTTCACCGATACCTACCAAGCCATGCCCCTGCACGGCTACACTCGGATGTTTGAGAAGATGCTCGACCATCCGAACATCAAGGTGATGCTTAACACCGACTACCATGAGGTGATGGACTTCATTCCCTTCAAGGAGATGATTTTCACCGGCCCGGTCGACGAGTATTTCGACTTTAAGTTTGGTAAGCTGCCCTATCGCTCGCTCGAGTTTAAGCACGAGACCCTGAGCAAGGAAAAGCACTTGGCTGCGCCCGTGGTGAACTACCCCAATGAGAACCTCTACACACGCATCACGGAGTTTAAGGCCCTCACTGGCCAGGAGCACCCGAAAACGGCCATCGTGTACGAGTACCCACAGGCCGAGGGCGACCCATACTACCCCATTCCGATGCCGGAAAACGCCGAGTTGTACAACAAGTACAAGAAGCTGGCCGATGAAACGCCCAATGTGCATTTCGTAGGCCGCTTGGCAACCTATAAGTATTACAACATGGACCAGGTAGTGGCCCAGGCCCTGACGCTTTACAAGAGGCTCACCGAACGTGAGAACGCGGCCAAGCCCGCCCGTCCTGCCATCTCGGGCAGCACGTCCCTTGTTGAAAAACTGGTGAGCCGTTCCCCTAAGCAGGAGTAGTAAAACTGCTGCTTAAAACCTACAAACTGCCACCTCACGCACTAGCACGGGGTGGCAGTTTGATTTAAGTCCGAACCAAGCTGAGCATTGGCAGGGCAATCTTTTATCTATTATTCCTTCATATGAATCAACTTGAGATATGGGGCGGCATTGAATGCAGCCAATGCCGGGTGGGCGATGGATATTATAACCAACTCTCCCGTAACGGACACTGGGAGCGAATTAGTGACCTGGATGCCATTGCCGACCTTGGCATCAAAACCTTACGTTATCCGCTGCTCTGGGAGCACACCGCCCCCGACAGCCCCGAGACTTGCGACTGGACCTGGCCCGACGAACGACTGCCACGCCTGCGCGAGCTTGGTATCAACCCCATCATTGGCTTGGTGCACCACGGCAGCGGGCCAACTTACACGGCTCTTCACAAAGACAACTTTGCCACCGGCCTGGCCCAGCACGCGGCCAGAGTGGCCGAACGCTACCCCTGGCTCACCCACTTCACCCCCGTGAATGAGCCGCTGACCACCGCCCGCTTCAGCTGCCTCTACGGGCACTGGTACCCGCACACCACCTGTCACCGCACCTTCGTGCGGGCCCTGCTCAACCAACTCGAAGCCACCCGGCTTTCTATGCAGGCCATCCGCAAAATCATCCCGCGCGCAAAGCTGGTGCAAACCGAAGACCTAGGCCAGGCGCACAGCACGCCCGCTTTGCGCGCCCGGGCTGAGTTTGAAAATCACCGTCGCTGGCTCAGCCTCGACCTACTGTGCGGCCGCGTGACGGCTGCGCATCCGCTGTGGGGCTACCTCACGGAGCACGGTGCCACCGAAGCCGAATTGCAGAGCTGGGTCGACGACCCTTGTCCACCCAGCGTGTTGGGCATCAATCATTACCTCAGCAGCGAGCGGTTTCTGGATGAGGCCATGGAGCACTACCCCGCGCGCACCGTTACCGTCAACGACGGCCTGACCTACTCCGACACCGAAGCCATCAACGTGGGGGGCGTGCAAACGATGGGCATCGCCAACCTGCTGCTGCAAACCTGGCAGCGCTACCGCCTGCCCATCGCCGTGACCGAAGCGCATCTCAATGGCACCCGCGACGAGCAAGTACGCTGGCTGCACCACGTGTGGGAGGCCGCTCAGGAAGCCCGCCAGCTTGGCGCCGACGTGTGCGCCGTCACGGTCTGGTCGATACTGGGCAGCTACGACTGGAACAAGCTCCTGACTTGCAACGTGGGCTACTACGAGCCTGGGCCCTTTGACGTGCGCAGCGGCCAGCTCCGGCCCACGCTGCTGGCCAAGCTGGTGCGCACGCTAGCGCAGGGCAAAAGGTTCCGCCATCCGGTAATGCAAACCCCGGGCTGGTGGCTGCGGCCCCAACGCGTGCTCTACCGCCCTCACTTGGCAGAAACCAAGAGCATGTACGAAGAAAACCAGCTAAATCAGGCCCAGGCGTCAGTACACAAACTAGACCATGCAGCTTAAGCATAATAACGGAACCCCGCCGGTGCCCCTGCTCATTGCGGGGGCACACGGCACGCTAGGCCAAGCTCTGAGCCGCCTGTGCGGCGTGCGCGGCCTGCACGCCGTAGCCCTGAGCCGGGCCGACATGGACATTGCCGACCCGGAATCCGTAGCCAAAGCCCTTGGCAAATACCGCCCTTGGGCCGTGGTGAACGCCGCCGGCTACGTGCGCGTCGACGACGCGGAAACGGACGAGGAACGGTGCTTTCGCGAGAATGCCACGGGCCCGGCTGTGCTCGCGGCGGCCTGCGCCGAGTGCGACTTGCCTTTTCTCACTTTTTCCTCTGATTTGGTATTCGATGGCGAGCAGGAGGGAGCCTACACCGAGTCGTCGGCGCCCAACCCGCTGAACGTGTATGGCCGTAGCAAGCTGGCTGGCGAGCAAGCCGTGCTGGCAGCCTATCCGGCGGCGCTGGTCATTCGCACCAGTGCTTTTTTCAGTGCTTGGGATAAGTACAACTTTGTTCACTTTGCCCTGGAAGCTGGCCGCAACAACCAGCCCTTCGAAGCAGCCGATGACATCCGCATCTCGCCTAGTTACGTGCCCGATTTAGTCAATGCTGCCTTGGACCTGCTCCTCGACGAGGCCGATGGCATCTGGCACTTGGCCTGCCCCAGCGGCTGCACCTGGGCGGAACTGGCTCGGCTGGCCGCCCGCATGGCAGGACTCTCCGAAGAATTCATAATTCCACGCCCGGCAGCCGAGCTTGGTTTGGCCGCCGCCCGGCCCCGCCAAAGCGTGCTAACGAGCGAAAAAGGAATGATACAGCCCAGTATTGACGATGCCTTGGAGCGGTGTCTTGCTGAGCTGGGCATCGCCACAGTACCAGTACCAATTTAGCCAAAACCCCGAATGCGCTCGTATTGCATATAAAAGCATGAATTTAAGCTTGCCCCACGCAGGACGCTTGGGCAGGCCATTGTTCCACCGACTACCAACGCTATGAACCAACTAGATATCTGGGGCGGCATCGAATGCAGCCACTGCCGGGTGGGGGATACGTACTCTGACCAACTCACCCGTAACGGCCACTGGCATCGCCTCGATGACCTTGACGCACTGGCCGACCTCGGCCTGAAAACTCTGCGTTACCCACTCCTTTGGGAGCACACCTGCCCCGATAATCCGGACACTTGCGACTGGGCCTGGCCCGACATCCGGCTGCCGCGCCTGCGCGAGCTTGGTATCAACCCCATCATTGGCCTCGTGCACCACGGCAGCGGTCCCCGCTACACCGCCCTGCACGAAGAGAACTTCGCCACCGGCCTGGCCCAGCACGCGGCCAGAGTGGCCGAACGCTACCCCTGGCTCACCCACTTCACCCCCGTGAATGAGCCGCTGACCACCGCCCGCTTCAGCGCCCTCTACGGCCACTGGTACCCGCACACCGCCGACGACCGCACCTTCGTGCGGGCCCTGCTCAACCAACTGGAAGCCACCCGGCTTTCCATGAAGGCCATCCGGAAAATTATTCCGCACGCCCAACTGGTGCAAACCGAAGACCTAGCTCAAGTGCACAGCACGCCCGCTTTGCGCTACCAAGCCGATTTTGAGAACCTGCGCCGCTGGCTCAGCTTCGATTTGCTGTGTGGGCGCGTTACGCCCGAGCATTTGTTTTGGCACTATCTGCGCGAGCACGGCGCCAGTGAGGCCGAGCTGCAAACCTGGCTCGATGACCCCTGCCCGCCCGACGTCATGGGCCTGAATCACTACCTCACCAGCGAGCGATTTTTGGATGAAGAAATGAACAATTACTGGGAATGCCACGCAGCCAACAACGGTCGCCAGCGCTATGCCGATGTGGAAGCTGTGCGCGTGGGTACCATAAAAATGGCCGGAGTGTGCAGCCTCCTCATGCAAGCTTGGCAGCGCTATAAGTTGCCCGTTAGCATCACCGAAGCCCATCTCAACTGTACCCGCGAGGAGCAGGTGCGTTGGCTGCACTACGTGTGGAACGAAGCCAAAGCTGCCCAAGAGCAAGGCGCCGACGTGCGCGCCGTCACAGTCTGGTCGCTGTTCGGCACCTTCGATTGGGACAGCCTGCTCACCCGCAATGTGGACAGCTACGAAACCGGCGTCTTCGACGTGCGCAGCGGCCAGCTCCGGCCCACTATGCTGGCCAAGCTGGTCCGCCATCTGGCCCACGGCCAGAAATTTGAACACCCCGTAGTGCAGAGCCTCGGGTGGTGGCAGCGCCCCAGCCGCGTGCTGTTTCAACCCAGCACGGCGCCGGCTCAACCCCGCGTACTCAAAGCCGTAAAAAATCGAGTGAAAGCTACTTATGCTTCGCGCCACGACGAACAACAAGAACTCGAATATGCGGCCTGATTTTGTGCCTGACCACATCCCCGAGCGTGCTATCCGGCCTCTGCTCATAGCCGGGGCCCACGGTACGCTCGGGCGAGCGGTGGAACGCATCTGCCACACCCGGGGCTTGGTAACCGTCGCGCTGGGCCGGACCGAAATGGACGTAACCAGCCCGGTGTCGGTGGAGAAATCCTTGGATGTCGTGCGCCCCTGGGCCGTGGTGAACACCGCTGGCTACGTACGCGTCGACGCCGCCGAAGCCGACGCTGGCCTCTGCTTCAGCGAAAACGCCACCGGCCCCTCGGTGTTAGCCACGGCCTGTGCTGCCCGCAACCTGCCCTTTCTCACCTTTTCCTCAGATTTGGTGTTCGATGGTGAGCAGAACGACCCTTACACCGAGTCGTCGAAACCCAACCCGCTGAACGTGTACGGCCGCAGCAAGCTGGCCGCTGAGCAGCGCGTGCTGGCCGTGCACCCCCAGGCCCTGGTGGTGCGCACCAGCGCCTTTTTCAGCAGTTGGGACGAATACAATTTTGTTCATTTTGCCGTGCAGGCTGCCCGCCGCGGCGAGCAATTCGAAGCAGCCGATGACGTACGCATTTCGCCCACCTTTGTGCCCGATTTGGTGAATGCTTCGTTGGATTTACTGCTGGACGATGCCGCCGGCATCTGGCACGTTACCAACCACGGTTCCTGCACCTGGGCCGAACTGGCCCGCATGTCCATCGAGCGCGCCGGCTTTTCGTCGGGTTTGGTGGTGCCGCGCCCCATGGCCCATTTCGGCCTGCCCGCTGCCCGCCCCCCTCAAAGCGTGCTGGTGAGTGAAAAGGGTATAGTGCTGCATACACTGGAGCACGCTCTGGACCGCTGTGTGCGGGAAATGGAGCGGCATCCGATATCAGCCTAACTCCGTTCCTGCCGGGCAGGGGTGAACTACCAAGCTTGCCCCACGGTTTATCTCCTGGTCCTCTGTCAGGCTGTCGTATTTTTTGTTTTGGGACGGTTTTAGCGGAAGGCTCCGTAAATTTGGGGTGCGCCCCGGCGCTATTCGCTAAACTACTTCCTGATGTTTGAATTCCTAGGCAAGACCGTCGCCAAAATATTTGGCTCCAAGTCGGAGCGCGATTTGAAAGATATCGTGCCCTACGTGGCGCTGATTAACGCCGAGTATGCCAAACTGGCCGGCCTCACCGACGACCAACTCCGCGAGCAGACACAAATTGTCCGTGCGCGCATCGATGAGCGCCTTGCGGGCCTCGATGGCCAGATTGCCGGCTTGCATCAGCAAATTGATAGCCAGCCCCAGCTCGATGTTGCCCAGAAAGAGGTGATGTTTGAGCAGATTGACGCGCTGGAGAAGCAACGCAATAAAGACCTCGAAGCCGTGCTGCTGGAGGTACTGCCCCAGACCTTCGCCATCGTGAAGGAAACCGCCCGCCGCTACAAGGAAAACGGCCAGCTGGTGGTAACCGCCAATGCCCACGACCGCGAATACGCCACCACGCACGCCAACTGCGTGATTCAGGGCGACCAAGCTATTTGGAGCAACAAGTGGCTGGCGGCTGGTGCCGAAATTGTGTGGGACATGGTGCATTACGACGTGCAGCTCATCGGCGGCGTAGTGCTGCACCAGGGTAAGATTGCCGAAATGGCCACGGGTGAAGGCAAGACGCTGGTTTCGACCCTGCCGTCGTTCCTGAATGCCTTGTCCAAACGAGGCGTGCACCTCGTAACCGTCAACGATTACCTGGCCAAGCGTGACTCCGAATGGAACGCGCCGCTGTTCGAGTTCCACGGCATCACCGTGGACTGCATCGATAAGCACCAGCCCAACACGCCCGAGCGCCGCAAGGCCTACCAGGCCGACATCACCTACGGCACCAACAACGAATTCGGCTTCGACTACCTGCGCGACAACATGGCGCGCGACCCCGAGGAACTGGTGCAGCGCAAGCACCACTACGCCATGGTCGACGAAGTGGACTCCGTGCTGATTGACGATGCGCGGACGCCGCTCATCATCTCCGGCCCGGTACCGCGCGGCGACGTACACGAGTTCTACCAACTCAAGCCGCGCATTCAGCGTCTGGTCGACGAGCAGAAAAAAGTAGTGCAGAACTACCTCGTGCAGGCCCGCAAGCTCATTGCCGAAGGCAAAACCGGCGTGGAAGAGGGCGACAAAAACGGCGAGGGCGGCCTGATGCTGTTCCGCGCCCACCGCGGCCTGCCCAAGAGCAAACCACTCATCAAGTTCTTGTCGGAACCCGGTATCCGGGCGGTGCTGCAAGCCACCGAGAATCATTACCTGGCCGATAATTCGCGCCAGATGCCCAAGGCCGACGAGCCGCTGTTCTTTACCATCGACGAGAAGAACAACCAGATTGAGTTGACCGAAAAAGGCATTGACCTGATTACGGCTCAGGGCGAAGACCCGCAGCTGTTCATCATGCCCGACATCGGCATGGCGGTGGCCGACATTGAGAAAAACGCTACGCTTTCGGCCGAAGACAAGCTGCATCAGAAGGAAAAGCTGATGAGCGACTACAACGAGAAAAGCGAGCGGGTGCACACCGTAAACCAGCTGCTAAAGGCCTATACGCTGTTTGAGAAGGACGACCAATACATCCTGACTGACGATGGCAAGGTGAAAATCGTGGACGAGCAGACCGGCCGCGTCATGGAAGGCCGTCGCTATTCTGATGGCCTGCACCAAGCCATAGAGGCCAAGGAAAACGTGCGCGTGGAAGACGCCACCCAGACCTACGCCACGGTGACCTTGCAGAACTACTTCCGCATGTACCACAAGCTGGCCGGCATGACCGGCACGGCCGAAACCGAAGCCGGCGAGTTCTGGGAAATCTACAAGCTCGACGTAGTGGTGATTCCCACCAATCGGGTGATTTCGCGCAAGGACTCCGACGACCAAGTGTACAAAACGGTGCGTGAGAAATACAACGCCGTGGCCCTGGAAATCCAAAAGCTGGTGGAAGCCGGCCGCCCCGTGCTAGTGGGCACCACGTCGGTGGAAATCTCCGAATTGATGTCGCGGATGCTGAAGCTACGCGGCATTCCGCACCAAGTGCTGAACGCCAAGCAGAACCAACGCGAAGCCGAGATTGTGGCCGCCGCCGGTTTCCCCGGCACCGTGACCATTGCCACCAACATGGCCGGCCGGGGTACCGACATTAAGCTGCGGGAGACCTCGAAAGAAGCTGGTGGCCTGGCCATCATTGGCACGGAACGCCACGAATCGCGCCGGGTTGACCGCCAGCTGCGTGGTCGTGCCGGCCGCCAGGGCGACCCCGGTACGTCGCAGTTCTTCGTGAGCCTGGAGGACAACCTGATGCGCCTATTCGGCTCCGACCGGATTGCCAAGCTGATGGACCGCATGGGCATGGAAGAGGGCGAGGTGATTCAGCACTCGATGATTACCAACTCCATCGAGCGGGCCCAGAAGAAAGTAGAGGAAAACAACTTCGGCACGCGCAAGCGCCTGCTGGAGTACGATGACGTGATGAATGCCCAGCGCGAAGTGGTGTACAAGCGCCGCCGCAACGCCCTGCACGGCGACCGCATGGAAGTCGACATCCTCAACATGATTTATGACGTGAGCGAGGACATCGCCGCCGGTCACAAAATCACGGGCGATTTCGAGGATTTCAAGCTAGCCATCATCAAGGTGTTTGGTTACGATACCTATATCACGGCGCAGGAACTCAACAGCCTACAGCTGCCGCAGCTTACCCAGAAGCTCTACGAAGAAGCCCTTGGCTATTTCCAAAGCAAGAACGAGCACATCGCCACCAACGCCCTGCCGCTGGTGAACGACCTGCTGAACAACGGCTCGCCCTACGAGAACATCGCCGTGCCCTTCACCGACGGCAAAAAGCAGGTGCAAGCCATTGCCAACCTGAAAAAAGCCCAGGCCACCGGCGGCCACGACATCCTCCGTCAGATGGAGAAAGTAGTGGTGCTAAGTGTGATTGACACGGCCTGGACCCAGCATCTGCGCCAGATGGACGACCTGAAGCAGGTGGTGCAAAACGCGGTGTACGAGCAGAAAGACCCGCTGTTGGTGTACAAGTTTGAGAGCTTCGAGCTGTTTAAGCGCATGATTGGCAAGGTGAACGAAGAAACCACTTCGTTCCTGTTCCACGCCGATGTGCCCGTGCAGCAGAGCATGGTAGGCACCAATGAGGAGCCCGACTACTACCTCGAAGACGAGGAGCCCCAGCCCCAACTCACTGTGGAGCACGAAAGCAACCTCGACTCCTTGGGCGCCGGCCCCGAGGACTTTGGTCCCGATTACCAGAACCCACAGGTAGCGGAAAAGCAAGTGCCCGTGCGCAGCCAGAAAGTGGCCAACCGCAACGACAAAGTGAGCGTGCAGTACATGGACGGCCGCGTGGTGCGCGACGTGAAGTACAAGACCGTGGAGCAGGACGTGCTGAGCAACCGCTGTGTGCTGGTGGACTAATGCTGTTTTGTGACAGAAAAAGAAACGCCCCGGCCGGCTGGTCGGGGCGTTTCTTTTTCTGTGGCTTTCAGAACGATGTATATATTTACCGAGTAATGTTTAAGAGCGACTTGCTCCTTGTAAGCCAGGCTTTTCCTATGAAAGACTTTTTACACTTTCCCTTTGGCTTCTTGCTCGGTCTGCTCTGCTTGGTGCTGGTTGTGGAGCCAGCCCGTGCACAGAGCCCTATTTGGCAAACGGTTATTACCCCTCAAGCCAACGGCAGCGTTACTTATTATATTAAACGGGGTGTTGCCATCGATGCAAATGGAAACGTGTACACAATCGGGTATTTTAATGGAACCATCACTTTCGGGAGCACCACACTGGTGAGCGGGAGCACCCACGACGGCTTCATCGCCAAATGGAGCCCTGCGACTAGCAGCTATGTCTGGGCCCAACACCTAAGTGGGGCAACTGTCAACGGGATTGCCGCGAGCGGTACCAGCGTGTATATAACCGGCTTTTGTCTTAGCAGCCCGACCATTTTTGGAACCATTACCAATACTGCGGGTCCCGACCAACTGCTCGGCGATGCGTTTGTAGCGAAGCTAACGGATGCCGGTTCCAGTGCCACCTGGAACTGGGTGCAGCGAGTAGGCGGTTCGCTCCCTGACGACGGAAGAGCAATCGCCGTGAACGGCTCGGCCGTGTACGTAACCGGGATGTATGAGAGCCCTACGCTTGCACTCGGAACCGCTGTGCTCAGGAGTCAGTTTGGAGTCCCGTACGGATTTGTGACCCGTCTTAATGATTTGGGCACTAGTGCTGAGGTGATATGGGGGCTAGGGATTTACGGCAGGCTCATGGTAAATGCTATTGCCGTGGCTAACTCAAACGTATATGTAGGCGGGACTCATGGCTATACTGGCGTTGGGTTTGATAGCACACCGACCTACATTAACATGGGAGGCGGAGACCCTGGAGGTTTCATCGCGAAGCTGACGGAAGCCGGAACTAGTGCCAGTGCCATCTGGACAGCGAGAACTGGTCAGGGTAGAACCTACGACCGAGACCCAAACTCTGGTGTTAGTTATACCAATGGTTTGGCCGTGAGTGGTTCGGATGTGTACACCGCTGGCGGCTTCAGTGGCAGGCTCACGTTTGGCAGTACGGTGGTGTCTTCTCCCAACGCTACTAGCTTGTTGGTGACGAAGCTTACGGATGCAGGGGCCACCGCCACTTTTCGATGGGTGCAAGCCGTACCGCCATCCGCTGGCGGCTCTGCGGGTGGTGATGCCATCGCAGTTACCAATTCGGGCGTGTACGTGGCCGGTGGATTCAGCGGAGCGGTCCTGAGTTTTGGCAATAATTCCCTAACGCAGACCCCAGGTGCGGCTCCGAATACTAACGATTTGTTCGTCGCCAAATTCGCCAGCTCGGACGGTAGCAGCATTTGGGCTAAGGCCGCCGGCGGCCCTGAGAACGACGGCGCAGACGCTTTAGCCGTTGGCAATAGCGGCCGCGTGTACGTAGTCGGACTAGCTACGCCACCTGCTCAATTCGGCAGTCTGTCCCTTGGTGGGACCTCGGTCCCCAGCATTTACCTGGCCTCACTAAACGAGGCTACTGCTACTGCCAATACACCCTTGGCTAATGGCTTGGTCATCAATTTATTACCCAATCCGGCCCATGGCCGCGTCATAGTGCAACTTCCGCCTAGCCCGAGTGCCGTAAAGGCTACCCTCACTGTGGTCGATGCGATGGGCCGTCTGGTACGCACTCATACCATAGCGCTGCCTGCTGCTGGTCTGCCTTATGAATTGGATTTGACCCGCCTGTCAGCCGGTCTCTACGGCGTGCGTGTGGAAGCCGGTACACAAGTAGCAACCCGCCGTTTAGCAGTCGAATAGGGCTGAAGGACATTGGCAGCGCCGGCAACATTACTTTTTTGACTCTCTTTACCCTGCAGGTTTAGAATTGCAAATAATCGAATAACAGAAGCATTGTTGTCTTCCTTCTCTCCATAATTTTTATAATTCCCCTGAAAAACCCCACTTGAGCAATTTGGGCTTTTCATGAAACCAGATGAGCTCTAGCGCCGCGGCGGGCTGTGCTCATGCGACTGGCTTTCGGCAAGCCATTCGCGGGCGGCCTCCTCGTTGTTGAAGAAATAGGGGTAGAACTCGTGCTGGGCCTGCTGGCGCAGCAGCGTTTCGGTTCCGATACTATCGATTTCGTCGCGGTGGCTTTCGCTAGCCACGCAGGCCAGAAACACGGGCGAGCCGAGCACCATCACCACCTGCTCGGCCAGTAACTCCTTGAGCCAGTCGAGGAGGGCAAGGGAAAACTCGTTCTGAGTGCGCATGTCGAGCAGCCAGAATCGGCAGCGACTATTTTGCAGAGCCGCACTTAGCAGTTCTTGCTGCGGCGGGTGTAGTGTGTGGTCGGGCACGTTGGTCAGCCAACGGCCCACAAGCAGGTTTGGGGCTGCCTCGTAATCGAGGGAAAAAACTTCTGAGAAAACCGTGGGCATGAAGGTGAGGGCTGAGGCTGCCAAAGGTACAGCCGTTGCAGCGGCAATAAGCTTTCGCAGCCAAGAGGCGGCACGAGCTTGGGTATTGCCCTGTGCATCCTGCATTCCCCGCTACCTTTGCCTCATGACCCTTGCCGCCCGAATAGACCACACGCAACTACGCCCCGACTGTACCGAGGCACAAATTACCCAGCTTTGTGAGGAGGCCCTGGCTCACGGCTTTGCCAGCGTGTGTGTGCCACCGTGCTACGTGGCCTTAGCCGCCGAAAAACTGGCCGATACCACCACGGGCATCTGCACGGTGATTGGGTTTCCGCTCGGGTACACTTCCACTAATGTCAAGTTCAAAGAAGCCGAAGTCGCTCTCTACAATGGTGCCACCGAACTGGACATGGTTATCAACATCTCGGCCTTGAAGTCGGGGAAAACGGAGGCTATTCAGGCTGAAATTCTCGACCTGGCTGACCTCTGCCACGTGCACCAAGCGCTGCTCAAGGTCATCATCGAAACTGCGCTGCTCACGGAGGAGGAAATCGAGCTGGCCTGCCAGCTATGCGTGGGCGGGGAAGCGGATTTTGTGAAGACTTCCACTGGCTTCGCTAGCCGCGGCGCTTCGGTTGAAGATGTGGCGCTGATGCGCCGGGTGCTGCCGGAAAACGTACGCATCAAAGCCGCCGGTGGTATTCGCACCCGCGAAGCTGCCCTGGCCCTGGTAGCTGCCGGCGCCGACCGCATCGGCTCTTCCAACAGTGTGGCCCTGATTAATGAAACCGATGAAACGACTGCTGCCTAAGATGCTATTGGCCCCTTCGCTGCTGGCCCTGGCCGCCTGCGCCAGTACTGCCACGCAAACCCCGCGCGCCAGCACGCCGGCTGATACGACAAAAAAGTCCACGACTACGGCCACGTCCTCGCCCACCATGCCGGCCGAGGACGTGACCAAGTACCGCCCCGTGTTCACTGCTCCTAAGGCAACGCCAGCGTCTGCCGCCGCGCCTGCCAAAACTACGGTGACGCCCACCAACCACGTGAATGCGCAGGTAGAGCAGCGCCTGCGCGACCAGGCCTACACCAACCAGAACGTGAAGTATACCCAAGGCTACCGCATTCTGGTGTACCTCGGGCTGGAGCGCGACCAGGTGATGGTCATTCGCCGCACCATCATCGGCCGCTACCCCGACGAAACCGACTACATCACGTTCAAGTCGCCGGTTTACCGGTTGTACATCGGCGATTACCTCACCAAGCTGGAAGCAGCCCAGGGCATGGCCCGGCTTCGGGGCCTCACTCCTAAGCTGGAGCTGGAGGCCACACAGGTGCTGTTGAACAAGAATCCTTAAAAAAAAGCAGCGGTCTGCGTCTGACTCAGGCGTGGACGGCCGCGTCCTATTGCCCCGCTCATGCCCGACCTCATCCCCCAGATTCAGCAGCTGGCCGCTCAGTACGCCGCCGACACCGTAGCTGTGCGCCGCCACTTGCACGCCCACCCGGAGCTGTCGTTTGAAGAAACCAACACTGCCGCCTTCGTTACCGAGGAGCTAAAGAAGCTGGGATTGCAGCCCCAACCTATTGCCAACACGGGCGTAGTGGCCCTGATTGAGGGGCAGCCCGGCGGCCCCACCATCGCCCTGCGGGCCGATATGGACGCTCTACCTATTCTGGAGGCGAACGACGTGCCTTATAAATCGACTAATCCCGGCGTGATGCACGCCTGCGGTCACGACGTGCACACGGCCTCCCTGCTGGGGGCAGCCCGCATTCTCAACGAGCTAAAAGGTGAATTTCAGGGCAACATCAAACTCATGTTTCAGCCGGGCGAGGAGCGGTTGCCGGGTGGTGCGTCGCTGATGATTAAGGAAGGAATACTGGAAAATCCGGCCGTGTCCAATGTGCTCGGGCAGCACGTGTTTCCGCATCTGCCCGCAGGCAAGGTGGGGCTGCGCTCGGGCCGCTACATGGCCAGCACCGACGAGCTGTACCTAACCGTGCGCGGCAAGGGCGGCCACGGTGCCATGCCCGAAATGAACCTTGACCCCGTGCTGGTGGCGGCCCACATCATCGTGGCTGCGCAGCAGATTGTGAGCCGCCGCTCCAGCCCCAAGATTCCGTCGGTGCTGAGCTTCGGCAAGGTCATCGCCAACGGCGCTACCAACGTTATTCCCAACGAAGTCTACATTGAAGGCACGTTCCGGACCCTGAACGAGGAATGGCGCGACGAAGCCCACCAGCACCTGCGCCGCCTCTGCGAGGGCTTGGCCGACAGCATGGGCGCGGTGTGCGAGCTGGAAATTCGTCGCGGCTACCCGTACCTCGAAAACGAGCCGCAGCTCACGGCTCGCGTCAAGGCAGCTGCGCAGGAATACCTCGGCCCCGAAAACGTGGTGGAGCTGGACCAGTGGATGGCCGCTGAAGACTTTGCTTACTTCTCGCAGGCTGCTCCGTCGTGCTTCTACCGTTTGGGTACCCGGCACGAAGACGGCCGGTTTGCCTCCTCGGTGCACACCCCCACCTTCGACATTGATGAGAAGGCCCTGGCCACCGGCCCAGGCCTTATGGCATGGTTGGCTATCAAGGAACTGGCCCAGTAGTGTCTACAATGAGTTTTTAATAAATCCAGTCTTCCCTAATGCCCACATATTTCCGTCTACTCCTGGCTGCTAGCGGCTTGATTTTAGCCACGACCGCCGCTGCCCAACGCCGCACCATTGGCGATTTGGCGATACAGCCGGAAGGGCAGGTAGAAGTAGCCCTGCAGGGAAACGATTATGTTTTGGCAGGCGTCAATGTTCTCTTCTCGACTAATAGCCCAGGCACCGTTTTAATTGGAGGGCAGCTGCGGCTAGGCTACGAGCATTTCTGGAACGAGCGCTGGAGCTGGGGAGGTACATTCCGGGCGCTTCGGGGCGATAGAAGCATTGCCGGATACGGCGATATTGTGGGCATGCCCGGCAACGTCATCCCGGGCTTGTTGCTGCGGCACACCAGCCAAATGGGAGGATTCACGTTTGGGCAGCGCCTGGGGGCAGAATACGCCATGACGTTCGACAACACCGTGCATGGCCCCAATAGTATAAATCGCAGTCGGGCGCTAGCGCGGTTGCGCCTGGACGTAGAGCGGCAGTTTGCCTTGGGCGCGGCCGTGGTTTTGCGCCCGCGGCTCAGTTACGAGCCAGTGGTTTTCTTGCGGCTGCAGCGCCCAGAAGGGGCTAATCAGGAGCGAGTGGTGGATTTTGCCAGCCTGCGAGCCGAGCTTGGGCTGCGCCTGTCGCCCCAGTTCGACGTGACACCCTGGGCCAGTTCACAAACAATTTTTCTCAATGCCCTTCCCCAGTTCGATGCCAACGGCAACCTAACTGGTGGCGGCCGTGTGAATCTGGTGGTGCCTGTGGTTGGGTTCGATGTGCGCCTGACTCTTTTCCGAGGCGAACCGTCTGCGGAGCGCAAGCAGTTACCCACCCAACATTAGCCATTTACAATCCGACTGCGACAAATTGGCGGTTGTTGGATTACTTATCAAAGTGCTCTGAGGTTGCAAAAATGGCATTTCGGTTGCTGTTGTTGTCAGTTTTGCTTTTGGGGATTAGCTGAAATAAAGACAAAATGTCGTTATTTGATATTGTGGCGGGATTGGTATAGATTTTAAGGAGGGAATGGCGTACCGCAGTGCGGTTCACCTTTACCAACAACCTTAATCTATCATCATCACCATGGCAACTTTGCTGTATAACACCCGCCCTTCCCTGCGTCCCAGCCGCGCTTTGAGCGTGATGCTTGCCGACATGCTCCGCGAACCGAAGGCGGCTCCCGCACAACCCACTCCCGCTTTTGCCCCCGCCACCGACGTTCTCGAAACGGCTGAGGGCTTTGAACTGCACCTGGCCCTGCCCGGTGTGAAAAAAGAAGCGGTTAACATTGAATTCCTCGACGGCCAGCTCGTGATTTCCGGCGACCGCCCCAATCCTGCCGCCGCTGCTAAAGAAGCCGCTGCTACCGCTACCGAAGACAACGCCAACGAGGAGAACAAGCCGGCCGTGGTAGCCCCCGAGGCTCCGGCTACGCCCAAATTCCGCCGCGTTGAAACCAACTACGGCAGCTTCACCCGCAGTTTCCGGCTGCCTGAGACGGTGAACGTGAAGGCTATCAGCGCCGAACTGACCGACGGCATCCTGCGCCTCGTGCTGCCCTTCGACACCGAGAAGGTGACCAAGCAGCACATCGAAATCCGCTAATTCCTGAGTGGTTTTGCAAAAAAGGCACCCCGAGAGGTGCCTTTTTTGCCGCCACCTTTGTTACCATACCAAGCACCCAGATTGGCCCATTTTCTGCTGAAAGCAACCCAGAGGCAAGAAATTGAATCCTTCCAGCGTTGCCCAAAATATTACTAGCTATTAACCGGTCGTTTTTTAAACCCGACTTGTTAAATTTAGGTACTTCAATTAACCAAACCACCTTTTTCCCTTACCCATGCAAGCAAAACAAATGATGCTCGGCCTGTTCGGTTCTGCCATCCTTGGTGGAGGCGTGGCCGTGGGGGGGTATAAGCTGTTGGAGCCGGCCCCTGTGGCCCCCCAGGCTGTAGCTGCCGACCCCCAGGTTCGATATACTTCTGAGATGCGCCGCAGCACTTATGCAGTGCCCGAAGGCATGAACTTCGTAGCGGCCGCTGCGGCCGTGACCCCGGCCGTGGTGCACGTAATGACTGAATACGCTGCCCCCGCCGTAGACCAGCGCCGGATGCAAATGGACCCTTTCCTGCGCCAGTTCTTTGGCGACCAGCTGGAGCAGTTCCACGGGCCGCAGCCCCGCGGCGGTGGCCAGGGCTCCGGCTCGGGTGTCATCATCGCTGCCAACGGCTACATCGTCACCAACAACCACGTTATCGACAAAGCCTCTAAAATTGAGGTGGTGCTCGACGACAAGCGCAAGTTCGAAGCCGAGCTGGTGGGCGCCGACCCCAACACCGACCTGGCCGTGCTCAAGGTGAAAGCCGACAACCTGCCTTTCGTGAAGTACGGCAACTCCGACGACGTGAAAGTAGGAGAGTGGGTACTGGCCGTAGGCAACCCCTTCAACCTGAACTCGACTGTTACGGCGGGCATTATCTCGGCCAAAGGCCGGAACATCGACATCTTGCGCCGCAAGGACAACATGGGCATCGAGTCGTTCATCCAGACCGATGCCGTGGTAAACCCCGGCAACTCGGGCGGTGCCCTCGTGAATCTCAACGGCGACCTGATTGGCATCAACTCGGCCATTGCTTCGCATACTGGCTCGTTTGAAGGCTACGCCTTCGCCATTCCCAGCTCGCTGGCCAGCAAAGTAGTCGACGACTTGCTGAAGTATAAAGTGGTGCAGCGTGCCCTGCTCGGGGTGCAGATTCAGGAAGTAGATGCCAAGCTGGCCTCTGAGAAGAAACTGAATACCCTAAACGGCGTGTACGTGCAAGGTCTCAGCGAGAGCAGCGCCGCCGCCGTGGCTGGCCTGAAAACCGGCGACGTGATTACCAAAATCAACGGCGTGAACGTGAACACGTCTTCGCAGCTGCAGGAGCAGGTGGCCCGTTTCCGTCCTGGCGACAAAATCAAGGTGACTTTCCTGCGCGGCGACAAGTCGAATGAGGTAACCGCCGTGCTACGCAACGCAACAGGCACTACTAGCGTGGTGCGCGAAGAGCCTGCCTCAGCCTCCATCAAGTACGAAGGCGCTACGCTCAGCCCGGTACCTGCCCGCGAGCAGGCCAAGCTGGGCCTGGAAGGCGGCGCTAAAATCAGCGGCATCAAAGGCAGCAACTTCCGCGAGACGGGCATGGCCGATGGCTTCATCATCACCCGCATCGACAAGAACGAGGTGACCAAGCCCGCCGACGTCAAGCGTTATCTCGACCAGGCCCGTGAGAAATCCGGCGCCCTTGTGGAAGGTCTTTACCCCGACGGCCGCAAGGCGTACTACCCCATTGGTCAGGAATAAGTGACCTTGCTGATTCCTGCAAATTCAAGCCCCTGCCAGTTATTGGCAGGGGCTTTTTTTGGGCCCTTAGTATACGGCAACACGGGTAAGCTGAACGGGTGCAACGGAATCATTTGGGCCTGTTTTTCAAAGAAATAGTGCCTCCATAGCGCTGCTAAGCATTAACTTCCTTATTCAAGCTGCCGTATAGGCTTTTATTATTAGACTCATCCGCTCATCTGTGTCGACATTCTCAACCGACGCCTTTTCGTTAGAGTATCGTCCCGACCTCGGGATTCTTATCGGCCGTTGGCTGCAGGCCCTGCCTCCGCCCGAGCTGCAGGGTACCTACCAGGCCATGCTGTCGGCGGCCCGGAAGAATGGCAACTGCCGCTTTTGGCTGCTGGACTTGCGCCGGCGCCCGTTGGCTGGACCCGACCTGAACGAGTGGTTCCGGGACCAGTTTTCGCCGCAGGTAGCGGCAGCGTTGGAAGGTCCGCTTTTCACCGCTTACCTGGCCGGCCCGCACCAGCGCCTGGCCGCCGAAAGCGCCGAAATAAAGCTTCACCTCCGCCACGCCGCCACGCTCGATTCTTATCCGCTGTTCTACGACGACGAAGCCGAGGCCATGGGCTGGCTGAAGGACCAGCAGGAACGGGCCGGTATGCAAGTGCGCGATAGCGCGCCAACGCGCTAACCGGCTCCGGGCAAAGACCCAAACGGCCAGTGCCATAGTGGGAACCGCTGCCGGCCCGCGCCCCGCTTCGGGGGTGGCCGAGGGTTTCCGTAGCTTTGTGCAAGCAATATCCCACCGCATTTCCATCTCTTCCCATGAAGCAAGCTCTCGAAGAAGCCACTTCGGCTGCCGACGTAACCGTACCGCACCCGCACGAAGACCCCCACGGCATTCAGGACGTGCTGCGCCAGTTGGGCGTAGAAGCTGAAAACGCTGCCTACAGCACCGGCCGCAACTGGGGTGGCAGCGCCAATACCGAGCGCCGCACCATTAACGCTCCTGCCGATGGCCGCCGCATTGCCAGTGTAGCCTTTGCCACTGTGGAAGACTACGACACTGTAGTAAAAACCGCCCAGGAAGCATTCAAAACTTGGAGCCTGGTGCCTGCGCCCAAACGGGGCGAAATCGTGCGCCAGATTGGTAACAAGCTCCGCGAATACAAGGAGCCGCTGGGCAAGCTGGTGAGCGCCGAAATGGGCAAAATCCTGCAGGAAGGCCTCGGCGAGGTGCAGGAAATGATTGACATCTGCGACTTTGCAGTGGGCCTTTCGCGCCAACTGCACGGCTTCACCATGCACTCGGAGCGCCCTGCGCACCGCATGTATGAGCAGTACCAGCCCCTGGGCCTAGTGGGCATTATCTCGGCCTTCAACTTCCCGGTGGCCGTGTGGAGCTGGAACGCCATGCTGGCCGCTGTGTGCGGCGACGTGAGCATCTGGAAGCCTTCTGAGAAAACGCCCCTCACAGCCGTGGCCGTGCAGCACATCATTGACGACGTGCTGGTTGAAAACGATATTCCCGAGGGCGTGTTCAGCGTCATTATTGGCGGGGCTGACATTGGCGCTGCCATGGCCGCCGACCGGCGCGTGCCGCTGGTATCGGCGACGGGCAGCACCCGCATGGGCCGCAAAGTAGGGGAGGTAGTAGGCGCCCGACTGGGCCGTGCCCTGCTGGAGCTGGGTGGCAACAACGCCATCATCGTCACCAAAAACGCCGACCTTGACATTGCCATTCGCGCCATCGTGTTCGGGGCCGTGGGCACGGCCGGGCAACGCTGCACCAGCACCCGCCGCGTCATCATCGAAGACAGCATTTTTGATGAGGTGAAGACCCGCTTGCTGAGTATTTACCCTAAGCTGCCCATTGGCCACCCGCTGCAGGAAGGCACGCTGGTTGGCCCGCTGATTGACGGTGACGCGGTGAAGACGTTCAGCGAAGCGCTGACCAAGGTGCAGGCCGAAGGCGGCAAGCTGCTCACCGGCGGCCAAGTGCTGAGCAGCGCCGAGCTGCACGGCGGCCACTACGTGCAGCCCGCCCTGGTAGAGGTGGAAAACCACTACCACACGGTGCAGGAAGAAACCTTCGCGCCCATTCTGTACCTCATCCGCTACAGCGGCGGCGTGGAAAATGCCATCGCGCTGCAGAACGACGTGCGCCAGGGCCTGTCGAGTAGCATTTTCACTCTCAACATGCGCGAGGCCGAGGCCTTCCTGGCGGCCAACGGTTCCGACTGCGGCATTGCCAACGTGAACATCGGCACGAGCGGCGCCGAAATCGGCGGCGCGTTTGGTGGCGAAAAGGAAACGGGTGGCGGCCGCGAGTCTGGCTCCGACGCCTGGAAAATCTACATGCGCCGCCAGACCAACACCATCAACTATTCCACGGAGTTGCCGCTGGCACAGGGTATTAAATTCGACGTGTAGTGCGTCGGTCTTACCCCAACTAAATGGCTGAATAGAAAAAGCCCCGCTAAATACTAGCGGGGCTTTTTCTATTAGACTTTTTTGATGTCACCATGCCCTTTGTAGTAAAGCGTCGAGCCGTTGTAGAGTACATAGTAAAGCCGGTACCGTTGCCCATTGGAAAATCCATTGCGGGTAAGGTCAACCATGAGTGTTAGTTCGCGGGTGGGAGTTGTTGAGCCGGATTCAGTAATCACCCGATAGCTCGCGTTGACAACGACGATTTTGCATGCCACCATAAGCGGTGTTGAATACCCAAAGATTGTCGACTGAGACGCCGGGTTGGGGTAGGCTCCTGTAATGCCTGCCTGACCTTGCGCCGTACTATTTAAATCAACCCCCAGAGATTGGAATAATGCTTGTTCCTGCTGGTTCTAGGTTGCATCTGATGTCCAATCGGTGGGGTCGCCGGGGCCAGCGGGCCGGTTGCTGCCGTCGCGGTAAGTAATGCCTCCGCCCTGGCCAAAGTTTATGGTAGGGCTGGAATTTGACTTGCTGCAGGCCAGCAGCGAGAACAATAAAAGGACAAGGGGTAGTTGACGCAGCACGAAAAATAAGAATTAAGGAATGTACTTGAACAAAGGTAGTTGGCAGTTAAATTTACCCATGTGCACAACCCCTGGCCGGGGTGCAACCCTCATCCCGGCCGCGTAGTCTTTTACTTGCTTAAGCCGCTTAACTCCTTCTTTCTGCATGGAAGCTCTCGCTACCTCCGCCTATGTTGACATCAACGCTCCTCTCGTGGAGCGTTGCCGCCTGAATGACCGCCAAGCTCAGGCCGAAATTTACCGTCGCTACGCCAAGGCCATGTTCAACGCGGCCCTGCGTATCACCGGTGACTACGCCGAGGCGGAAGACGTGCTGCAGGAGTCGTTCCTGAGCGCCTTCCGGGAGCTAAGCAGCTACAAAGGCGACTCCTCGTTTGGGGCGTGGCTGAAACGCATTGTGGTCAACAAGAGTATAAATTGTTTGCGTCAGCGGCGGCTGTCGCTGGTGCCACTGGGCGAGCAGCACCACGAGGAACCGGCCGACCTGAGCAGCGTTTCCTACGATGACGAGGCCGATACTCACTACCGCGCCGACGTGCTGCGCCGCTGCATTCAGGAGCTGCCCGACGGCTACCGCGTGGTGCTGAGCCTGTACTTGCTGGAAGGCTACGACCACCTCGAAATTGCCAGCATTATGGGCATCTCCGAGTCTACCTCCAAATCCCAATACAGCCGGGCGCGGGTCCGGTTGCGTGAGTTGGCCGCCCAGCGTGGCCTGAGTTAATTATCTATTGTTTAACATCGTTATCATTTCTTCACTACCCTTCATCCTTTTTCGCCCGGTCGCGGTTTCACTATAGCCCCGCGCCCCCTTTAAACTGGAAGAACTGTGCGTCTGCTCCTCATTCATGGACTCTAATAAGAACAATTCACTGGAAAACTTCGTCGAGCGGCACCGTGCCGATTTCGACACGCACGAGCCGCGCCCCGACCTTTGGGCGGCGCTCGAGCAGCAGTTGTCCGAACCCGTTGCTACGTCTGCCACCCCGGTAATGCGCCTGACGGGCGTGGCCGAAACTACTATTTCTGTCCCCGTTGCGGGTGGAGGCGCAGCTTCTACCCATGTGCGGGGCGGCTGGCTGCAGCGCTACGGCGTGGCCGCTTCACTGGCGCTGTTGGTATTTGCCGCTGGGGCCAGCGAGGCCTGGAAATCGCGCCAAAAAGTCGAAGAACAGACTCTCGCTATCAATTCTGTTGGCAACAGCAACGCCATTGAGGCTCCCGATGCGGCCCTCTATCAAGCTGCTACCCCCATTGCGATGACCGCCGCCGACCGCTCGGCCGGGGCCGACAGCCAGCTGGTGCGGGCCGTACGGGGCATGGAGGCCTATTATACTAACCAGCTGGCCCGCCGCCAGAGTGAGCTGCATAAGCTCAGCGGCCCCGGCATGGCGGCTATGCGGGCCGACTGGAAGCGCGAGTTGGTGGCGCTCGACTCGAGCTACCGCGAGCTGAAGCAAGACCTGCTGCACCACCCGCAGCCCGACGCCGTGCTTACCGCCATGAACCGCAACCTGCAGGTTCGCCTCGATATACTGGACCAGCAACTGCACCTGGGCGCCGCTGCCGAAGCTGACCGCAACCCAAGCTCTTACGTGCTGGCTGACAGCAAGCACCACGCCAAATGACACTACTAATCCCTCGTATGATTTGGCAGGCCTTGGGCTTGGCCTTGCTGGCAGTGGCCGGACTGCTGCCCCCGCTGGGGGCCGTGGCCCAAGGCAGCCAGTTGGCTGCGCCTAGCCCCGGCATGAGCGTGCGAGTGATGGAAATACAAACTTTTACCGCCGATGAGTTTTCGTTTGGCGCGTCCCAAAACCCGCAGCAGCCCGACCAACCCGGTCAGGAAGTTTCGGTGCTGCAGGCCGAGCAGCGTCGGCGCGTCACCCGCAGCTATGACGTGCCCAAGGGAGGTCGGGCGTTTTCGCTGAGCACGCGCTACGGCCGGGTGCAGGTAAACCCCTGGGGCAAGAGCGAGATTAAAGTAGAAGCTGAATTGGTGGCCCGCTCCGAAACCGAAGCCGGTGCCCGGCAGGTGCTGGACGCCCTGGGCGTGCAATGGCTGGACTACGATGCCAAAACCGGTGGTGTGGCCGTGAGCACCCAGTTTGGGCCCTTGCTGCGCGGACGGGCCGGCGGCTGCCGCTACGAAGTGAACTACACCGTGTGGCTGCCCCGTACCACAGCCCTGAGTATTTACAACAACTTCGGTGAAGTGACCATTAACGGCGCCCTGAGCGGGAACACCGACCTGGCCGTGGAGTACGGGGCCCTGCGCACCGGCCGCCTGGAGGGGAAACACAACTTGGTGCGTATCGCCAACGGTAACTGCAGCATCCCTTACGCTGGCTCGGCCAGCATTGATGCCAGCTATGCCCGCCTGCGCCTCGAACAAGGCACGGCGGTCGACCTGCGAAACAATCATTCTGACATTGAAATTGGCAAGGTGCAGGACCTGACCATTCACAGCAAGTACGGCGACGTGGCCCTGGGCACGGTGCGCAACCTGCGCGGGTCATCAGGCTACACGCGCTTCACCGTCGACAAGCTTGACCAGGCTTTGGACATGGCCCTGCGCTACTGCCCCGACTTTGTGGTGCGCGACATGGGGCCGAATTTCCAGCAGGTAAACCTCGATGGGGGCTTCAGTACCATCCGGCTGGGCTTTGCCGAGTCGCCCAGCTTCCGATTCGACGTGAGCACCGAGCAGGGCCAGCTGCTGGTTGATAAAGACATGGTGCGAGTGCTTTCGCAGGAAAACGGCCCCCAGACCAGCGACGTGCTCGGCGTGTTTGGTGGCGAGGCCCCGGCCCGTAACGCCGGCAACGTCAACATCAAGGTGCGCTACGGTACTGTGCGGTTTTGCAAGTAGGTTTGCGGTAGTCACGTTGCCAACTCCCTAGTAGCAATGCTGGGGCTGGCGCCTCAAATCACTTCTTCCGCATGAAAAACCTACTACTGCTCCTGGCTGTGCTGGCCGTTGGCTGCGTCAGCTCCCGGAGAGCTGCCACGACGGTGCCCACCGATTTCTTTGGTCGCCTGGGTGCCCTGTGCAACCAGACGTACCGCGGCAAAGCTGTGTTTCCGGAAGGCGGAAAAGACCCATTTGCCGGCCAGTTGCTGCTGATGCGCGTGCAGAGCTGCTCCGATACCGAAATTCGGGTGCCGTTTCAGGTGGGAGAAAATAAGTCCCGCACCTGGGTGTTCACCAAAAGCCCCCAGGGCTTGCTTTTGAAGCACGACCACCGCCACCCCGATGGCACGCCCGATTCGGTGACGATGTACGGCGGCTATGCCAAAGCCGGCGGCACGGCCTACCGCCAGAGCTTTCCAGCCGACGACTACACGGCCAAGCTGCTGCCCGCCGCGGCCACCAACGAATGGGAAACCGTGTTGAGCGAAGACCAGAAAACCTTTAGCTACATTCTAAAGCGCGGCGGCCAGCTCCGGTTTCAGGCCGATTTCGACCTGACCCAGCCCGTAGTCCAGTAGGTGAAACCGATGGCGAACTGAAAGCGGTACCAGTAGCCGGCGAAAGCGACGATGTCGGTTTGGGCTACGCGCAGGGGTAACCGGCCCGTGTGCTTCTTGGCCAGCCTACCTTGCGGCGTGTTCCGTCCCTTCCTATTACTGCCGTTGCTTGGGTTTTGTGCCGGTCCAGTCAATGCCCAAGCCCCCTCCGCCGTGTCTGCTGCTTTGCATTCGCCCTTGAAAACCTATGCTTTGCGCCTGCGGTCCGGCGATGACCTACGCCAACAGCTGACCGCTTTTGTGCAGACGAACCACATTCGGGCCGGTGCCCTGCTCACGTGCGTGGGCAGCCTCACCGTAACCACCCTGCGGTTGGCCAACCATGAAGGACCCACCGTGTACCGGGGCCATTTCGAGATAGTGTCCTTGGTGGGTACCCTTTCCACCAACGGCTCGCACCTGCACCTGGCCGTTTCCGACAGCACAGGACGCACCATTGGCGGGCACTTGCTCGATGGCTGCGTGGTGTATACCACGGCCGAGATTGTGCTCGGCGAACTGCCCGCGCTGGAATTTAAGCGCGAAGCCGACCCTGCGTTTGGCTACCGGGAGCTAGTAGTGCATCCGGCTCCGGCCCCCAAGCGCGCCACCCGGAAGAAGTAGAAGAATTAATGAAGCTATAAGCGCTACGGGGCGTTCTAAGTGCTGATGCAGAAGTAACCGAATAAAATAAGAATGGTCATGCTGAGCTTGTCGAAGCATCTCTACTGCGTAACTAACCTCTAATGTTGGAATTACTTGCGTAGTAGAGATGCTTCGACAAGCTCAGCATGACGTTCTTAATGGGACGAATGCTTTTGCACCAGCATTAAGTAACTTTCATTGCGGAAATAGCCGTCGTGCCGCTTGGCTGGCACATTCGGGCGCCGCTTGCAGAGGATGTCCGTGGTAAACAAGGTCAACTTTAACAAAGTGGTATTGGTACTAGACAAGAAAAGCCAATGCCGTCCAGCGCCGCAATGGCGGTAGCTTCTGTAGTAGTTTGCCTTCGAGATTATGACTGTTACCGAAACGCCCCAAGCCGCCACTTTTCGCCGCCAGGTACTGAGCCCCGTCAAGCTGCACCTGTTTCTGATGCGGAAGCTGCCCATGGCGTGGCTGGCGGGCTTGCGCCTTACGCAGCTCACGCCAGAGCAGGCCGTGGTTACCATAGGGTTTAAGTTTCTTACCCAAAACCCGTTTCGCAGCATCTACTTTGCCTGCCTGGCCATGGCTGCTGAATTCGCCAGTGGCATTCAGGCCATGATGCACGTGCAGGCCGGCAGCCCCGTGTCGATGCTGGTGACCAAGATGGAAGCGGACTTCACTAAGAAAGCCGTCGGCCTGATTTCCTTCACCTCGGCCGATGGCCCGCTAATAGCCCAGGCCATTGCCGAAAGCCGCGCAACCGGCGAAGGACGCACCGTGGTGTGCACGAGCACTGGTTTCGACGAGGCCGGCGACATAGTAGCGGTGTTTCGCATCACCTGGTCATTTAAAGCAAAGCGTCAGGCCGTCTGATTTGTCTTTCTTACACGAACCTGGAATAGCTTTAGACTGGAAATGATGCCGCGCTATTAGGGAAATCAGCCGTTACTTTTGGCCGACGTCCACCTGTCTCGTCCATTGCCACCGTTCCGGTCTGTTCTTATGCGCGCACTTTCCAAGTCCTGGTTTTCATTCCTGCTCGCGCTAGCTACTGCGTGGCTGAGCAGTTGTACTGCATCACCTCATAAGCAAGAAGACAAAAAGCAGGTGTTTGAAGTAACGGAAGTCTCTATTGAGGACGTTCACGCCGCCCTGAAGCGGGGCGACTGCAATTGCGAGCAGGTGGTAAGCGCCTACCTGGCCCGCATTGCGGCCTACGACCAGCCCACCAAGCTCAATTCCATTGTGGTCACCAACCCGGCAGCGCTGGAGACGGCCCGGCAGCTTGATGCGGAATACCGCCGCACTAAAAAGCTGCGCCCACTGCACTGTATTCCCGTGATTGTGAAAGACAATTATAATACCGCGGGGCTGCAAACCGCAGCCGGCTCGGCCGCCCTCAAAGGGTTTGCGCCCACCACCGATGCCACGATGGTGAAGTCGCTGAAGGCGGCCGGCGCCATCGTGCTGGCCAAGTCCAACATGGCCGAATGGGCCTTCAGCCCCATGGTCACCATCAGCTCCATTGCGGGCGAAACCCGAAACCCGTACAACCTCGACCATGTGCCGGCTGGGTCGAGCGGCGGCACGGCGGCCGCTGTAGCGGCTAGCCTGGGCACCGTAGGGCTTGGTACCGATACTGGCAACTCCATCCGTGGGCCGTCGTCACACAACGCTTTAGTGGGTTTCCGACCCACACTGGGTTTGCTGAGTCGGGCTGGCATCACCCCGCTTTACCTGCGCAACGACACCGGTGGCCCCATGACGCGCACCGTGGCCGATGCCACCCAGCTACTCGAAGTTATGGTCGGGCCCGACCCTGCCGACCCGCTCACTGCTTACAGCGCGGGCAAAGTTCCGCAGGGCGGCTACCGCCAATTCATGGATAAGAACGGTCTGAAAGGAGCCCGCATTGGCGTGTTGCGCACCCTGAGTGAGTGCAGCCCCGACCCGCAGGTGAAGGCTCTGTTCGAAAAGGCCGTGGCCGACCTGCGCCAAGCTGGCGCCGAGGTAATCGATGTGGAAATTCCGGACTTTGCGAAAGTCAGCAAAGACCAGTGGTGCTCGGTCTTCAAGCGCGATGTCAATGCCTACCTGGCCGAACTAGGACCCACCTCGCCCGTGAAAAACATCAACGAAGTGCTAGCCTCGGGTAAATATTCGGCCTACATCAAAGAAAACCTGCAAAATGAGCTTGCCAATGGCGTTGCCTCAACTGATGTGGCTACGGAAGGCTGCGGCGAGGCCTATACCGACCCGCGCCGCATTGCCTTCCGCAACGCCGTCACGGCTGTGATGGACCGCTACCAAGTGGGTGCGTTGGTGTATCCCACCTGGAACCACCCGCCCGCTAAAGTTGGCGACTTCAAAGGCTATAAGGGCGACAACAGCCAGCTCATCGCGCCGCACACGGGCCAACCGGCCTTCACCGTGCCCATGGGCTTTACTTATGAGAACCTACCCGCGGGCCTGCAGTTTCTGGGCCGCTCCTTTGACGAGGCTACGCTGATAAAGTATGCCTTTGCCTACGAACAGGCCACGCGGCATCGCAAGGCGCCGGCGTTGTTTCCGGCGCTGCCGGTGACGGGTGCGGGCGGTAAGTAGCTGCAGTTTCTAGTGCTAACGTCGGTTCTGTCTATCAATCGTTCGGCAAGCTCAGCATGACGTTCTGCGATAAACAAGGCAATGGACTCACAGTGAGGCAGGCGCCACGGCTGACTTTGCCTTTGGTACCGTAATGACATCCACCGCCTTATCGCGAATCAGCTTGTTTAGAGCCGGCACGTCCTGCTCGCGCAGCTGCCGCAGCACACCCAATTGCTGGTCTATCTGCTCGGTAATTTCCTTTTTCACAGCGATGGCTTGCTCGGTGGGCTGGTAGTTGCCTTCGCTGACGTGGCCTACCAAGTTGGCGAGCTTGTTATTCAGACGAATTGGGTAGTTGAGTGGGTCCTGGCCGCTGCGGTTTTTGGTCTGGTACAGGTTTTCCTCTACCGTGGTCATCTTTTTGTCGATGGCCTCGGCGGCCTGCACGATTTCGCGGTAGGCAGCATCGGCCTTTAGCGGCGTGGTCAGGGCTTTAAGCTGGCCGCGTAGGGTGCGGATGTCGCGCACCGCGTCGTTGGTTTCGGTGAGCTTTTCGCGCACTTCCTGCAGGAAATTGAATTGAGCCTGTAGGTCCTCGGGGGTGGCTTTGGCGCGCGGGTCAGCTAGGATGACTACTTCCGTTTCCTGGGGTGTTTCCTTGTTGAGGGTGAGGTGGGCGCGGTAGGTGCCGGGCACGGCCTGGGGGCCCTGAGTGCCGCCGCCCCAGAGTATCATGCCGTCAAATTTGCTGGCCTCGGGGTAGCGCATGTCCCACACAAAGCGGTTTAGGCCTTTTTTGGTGGCTAGTTGGTCTTTCTCGGCGCCGGGCAGGGGCTTTTTGTCTTTGTCAACTTTAAGCTTGTTGGTGAAGGCCCGAATGAGCTTGCCGCTGGCATCAAACATCTCGAGCTTGAGGGTGCTGGCAGTGTCGACCTTCTGGGGCAGGTAGTAGTGCAGCAGCACGCCGCCGGGGTGGTTCTGGCCCGCGGTTTTGGGAATGGTGGGGGTGCCGGAGCCCTCCAGCCGGTAGCTGGGCATGGGCTTGAACAGGTGCAGCTTGCTGGTGGCCACGGCGGGCGTGAGCTGGTGCAGGGGCGTGAGGTCGTCAATCAGCCAGAAGCCACGGCCTTGGGTGGCAGCAATCAGGTTGTCATTTTTCAGGGTGAGGTCGGTGATGGGCACCAGGGGCAGGTTCATCTGGAAGGGCTGCCAGTTGCCGCCGTCGTTGAACGATACGTACAGACCGTACTCGGTGCCGGCATAGAGCAAGCCGGCGCGCTTGGGGTCGGCGCGCACCACGCGGGTAAAGTGCGTGGCTGGGATGCCGGTGGAGATGTTTTTCCAGCTGCGGCCGTAGTCAGTGGTGCGGTAGAGGTAGGGCCGGAAGTCACCGGCCTTGTAGCGGGTGGCGGCGATGTAGGCCGTGCCCTTGGCGATAGGGTGGGCTTCGATGCTGTTGATTTGGCTCCACTCGGGCAGGCCCTTGGGCGTCACGTTGCTCCAGGCTTTGCCCCCGTTGCGGGTCACTTGCACCAAGCCGTCGTCGGAACCGGTCCAGATAATGCCCTGCTCCACTGGCGACTCGGCAATGGCGAAGACGGTGCCGTAGTACTCCACGCTGGTGTTGTCTTGCGTGAGCGGCCCGCCCGACGATTGCTGGGTTTTGGGGTCGTTGCGCGTCAGGTCGGGGCTGATGGCCGTCCACGACTGGCCCTCGTTGGTGCTCACGTGCAGGTGGTTCGAGCCGGTGTATAGCTTTTTGGGGTCGTGGGGCGAAAACAGAATGGGGTAGTTCCATTGAAAGCGGAACTTCGAGTCCACGGCGCCGTGGCCCATGGGGTTGTCGGGCCACACGTTAATGGCGCGCGTCTGGTCGGTGCTGTGGTCTACGCGGGTGAGCAGACCGCCGTAGCTGCCGCCGTACACGATGTCGGGGTTGGTGGGGTCAACGGCCAGGTGGGCGCTTTCCGAGCCGGCGGTAACTTCCCAGTCGCGCTCACCAATGGTGTTACCGCTGGTGCGGTGCAGAATACGCACCGTGGAGTTGTCCTGCTGGGCGCCGTAGATGCGGTAGGGGAAGTGGTTGTCGGTCACCACACGGTAGAACTGGGCGGTGGGTTGGTTGAAGTAGGTGGTCCAGTTCAGGCCGCCGTCGCTGCTGATTTGAGCCCCGCCGTCGTCGGCGATAATCATGCGGTTCGAGTTTTCGGGCGCTATCCACAGGTCGTGGTGGTCGCCGTGCGGGGCGTTGCGAGCCTCGAAGGTGCGACCGCCGTCTTTGCTTTTGTGGTACGACACATTCATGACGTACATCACGTCCTCGTCCTTGGGGTCGGCGTAGATGCGGGTGTAGTACCAGGCCCGCTGGCGCAGGTTGCGGTCGTCGCTGGTTTTTTTCCAGGTCTGGCCGGCGTCGTCGGAGCGGAACAGGCCGCCGTTTTCGGCTTCCAGCAGCACCCACACGCGGTTGGAGTTGACCGGCGAAACCGTGACGCCACCAATGCCAAGCGTGCCCTTGGGCAGGCCGTCGTGGCGCGAAATATCTTTCCAGGTGTCGCCGCCGTCAGTGCTTTTCCACAGGCCCGAACCGGGGCCACCCGACGAGAAGCCGTAGGGCGTGCGCCGCACGTTCCAGGTGGTGGCGTACAGAATGCGTGGGTTGCTGGGGTCAAAGGTCAGGTCGACAGCACCGGCGTCCTTATTGGCAAACAGCACCCGCTGCCAGGTTTTGCCGCCGTCCTTGCTGCGGTACACGCCGCGCATGTCGCTGGGCTGGTAGAGGTCGCCCATGGCGGCCACGTACACCAAATCGGGGTTGCGCGGGTGAATGCGGATGCGGCCGATGTGGCGCGAATCCTTTAGGCCCACGTTCTGCCAGCTCTTGCCCGCGTCGGTCGATTTCCACACCCCAAAGCCCGATGACACGTTGCCGCGCACCGTTTTCTCGCCTTCGCCCACGTACAGCACGTTAGGGTCGGCCTCGCTCACGGCCACCGCCCCAATGGAGCCGCCGAAAAAGCCGTCCGAGATATTTTCCCAGGTGCCGCCGCCGTCTTTGGTGCGCCACACGCCGCCGCCCGTGGCGCCCATATAGTAGAGGTTGGGCTGGCCGGATACACCGGTTACGGTGCAGGAGCGCCCGCCCCGGTACGGACCGATGGAGCGCCATTTCAGGCCGTTGTACAACGCCGAGTCGAGTACGCCCACGCCGGCTTTAGCGGGTTTGTCTTGGCGCTTGGTCTTGGTTTGTCCAAAGCCGGTGGCCGTGACGGCCAGCATTAGCAAAAGCAGCAAGGTGCTTTTCAGGGAAGCGTAGGGGTGGGTCATGGAGGTTAGGGTTGAAAAAGAACGTCATGCTGAGCGCAGTCGAAGCATCTCTACTGTGCAAGTAATCCAATTGGCTCAACGAAGCGGTAGAGATGCTTCGACTGCGCTCAGCATGACGTTCAGGTGAGGCTGTGATAGAGTAAGGTTGAGTAAAAAAAAGTGCTTACTTTTTCTCCGTCATAGTCAGTAGTTCCTGTAGGTAGCTGCCCCAGATAGTCGGGTTAGAGTGAGTGCCGTGGCCGGTGGTCTGGTCGGTTATGGGCAGCAAGATGTAGCGTCCTTTCGGCACCTTCTTAATTTCAGTTTCCAGGATACCAAGCTCCGGCGGGTTCACTTGGTCATCGGCTGAGTTGATGGCGAACAGCGGCGCTTTGATGGATGCCAAGTGCGGGGCCGGGTTGTAGTTGCGCGAGGCATCGAACTGGTAGATGAAATCATTTGCGTCCAAGTAGCCTAGGAAACGGACCATCATTTTGTCCAGCGCTGTTTCCGACAGCTCGCGGGTAGGAGCCGCGCGCTGCATCTGGCGGGGGCTGCTTGTCATCACCATCAGCATAGACGCGGCGCCGGTGAGGCCGGTTTTGGGCTGGGTGGTGTAGGTGCCGCCCTTCCATTCCGGGTCCATTTTAATAAGGTCGATGGCTGCTTTGCGCAGCATGCGGTTGCGGCCGGCTATTTCCACGGGCAGGCTGGCTAGGGGCATCAGCGCATCCATAAAGTCGGGGTATTTGTAGCCCCATACCCAGGTTTCCATGCCGCCCATGGAGGTGCCCATCACCAAGCGCAGGCGGCCCACGCCCAGCTTTTCGGTGAGCAGCCGGTAGTCGGCCACCACCATGTCGTCGTAGGTATACTTCGGGAACTGCATGCGCAGGCCCTCGCTGGGCTTGCTCGACTTGCCGTGCCCAATGGCATCGGGCAGGATGATGTAATACTTGGCGGCGTCCAGCAGCTGGCCCGGGCCAAACAGGTGGCCGGCAAACAGCTCGCTCAAAAAGCCCTGGCCGGTGCCCGTGGTGCCGTGCATCACCAGCACCGCGTTGACCACTTTGCCGCTTTTGTCTTTGCGGGGCTGCCCCACGGTGGTGTAGTGCCGGTTTAGGGCCGGGAGGGTTTCGCCGCTCTCAAAACGAAATTTCGGGAGGACGAAATCGCCTTCCACCGGGGTTGGGTAGCGCGGCTGGGCTTGGCCAGAAGCCACAGCCAGCACCAGCCAGAAAAACAGCAAAAGGGGAAGCCGAAATAAGGCCATGGGAATTCTGCGGAGGGTAGGAGCAAGAGCAAGCTCGGCCAAAGCCCGAGCATCTCCCAAATGACGCGCAGAAAAAGCGGATTTCCAGCGAGGCGTTACGTTGCGGGTTCCTCCACTGAAGTAATGACATCTACCAGCCCGTCTTCGCTCACTACTACCGCGAGGCAGGGGTAGTCGGAGCTTTCCACGTAGCGCAGGGCCGAGTTGTAGCGGGCGCCGCGGGTGCTGTCGCCGCGGCCGGAAGCGCGGCCATCGAGGATGACGCCGATGGAGTAGCAATAGCCCTCGGGGTCGAGCAGCACGGCGCCGTCGATGCTGGTGACGAGGCGGGTGATGAGCGGCGTGAGCGGCACGGGCTCAATGAGCGTGCACTGCAGCTTGAGGCGGTCGGCTTCGGCCAGAGCCTCAGTGGTGATGACCAGCAACGTGCCGTGCTTCTGGCGGCTGGCTTCGAGTACCACGTCCCAGAGGCGCTCGACCTTCAGCGGGTCGGTGAGGGCAAAGGTGCGCTTGAGGGCCCGCCGGAAGCCGGTGCGGCTGAGTAGGGTGCGCGGCAAGCCGGGCAGGCCGTAGTGCGAGCGCAGCAATACGTGGTGGTCGTGCTGCAGCTCCCAGGAATAGTGCGTAACGAAGCTGATGACGAACAAATCCTCGCGCACGGCGTCATACTTGCCCACCTGGCGGCCCAGGGCATACACGCTTTCGCCGTCGGCGAGCAGGTGAATGTCGGGCGTGGTCATCTCGAGCAGCTTGCGCACGGCCCGGTAGTCGGTAAGCTCGGTGGGGCAGGTAAGGGCGAAAATCTCCTCAATGTTGGGGTGGCCGCGGCGGGCCAAGAGCAGCTTGCCCACGCCCTCGGCACCTTCGTAGCGCAAGCTGCTGATGGTGTTGCAGGTGGCGAACAGCTTGGTAGTAGTCGGGTCAAAACCCAGGGCCTGAGCTGGTGTGTCCATCAGGCTTTTGCCGGCGGCGCGCAGCAGCTCTTCACTTTCGCGGGGGCGAATGATGAAGCCTGCGCCGGGCTCGGGCTCGCTCAGGGCCTTCACGCTTTCCTCGTTGAAGCGGTACATGGCCGCCACCAACAGGGAAGGCGCCAGCGACCGGCCATCGGTGTAGAAGCGGTGGGGGCGCAGCGAAGGATAGGCGCGGATGGGTTTGCGCTGCAGGCGCAGAATCGTAACCACAAAGTACCCCTGAATCTGGATGGGGTAGCCGGCAAAGTGCTGGTAGAGGGCCTGCTCATCCAGTTGGTCAAGGGTTTCCTGCACGGCGTCGCGCACGCCCAGACCCTCGTGCTTGCGGCGCAGCATGGCCGGGGTCACGTCTTCCCGCTCGGGGTAGGGCCAGGGCGTGGCGTTTTGAATGGCGCGGCCGCGGGCCACCACCCCAGAGAATGCCTCAGCGGGCAGGCCACAATCTTCCGGCTCGAGGCAGAGCGCGGGCAGGGTTGGGGCAGTAGGCAAGGCCAGTAGCACCACGTAGGGCTTCAGTTCTTCGTCCAGCGCATCGAACAGGTCTTGCGCCAGCGCCTGGGCCGCCTTGCGATAGCGGGCTTGATGCGGCCAGAGCAGGGTGGGGGCGGGGGCAAGAACAGGCGTCATGGCAGGGAGAAGAGGGCAGAACAAGAAACTCCCCTCCTTACATCAAGGAGGAGACGCTGGCGCGAAGTGCCAGCTGGGGTGGTTGTATTCGTTTAACGACACCCGAACGACTCACACAGAAATCGTTTGGCCACCGTTCAACGCCTACAACCACCCCCGTTCGAGCCATCGGCTCAAACATCCCCTCCTCAGATGAGGAGGGGAGTGGTCGCTAAATCATTACAACTGGAACAGAACAGGCAACACCATCTTTTGCTTTAATGGCTTGCCCTGAAACGTGGCAGGCTCCCATTTCGGGGCGGCCTTGATAAGGCGCAAGGCTTCCTCGTCGAGGCCGGAGCCCATCTTTTTTATAACGCGGGCATCGGTCAGGCTGCCATCGGCTTGCACCATGAACTCGACCATTACTTTGCCTTGAATCTTGCGCTGACGGGCCAGCAAGGGGTACTGCTGATTCTTTTCAACCCAATCGAAAAAAGCCTGGGGGCCGCCCACGGGCTGCGTGGGTTTGTCGGGCGCCACCACGGCCGGGCGGTCGGGGTTGACTGAGGCGGCGATGTCGGCGGCAGAGGTGGTGATGGGGCGGTCCTTGGCCGGGAGCTTTACGGTTTCGCTGCCGGGCGACATTACAAACGAAACGGGCACGTAGATGCGCTGGCGCACCACTTGGTTGCGGTGCTTGGCGGGCGTCCACTTGGGGCCGCTTTTGATGAGGCGGATGGCTTCGGCGTCAAGTTCCGGCGAAACCGGGGTTTCTACTTTTACCTCATTCACGGTGCCGGTTTTCTCCACAATAAAGCTCACCTTGACAGTGCCTTGAATGCCTTTTTGCATGGCAGAAGCCGGGTAGCGCTGGTTCTCGCCCAGAAAGCGCGCATACTTTTCGGTGCCGCCCAGCGGCACGGCGGGCTGAGCCACCGAGTCGTACACCTCCGTGGCCGAGGGTTTGGCTGGCATCTTGCGCTTCTGCGCGTGGGCAACGGGGCCGAAGAAGCTAAATAGACCGAAGCAGCCAAGTAAGAGAAGGAGTGGGGATTTCATAAGGAACAGGGGCATAGCGGCAGCACGTGCAAAAGGGAGAGCCACCTTAACAAATATCGGCAACCTGAACGGCAACTAGAAGGCCGTGCCACTAAAAACCTTGCCAAGGCTGCCCCGGCCGGGTATCAATCTGGCTGACGTTCTTTGGGGCGGTTTATTTTTATTCGTGCCCAAAAAATATCATGACCGACCAAACCTCCCGCGCCCCCGAGCCCGTTGGGGCATACCCCTACACCCGCCGCGTTGGTAACTTGCTGTTTCTGTCGGGCGTGGGCCCACGCCAGCGTGGCCAGAAGGCCATTCCCGGCGTGGAGCTCGACGCAGAAGGCAACATCCTGGCCTATGACTTTGAAAGCCAGTGCCACGCGGTGTTTCAGAATGTGCGCTACATTCTAGAAGAAGCCGGTGCCCAGTGGGACGATTTGGTGGACGTTACCGTCTTTCTCACCAATATGAAAGACGACTTTGCGGCCTACAACCGGCTGTATGCCGAGTACTTCGTCACAGCCCAGCCCTGCCGCACCACGCTCGAAATAAATTGCCTACCCACGCCCATCGCTATCGAGCTTAAATGTATTGCCCAGGTTTCTTGTTAGGTGTTTGTGGTACTTTGTGTTTTGATGCCAGGGCCTGCAATTATTAATACAACAGGTAATGATTTAATAAAGAGCTAGCTGGCTGTTAGCTTACTGCTCGGCTATTTATTATTCGTTCTTTTAAGCACCCCCTGGCCGTGACTCCGGTCCTGTTAGCCTAGGCCAAGGCCTTTCACTGCCACGTTTTCCTTTACTTAATAACTATTCATGTACGTTCACAGAAATCTACGGCTGTCAGTTGTCTGGCGCATGTCACGCAACGGGCTGCTGCTCTTTTTCCTGTATGATACTCTTATCTGCTTTCTGTACAGTCAGTTAAATTTTCACTTTCTCGATATTCCATGGCAGCCGGTTGCTACTTTGGGCACAGCCGTGGCGTTCTATATTGGTTTCAAAAGCAACGGGTCCTACGACCGGTTTTGGGAGGGCCGTCGCCTCTGGGGTAGCATCGTAAACGTGAGCCGCACCTGGGCCATTCGGGCGTTCGACTTCGTGCAGCCCACCCCCAACGAGATGCAGCCCGAGCCGAGCGAACTCCGGGACTTGCACCGCCGCCTGCTCTACCGCCAGATTGGCTGGTGCAACGCCCTGCGCCTGCACCTGCGCCGCCAAACGGCCGAGGGCTGGGAAACCGAAGTCGCGCCTTTCCTTCTCGACCCAGCCGAATCGGAAGAGGCCCGGCGCATGAGCAACCCGCCCACCCACCTGCTGCGCCACCAAAGCGAAGAGTTGCGCATGCTGCACCAGCGCGGCCTGCTTAGCGAGTTCCGCCACGTGGCCTTAATGCAGACCATTCAGGACATGTTTGATGCCCAGGGCGGCTGCGAGCGGATTAAGAATACCCCGTTTCCGCGCCAGTATGCCTATTTCAGTTTTGTTTTCGTCTGGATTTTTGCGGCCGTTTTGCCCCTGGGCCTGGTTGAGGAGTTTGACCACCGTGAGGCCCTGGGCCAGTACCACGTCTGGCTGATGGTACCGTTTGCCATGCTTGTGTCCTGGGTGTTCAACGTCATCGAACTGGTGGGCCACGCCAGCGAAAACCCATTCGACAACCAAATCAACGACGTGCCCATGACGGCCATCTGCCGCAGCATCGAGATTGACCTGCGCGAGCTGCTAGGCGAAACTGAGCTGCCGCCTAAAACCATCGCGGTGAACGACGTGATGTATTAAAGGAAGCAAAAAGCAAAAATTAAGAACGACCAACTCCCCTCCTTATCCAAGGAGGGGAGTTGGTCGTTCCAAGACTTCACTACCTTCCTCGTTCTTCTAAAAAAGTAAGCTCAACCTAACGCAGAAGCACAACCGGGCGTAAGCAAGGACTCCACACCTTTTCCTTCTTTTTATGCCCACAAAACTGCCCAATCCCGCCCGTACTTCTGGAGCTACCATTTCGTCGTGGTTCGGCACGGCATCGCCCCTGCCCACCTTCGAGCCCCTGGCCGAAAACGCCAAGGCCGATGTGGTAATAATAGGCGGGGGGATTGCGGGCCTTACCACGGCTTATTTGCTGAGCAAGGAAGGCCGCAAGGTGATTTTGCTGGAAGACGGCGAGTTGGCCAGCGGTGAGTCCGGCCGTACCACGGCCCACCTCTCGTTTGCCCTCGACGACCACTACACTACCCTGGAGAACCTTTTCGGCGAAGAGGGCGCCCGGCTGGCTGCCGAAAGCCACTCGGCAGCCGTGGACATGATTGAGGACATTGTGCGGACCGAGAACATCGACTGCGACTTCACCCGCCTCGACGGCTTTATGTTTCTTCACGCCGACGGCACGCACCAGGACCTGACCGACGAGCTGGAAGCTGCCCATCGCGCCGGCCTGCCCGACGTAGAACTGCTGACCAACGCTGGCACAGTGGGCTTCGAACCCGGCGAATGCCTGCGCTGGCCGGGCCAGGGCCAATTTCATATTCTGAAATACCTGACCGGCCTCACCCAGGCCATTGTCATGCAGGGCGGACGCATCTGCACGCATACCCGCGTGAGCGAAGTGCACGGCGGCGCTCACGCGCACGTTGTGACCCAAGACGGGTTTGAAGTGAAGGCTAAGAAAGGCATTGTGGTGGCAACCAATACGCCCTTCAACGACCGGGTAGTGATGCACACCAAGCAGCACCCCTACCGCACCTACGTGGTGGGGGCGCGGGTGCCCAAGGGCTCGGTCACCAAAGCCCTGTATTGGGACATGGCCGACCCCTACCACTACGTGCGCCTGCAAGAAGTGGAAAGCGGCCCGCGTGGCGGCCAGGTCAACTACGACCTGCTCATAGTGGGCGGCGAAGACCACAAAACTGGCCAGGCCGACGACCCCGAAGCTCGCTTGCGCTGCCTGGAAGAATGGACCCGCGACCGGTTTCCCATGGTGCAGGACTTTGAATACCGCTGGTCGGGCCAGGTGATGGAGCCCACCGACGGCCTTGGCTACGCTGGTCGTAACCCCCTCGATTCCGACAATGTGTTCATCATCACCGGCGACTCGGGCCACGGCATGACGCACGGCACGTTGGGACCCATGATTGTGGCCGACCTCATTGAGAACCGGGAGAACCCCTGGGCCAAGCTCTACGACCCGGGCCGCATCACGCTCAAGCGCGAAAGCGCCCAAGAGTACATCAAGGAAAACGTGAACGTGGCCATCGAGTACACCGAGCTGCTCACGGGCGGCGACGTGAGCTCGGTCGATGAGATTCCCAACGGCTCGGGGGCGGTGATGCGCCGCGGTATCACCAAAGTGGCGGTGTACAAAGACGAAAAAGGCGCCACCCACGAATGCTCCGCCATTTGCCCGCACCTGCACTGCGTGGTGCACTGGAATGGTCTGGAAAAAAGCTGGGATTGCCCCTGCCACGGCTCGCGCTTCACCGCGTTGGGCGAGCTCCTCAACGGCCCCGCCGGTACCGGCCTGGCGCCAGCCTAATTGAGTTGCGCCTCTTCCTCCGTCTTTTATCACCCCCCATTCTATGCCCACCCGTAGAAAAAAATCGACCGCAAGCGCTTGCCCGGCGCCGCGGGGCACGCTCATTGCCATTGGCGGACACGAAGAGAAGAACCCCGATACAGACGTTATGGCCGATGCCGAGAACGCGCCCGATGCCATTCTGCGCCGGTTTGTGCAGGAGCTGCGCGGCAAAGGCCCCGTGATAGTGGTACCCACGGCCTCGGAGGAGCCCAAAGCCGCCGCGCAGGACTATGTAGACGTGTTCAAATCGTTGGGTGTGAAGCGGGTGGAGGTGTTCGATGCCCGGGAGCGGGCCGATGCCGAAGACGAACAAAACCTGAAGCTGCTCGACGAAGCGGCGGGCATCATGTTCACTGGCGGCGACCAGCTCCGCCTCACAGCCTTGCTAGGTGGCACCACCTGGCTGGTGCGCCTCAAGGAGCGCTACACTTATGACGAGGTGGTGATAGCCGGCACCAGCGCCGGCGCCGCGGCCATGAGCACGCCCATGATTTACCAGGGCCGCAACAACCAGGGCATGCTGAAGGACGAAATTCACATCACCACGGGCCTGCAGTTTTTGCGTGACGTGGCCATCGATACGCACTTTGTGGCCCGGGGCCGCATCATTCGCATGGCCCAGATTATTGCCACTAACCCCGGCTGCATAGGGCTGGGATTGGAAGAAGACACCGGTGTGGTCATTACCGAGGGCCGCGAAATGGAGGTGATTGGCAGCGGCGTGGTGACTGTGGTAGAAGGCCATAACGCTACCTCAACCAACATTCACCTCATCGAACCGGGCGAGCCTTTCAGCATTCGCGACCTGCACGTGCACATCCTTGGCTGTGGCCAGCGCTTCACGCTGCCCGTGCAGGAGGTGATGCACCGCTAGCGCAAGGAATTGGGGGCAGGCTAGAAGCTGGGCTCGGCATGACAGCCAATTGTCAAGGGCCTGGCCGAATAGGCGCTAAAGGGACTTCGTAACAATTCATGGGTTATTTGCAGGTACGGAGACAATTTTGTGGCAACGCTTGCCCCTGCCGGTCATCTGCATGAATACCCAAACGCGCCGCCTTCAGTACTTCTTTTTTGGGCAGAATTTTTCAGATGGGGTGCGCACCACGTTGGCCATTTTGCTGCCGGCGCTGGTGTTTGCGCAGCTGGGGCAGTTTGAGGCTGGCATAACGGTCTCCACAGGGGCCTTGTGTTTGAGCGTGACCGATACGCCCGGGCCCGTTGCCCACCGCCGCAACGGCATGCTAGCGGCCTTGGCGTTAGTGGTGGCCACGGCTTTGCTCATGGGCGTGGCCGCGACCAACGTGTGGCTGCTGGGCCTGGCTGTGGGAGGGCTCAGCTTCGGGCTGACCATGCTGCTTGTCTGGGGCGCCCGCGCCGGGGCCGTGGGCACGGCGGCTTTGCTCAATTCCGTGTTGGTGTTGGCCCACCCGCCCGCCTTGGGGGAGGTCCTACCTCACGCAGGCCTGTTGCTGCTGGGCGGGCTCTGGTACGCGGGCTTGGCGGTGCTGGTGCACCGGGTGCGGCCCTACCGGCCAGCCCAGCAGGCCCTGGGCGAGTGCATTCACGCCCTGGCGCGCTTCCTGGACTTGAAAGCCCGGTTCTACAACCCCCAAACGGCCCTCGACGACGATTATCGGCAACTGGTGGCGCAGCAGGTAGTAGTGAATGAGAAGCAGGAAGCCGCGCGCGACCTGCTGTTTCGCACCCGCCAGATTGTGAGTGAAACCACCAGCACCGGCCGGCGTCTGGTCCTCACGTTTGTGGAAACGGTGGACTTGTACGAGCGCATCACTGCGGGCTACTACGACTACAACGTGGTGCGCGCCACCTACGGCCCCAGCGGGGTGCTGGCCGATGTAGCCGCCCTCATCCGCCACCTCGCTGCCGAGCTTGACCATCTGGGCGTGGCCATTCAGGCCAACCGGCACTACGCCGGCATCGGCCCCGACCTCACCGCCGAGCTGGCTCGCCTACAGGTTCGCATCAGCGCCCTCGACGCCGACCCGGCCATCGAAGGCAGCACGCTGGTGCTGAAGAAAATTCTAGTAAACCTGCGCGACATCACTCGGCGAGTGGGCAACATTCGCCGCTACTTTGATGAAAGCTTAGCCGCCACGCCGGCGCCCGAGCGCGCCACCGAGCACGGCCAGTTTGTGTCGCATCAGGAAATTGAGCTGCAAGCCCTGAGCCAGAACCTGACCCGGAAATCGGGCGTGTTCCGGCATTCCCTGCGCATGATGGTGGCGTGTCTGGTGGCGTTTGGCGTGGCGCAATGGCTGGCTCGCGGCGAGCACGACTACTGGATTTTGATGACCGTGACCATCATGCTCAAGCCCGGCTTCAGCCTCACCCGGCAGCGCAACACCGAGCGCATTTTGGGCACGCTAGCCGGTGGGGCGCTGGGGGCGGCGGTGCTCTGGCTGGTGCCCTGGACCGATGCACAGTTTGCCATTCTGGTGGCGTTTATGGTGGTGGCGTATAGCTTTCAGCGCACCAAGTACCTCGTTACGGTGGTCTTCCTGACAGCCTTTTTGCTCATCCTCTTCAGTTTCCTCGGCCTGAACTATGTGGGGGTGGTGGAAGAGCGAATTGCCGACACGCTGATTGGCTGCGCCATTGCGTTTTCGGCGGGTTACTTTCTGTTTCCTAACTGGGAGTCGGAACAGCTCACCGACCACATGGCCGCGGCCCTGCGTGCCAACCTGACCTACCTGCGCCAGCTGGCCAACCGCCTCGCCGGCCGCCCCCTACCGCCCAACGAGTACCGCCTCCTACGCAAAGAGGTGTACGTGACCGGCGCCAACCTCGCTGCTGCGTTTCAGCGCATGCTCAACGAGCCCAAGAGCAAGCAGCATCTGCCGTCCAAAACCCACGAGTTTGTGGTGCTGAACCACATTCTTTCGTCCAACATTGCGGCCCTCACCGCCACCCTACGCGAGGCCGCGCCCGCCGTGCCGCCCTTTCCCGCCGAGGGCCGCCGCGCCCTCACCAGCGCTCTGGCCACCCTGCACAAAAGCCTGACGCGCATTGCTCCCACTGACCCCGCTCCTGCACCCGAGCTGCTCCCCGCCGAGGCCGCCGCGCCCGTGGCCCCCGACGATAAGTCGTTGCTGGAGCAACTCGCCTTTCTACAGAAGGTCAGCGGCGATATTGGTAAGGTGACGGAAGCACTGGTTATCGAAAAATGAGGGATAGGTGGCTGGGCGCTGCAGGACGTTCTTCATTGCTCTAATAAGGCAGCTGCACCACCACCCGGGTGCCTACTCCAGGCGTTTCGATGTTCAGGCTGCCATTCAGGTAAGCCACGCGGGTGCGCACGCTGCGCAGGCCTATGCCCATAATGGGGATGTCCTCGCCGTGGCCGAACCCCCGGCCATCGTCTTCTACGCACATTTCCAACATGGGCGGGCGGCAGCGCAAATGCACGTGCACGTGCTGGGCCTGGGCGTGGCGCATGGCATTGTTTACCAGCTCGGCCACAATGCGGTAGGCCGCCGACTGCACGGGCGGGGGCAGGTAGTCGAGGTCTTCGTCGAAGTGAGTATGCACCCGCAGGGTGCCCTGCATATTGAGCGTGCGGCACAGCACGGCCACGGAAGTAGTCAGCCGGTTGGTGAGCTGCTCGAAAGGCAGCAGCGCATGGCTAAGCTGCCGCACCTGGGCGTAGAGCTGCCCCAGAATTTCCTCGGTTAGCTCGCCAATGGACGCCGCCGCCGGCGCCGCCGCCAGCGCATCGCGCACGGCCATGCTCTGCCAGGCCATGTGCAGGGCTGCCAGGTTGGGGCCCATGGCATCGTGCAGCTCGCGGGCCAGCTGCTCGCGCTCGGCATCCTGGGCGGCAATAAGGCGCTGGCCCACTTGGTTGCGCTGCTGGAGCTCCCGAATGCGCAACCGGGCATTTTGCCTTAAGGTGTGGCGGAAGCGGCCCGTGAGCAAGGAGCTCAATACCAGGAGCTCAAAGAACAGGCCCCACGCCAGCGGGTTGGGGTAAACGGGGTTGAAGCTGGTAAGCCCCCAATGGTTGAGCCAAAAAATAGCAAAACCGATAAAGAAGAAACAATAGGTGAGGGCGTAGTAAGCGGCCAGCCGCCGACGGCGCTTGCTCAGCAACAGCGACCCCAGCGTGACCCCGCCGTAGCCGAACACCAGCAGCATCAGCACCTCCCGGGCGCCATTCAGCGCTTCTACCAAGGCCAGGCTATGGCGCACCGCCCACGGAAACAGCACGGAGTAGACTACCACAAACCCCACGGCCGCCCCTGCCACCCAGTTGCCGGCCCGGTGCAGCCCCCGCCAGCCGCTGTGCAGCCGCAGAAACAACTGCATGATGCGAATGCCCGCGGCCCCAGCCAAAACAATAAAATTAAATTGGCCTACCGACCACACCAAGCGGTACAGCCAGGCCGGCAGCAGCATGGCATCCAGCCCGTCTTCCATCATCAAAAACAGCGTGACACCCACCACGTAGGCTACGTACCACAAGTGAATGCGGTCACGCAGGAAGGCAAAGAGCACCAGGTTGAATAAGGCGCTGCTCAGGTAAAAGCCCAGCAGCCACACCCAGTGCCGCTCAAAAGGGAAGCCCATTTCCCAGCCGAGGAAATGCTCCGTGGTTTCGATGTAGGTGGGCAAATACACGCCGCCGGTGTGCACGTCGACGCGCAGGTACAGCACCGCGGCTTCGCCGGCCTCCATGGTAAACGGGAAGCTGAGCGAGCGGGCCGGGAATATTCGTTCGGAAGCGGGCGTCCACGAGCTGGCGGTGCCCAGGCGGGTAAACTTCGTTTCGCCCTGCCGCCGGCAATACAGCGAAGCACTGTCGGTGAAGTTGAAAATGCTCCACACAAAGCGCAGGCGCTGGCTTTCGGTGTTGCGCACGGGCAGGCGCATCCACACGCGCTGGTGCAGCGTGCCTAAGTTGAGGGGCTTGTGCCAAGGGCCGGGCCGGAACTTGCCCGCCAGCCACTGGGCTTCAGCCTGCTCGGGGTCGGGCGGCACATCAAAGCTCTCGGTGTAGTAGCGGTACGCTTCCGAAATGTGGGCGCCCTTGGGGTCTTTCAGAAGCAGCGTATCGCGCAGCGTTTGGTCGGGCTTAGCTGCGGCCTGCACTTCCCCCTTGCCCATAAGCCACCACCCCAGCATCAATGCAATGAAGAAGTGAAACCGCATAGGTAAAAAGGAAAAGTGCTGCTCGGCTAGCAATTAACTACAAATCCATCTTCTTTTAAAATAAAAATCAACAATAGGCTTTTGGTCAAAAGCTTAGTATGGATTAAAGTATTGGAAATAGCAGATGCTTAGACTAATGTGGATGAGCATTCCGGTCGTCTGCTGCGGGTGTGATGGCACAAAAAAGCCGGCTCAGGAAACTGAGCCGGCTTTTTTAACAACAATTTTCTATACTAGCGCGTCAGCACTACACGTCCGCTGGCCGTTTTGGTACCAGTGGTGAGCTTATAGATGTAAGTGCCTGCCGACAGTTGAGTTGCATCGAATACCTGCGTGTGCACGCCGGCCGTCTGCACTTCGTTGCTCAGCGTTTTCACGCGCTGGCCCAGCAGGTTGAACACTTCCAGGCGCACGGCACCGTCCTGAGGAAGGGTATAGGTGAGCACGGTCTGGCGCTGGAAAGGGTTGGGCGAGGCCGTCACCAAGTCAGCTTCCTGCGGCGTGGAGGTGCCAGCCGTGACAGCCGCGCTGTTGGCTGCAACCGTGGGCGAGTTCCACTGGTCGTGGGTGCGGGTCACGAGCACGGCGAAGTCGCCGCGCTTCACCGATTGCACGGGCTTAAAGGTGGCATGAATCACGGGCTGCAGGTCGAAGGTGCCCTGCGTCACGGTGAAGAAGGCGTTCATGATGTTCATATCCAGCGCTACTTGCACGTAGCCAGCCAGGCCGGCCGGAATCTGGGCTGCGTCCTCAATCGGAATGCGCTGGCCGTTCACCAACACTGTTACCGGGTCGGTGCTGCTGAGGGCTTTGTTTTGCAGGCCCAGGCTTTGCACCAGCGAGTAGGCCAGGCTGGCCCGCGTTACGGCGGCGTTGGGAGAAAATACCCCAGCCGAAGTGGGCAGCATCACACCGTTCTTGTTTTGGACGCGGTCGCGCAGGGCGGCGCCCTGGGCCGTTACCGATTCGGCCAACAGGCGGTCGCTGGTCTTCACATCGCCAAAGGAGATGGAGCCGTCCAGGGGCAGGAACTGGCGGATAGCCTGGCCCATCATTAGGTAGTCGGCCAGCTGAATGCGGGTCAGGTCGCGGTCGGGAGCATAGCCGGAGGGCAGACCATCGACGAGGCGCTTGCTCACGGCCAACTTGATGGAGCCTTCGGCCGGGTGGCCGGCAATGTCGGTCAGGCCGGTGGTGCCGGTAGCTTGGTTCAGGGCAATGTTGCCGTTCACCTTTTCGGGGAAGGCAACTCCGTTCAGGCCGTCGAGGCGCACGGTCCAAGTGCCGGGCTCGGGCGATACCACGGCCACGGCGCGGCCAGGGCTGATGGCAAACAGCACCGAGATGCCCGAAGCGAAGCGGCGGCCGGTAGGCGAGAGGAGCACGAGGTTGATGGGGTTGCCGGTTTCGCCCAGCAGGCCTTCAACTTTGCAGTTTACTTCCATCGACGAGGTACCGCTAGGCACCGAGAAGGTGCGCGAATTGGTGGCCGTGGTCAGGGGGTTGAAGTCAATAGAGAAGGTGCTGCGCACCGTGCTGGTGTTCACGCTGCTGTTGAACACGCGGGTGGCGTTGGAGAAGGCTCCGTAGCCGGGTGCAGCGCGGAAGGCGCGGTCCACGGCGGCGTAGGCATTCACCATGCCGCGGCCCACTTCCCACGACTCGCGGTTGGGCAGGTTAGTGGCGGTTTCTTCAATGATGGCTTTCACTTGGAAAGGCGTCAGCGCGGGGTTGGCGTCCAGCATCAGGGCCACTACGCCGGCTACGTGCGGCGCGGCCATGGAAGTGCCGGTGAGGTGGGTGTAGTAGGGCAGGTGGGCGGGGTCCATGCCCGAGTTGATGTCCTGCTGGGTGCTCAGAGCGCCAATGGGCGACACGGCGCGGGCCGAGATAATATCGGTGCCGGGAGCCGTTACCGTGGGCTCATCGCGCCAGGTGAAGGTCTGCCCGTCCGTAGAGAAAGTGCCACCCACGCCCTTGCGGCCACGCGACGACGATGGAGCCAGCACGCCAGCCTTATCAGAGTTGGCCACCGAAATAACCCAGGGGGCTTTCTTGTATTTGCCGGTGATGGTGCCCGAGCCCGAGCCTGAGTTGCCGGCCGAGAACACCACCACAATGTTGCGGTCGACGCAGCGCTTGGTCGACATGGTGATGGGGTCGCGGGGGTCTACGTCGGTGCCAATGTCGCTGGTGGTGCCAAACGAGTTGGTGATAACGCGGATGTTGTAGCGGAACTGGTTCACCAAGGCGTAGTCAAACGCGCCGATTACGTCCAGTATGAACAGGCCGGCCCCGGTGCCGTAGCCCACAATGCCCGCGCCGGGTGCCACACCGGCGTACTTGCCATTGGAAGCCGCGCCGGTAGCGCCCGTAATGCCGGCCACGTGCGTGCCGTGGCCACCGCTGTTGTCGGTGTTGGCAATGTCTTCGAGGTAGGTAACGGGCAGCATCGAGTCCTGCGCGTTCAGGTTGGTGGTGCCCAACACGTTTTGCTTAAGGTTGGCGCCCAGCTTCAGGTCGGGGTGGGTGCCGTCGACACCACTGTCGTTCACTACTACGCCAATGCCGGTGCCGGCAACCGGCAAGCCGCCGTTGCGCTGCGTGAAGCTGGCTTCGTTGCGCACGCGCTGGGCCCCGGTGAGGGCAGTAGCGCCTTCGTTTTCGAGACTTAGCGAGCGGTTGAGGAACAGCGAAACTACGCTGGGGTCGTTGGCTAGCTGGGCAATCTGGGCGTTGGTGGCCAGTACACCAGCGATGGGCAATTCTCGCAGCGTAACGCCAGCCGTGATACCAAGTGTGCGGAGCGTTTGCAGCGCAGCGGCCGAAGGAGCTCCCGTGCCTTCGAAAGTAACAATAACCTGGTGAACCCCGGGGCTCGTGGTGAGCGCCGTTTGTAGGGCTGGGTCGATAAGTGTTTGGGCCTGAGTGGCGGCCCCGGCACCGCTCGTCAAGAGCATTGCCAGAAGTAAGGTTTTCTTCATAGAACGTGGGAAGCGTGTATTATGAGAATGGTGAAACACGACTCAATTTACGGGGTAAACAGGGATGTGGATTTCGGCATTATTATAAGATTTTTATGTTTTAGCTTGTTTTGTTGCGAAAAACAAATCTATATCTATTGTTTTCGAACGTGGGTTTACATAGTGTCAATTACTTGTAAGACAATGATTTAATAATTGTGGCTAAGTGGCCAATTCATAATCCCTTTGTCTTTAAACAACTACTGACTCAATTCGAAAATTCATAAAACTTTTTTGTATAATCACATAACAAAAAACCCTTCCCAATAGTGGAAAGGGCTTTTTGTTATTAGCTAAAGCCAGCGTTTATTCCGCTGCCTTCCCACCATCCGGCTTGAGCGTGCGGCCCAGCCAGTCGAAAAATACCCGCTGCCAGAGCACGGCGTTTTGTGGCTTCAGTATCCAGTGGCCTTCGTTGGGGAAGTACAGAAAACGGCTCGGAATGCCGCGCAGCTGCGCCGTACCGAAAGCTTCCATGCCCTGGCCCTCGGGCACCCGGAAGTCCTTGCCGCCGTGAATGACCAGCATGGGCGTATCCCAGTTTTTGGCAAATAATTGCGGGTTGAAGTCGGTGTAGGACTTGTGCGGCGTGGCGTCCCAGGGCGTGCCGCCCATGTCGTGCTTGGCAAAGAACATTTCCTCGGTGCTGGGGTACCAGCTGGTGAGGTTGTAGAGGCCCGCGTGGGCAATGAAGGTTTTGAAGCGGCCTTCGTGCTTGCCGGCCAGGAAGTATACCGAATAGCCGCCGTAGGACGCGCCGACGCAGCCGCGGCGGTCTTTGTCCACGTAAGGCTCCTCGCTGATTTTGTCGATGGCTGAGAGGTAGTCGCGAATGGGCTGCCCGCCCCAGTCGCCGCTAATCTGGTCGTTCCACTCCCGGCCGAAGCCGGGCAGGCCGCGCCGGTTGGGTGCCACCACTATGTAGCCGTTGGCCGCCATCAGCTGGAAATTCCAGCGGTAGCTCTGGCTTTGGGTGATGGGGCTTTGGGGGCCGCCCTGGCAGTAGAGCAGGGTGGGGTACTTCTTGGCGGGGTCAAAGTCGGGCGGGTAGATGACGAATACCTGCATCTGCTTGCCGTCGGTGGTGGTGACGCGGCGGTCTTCCACCTTGCCCATTTTTATGCCGGCCAGGTCGGCCTGGTTGATGGTTGTAAGCGGGGTTTCCCTGCCGGTTTTCAAGTCGATGCGCACCATGTCGGCAAAGGCGCTGAGGGTAGTGCGGTTGGCTACGGCAGTGTTTTTGCCGGCCAGCTCAAATGCGTTGTAGTTCTGCGCGCCCTTCGTGATTTGGCGAATTTTGCCGCCCTTGGCAGGTACTTCGTACAGTTGCTCGGCCCCGGCCACTACCGATACGAAGTAGAGGCTTTTGCCATCGGCGCTCCAGCGCACGTTGGCCCCGCTCAACTCCGAGCCGGTGGTGGCGTCCTGCCGCTTTTTGGTGGCGAAATCGTGCACGATAATGGCGTTTCGGTCGGCTTCAAAGCCCGGCTTGGCCATGCTCAGCCAAGTGATTTTGCTGCCGTCGGGCGAGAACACTGGCTCGGTGTCGTAGCTCGGCAGGCCCTCGCTCAGGTTTTCGGTTTTGCCGGTACGCACGTCATAGAGGTAGATGTCGGAGTTGGTGCTTTCGGCTTCGGCCTTGCCCGTGAGCTTGCGGCTGGTATAGGCAATGCGGTAGCCGTCGGGCGCAAAGGCCAACTGCTCGGCGCCGCCGCTGGGCATCAGGGGCGCGTCGAACTTCTCACCGGCCATGATATCCTTGCCGTAGCCCTGGGGCTTGCCGTCGCTGCCAATGGGCTGGAAGAAAACGTGGCTAGCCTTGTGGTCGTCCCACGAGGTCCAGTGGCGGTAGTTCAGGTCGTCGATGATTTTGGCGTCGGCCTTGGGCAGGTCCGGAAACAGGTCCTTGGTGTCGGGCGTCACCTTCACGTCCTGGGTGTAGAGAATGAAGTTGCCCTTGGGCGCGTACTTCAGGTTGCCCAGCCCCTCGTCGGGGAAGCTGCTGAGCTGCTGCTTGCCGCTGCCGTCAGCGTTCATCACATACAGCTGGTCGGTACCGCTCTCGCCAGATAGGAAAGTAAGCTTGCCATCGGGGCGCCAGTTCAGGGTGTTTTCTGAGCTGGGCGTGTCGGTCAGCTTTTTAGCGGTGCCGCCGGCCACCGGCACGGTGTAGATGTCGGCGTTGCCTTTATTATCGGCCAGGCTGTAGCGGGTCACAGTATAAGCTACGGTTTTACCGTCGGGCGATACCTGCATTTCGCCCAGGCGCCCCAGTTGCCACAGCTTTTCGGGGGTGAGAACAGTGGTGGGATTTTGGGCCGCTGCTGCCAACGGCAGCAAGGCCAGAGCGGTGAGAAAGTGTTTGTTCATTACCAGGAATTAATTGGGCCGCAAGGTACAGCGGGCCCGTAATTCGCGATAGAGAGCAAAAGAGAAGCCCCACCAACTCAGTTGGCGGGGCTTCTCTTTGTGGGTTATAGCCACTGGCTAGCGCATAGGCGCAACATATCTTACTTGCTTGCTTTTTTACGGCCCCCACCGCCGGGAAGTTTTCCGCCGCCGTCGTTTTTATTCACCGTAGCCCACGCTCGAGCTTCGGCTTCTTCCTGGGGTACGCCTCTTTTTTCGTAGCCTTCTTCAATGTGCTCGGCCTGGCGCTTCTGCTTGTCGGTGTATTTCGATTTATCTCCCTGGGGCATGGCAGTTGCTGATAAAGGATGGAAGAAAGAGGGCCTGAGGCATCAGGCCCTCGTATTTTTACGCGGGCCGCAGGGGAGGAGTTAGGTGGAGCTTACTACCTTCGCCCCGCTTCTGGCCTTTAAAAAGTCTCTTATGCGCCACGTCGCCGACATTCCCCATCCCGCCGTCAAAATCACGCTCCTGGCCTGGAACGGCAAGTTCCTGCTCAAGCTAGAGCAGGGCAGCCTCGAGCAGACTTATAAAGTTGCGGAGCTGGACCTGCTCACCGGTACCGACGCCGAAGTGCGCGAGCTGCTGGACGAGGAGTTTCTGGCCGCGGCCATTGCGCGCTTCCAGGACATGCGCACCGATTTGCAGGCCGCCTTCGACCGCCAGGAGTTGCGCTAGGCTCCTCCACTACTACATCCTTTTTCGATGCATAAAATCTTCGCTCTGATGCTGGCCCTGGTGGGCCTGCTCACCATAGCTCCAGCCTCGGCCCAGCTCTACGACGTGCGCGCTAGCGAGGTGAATTATGACCGCAAGGCCCGCGCCGCCCTCAAGGTGCAGGTCGACGGCAAAGCGTCCGACGTGCGGGAGTTCTTTCAGGACTGGATGAAGAAGAATTACAACGTCAAGTTCAAGAACGGCGGCTTGCTCGGCCTGAGCAAAAGCGAGGCCCTCGTTGCCCGCCAAATACCAGCCAACTCCATCTCCGGGAAGCTGGTAGACCTTTACGCCACCGTGGTGGCCCCGTCGGACTCTACCTCGGAGGTGGCCGTATTCGGTGGCTTCGACGACAACACCTTTTTCGACCCCGACAAAACCGCAACCGAGTACAACGCCATGCGGGTGATGGCCCAGACTTTTGCCACCGCCGCCCGCCTCAAGGCCTACCGCGACCAGATTGCCGAAGCCGAAAAGGGCGTGAAAACTGCCGAGAAGGAAAAAGAGAAGCTCGAAAAGAACCGGGTTTACCTCCAGAACAATACCACTTCCAACCTGGCCAAAATCGAGGAATTGCTGAAGAAAAACGCCGATAATCTTCAGCAAATACGCTCCGATTCGGTTTCGCTCATCAAAAACGGTCAGGTGCTCGATTTGAACCGCATACAGCTGCAGCGCCGCCGCGACCGCCTTTCCGCGCTCGACCGTAAGAACTAGCCGGAGCGCGCGCCGTACTCAGGCTATGGAAAACCCATCTTCGCCCCTCGATACCCTGCGCCAACTCAAGGAGATGCTGGATGCCGGGGCCCTCACGCCCACCGAGTTTGAGGCCCTGAAAAAGCGGTTGGTGTTCGCCGACCAGACGACTCCACCGTCTACGTCGTCGTCGACTGCCCCAACGCCGCCTGCTCCCAGTTCACCACCAAGTACCCCGCCCGAACCCGAACCGGCGCCCCCTGCTCCGTCACCATTTACGACCGTGCCGCCCACTCCGGTGGTGCCTGCCTCATCGCCCTTTCCCCCGCTTTCGTCTGCTTCGGTTCCGCCCACGCCAGTTACCCCGGCTCCATCTGGCTATGAACCGCCGGTGCCCCGTCCTTTCGAACCGCCCGCGGCCCGGCCCGAGCAGCAGATAATAACGGAGCTGCGCTCGCCCAATCTTGGCGGCCCGTCCCCAACGGGGCAGGAGGGCCAAAATCCGCCTGCTTCCCCCCGGCCTCCGGTGGCCGGCCCCTCTGTGCCGACACCCACGCCGCTATCTCAACTGATTGTAGAGTCGCTCAATAAGGCGCCCACTGGCAACCGGCCGCTTTCTCCTCCTCTCAATCCCGTGGCGCCCCCTACGCCGGTTGGCTCAGTTCCGCCTCGCTCCCCCGAAGTGAATAGGGTGCCGCCGCATGTTCCCCCCGCACCTTTACCTAATGCCGCACCCCTGGCTGACGAGGAAAGCTGGACAGAAAACGAGTTTCCTGAGTCGGAAAGGCCAAAGGCCCGCAGTCCGCTAGCTCTTATTCTATCCATTGGAGGGTTGTTGGCCTTGTTAGGTTTAGTGGTGTACCTGTCCCTCAACCGGCCACCGTCCGAGCGTTTGTCCAGCACAAGCCGAACCGCTGCCGACTCGGTGGCCACCTCCATTGAAACAGGCCCGCAGGCTGACCCGCTGACTCCGGCAGCAGTGGCCGAACCCGAAACCATCCGCGTGATGCCAACCAATCCCGCACCGCCGGTGCAGCGGCGGCCCGCACCGCCAAGGCGGGATACAGTGGCCGTGGCCCCAGCTGCTCCCGCAGCATCCGACTCAACAGATACCCCATAAAGCACAAGAAATTAGCTCACTCAAAACGATGTAGAGACGCGATACTTCGCATCTCGGCGTCCGCGCCGTTTGGGGCTATCCGCTGTTGCATCGTTTATCGCCGAGACGCGAAGTGTCGCGTCTCTACATCGTACTCTTACCCCAGCAAACCGCGGCTTTACACATAAGCTAATGTATTTGTGTCAGCGCTTTTCAACGTCCCTAACCCAAGGCCGTATGCTAAACCTCAGCCCCTGCGGCTGAGGTTTTTTCTTTCCATCAATCCATCTGCTATTCATGGCTTTCTTTCACCTTCTACCGCCTGCCTTGTTGGTGGGCTTGGCTGCCGCCAGCATGACGCTGGGCAGCTGCTCGTCGCCCAACAACAATTCGCAAAGCATCGCCGTGGCCGCCGGGCCCGATTCGACGGATGCTAGGTTCGACAAAGCGCCCGCCAACTCGCCCTTGCAAGTAGTGGCCGAGTTTACGGGCCCCCAAATGGTGGGCGTAGCCGTGGCGCCCGGCGGCCAAGTGTTCGCCTGCTTCCCGCGCTGGGACCACAACCCCTTGTACCCCATTGCCGAAGTTGGCCCCAACAATACCCTCACGCCCTACCCAGATGCCAACTGGTGCACCTGGACCGACTCGGTGAAGAACGAGCCCCAGAAGCACTGGATATGCCCCCAAACCGTGCACACCGATAAATCGGGCATGGTGTGGGTGCTCGACCCTGCTTCGCCCGGCATCAAAGGCACTGTGCCCGGCGGCCCCAAACTGGTGAAAACCGACCCCAAAACGCGCCGTGTGCTGCTCACCGTTCCGTTTCCCGAGAGCGTGGCCCCGCGCAAGTCCTACCTCAACGATGTGCGCATCGACCTGCAGAACAACTACGCCTACCTCACCGAGTCTGGCACCGGCGCCCTGGTCGTGGTCGATTTGAAGACCAACAAGTCGCGCCGCCTGCTCGACTCCCACCCGTCTACCAAGGCCGAAAAAGGCTTGGTGTTAAAAGCAGAAGGCCACTCCATGGTTGACCCCCAGGGCAAGCCTGCTCAGTTCCACGCCGACGGCATTGCCCTGAGCACCGACAACAACTACCTCTATTACTGCCCGCTCACGGGCCACACGCTCTACCGCATCAAAACGGCGGCCCTGCGCGATGCTTCCCTCAGCGCTGCCCAGCTTGGGCAGCAGGTAGAGAACCTGGGCACAATTCCGGCTACCGATGGCATGGAAATCGACGCGGCCAACAACGTCTACCTCACTTCCTTCGAGCAGAGCGCGCTGGTTCGGCGCACGCCCGATGGCAAGATTGAAACCCTCGTGAAAGACCCGCGCCTGCAGTGGCCCGATACCTACAGCTTCACCGCCGACGGTAACTTGTATGTGGCCAACTCGGCCATTCACAAAATGCCCAGCTGGAACAAGGGCGTGGGCCAGCCCCGGCCACCGTTCCGCATCTTTAAAATGGCTCTGCCAAAGTAGGTGACCCGTTTTTATAAGCACAAAAAAAGCCGCGCCTTCAACTGGCGGGGCTTTTTTATTGGGGTAGAATAAGGGGCAGAACTATTAGCGCAGGCTACCTATTGGTAGGTCACCTTCTGAATTTTTACGCCCTTGGTAAAAATGTCTAGGTTCTCGCTGGTGTGAGCCAAGATATCCATGCAGTGGCGGTGCCGCTTGTTCATAGTGTCATGGATGGTGTAGACGCCATCCAGCTTTGCGTTTATTCCGGTGACGCGCACCGTGTCTCCGTATTCGAATTCTCCGCCCCAGGGCTTTAGCAAATCGCGCGACAATGCCATCCAGCGCTGTTTGGTCCCGTAGTGCGGCTTAATCCGCGAATTGTCGGCCGTGATGAACGGCTCGCTGTCCGTTTGGCCCGGCACAGCTTCATAAATCGTGGCCGTCACCCGATAAGTCAGGCTTTGGCTAACGTATTTTTTTGACTTTTTAAACTTGGCTTTTGCTTTCACCACCCGACGCTCGGCGGGGCGGCTTACTTCTAGCGGCGAAATAAACTTAACCAGTCCGGCGGCTTTAGTGCTGTTATCGGCTGGTGACGAGGAGAAAAGAGGGGCTGTTAATGCGGAGGCTGCTAAAAGGATGTCTAGAAATAACCGTACACTACTCATTTAAAAGGGTTTCGTTCGTCCGCCATTCCTCGCCTGGCAGTATCGGCGTCCCCTGGGTTTGTATTTCGGGGAAAAGTGTTAACGATTAGGCAGATAGATAAGTTTGCTGAAAATAAATTATCCAAATTGAGTGCGCCTGACGTGCCCTATCACGCCTTCTTAGCCAAAAGTTTATAGAACGAAACGAGGTTATACAGGAGTTTGCCATGATTGGTGCCGTTGTTTAAATGCCAGCGCTTACATTATCTCAGGCCAACCTGAGTAAGCAATACCCAGCCATCCCCCATTTTTTGATAAATTGGCCAGCCAAGCCCAACAGGCCTTATAAAAGCAGTGATTATTATTGTGTTGAAAAGCAGATGAATTCGCGTAGTCGAATTCAGGTTTTTGCCTGAATTTTAAGCGCCCTACTTTTACGCAGCCTTACCTAAGTTGAATTTCTCATGGACGCATACTCGTATATAGCCAACGCCGACGCGGCGGCCATTGAAACCTTATACCAAGCCTATCAGCAAAACCCGGAGTCGGTTGACTTTGGCTGGCGCAAGTTTTTTGAAGGCTTCGATTTCTCCCAGCAATTCCCGGAAGGTGCACCGCTGGTACCCGGCAACGGTAGCGCCACCAACGGCACCTCCTCAAATGGTGCGGCCGCGGCGCCCAAGTCGACTGCCGCTACCGGCGACCAGGCCGACGGGTACGGCGTGCTGCAAACGGATGCGTCCACTAACAACGCGCCAAGCAATATCAGCGGCAGCGGGGTAGTAGCCAATGACAAGGAAACCGCTGTAAGGAACCTCATCCACGCCTACCGCAGCCGCGGCCACCTGCGTGCCAAAACCAATCCGGTGCGCGAGCGCAAAGACCGTAAGCCCCGCCTCGACCTCGGTGATTTCGGCCTTGGCGAATCCGATTTGGACACCGTTTTTAAGAACGGCGAAGTGCTGGGCTTGGGCACCCAGGCCACGTTGCGCGACATTCTGGCGGCGCTGGAGAAAATTTACACCGGCCCCATCGGCTTCGAGTACATGTACATCCGCGACCCGCAGGTGCTGGACTGGTTCCGCGAGAAGGTGGAGCAGGCGTCGCTGTCGTTCAATCCCGGCGTGGAGTACAAAAAGCGCATCCTGAAGAAGCTCAACGAGGCCGTCGTTTTCGAAAACTTCTTGCATACCAAATTCTTGGGTCAGAAGCGTTTCTCGCTGGAAGGCGGCGAAACCACTATTCCCGCCCTCGATGCCATCATTGGCAAAGGTGCCGAGCTGGGTGTGGAAGAAGTGATGATTGGCATGGCCCACCGCGGCCGTCTGAACGTGCTGGCCAACATCATGGGCAAGACCTACGAGCAGATTTTCTCGGAGTTTGAAGGTACCGCTGTGCCCGACCTCACCATGGGCGACGGCGACGTGAAGTACCACATGGGCTACAGCTCGGAGGTAGAAGCCAGCGGCGGCCAGAAAGTGAATCTGAAGCTGGCGCCCAACCCCTCGCACCTCGAGGCGGTGAACCCCGTGGTAGAAGGCTTCGTGCGAGCCAAGATTGAGCACCAGTACGGCGACGACTTCCGCAAAATCCTGCCCATTCTCATTCACGGCGACGCCGCGGTAGCCGGTCAGGGCATCGGCTACGAGCTGACTCAGATGTCGTTGTTGGAAGGCTACAAGACGGGCGGCACCATCCACTTTGTGATTAACAACCAGGTTGGTTTCACCACCGACTTTGAAGACGCCCGCTCGTCGATTTACTCGACGGACCTCGCCAAAATCATTGACGCGCCGGTGCTGCACGTCAATGGCGACCACCCCGAAGCCGTGGTGTTTGCTGTGCAGCTCGCCACCGAGTACCGTCAACAGTTCAACGCCGACATCTTCATTGACATGGTGTGCTACCGCCGCCACGGTCACAACGAGTCGGACGAGCCCAAGTTTACGCAGCCCACGCTCTACAACATCATCTCGAAACACCAGAACCCGCGCGAGGTGTACAACAACATGCTAGTGCAGCGCGGCGACGTGGATGCCGAGCTGGCCAGCCAGATGGACAGGGAGTTCCGCGACATGCTGCAGGCCCGCCTCGACTTGGTGAAGCAGAAGCCGCTGCCCTACAACTACCAAGCGCTGGAAAACGAGTGGCGCAGCCTGCGCCGCTCCAAGCCGGAGGACTTTGAACAGTCGCCCGAAACCGGCATTAGCGAAGACACCGTGCAGCGCGTGGCCAAGGCTCTCACCACCTTGCCCGAAGGCTTCAAGCCCCTCAAGCAGATTGATAACCTGCTGAAAGAGCGCCGGAAAATGTTCTACGACAACCGCGTGCTGAACTGGGCCGCCGGCGAGCTGCTGGCCTATGGCTCGCTGCTGACTGAGAACCACAAAGTGCGCGTGAGCGGCCAGGACGTGCAGCGCGGTACCTTTTCGCACCGTCACGCCGTGTTGCACGACGCTGAAACCTCGGCGCCTTACACCTCGCTCAACCACATGGAAGGCGAGCACGAGCAGCTGAGCATCTACAATTCGCTGCTGAGCGAGTACGCGGTGCTGGGCTTTGAATTCGGCTACGCCATGGCCAACCCTACGGCCCTGGTGGTGTGGGAAGCCCAGTTTGGCGACTTCGCCAACGGTGCTCAGACCATGATTGACCAGTTCATTGTGAGCAGCGAAAGCAAGTGGCAGCGCATGAACGGCGTGGTGATGCTGCTTCCCCACGGCTACGAGGGCCAGGGTCCGGAGCACTCCAACGCCCGCCCCGAGCGCTTCCTACAGCTGGCGGCCGAGCAGAACATTGTGGTGGCCAACATGACCACGCCGGCTAACTTCTTCCACGCCCTGCGCCGCCAGCTCACCTGGAGCTTCCGCAAGCCGCTGGTGGTGATGTCGCCGAAGTCGATGTTGCGCAACCCGCTGTGCGTTTCGCCCATTGAGGAATTCACCAGCGGCACCTTCCGCGAGGTGCTCGGCGACACGTTTGCCGAAGCCAAAAAGGTGAAGCGTGTGCTGCTGTGCTCGGGCAAAATCTACTTCGACTTGCTGGAAGAGCAACGCGAGTCCAACCGCACCGACGTGGCCATTGTGCGCCTCGAGCAGCTGCACCCCTTCCCCAAAAAGCAGCTCGATGCCGAGCTGGCCAAGTACCCCAAAGCCAAGCTTTACTGGGTGCAGGAAGAGCCCGAAAACATGGGCTACTGGAACTACATGCTCCGCTACATGCGCCGCGAACTGGAAGACGTTATTGCTCGCAAAGCGTCGGCCTCGCCGGCCACGGGCTACAACAAAGTCCACGTGAAGGAGCAAAAGGACCTAGTGGGCCGGGCTTTCGACAAGCCGAAGGAGGCCGTGGCCGACGACACCATCGAAGCCACGGCGGAAATCGCTAAAACACAGGACTAGTGCCGGGCTGCGGGCCGCTGGTGTAGCGGTTCGGCTTCTTTACTCCGTAAGAAGGGAGAAGCGTTGCCTTGGTCTCAATCACATTCAGAAAATTTCTTTCCCCGCCACCCTAGTTTATGGCCCTCGAAATCAAAATTCCCGCCGTTGGCGAATCCATCACCGAAGTCACGATTGCCAAGTGGCTCAAACAGGACGGCGACGCCGTGAAACGCGATGAAGTAATTGCCGAGCTGGAATCAGACAAGGCTACCTTCGAACTGCCCGCTGAGGCCGACGGAGTGTTGAAAATTCGCGTGGCCGAGGGAGAAACCATTGGCATCGGCACCATCATCGCCGATTTGAACAGCGCGGGTGGCAACGGTGCTGCGCCGGTTCCGGCAGCCTCTGCAGCTACTCCTGCCGCTGCGCCCGCAGCGGCAGGTTCAGCCGACCCGGTTTCCCACGGCGAGCAGAACCCCGAAGCCAGCAACCAGTCCGGCTACGGTGGTGCCCCAGCTGGCAACGAAAGCAAAGACCCCGCTACCCCCGGCGCTCCGGCTACCTCCGACGCTCCTGCGGCGGGCGGTTCGGCACCCGCCGGTGGTGGAGGTTCCATCGAGATGAAAATCCCCACCGTGGGCGAGTCCATCACTGAGGTAACCGTAGCCAAATGGCTGAAAGAAGACGGCGCCCAGGTGAGCCGCGACGAAGTGATTGCCGAACTAGAATCAGACAAAGCAACTTTCGAGCTGCCTGCTGAAGGCAGCGGCACCCTCCGACACGCTGTGAAAGAAGGCGAAACCATCGCCATCGGTACCGTGATTGCACGCATTGAAGGCGGCAGCGGCGGTGCGGCGGGGCCTGCTGCTCCGGCAGCAACGCAGGCAGCTCCGGCTGCGGCCATGGCAACACAGCCAGCCAGCGGTGGTGCGGCCACGTATGCTACCGGCGTGCCCTCGCCGGCAGCTGGTAAGATTCTGGGTGAAAAAGGTATTGCTGCCACCGACGTAGCCGGCACTGGCCGTGACGGTCGCATCACCAAAGAAGACGCTCAGAACGCGCAGGCCAAGCCTGCTGCTCCGGCTCCGCAAGCGGCTCCCGCGGCTCCTGCCCCAAAAGCGGCTGCTCCGGCTGCCAGTAGCGCCCCTGCCGCCAGCGGCGACCGCAACCAGCACCGCGAGCGCATGAGCAACCTGCGCAAAACGGTGGCCCGCCGCCTCGTGACGGTAAAGAACGAGACGGCCATGCTCACCACCTTCAACGAGGTGAACATGCAGGCCATTATGGACATGCGCACCAAGTTCAAGGACAAGTTCAAGGAGAAAAACGGCGTGAACCTCGGCTTCATGTCCTTCTTCACCAAGGCGGTGTGTGTGGCCCTGCAGGAGTGGCCCTCGGTGAATGCCCAGATTGACGGCACCGACATCGTGTTCAACGACTTCTGTGACATCAGCATCGCCGTATCGGCCCCCAAAGGCCTGGTGGTGCCCGTGATTCGCAATGCCGAGAAGCTCTCCTTCGAAGGCGTGGAAAAGGAAGTGGTGCGCCTGGCCATGCTGGCCCGCGACAACAAGCTCACCATTGAGCAGATGACCGGCGGTACGTTCACCATCACCAACGGTGGCGTGTTTGGCTCGATGATGAGCACCCCGATTATCAACGCCCCACAGTCGGCCATTTTGGGTATGCATAACATTGTGCAGCGCCCCATCGCTGAAAACGGCCAAGTGGTGATTCGTCCCATGATGTACCTGGCCCTAAGCTACGACCACCGCATCATCGACGGCCGCGAGTCGGTGTCGTTTTTGGTGCGCGTGAAGGAGCTGCTCGAAGACCCCACGCGCCTGTTGCTGGGCGTGTAAGCAGCGCATTTAGCCTTATTGGAAAAGCCGGTTTCTGCATAGCAGGAGCCGGCTTTTTGCTTGCTGGCCGCAGGTGTAATTGCGGATAGGTGACCCTGGGTACAACACCCCAATAGCTGTGGTGCACGAAGTGCCTTCATTACAAGTAATTGGCCTTTCGACCGATTTGCTGCGTAGAGAGGGATAAAGCACCTTCGCCTTATGCCAACATTTACCAGCCTCAAGGATTGGTTTTCCCCCAATCCAGACCCAAACCAAATCCCGCCCATCCGGCCAGATGCCGTTCCGGTGCCCGCCGAGGAGCCTTTTCGGCCCGTGCGGCAGTCCAATGGCTTCACCAGCCGGGTGCTTATCGTGGTGGGCATTGTCACGTTTGTAGGGCTGCTGCTGTTCTTCCTGTGGGCCAGTCGCTCGATATTATTGCTGGGGTTTGGCGTGGTACTGATGGCGGTGCTGCTACGGGCCGTGGGCAAGCTGATTTGCAAAATATCAAGCCGAATTCCCATGAAAGCCGCTGTGGGGCTGGCAACGGTGTTGCTGCTGGGGGCGCTGGTAGGGTTTGGGATGCTGGCTGCGCCGCGCATTTCGGAGCAAATGAGCACGCTAACGTCCGAGATTCCGGCGTCCATCCAAAAAATCAAGAGCCAGCTCAACGCCACGCAATGGGGGCAGGTGGTGCTTAAACAGCTAGAGGAGGACATGCCCTCGCCGTCGCTGAGCCGGGTGACGGGCATTGTGGGGGGCACTCTGGGCGTAATCACCAACGCGGTGGTCATATTTGTAGCGGGCCTGTTTTTGGCCCTCGACCCGGGCTTGTACGTGAACGGACTGGCCCGGCTGTTTCCGGTGTCGCGCCGGCAGCGGGCCCGCGAAGTGGTGGCCAGCGTAGCCGACCGGCTCGAAAGCTGGCTGCTGGGCCAGTTCATTGCCATGTTTGCGGTGGGCGTACTCACGTGGGTAGGGTTGGCGGCGCTGGGCATGCCCCTGGCCATGGTGCTGGCCGTTATTGCGTTTGTTTTCGACTTCGTGCCCTTCATTGGGCCACTGATTGCCGCGGTGCCGGCCGTGCTGCTGGCGGTGCTGCAGGGACCACAAATGGTCCTGTACGTAGCCTTGGTCTACCTGGCCGTGCAGCAGGTAGAAAGCTACTTGGTGGCGCCTCTGGTGCAGCAGCACACGGTATCGGTGCCGCCTACTTTGCTGCTGCTCACTGCGTTGTTGGGAGGGGTGTTGTTTGGCCTGCCGGGTACCATCATCGCCATGCCGGCCCTGGTAGTGCTCATAACGCTGATTAAAGAACTCTACGTGAAGGACACCTTGGGCGACCACACGGAGGAAGCAAAGTAGCCGCCCGAAAGCAAGCCCACACCCCCGGCCGAGCCGCATTAAAATTAACTTAAAGTGTAGCCCGGTAGTAAGAGTGTGAAAGCCTGAGCTTTTTTCACATATTTTCTTGCCCTTATGGAAACTCAAACCTTACTTCACTGGCTCTACGTGGCCTCTATGGTGGGCGGCGCGCTGCTGTTCTGGGCCTGGAGCCGCAATCCCAAAGGCGTGCCGCAATACGAATACGCCATTGCCATGATGATTCCCATCTGGTCGGCCCTGGCGTACATGGGCATGGGGCTGGGCCAGGGCAAAACCGAGGTGGCAGGCCAGGTAACGCACTACGCGCGCTATATCGATTGGGTAGTAACCACACCGCTGCTGCTGCTGGCGTTGGCGTTCACAGCAATGTTCTACGTGCCCAAGGACGAGCGCAGCAAAACCCTGCTATTTAGCCTGGTGGCGGCCGATGTAGTAATGATAATCTGCGGGCTGTTTGCGGATTTGTCCGAGTCGAGCACGGCCCGCTGGATGTGGTACACCTGCGGGGTAGGCGCTTTTGTGGCAGTGTTGTACCTGATATGGGTGCCGCTACGCCGCATTGCAACTGATAGCGACGCTGAGCTGGGGAGCATCTACAATAAACTGGTAAGCTTTCTGACCCTGCTGTGGTTTAGCTACCCAACCATTTGGGCACTGGGACCCTCGGGTATTGGCTTCCTAAATCAAACGACGGAAACATTGCTGTTTGTGGTGGTGCCCTTCTTTTCAAAAGTGGGTTTCAGCATCATGGACCTGCAGTACCTGCGCGACCTAGCTCCGCGCAAGCCCGCCTATCATCACATCGAAGAGAAGCAGCGCGCTGCCATTGGATAGCAGCAGTACGAACTAAATAAGCCCTCATTTCGCACCTCTTAGAAAACCAAACAGAAGCGGCCGACAGCTAACGTCGGCCGCTTTTTTGTGACATTTCACGACTTAAAAGCCACTGCTGCCGTTTAAAAGCACTTAGCCTTAATCCCTATGAAGCATCCGAAGAAAGCTCCCCGTTCCGCCAAGTTCTGGCCCGTTTTAGGCTTCGCCACCCTGGCCGGTATGCGCAGCATGAGTGCCCCAGCGTTTCTGAGCCATTACCTTTCACGGCAGCCCCACGGCGGCTTGGATGGCTCGCCGCTCCGGTTTTTACGGAAGCCCGCCACGGCCACAGCGCTGAAGGCCATAGCGGCCGGGGAGATAGTGGCCGACAAGCTGCCCATGATGCCCAACCGGATTGCCCCGGAAGTACTGCTGGGCCGATTGGTATCTGGGGCGCTGGTGGGGGCGGCGTGGTACAAGTCGCGTCACGGAAGTGCCGTGGGCGGGGGCGTGCTGGGAGGGGCAGTGGCAGTAGCCGCTACGTTCATCAGCTATGCCTTGCGCACCGGCATCAGCGAAAAGTCAGGGGTGCCGATTGCGCTGGTTGGGGTGGGCGAGGACGCCCTGGTGCTGGCTGGGGGCGCGGCTTTGCTGAGCGGGCAGCGGCCGGCACACGGCGAGTGGAGGCCATTGTAAAGCACTAATCAGGAAGCAGGGACAGCGGATTTGGCTTCATGCGATGCTCGAACATGGCCGCTATGTGCTGAGCTTTGACTTTCGCCTCGGCCGCTTTTGGACCGGCAAACAACTCATCGGCGCTGGCGCGAAAAAGCGCCAGCCATTGCTGGAAATGCGCGGCCTGAATGGGCAATGGAAAATGTTTGGCAAAGGGCCGGCCTTTGTAGCGACTGGTACCCAGGAGCACGCTGCTCCAGAAGTCGTACATAATGGGCAGATGGGCGGCCCAGTCTACCCGTGCTACGTCGTTAAAAATGGGCCGTAGCAACGCATCCTCGTTTATCCGGGTGTAGAACGCATCAACTAGGCTGACAATGTCGGCTTCGGTGCGCAAGTCAGGTAGTGAAGAAGCAGCCATACTACACAATCAGGCTTCGACTGCCGCTTCTGGTGCTGCCACGGGTACTTCCTTTTTGCGGCGCCCGCCCAGCACCACCAGCACCACAGCCAGTACGATAAGGGCCGCGCCGCCCAGCATTTGCGGGTTCAGAACCTCGCCCGCGAATGCCCAGCCCAGCAGCACGGCCACCACCGGATTTACAAACGCGTAGGTGCCTGCTAGCGCTGGCTCCACCACGCGCAGCAGCCAAATGTAGGCCGTGAACGCTACAATGGAGCCAAAGGTGACCAAGTACGCATATGCCATCCAGGACTTGGTAGTTACCTGCGCCAGCTCAAACCCATCGGCTTCGCCCCGCAGCAAACCCAGAATGAGCATGGCCACGCCGCCACAAATCATCTGCATGCCGCCGGAGATGAAAGGAGAGGAGGCCGGCTGGTGCTTCTTGGAATAGAGTGAGCCTACCGACCACATCACGGCCGCCAGCAACACTAAGGTGATGCCGATTTCTGGGTGGCCCGGCCGCAGCACGCCCGCCGAGCTGGGATGCGCCGCCAGCAGATACATGCCCAGCAGGCCCGCCGCCAGCCCTACCGACACCCAGCGCGTGGGGCGGGGCGTCACGCCGCTCATCCACCCCAGCAGCGCCAGAAACATGGGTACCGTGGCGACCAGCAGCGAGGTGGTGCCGCTGGGCAAATACAGCACCCCAAACGTGGTGCCGCCATTGCCAAAGCCCAGCAGGCAGATGCCAATGACCAAGGCGTGGCCCCAGCCCCGCCAGCTGGGTCGCGGCTCGCCGCGCAGGCGCATTACGAGGTAGAGTAGCCCCCCCGCCATGCCGTAGCGCGTGCCTGCCATGAGCAGCGGCGGCATGCTGGCAATGGCGAACTTCATGACCAGATAAGTAGAGCCCCAGATAAGATAAACGGCCGCAAAGGCCAATAGCATTGCTACCCGCGAAGGAGCGGCAGCGGAACTTGAACTAGACATATAATTAATAAGTGCTGCCGCAAAATTACGCCCGATAGAATGAGCGGAACGTTCGGGTGCAACAGTACTTTCGCAAGTGCCTTCGTCAGCATGACGGGTGCGAGTAGTGGCCTCGGCGTTAATTCCCACTGCCGTTGTTGCTTTGCAGCATGACAAACAACAAAGTGCTTCTCTTGCTGCTGTTGCTACTGGGCCCGTTCGCCCCGGCTGCCGGGCAGTTGCTGCAAAACAAGCCCACCTTCACCCGCGCCGATTCCCTGCGCGGCGGCCAAACGCCCCTGCGCACCTGCTACGACCTCAACTACTACCACCTCGACGTGAAGCTGGACCCGGCCAAGCGCTTCATCAGCGGTTCCAATTTGTTTCGCTACACCGCCACGCAGGATTTCACCCGGCTGCAGTTTGACCTGTTTGCGAATCTGAAAGTGGAAAAGGTGCTGTATAAAGGCAAGGAGGTGCCCTACACCCGCGAGGCCAATGCCGTGTTCGTTACCTTCCCCACCACCATTGCCAAAGGCAGCCGCGATGAGTTTACGGTGCAGTACTCCGGCAACCCCATCGTGGCAAAAAAAGCCCCCTGGGATGGCGGGATGGTGTTTTCGCAGGATGCCAAGGGCAAGCCCTGGGTGGCCACCGCCTGCCAGGGCACTGGCGCCAGCATCTGGTGGCCCACCAAAGACCAGCAGGCCGATGAAGTTGACAGCATGCTCATCAGCGTGAGTGTGCCGAACGGTCTGAAAAACATTTCGAACGGCCGCCTACGCAAAACCACCAAGCTCAAGGGTGGATACACCCGCTTCGACTGGGCCGTGCGCAACCCCATCAACAACTACGACGTGGCCCTGAACGTGGGCGACTATCAGCACATCAGCGGCGGTACTTACCCTGGGGAAAAGGGCCCGCTCACCCTCGACTATTGGGTGCTGCCCGAGAACTTGGCCAAGGCCAAAAAACAGTTTGCCGACAACGTGCGGCCCATGCTGAAATCTATGGAATACTGGTTCGGCCCGTACCCATTCTATGAGGATGGCTACAAGCTGGTGGAGGCGCCGCACCTTGGCATGGAGCACCAAAGCGCCGTGGCCTACGGCAACAAGTACCAAAACGGCTACCTCGGCCGCGACCGGTCGGCGACTGGCTGGGGCTCGAAGTGGGATTTCATCATCATTCACGAAAGCGGCCACGAGTGGTTTGGCAACAACATCACCACCAAAGACATTGCCGACATGTGGGTGCACGAGAGCTTCACTACCTATTCCGAAGCATTGTTCGTGGAAAGCCAGTTTGGCAAGCAAGCCGGCCAGGAGTACATCCACGGCCAGCGCCGCAACATCCAGAACGATGGCCCCATCATCGGCCCCTATGGCGTGAACCAGGAAGGCTCGGGCGACATGTACGACAAGGGCAGCAATATGCTGAATATGCTGCGTACCGTCATCAACGACGATGCGAAGTGGCGCCAGCTGCTGCGCGGCCTTTCCAGCACCTTCTACCACCAGACGGTAACGGGCCAGCAAGTCATCGACTATTTCAACCGCGAAAGCGGCCAGGACCTCACCAAAATCTTCGACCAGTACCTGCGCCACCCCAGCATCCCCACGCTGGAAGTGCGCTTCGAAAACAACGAGCCCGTGGCCCGCTGGATATCCAATGTGCCGGGATTCGACATGCCCGTTCGCATGAGGGTGAGGGGTGGGGAATACCAATTCATTCCGCTCACCACCAAGTTTGAGCCCATCAAGCAGCTGGCGGGTGCTACCCGGGAGACGCTGGAGGTCGACACGTTCAACTACTACATCGGAGTGTTGGTGGAGTAATTGAACGTGCAGCCACGTGCAGCGCGGGGGTGAGGTTCCCCACGCTGCACTCTGCATGACCGTGCTTTTATTCGTTCTATCTTAAGAAACTGTCCTGCTCCCGCACACTTCGCGCCGTACCTTCGCGCAGCGAAACATCACCGAATATCTGGCTCTATGAATCAATACGACGTCACTGTCATCGGCTCCGGTCCTGGGGGCTACGTGGCCGCCATCCGCTGTTCCCAGCTGGGCCTCAAAACCGCCCTCATCGAGAAATACCCCACTTTAGGCGGCACCTGCCTCAACGTGGGCTGCATCCCCAGCAAGGCGCTGCTCGACTCGTCGGAGCACTACCACAACGCCCACACGGCCTTCAAGGAGCATGGCGTGGAGCTGGACAATCTGCGGGTGAACATGAACCAGATGATAGACCGCAAGGCCGGCGTGGTGAAAGCCAACGTCGACGGCATCTCCTATCTGATGAAAAAGAACAAAATCGACGTCCTCACCGGCGTGGGTTCTTTTGTTGACAAAAACCACATCAGCATCGCGCCCACCGCGGGCGGCGAGGCCCAGCAGATTGAAACCAAGAACGTCATCATCGCCACCGGCTCCAAGCCTACGGTGCTGCCGTTCATTGCCCAGGACAAGGAGCGCATCATCACCAGCACTGAGGCCCTGAACATCCGCGAAGTGCCCAAGCACATGATTGTGATTGGCGGCGGCGTGATTGGCCTCGAAATGGCCTCCGTGTACGCCCGTCTCGGCGCCAAAGTGTCGGTGGTGGAGTTCATGGACAGCATCATCCCGACCATGGACCGCGGCCTCGGCAAAGAGCTGCGCCGCGTGCTGGGCAAAATCGGCATCGAGTTTTTCTTCAGCCACAAAGTGACCGGCGCCACCCGCGACGGCGACACCGTGACCGTGACCGCCACCAACCCGAAAGGGGAGGAGGTGAAGTTTGAGGGCGACTACTGCCTGGTGGCCGTGGGCCGCGTGCCCTACACCGCCGGCCTCAACCTGGAAGCCGCGGGCGTGGAAATGGAAGAGCGAGGCCGCATCAAGGTCGACGAGCACCTGCAAACCAACGTGCCCGGCATCTACGCCATCGGCGACGTGGTGCGGGGCGCCATGCTGGCCCACAAGGCCGAGGAAGAAGGCGTGTTCGTGGCCGAAACCATCGTGGGCCAGAAGCCGCACATCAACTACCTGCTCATCCCCGGCGTGGTGTACACTTGGCCCGAAGTGGCCGGCGTAGGCTACACCGAAGAGCAGCTCAAGGAGCAGGGCAAGGCCTACAAAGTGGGCTCTTTCCCCTTCAAAGCCAGTGGACGCGCCCGCGCCAGCGGCGACACCGACGGCTTCGTGAAGGTGCTGGCCGACAAAACCACCGACGAAATCCTGGGCGTGCACATGATAGGCCCGCGCATCGCCGACCTCATCGCCGAAGCCGTGACCGCCATGGAGTTCCGCGCCTCCGCCGAGGACGTGGCCCGCATGAGCCACTCGCACCCCACCTACGCCGAGGCCATGAAAGAAGCGTGCTTGGCGGCTACGGAGAACCGCGCTATTCACATGTAATTGTCCGCTCTGCGGCATAAAAGCCAAAGCGGCTGAAGCTCCCGAAGCTTCAGCCGCTTTGCGCTTCTACCATTCACGTAGCCCCTCTGGTCTTCACCGTGACGGTCTTGCTGGCGTACGGCTCTAGTGCGCTTAGCTGCCGGGCAATCATGGCCTGCCAAGCTTGGTGGTTGTGGCCGCTGAGATGCACATCGTGGTCGAACAGCGCCTGCATGGCGCGTAGCTCCGTTAGGGTTTGCTCGTACAAGGGTTCCTGCTTGCTGTCGAGCTGCTCGAGGTTGCTTACCTGTTGCTGCAAGGCCCGGGCTAGGTTGTACGGACAATTAGCTTTGCGTTCGTGAATCAATTAGACGAAATCAGTGACCGCACGTGGGCGTTGTTGGC